>CAZQBX010000017.1:0-55556 GCA_964592145.1 uncultured Ignavibacteria bacterium
GGAAGATTACCTTGTTCTGCAATTTGAATTTGACCCTGTGCGCGCGACTGAAATGGGTGAGCATCGCTATGACGGCCGGTACCCTGACTTTTCGGCAGGAGCGATTAACCGGATGGTCAACAAGCTTCGCCAAGTAAAGGCAAATCTCAAGAAGATCAAAGTCTCGGACTTAAGTACCGATGCCAAAATCGACTACATGCTGCTGGAATCGAATATCGAAACCCAGGTGATTTACCTGACGAGTACCATCCTCTACCGCGACAACCCCAAGCTGTTCAGCTCTACCGCAATAAACGGTATCTACCTTATAATGCTCTCGCAGTCTTTGAGCGTGCCCGAACAGCTGAATTTGATACTCGAACGGCTGGCAAAACTACCGGAGTTTCTGGTTGCCGGTGAAAAACAGATCAAAAACCCGCCCCAGGTGTGGGCTGTACTTGCAAAGGAAGAATCTGATAACGCCACAACATTTCTAAATGACGTCTCGGCGTTCTACGGCGCACAGGTTCCCGACAGGCAAAATGAGATCGATGTCAAGTTTGCCGCTGCTTCCGGCGCGTTTCAAGACTATTCGGATTTCCTCAATGAGTTTGTGGAACGAGAGGGCCAATCATTCGCGATCGGCCGCGAGGTCTTTAACCGGCTTCTGACGACGCAGTACTTTCTCGATTTCAATGTCGACTCGCTCCTGCGTTTCGGCGAAACAATGTTCGATCAATCAAGCGCCACCTATGACTCGTTGGCCGCAATTGTTGATAGTCTTCCACCAGTCGAAGAAAAGAATACCTTCATTCCGCAAAGTTTCAACCGCGAGGATGTACTCGACTATTTTCAGTGGGAGATTAACCAAGTGCGCGATTGGGTACTCCAAAATGACTTCGCCACTGTTCCATCAGATATCGGCGAATGTTTGCCGGTGGAAACACCGCAGTTCCTGGAAAACATCGTCGGCGGAATTGCTTACCAGCCACCGGGCGCCTTCGAGCCTGTGCAAACTGGCCGATTTTATGTCCGCCCGCTCCCCGATTCACTTGATGATGCCAATCGCTCAGCGTTCTTTCGCTACTGCTACCGCCGCGGGTTTCGATCCAATGTAGTCCACGAAGCGTATCCCGGTCATCACATGATGCTGCAATTGGCCAATCGCAATACATCTTTGATTCGTCGCCTCCAACGAAACGACCTGTTTGTCGAAGGCTGGGCGCTCTATTGTGAAGAAGCCATGTACAATTCCGGTTTTTACGGCAAGGACACGCGCCAAATGCTGGCGATTGCCGGAGGTATACGCTTCCGGGCTGCCAGGATCATTGTGGACGCTCGTCTCCAAACCGGCCAGTTTACCTATCAACAGGCTATCGACTGGATGGTCGAGAGACTTGGTGCATCGATTGAATATATCGAGAAGGAAGTCAGTCGATATACACTGACGCCGACCGTGCCGATGACTTATTTGCTTGGCAAAGAACAGATCAAGCAGATTCGCACTTCATTGCAGCAACGGATGGGGGATCAATATTCGACGAAGAGGTTCCACGATCTCCTCTTAAATGAAGGAGCCATTGCGCCGGTATTGATTTCGCGTAAAGTGAACGATCTGATTCTGTAATACCGCTTAATTCCGCGCCCAAATCTTCCGATAACCTGAATAAGCAAGGTTGACGTGCGTCCGTTTTCACACAAATACGGAAGACGTCGTTTTGTTGTCCTGCAAGTGTCGGACAGACAATAACTTAACAGGTTCGCCCTCAAGGTTCTGTGGACTCGGCAGAAGCTCGCAGAGTATGGGTGATCAGGCGGAGGCTGACTTATATGGCAAAGATCCTTCTCGCGTCCGATTTTCAGCTCGGTCGTCAGTTTCCTGGACTCGGCAAGTCTGGCGATTTGGTGCGCAAGGCCCTCAAGGATGCGCTTGAGAAATGCGTTTCGCAGGCTCTGGAATCAAGCGTCGATTTGCTGGTCGTAAGCGGCAATCTCTTTGCAACCAATCTCGTATCGCGGAATCTCATTGATTTCGTCTATAAACAGGCCGAGCGCATGGGAAGAATTCCCTTTGTGATAGTGCCGGGCAGCCTTGACTGCCTCGATGACAACTCAATCTACTTCCATTTACCGCTGGAAAATCGGCCCGACAACATCTGCGTGTTGGGAGCCGACCATGAGTGTACGGTCAATTTTGCCGATTCAAACATCACCCTCTACGGCGTCCCTGACTTTGGCACCGATGTTCCCCAAAGTGGCTGGCGTGTTCCGGTACACACTCACTTCGAAGGTGCACACCTGCTGATCGTAACGAATCGGGAAGCGTTTGAATTTACACAGCCAAAACAGCTTAGCCCGATTATGCAGCAAGTTGTGCTCAAAGACACCTTTGATCTTGTTGCGATCGGCGGCTTTCCTGAATTCAAGCAGTGGGCGACTAAAGTGTACTCGAGTGGGTCAGCCGAAGTGTTGGATTTCGGTTCCGCCGAAAGCGGCCTGTGTCTCATGTTAGAAATTGACGGTGGTGGTCTGCGCGCCGAACCGAATCCCATTGGTGAACTGAACTGGAAGCGACTCGCAATCGACACGACCAAGTTCCTTTACAATATCGAAATTGAGCGCGAACTGCAAAAGCTTGCCGGTGCCAATACGCTCTTGCGGGTTGAAATCTCCGGCACCGCCGCGGGGGACGGTTTCCTTGATCTTTCCGGACTAGAGCGAACCCAATCGGGACAGTTCTGTCATTTGCAGATATGCGATCAACGCCAACTTTCCGTCTCAGAAATCAGCCCGATTAATGACAACGGCGGCAGCCTGCTTGGTGAATACACCGCGCTACTCTCGGATAGCATCAACAAAGCTCCGGGAGAATTGAAAGCCAAATACATCGAAGCGATGTCTACTGGACGAGCGCTTCTATCGGGCAAGGATGTGATCTAATGAAAATATTGCGACTTGAAATCAAGCGCTTTGGCCGCTTTGCCGATCAAACTTTCGAATTTGCCGACGGCGTCAACGTCGTGCTGGGCGGTAATGAATCGGGCAAATCGACCATAGCTGAAGCGATCTGTGCAGTACTCTTCGACGATCCGTCCCGTCTTACACCCACGATTAGCCGCTTCGCAAACTGGCAATCGGACCATCCATACCTGCTCCACCTGGAATACTTGTCCGACGATAAGCACTACCGCTTGACCAAAGATGTTTCTACCGAATTGTCTATGCTGGAA
Source organism: uncultured Ignavibacteria bacterium (assembly GCA_964592145.1). Lineage (GTDB taxonomy): Bacteria > Zixibacteria > MSB-5A5 > CAIYYT01 > CAIYYT01 > JADJGC01. Next base: position 3,210 of record CAZQBX010000017.1, read on the forward strand.
GAAGTCGAAACCGGCACTCGCTGGAATTCCCACAAGGAAGTCCAGGAGCAGATCTACCGGGCCCTCGGATTCACCGAACGGGATTTCTTTGAAGCTACCGCGTTTCTTCGACAAGGCGATCTTGGACGCGTCAACCGTCATGCTAATCTCGTCAAGGACAAACTGGAACGTCTATTCAACAGCAACAAAGATGAAGTTCTTGCATCCCGATTGCTGGAGAAACTAAGCTCTCGAATTCGTGAACTTGAAGGCGACGATTCACATCCCGGCGAAATCGGACAACTCCAGAAACGAGTCACCGGCCTCGAAACTGAATTGCAGACCTGCAAGTCAAAAACAGCGGAACTGCTGGAAACCCGCAAACGCGTCCACAACAATGGCGTTGAGCTGATCGCATCACAAAAGAGATTCGACGAACAACATGAACGCTTCAAGAAGAGCAAACTGGCGTTCGAAGCATCGCAGAACCTGGAAAAGGAACGTGAATCGTATCTGGATCTGGCCCGCCGTACACGCGAGGCGCAGGAAATCAAGAACATGATCACTTCCAAGAAGGAGACACTGAAATCTCTGACCAAGATCGAGCGAGCTGATCTCAAGACCTGTGAGAGTCTCGCAACGCAGCGCACAATTTACAGTGGCAAAGTCCAGGACTTTGAGCAAAGTCTCGAACGTGAACGCGAAGCAGCCGAACAAGCCACGCCCGGAGGTTGGTATCGCTACTTTGTCGGCGGTGCATTGGCGGCTGTGGCAACCGCCGTCATTGTCTATTTTAATGCCAAAGATCCACTTTACTTGGCATCGGCCGGCGCGGCATTCGTCGTTGCCATCGCGGCGGCAGGCCTGTGGATCTCCAGCCAGCGTGCCTTCAGTGCTGCGCAGACCAAGTATACCGACGCCAAGGCACGACTCGAAGAAGAGCGTGAAACCCTCCGCAAGAACGTCGAAACACTCGATGCCTTGCTGCGTCGCTTCAAGGTCAAAGATGTCGACGAAATGGCGGAGAGTTACGAGCATTATCGCGACCTGGATCGAGACATCAAGAATATGGTTGTCCGCTATGAAGCGATTCTCGGCGAAAACAACTTAAAAGATCTGGAAATCGATCTCGCCAAAATCACCGACAAGATGAACGAGCAGGGGAAGGTCTTCGAGCAATACCGCTCTTACGTGGTGTCTGCGCATGACCTGGAAGAATTGCAGCGCGAAGTTGCCGAACTTGACAGGAAACTGACCCGCTTGCGCGATGAGTCAATTGTCCTAAGTCACAAGCTCGAGTTCCTCGAGTCGGGCACCGATATCATGGCTCCACTGCAAGAACGTATCGAAGACGGTAAGCGGAAAGTCGAAATACTGTGTAATGAATCCGAGCAACTGAGAATCGTAGCTCGTTATCTCGAAGAGGCCAGGCGCAAAGTGCTCAAAAGCTCCATCGAACTGCTGGAGGAAGAATCTTCCGCATTCCTGAACGCCTTGACGGCAGGTACGTGGTCCAAGGTGCGCCTCGACCGGCACAGCCTAGCGTGCGAGATTTCCGGTGATGGTGTTAACTGGTACAAGAGTGCCGATGCCCTCTCAAACAGCGCCGCCGACTCGCTGCACATTGCGCTGCGGTTGGCAATGGTGAAAGTGCTGGCAAGTGACCGCAAACCACCGCTGGTGATGGAAGATCCGCTCGTCAACCTCGACCGTGTGCGGCGGTCAGAGGCAGAACGCCTGTTGCGTAATATCAGCGCGGACTACCAGGTCATCTTCCTGACTGCCGACCAGCAATATCGAGATATCGGCGATCATTTTTGCGAGCTGTCAGCTTCTGCCCACCGACCGGCGCAAGTTGCTGTCTAGTTGAATAATTGCGATCGTTTCCAATCTTTGCATCGCCCGTTCCGCTATCCGGAACGGGTGATTTGCTTTACCGCCTGAAATTGCCTACTTCTGCCGACCAAGAAGGGCGGGCTACAGTCGAAGATAGCCGTACTTATTCCGTTTGCGTGGCGTTTTGGGGTTGCTTATTATTCGCCTGCCATGACCAAGCATATGTTCGCCCCGTGGCGCGGAGATTTTATCCGCGGACCAAAAGAGCAAGGTTGCGTCTTCTGCCGAATGATTCGCGAGAAGAAAGACCGCCAGAACCTTATCCTTCATCGCGCAGAGAATTGCTTCGTCGTGTTCAACCGCTATCCGTACACGTCCGGTCATCTGATGATAGTTCCCAATGCGCACGTCGGTCATTTGGAAAGGCTCAATCCATTAATCCTGAACGAGATGATGGAGCTGGCCCAATTCTTGATCTCCTCCCTTAAGAAAGAATTCTCTCCACGCGGTTTTAATCTGGGCATGAACCTGGGCCGTTCTGCGGGCGCCGGTATTGCCGGCCACCTGCATTTGCATATCGTCCCGCGTTGGGCGGGCGACTCCAATTTCATGGCGACGACCGGAGATGTGCGCGTCATTTCTTTGTCGCTTGACAGTGTTTATAAGTCCCTTCTAAAGTATTTTAAGCACAAGTGAGCAGTCGTCGAATTCCGACCAAGCAGGAGTTGCTGCAACTCCAGAAACTATACCGAACGGACAAGAAAATCGGCCAGGCTCTGGGTGGTGTCTCGGAACAGCTGGTAGCGTATTGGCGCCGCAAGAAGGGGGTCGGCAAGTCGGTATTCCCGAAGTATTCATTCATGGAGATCAAGGAGCTATGGGAGCGCTACGGCGATGACGAGAAGGCCGGTGTTGAACTCCAGATCACGAAACAGGCGTTCTATCGCTGGCGCAAGAAGTACAAGCTGCTCGAGCGCCCGACAATTCTCAAGCTGGAACAGCTTGAGTTCAAGTTCTTCGATGAGCAACGCCTCAATCGCAGTGCTGGTCGCGAGACTCCGGCACAGACATACCTTCAGAAGATTGCGTCTTACCACCTGGGCAATCGCTTCACCCGAATTAATGAGACAGTCGAGATTCGCCCGGACTACTGCGTGCAATTTAGCGAGGGCGGAATTCGCGTCCTCCTCGATGGCTCAGCTAAGCTGTTTCGCACATTCGAAGAGATGTTTGCAGCGGGATTCTTCCAGCCCGGCCGCGTGATCTTGGCCGATTCGGCAGAGTCCGCAGCGTTGGCCGTTACCTCTTCACTGGTGGAAATAGTGTCGGCCGGCAAGCTAAATGCCGCCAAAGATCGCGACTTCGCGATGACGATTGTTCCCACGATTCGTCTCGCGTTGACCGGCGCACAGCAAGGCAAGCAGACGCCGTTTGATTCAGCCTGTTGCATCTGGGAAGCGCTTCGTGGAGGGCTCTCGCAGGCGTTCTGCATCGAATTGAGCGGCGGCGAGCGTTTGACGCTGGAAGATAGAATGGCTTTGCTTGCCTACACGCGACTGCTCACCCAGAAGCACGTCATCCTCGAGCCGGACCAGACTTTCTTGAATTACGTGACCCAATTCGGCGCAACCAAATGGCCCGTGCCCTTCTCTGACAAACAGGTGTACTTCTTGGATGACTTGAATGTAACGGTAGCTCGAAGTCGTTCGATGATTCGCGCGCTCGGCCGCAACGAGTTCGTGACTGATCTCTCGGAATTCCAGGATCGAAAACTGAAGCGGATTCGCATCGGGCCGATGCTTGGGGGTACATTGGAAGACTTCCGGTTGATCTCCGCGGCGCTCAAAGATGGCGAGGTCAAGGCGGGGGTTGAAATGTCTGTAACACCTCGCAGCAAAATCGTCTTCGTCGAAGCCCTGCGCCGAAAGTACGTGCAGCGAATTGTCGAAGCCGGCGGCTTTGTCGGCAATTTTGCCGCGCAGCCTTCACTGTCGCCGCTCGGAAAGGATGAATTCGAGCTGACAACTGAAATCAATCACTGCGGCCAAGCAAACTACCTCGCATCCGTGCCAACGATCGCACAGACAGTCACATCAGGAAAAGTCCCTAAACGAGCCTTGGAATCCCCCCAGCACAACTAAATCATCGACAGTAGTTCAAAATTGCCGTTTTCTAAGCGGACATAACTGAAATATTCCAGCCAGTCACCGCAGTTGATATAATAGTTTCCTTTGAGTTCTACTATCTCCGGCCAATGGATGTGGCCACAGATTACGGCGTGATATCCCTCCGCAAAACACTTGCGAGCAAAATCGTGATACTCGGCAATGAACTTCTCACTCGGCTTCTGCTCGCCATAGTGCCGTGAACCGCCCGAAACGCCCAGCGCAAGACTGTAGGCAAGCGTCGTTGGCAACTGGCGGTAGAGCGCTATGCCGACTCGATTACGCAGCACGCGCTTGAGCAGCCGGTACTTGTAGTCGGAGGGAGCGATTCCATCGCCATGCAGCGCAAGAATCTTACCCCTGGGTGAGTCCAAAACCAACCTGTCAGCTGTAACTTCGAATCCTAATTCCGTCTGCATGAAATCACCGAGCCAAAAATCGTGGTTGCCGCAGATGTACGACACCTTCCGGCCGCTCTGCGTCAGTTCGCGGAGCTTGAATAGAATTGACAGGTTATGCTTGGGTATGAGGTAACGATATTCGAACCAGAAGTCGTAGAGGTCGCCAAGTATGACCAGATGAGTGAGATCACCGGCTGTTCGCTGCAAGAACTTCGTAAACAGCTCAAGTTTGCGCCGATCCCGATCATTCGTGCTCTCGCCCAGGTGAAAGTCAGATACAAAGTAGGTGGCCATTGGCACGAATCTACGCCACGGAATTCAAAGTGTAAAGCCAAAACTCGATCAACGAACCGTTCTTAGTTGAAACGCGAGAGCCTGCAGACGGTCATTCCGCCTTCCCTTTTGAAACACAGCTACCCTCCATCGAGCCAAACGACTGCTGATTGCGTGCCGTGCGATCAAACTGAGATCGCTGTGACGAGACCATTGAGGGACATCAAAGTCTGACGTCCGAGTCTGACGGTGCAAGCCTTGAAGTGAAACTGCACAACCAAAGTGGCAAATATGTGTGTTTCAAACTAAAGTATCTGTGCTTTGATCCGATACAACTAACTGTTAATGAAACTAACGAAACGAAATTTAGGACAAAAAATACTTCAGGAAGAAGTCACAATCACAACTATATCCTCATGCGAAAGGAGCAAAGGATGAATCGCAGAAGAAGAACCACCACGGCCCGCAAGAGCAGACGCACCACTTCGTGGAATGCTCGTCCGTCTGGAACCACCCGCCGTTTCAACACCAACAGCCGCACCAAGAACTGGACGCCGGTTGAAATCAACACGCTGAAGAAGATCTACCGCACCAATTCCAACGTGTCGATTGCCAAGAAGCTGGGTCGCACTGAAGGTTCTGTTCAGTACAAGGCCTCCAGCCTTGGTCTGCGCAAAAGCGCCCAATACCTCAAGCAGATTCGCAATAACTGGGCATAATTGCCGTAGTTATTTAGTTCTTGCGACGGCGGCATTCATGTCGCCGTTTTTTTTGCATTGCACTCGGGCTCGTCAGGGGATATAGTGGCAGTTGTCCCAGGAGACCGAACTTGCGTTTTTTCGATTCTACCATCGCTATACTCGCGACTCAAATATTCGGATTAGTATCCGTCTTCTTCTTGAATCTATTGATCGCCCGCAACTTCGGCGAGGCCGGCAAGGGATACATCTCCCTTGTGATCTACTTATCGGAATTACTCTACGCGATATCTAATCTTGCCTTGGGATTCACCGGTCAGTACTTCATCGGCAAGCGTCTTGCACCTCCCCGTCAGCTGTTTTCGAATGTCTTTGTTTATTCGCTTGGGACGGGACTGGTAGTTGTGATCCTCTTTGCGTTGACCCATTCGTTTTGGGCCGGCTATCTTCAGGGCTTAACCTTCCTCCAACTCCTGCCGGCGCTGTTCATCGCACTCTTCCTCCTCGTCTACGAACCCTGTAACCAAATGCTGATTGCATTGGGCCGAATCGGCAAGCGCAGCGCCGTCGTGCTTTCGCAGAATTACCTCGTACTCGGTTCAATGATGGTTTTAGTGTGGGCAACGAGTTATCAAGTACAGCAGGCGGCTTGGCTCTATGTCGGTGCCTACAGTGTTGGCGTCTTCCTGACGGTGTTCTTCATGACACAGGAAGTTGGCTTTCCCAACCAGCCATCGGTTGCTGTATTTAAGGCGAACATGCGCTACGGTGGATGGATCTTCATCGCCAACTTCATTGGGTTACTCTATTCGCGCGCCGATTTCTTCATGATTTCGGCGCTTGCCAGTATTGAATCGGCTGGAGTCTACTCTGTCGCTATTGGTCTTACCGCACCCCTGATGATGATTTCGCTGGCGGTCCAGACCGCCTTCTACCCGAAAACATCGGCGGAATCAGATGCTGATGCGGCCGTGACAACTCCGTTTTACTATCGCCAGGCATTGCTTGTTCAGTTAGCTGGTTCAGTGGGTCTGGCAATATTCGCCCGCCCGGTATTGGGATGGTACGGGCCGGGCTTTGTCAGCGGATTTGTGCCAATGCTGATCCTGCTGATCGCCGCCATTGGAAGGGGAGCAAATGGAATCTTGACCCTGCATATTCTCGGACGCGGTAAATCGATCACCAAATCGGTCGCCATGCTCGGAGCATTATGTGTCGCCGTGACGTTGAACTACATTTTGATCCCGAGCTACGGAATGATTGGAGCCGCGATCGCCACTGCACTTGCTGTGTTGACGGAGAACCTAATCCTCTGTATCCTCTACAAGAACCTCGTCAACGGCAGAGTTGCCGACCTCTACCGCTTCGAAAAACGCGATTTTACTGCGACGTTTCGTGAAGCACTGAATTTTGCTCGCCGGGTGTTGGTAAGAAGCTGAAGGCTTGGAGTATTCGCCGACCAAACTAAAGGTCTTCCGCCTCAAACGAGCTGAAGACCTTGATTGCGCGGGTCTCTAATTGATAGATCTTCTCAAGTTTCTCTGCGGTCCCGTTGAGTTCACCCGACCGCGCATTGAGGGCGATCTCGCGCCAGAGTGCGGCGGACTGCTCATATAGCGCTGACGACAACTCGTAGATGGAACGTGCATAGATCTGGGCGGCCTGATCGAGAAAATCGGCGTACATCTTGCGCCCAAGTCCGCCTCCTGTCCCAGCCTTCTCAATCTGCTGGTACAGCATTGCCTGGTCTTTGTAGTCGCCCAAATGATCTCGCAGATCGAATATTTGCAGTAGATTATAGCCATGCATATGATTCTCGAACTTGCGATAGACGTTGTAAAGCGACTTGGTGATCGTTTCATCGATAAAAGGACGTTCACCAAAACGCTCAATGCGCCAGCGTCGCCGCTGATGCGAAAACGGCGGACTTTGACTGCGGCGCGCCTCAACAAACTTCTCGATCGGACAAGCCTGAATTCTCAAGAACCCGGTGTCGGAAACATAGACATTCGAATCATCATACCCGACCGGAATCACTCGATGCCCGGCAAAATGGGTTTTGGAGTCAAAATACGGTAGGAAGAAGAGATCAACTTGAACAATGCAGGGAAGCTGATTATCTATCTGCGCTTTGAGATCATCCATCGCAGCCTCATCCGTCGCGAATTCGGCGGTATTATAGGCCAGATGCAAGTTGCGGCAGAAAGAATCGACCAAACCGGACCCCGATCCACCTAAATAGGGGTTGTCAAGCCCGTCCACGCGCCGAAATGTGAATCCCATGCCTTCGGCAATGCCGTAAATGCGAGATTCCGGATAACGAAATCCATAGAAATTCAAAATATTGCGTATAGCTGTGGTAATGCAATTATTACCCGGCAGGTGCATGAAGTTTTGGATTTCGTTACGATTCGCCATAGCTATATTCTCACGTCGATGCGAAGATAGTTATTTGAAGTTTTAGAAAAAGAACAATCGAAAGGAAACGCAGTAAGTTCAATGAGCCATCATATAGTCACACTGATAGAAGGGGACGGCATTGGTCCGGAGATCAGTCGGGCCACAACACGCGTCATCGAGGCAACCGGTGTCGAAATCGACTGGGAGCCAATCAAAGCCGGCATCAATGCCATTCCTGATTATGGATCGCCGGTACCGGAAGTTTTGCTCGAATCAATCCGACGTAATAAGGTAGCTCTCAAGGGTCCGCTGACAACCTTCGTTGCCAAAGGATTTTCCTCGGCTAACGTAGGCTTGCGTAAGGCGCTGGACCTGTACGCTAATCTGCGTCCGGTGCATTCGATTGACGGCATCAAATCGCGCTACGATAATGTTGATCTGATCATCGTTCGCGAAAACACCGAAGACCTCTATGCCGGACTCGAGCACATCATCACGCCCGGTGTCTCGCAGTCGATCAAAGTCATCACGACGCATGCCTCGACTCGCATCGGCCAGTTCGCGTTTGAATACGCACGCAAAACCGGTCGTAAGCGCGTTACCGCTGTTCACAAGGCAAACATCATGAAGCTGTCTGACGGTATGTTCCTGGAATCAATAGCGGCTGTCGCGCAAGACTATCCCGACATCAAATACGATGATGTCATTGTCGACGCGCTGTGCATGAAGCTGGTCATGGATCCAAACCAGTTTGATATTCTGGTGCTCTCGAATCTCTACGGCGACATTGTTTCAGACTTGGCCGCCGGGTTGGTAGGCGGACTGGGCGTAGTTCCGGGTGCCAATATCGGCCTTAACTGCGCGGTTTTCGAAGCTGTTCACGGCTCTGCGCCTGACATCGCCGGAAAAGGAATTGCCAATCCCAGCGCACTCTTGTTTTCCGGCGTTCTAATGCTCCGCCACTTAAACGAGAATGCTGCGGCCGACCGGATCATGAATTCTATCAAGAAAGTGTTCCGCGAAGGGTTGCATACTACGCGCGATCTGGGCGGGAAGGCTACTACCGAAGAATTCGCCGACGAAGTTATCCGGCATTTATAGAATCATTTGCAGTTGGCGCACGGCGCCGATCCGCCGCCGAAAATGTAAAGAATCAGGTACACCGCATCGGAGATCGTCATTACGCCGTTGCAGTCAGCATCTCCGGCAATCATCCAGTCGCCGGGACTGCAGCCGAAAATGCACTGGATCATGAACACGACGTCAGAAATGTTCACAGCGCCGTCGCCCATCACGTCGCCGCAGACAATCGGGCAAATGCGGCCTGATGAACCATTTCCGCAGACAATATGTTCGCCTTGATAAAATCCACTGCAATTATCGGGATGCAGGATTCGGCAACTGTCAATTTGGGTACAACACGCCCCCCGATTAGTGTCCGGTTCGCAGCAGGTAGGAACCGGAAACTGCGGGAAGCAGGCCGCGCCGTTGTTGAAGTAGCAAATCACCAACTCGACATCAAGCTCGTCCACTCGACAGTCGCCGTTGAGATCACATTCGTAGAGGTTCTGCGGCGGCGGACCAAAGCCAACCACAAAGTTAATGAAGTTGACGTAATCTGAAATTGAGAATGCGCCGGACCCGTCGAAGTCACCCCGGGCAAGGCACTGCCCATTGAGTTCTGCCGAAGGACATCCCGCCAATAATAGAACAGCGCACAGAACGATGAGCTTCACTAAAATCGAGATCGGCCGTTTCATCGGGCCTCCCGCCTTGTCTTCGCAATAAGCGACGACAGACTGTAGTTTCACTTGTTATTTACAGGACAATATAGGTAATTTAGGATTTGATGTCAACGCGAAATCGACTGGAAGAATTTTGACGAATCATGTCTGGTATGTCGCCTATGGATCGAACCTCTGCCGGGAGCGATTCATGGCCTACATCAATGGCTCGGATGGCTCGAAGTGGCCCATTGCACGTGGCTGCCGCGACAAGACCCCGCCTTTGCGCGACATCACCGGCAGAATCCCCGGTAGCATCTACTTTGCCGAACATTCCAAGAGCTGGGAGAACGGCGGAGTGGCGTTTTTCGATCCGACCGTTGAGGATTCGATCACGCTGGTCAGAATGTACTTTGTCACCCATGACCAATTCAACGACATCTTCCTTCAAGAAAACAGTCTCGAAAGCGGTGACATCACCGACGCAATAGCTGGTCTATCAATTGGATCATCCGCCATCTTCGGCGATGGCTGGTACCGCGAAATCCGGCGCCTTGATGATGTCGAAGGCTATCCTGCGTTGACCTTCACGTCGCCCGTGCGAACGGATGGAGTTAACTTGGTTGCACCTGGGAATAAGTATCGGGATGTGATTTCCGAGGGACTGAAAGAGAGTCACAAGACGTCAGTTTACGAAATTGCCGCCTACTTCCGCTCCTTCAAATGAAAAAACAGCTCCCCTTCAATGTAGAACGTATTTGATGACGCCTCATTGCCGATAATCTTCGAGCGCTCGGCAGTGACTTTTGTGGTCTCTTCCTGCGAATAGGTGTATCCGCCTTCATAGTCGAATATCAGCGTGCCTGTGACATCGACGCGGTCGACGCCACGCCGAGTCAGACTATCGGATTCCATGACATCAAAAGGCAGAATCAAGTTACCGCGATAGTCGATAACGACGCACTTGTGGCCATCCGTTTCGACAAAGTCTTTCACCTCATAGGTTGTGCTGGCGTCGAGCGCTTCGCCAGACGGCATGAATATCTTCACCGTCTGCATCCAGGTATAACCTTTGCCTACCTCCTCGGCAGGGAAAGTCGGCTGCGACTGTTCAAGATTCTGCTGTGCGTATTCCTTCCACTTTGAGGCATCCTTTTCATCGAGTAGTTCCAATCCGCCAATCTTGCCGTCAGGATTCATTTCGTATGACAGCGACTCGGTCGACGAAACGATCTGTATAGTGCTGTCTTCAGCTTTCTCGCTCCAACTCCATGTCGAGGTCTCTTCGATGCGGGCCACCCCTTCAGGAGAAAGAGACTTGACGATCTGCGTCATTTCACCTTTCGATTGAGAAGCTTGCGATACGGTGGGGGAGTTTCTGATAGAAATAGTCTGCTTGTTGACCTGCTCATAGACCAACTCGCGGCCCTGCTGAAACTTCATCTGGAGTCGGATCTTCTTCTGCGTCTCGGCGCAGTTAAGCGCCAACACCGCCAAAGACAGCGCCAAAAGCGAAACCACAGATAGTCGCCGATAAGGGCGAATGAACTCGAGCAATAGACCCATTGAGTGTTCCGATGCGGCAAATGGCCGCTATTTCCCGGTTTGCGCCAGAGAGCGCGAACGCGAAAGCGACGACGGCGAACCGAGAATTGCCGTCGACATAAGCAGGATCTCCCTGTATTCCTTCATTTCCTGTTCCGTCAGTTGACCCTGTTCCTCCGGCTCGATATGCTGACTGTACATGTCGGAAATCGAGACATACGGGCCATAAGCCTCTGCCGTCAGCAGCGAGTCGGTGGTTTTGCCGAAAGGATAATAAACCACACTCAAAGTTATCGCAACCGCAATCGCCGCGGTAGCTACTGCCGCCTGGAAAGGACGCACTGGTTCGGGGATGATTACGGCAAGGAACCGTTCCCACCAGCTGATTCTGCGAATCGTTACCCGCTGGTATATCTTCTGACGAGTCGAAGCAAAGTATGCGTCGTTCGGAAGAACCACCTTCCGTCCGGAGACCAGACGCAAATACTCCAGCTCGCGCTCAACTTCGCCGTGGCTAAGGTTGCCTTCCTGGCGAAGCTTCTCGATTTCCGCCTGGTCGTCGCCGGACACATGCCGTGGACGTAAATCCAGCAATCCGTCGTCTCGTTGTTTCTGCTGCATTACCGTTGATCCTCTCGCTTCTTCTTATCTACCGGGCCATCAATCTTATCCTTAAGACGTTGTTTCACCTTGGAACGTGCTATGTGCAAATTCGACCGTACCGTTGCCTGCGGACAGTCCATCATCTGGGCGATTTCTTCCTTGGAATAGCCGTCGACGTCGTGAAGTACTATTGTCGCCCGTTGTTTGGGCGGCAGTTCAGCGATCGCGGCATTGATCAGTTCCAACAGCTGTTTATTCTCCTGTTCATCCTCGGGTGTCAGAATTGACCGCGACAACTCGAGCTGAAACTTCCCTGACTCCTCAAATTCCTGGTCATCAACATTCACATACTTTCGCTGCCGTTTACGGATGATGTCGATGCAGTAGTTGGTCGCAATCTTAAACACGAAACTGGCAAAATTCGAATCCGATTTAAGCCGTGTGATATTCTTGACCAGGCGAACAAACGTCTCCTGTAATACCTCATCGGCTTCGGTATGGTTTCCCACCATTTGATAAGCGTGGGCGTAAATCCGCTTCTCAAATAGCCTGACCAGTTCATTAAATGCCTTTTCGTCACCGGCTTTAAACCGTTCAACCAGCTCCGAGACGTTCTCGATCACGGCACCCCGCACTCTCCAACCAAAAGGTAGACGCGACTGGAGAGGGATTGTTTAATGGTGAATCCTTTCAGGTCGCACAAGATTACTGTCGCCGGAAGTGGTTGTCAAATAGTCTTTTGCGGGAATTTTCGTTCTCACAGTCGTAATGGGTCGCGCGCGTCCGGTTTGCGACCTGGCATTTACAGCTACTGAAGGTAAATTGCTTGCAAAATTCATTCGTCTATTGAAGTCAGCCGATGTATAAATGAGCAGGTCATTAAGTTAGCTCGAAAGGATGGATTAGTTTGTATCTGACACGGTTATCGACAATCGCTCTATTGGTTATTCTGTTCTCATCCGGTGCGTTTGCGCAATTTGAAAAAGAGGCGGGCAAGATGGTCGTGAACAACGCTATGATGCCAGCACCGGTCGGCAACGGCAAACTAGCATTCTTGCGAATGGATGAGAAGATCCCTGGCATACCCCTTGAACTCTATTTGCTCGATTTTGCAACCGGCAATGAAACCAGACTATTGCCCGGAGTGAATTTCAACGAACAGCCGACCTATGCCTTTGCATTTTCCCCCTCCGGCAATGAATTCGTCGTGCCGGTTAAGGGCACCAAAGGCGCCTGGGATTTGCACAAATTCACTGTCGGTAGTCGCACCGGCACACAAATCGGTGACTTATCTCCTTACGTCGACGTTCCCTCCCCCGAAGTTATCAGGAGTTTAAACCTGGACAAATCGTCACTCCTGCAGATCACTGACCTGTCCTGGTCGCCGTCAGGAAAGAAACTGATCTTTTCAATGATGAGATTAGATCGAAGCGCCATCTGGTGGATGGACGTTGCCACTGGTCGTGCCCGTCAGGCAACCGAAGACAAAACCGGTTACTGGGGCGCATTTCATCCCGATGACGATCGGTTTTCCTACACCGACAATATCATGCAAGAAGGGATCAGTACCAGCGAAGGCATTCTACTGCGGTCCATTTCGTCAGGGGACATTGACACTCTCTTGAATACCAAGGAAAATGAGTTCGCCGGTACAATTTCGTCGGACGGCAAATACCTCGCCTTCAATCGCACCGTCGACAATACAAATAATATCTGGGTGTATAACCTTGCCACCCGTGAATCCAGGGCGTTGACCAACTCAACCGGCGGAAAGCACTGTGCCTATCCAAAATGGAGCCCGGATAGCAAAAAGATCTACTTCCAGGGCAACGGCTTCCAAAAACAATCAGTTGTCTTCGTCCGGGACTTTATTCCGTTCTAACAACTGCTCGTATGTCCTGCACTGTTCACTGCATTCGCTTGGGCGACCTTTGGTCGCCCAAGCTCATTTGAAGACCATCAACCGGTTTTTTGTTGACAAGAATCTGCGCTTTCACTTTCCTCGGCAGTAATAAATAATCCGACACTGATTATTAATGCTGACTGAAGCATTCCCTTTGGAGGAAAAATGGATAATTTAGGTCGCGCATTCAATTTCATGTTCGAGGATCCGGAGTGGCTGCAGAAGATACTGATCGGTGGTTGCTTTGTGTTGCTCTCCTGCATCCTGATCGGGATACCGTTCGTACTCGGGTACATGCTCCTGTTGATCAAGAACACTACGGAGGGCCGGCCGTTGCCGTTACCGGCATGGGACAATCTTGGCGATAAGTTTACCTCCGGGCTGATGTGTCTTGTGATGCTCCTTTTGTGGGCTGTGCCGGTATGGATTGTTGCCTTTATCCTAATGATGATTCCGTGTCTCGGTTGGATTATCCTGGTTCCATTTGTTCTCGCCGTTTACTTGATCATACCCTATATCATGGCGCGATTCGCAGTTGGCGGAAAAATCTCTGACGCCTTCGATTTCGCCGGGATCATCGCCTTTTTAACACAAAATCTCATGAATTTGGTGATCGTACTGGTGATGTCGATCGTTCTCAATTTTATCTCATACTTCGGTATCCTCGCTTTGGGTGTCGGATTCTTGTTCACCAACTTCTGGGCGCAATTGGGAATTGCCTTCCTTGCCGGCGAATTGTATCGCACCGGACAGTCTGGCAAAGTGGTCGCCGGTCAGCCTTGATCGGACGACGACAAAATTCGCTGAATCTCTGGGCGATTCGGGTGGCCGTGTGGTCACCCGCAATCGCTCTTTTTTTCTATTTTGCCGGTGGCATTTTCCCGGCAATTGGCGCAGGTCCACAACCCTCGGAGCTGACTACGAGCTTGTTCCAGCTCTACTCGTATACCTGCCACCAAATACCCGAGCGATCGTTCTTCATAAATACCACCCAATTCGGTTTCTGCGCACGCTGTACCGGCTTCTATGGCGGCATGGCGATGACCATGCTCTTTGTCGTGATCACATCTCGAGCGCGAGCCATCTCGCTTCTATGGTTGGCAGTACCGTGCCTTCCGATAGTCACCGATGTGATTCTTGATCTGAGCAGCCAAACTTCCGTCGCCAATGAACTGCGGTTTGCCACAGGTATGACGGCTGCCAGTGCCGTTGTCCTTTTCATCTATCCCCGTTTTATCAATGCAGCGCGTAATTCACTTGCTCCTGAAGCGCGCGGCAATTAACTTTCCTCCTTTAGGGAGGCGTTGTCCGTTGTCATCCGATTCACTCATTGGATTCGCCAGAACACATGATTAAGCTATCACGACTTGCCCTCAAGAATTTCGCCGTAGTATCGGGTACCGAAATCGCATTCGCCGACGGCTTCACCGTCATCACTGGCGAGACCGGCGCGGGAAAGTCCCTGATCGTCGGTGCGATCAGTCTGCTTCTGGGTGAACGCAGCAACACGGACTTCATTCGGACCGGCGCTAATGTTGCGGTTATTGAAGGCGAGTTTTCTGGACCGATCGAATCTCTCAACCGCGACTTGGAAGAGGATGACATTGTCCTGTCCGGAGCATCATTCACGATCACTCGCGAAATCCAATCTGACGGCAAGAGCCGTTGCTTGGTTAATGACCAACGCGTCAATCTGGCGACGCTCAAAAGAATTGGCGATCGCATATGCGACCTTCACGGCCAGCACCAGCATCAGTGGCTTCTCGATTCCGAGCGGCACCTCTGGTTTCTCGACCGCTACGGCAAGTGCGCCGATTCATTTGGAGAATACTCCGCAGCACTGACTGCCTACCGTGTCGCCAGAAGTCGGATCGAATCGCTTGGGCGTCAAATCGCCGATAACAATGAGAAACAAGAACTCTACCGTTTCCAATTACAGGAAATCGACGCTGTCGCTGTTCTCCCAAATGAAGAAGACTCGCTTGAAGCCGAGCGCAAGCAATTGGAAAACGTCCTGCGCATCCGCACTGCGCTTGAATCGTCAGTCTCACTGATTGAGTCCGATAACGGCGCCGCACATATCTCCGGCGAGATTCTCAAGAACCTCCGTTCCGTAAACGAGGCATATCCTGCGGTCACCGAGTACCAGAAGGAAATCGAATCAGTTAAGATCAGCTTCACCGAAATAGCCCGCTCGCTCAATCAGGCGTTGGCGAACCTTTCCGAAGACCCTGCTCGTCTTGAGCAAATAGGGGAGAGGCTTGCGGAGATCTACAATCTCAAGCGCAAATACGGCGGCACGGTGGCCGCAGTAATCGAATATGCCGAGAAGATCCGTTCCGCCCTCGACAACAATGACTCGCTCGAACTTGAGCTGGCTTCACTCAAGCGCAATCTTGAGCCACTCCAGGCCCAGCTTGTAAAGGCATCCGACACGCTCCAACAGGAACGCGAGAACGGGGCGAAGAAGTTGTCTAAGTCAATGAAGAGAGAACTTTCGGAGCTTGGGTTGCCCAAGGCAGAATTTGCCGTCAAATTCTCACTCCCCTCAACGGGCGAGAAGCTCGATCTTACCGACCGGACTGTCACTTTGGGCGATCAAGGCCCTATGTCGGGCGAATTCTTCTTCAATGCCAATGCCGGCGAAGAAGCAAAGGCACTCGTGCAGGTTGCTTCCGGTGGTGAAGTCAGTCGTGTTATGCTCGCCCTCAAATCGTTGATTGCCGGAAATGACCGCGTTGGACTGCTGGTCTTTGACGAAATTGATGCCGGTATCGGCGGTGAGACAGCGCTGTTGGTTGCGCGCAAGCTCAAACAACTCTCCAGTCGCCAGCAGTTGATCGTTATCACGCACTTGCAGCAGATTGCTTCCTTCGCTGATCACCACCTCAAAGCGATCAAACGCGAGGTCGCCAAGCGGACAGAATCAGAATTGATTCCACTCACTCGCGAAGAACGCGTCGTTGAACTTGGCCGCATGATCTCCGGCGGGGAATTTGGCGAAATCGAACGCAAGCAAGCGGAGAAGCTACTCGCATTGGCTAAGGGAATGGAGAGAGATTAAAGACCACTATTTCCCGGCAAGAAATTCGGTTGACAAATCTTTTCCCCAAGCTATATTGCCTATCCCTTTTGGGGCCGTAGTTCAGTTGGGAGAACGCTTGACTGGCAGTCAAGAGGTCAGGGGTTCGACTCCCCTCGGCTCCATTTTTTATTGCTTCCAACTCATATACATCCCTAAAAACCATTTGCGCCCAAGCTCTTGTACTGCTAACTTTTGACTTTCCCGGCGCAGTGCCGAATTCGTTTTTCACAATCGACGCTACCGGCGTATAAATATCGAGTCGGCTGGAAGTCCGCCGACTGCTTTGTCGAGTATATAGATTGATTTAGGCAGCAATCGGGCAACGCCATTGCTGTGATAGAGAGGAAGCTGCAAATATGGCAAATACTCTGGGAATAAAGACGTGGGATTATGCCGAGTTCTACGTCGGCTCGGCACGAATGGCTGCCTATTGGTTCAGCCGCGCCCTCGGACTGCGCATCACCGGCTATGCGGGTCCAGAAACCGGTATTCGCGACCGCATGTCATTCTATCTCACCAGCAGCGAAATCAAGATCGTCGTCACTTCGGCGCTCCAGCCAAGTACCTATGATATCTGGGGCTGGGTGCAGAAGCATGGCGACGGCGTCAAGCGCTGGGCAATTCAAGTTGAGGATGTCGACAAGGCATACCGGTTTGCGCTTTCCAACGGCGCAGTTTTTGAACGTACTCCTCACATGATCAAGGATGACAACGGCTACATCGTCGAAGCCGCCATGAAAATCTACGACGATACCGAATTGGTGTTGATCAACTATGATAACTATAAAGGCTTGTTCCGCCCCGGATTCAAAGAGCCGCACCAAAAAATGCGCCTCAACTTCAACGCCGGCGGGCTCAAGCATTTTGATCATATCGTCGGCAATGTGCGTACCAACGAAATGAATCAGTGGGCAAACTACTTCAACAAGACGATGGATTTCGAAACCTTCCTCGATTTCGGTCCCGGTGATATTTCAACAAAGTATTCTGCATTGTTGTCGAAGGTCGTTCGCTCCAAAGACGATCTCATCAAGATGCCGATCAACGAGCCGTATGAAGGTATTGCCAAATCGCAGATCGAAGAGTACATCGAACACTATCACGGCGCCGGCATCCAGCACATTGCCCTGTACACCGACAACATTCTCGATTCAATCGAAGCGCTGCGCGATAACGGCATAGAATTTCTGGCCGTGCCCGACACGTATTATGAAGAACTCAAGAAGAAGAATCTCAACATGAAGGAAGATATCGACGAGCTCAAGCGTCTGCGGATCTTGTGCGATGCCTCAATGGGCTCCGGCGGATATCTGTTGCAGCTATTCACCAAACCAATCGGTGACCGGCCGACTTTCTTCTTCGAGGTCATTCAGCGAGTTAATGGCGCTCAAGGATTCGGTCAAGGCAATTTCCAGGCTCTGTTTGAGGCCATCGAACAGGACCAAGCCCTGCGCGGCACTTTAATGCGCACATAACATGGATTCCGTATCAGAGAGAGCTGTCATTCCCGCGAATGCGAGGATCCAGGCTTGCCGGTCGAAACCGCAAATTGCGCACTGTTGAATTTTAAGAACCACGATGAGGGGTTTCGACATACCACAGATCAAAGCAAGGAGCATCTAAATGCCATTCTACCATAAGCTCGGAAAGATACCCGCTAAACGCCACACGACCTTCTTCAAGCCGGATGGCGAATCTCTCTATCGCGAAGAACTCTTCTCCACCTTGGGATTCTCTGGAATTCACACTAATAAATACCACATCCATATGCCGACCCGCGTCAAGGATGTCCGCGAAATCACGCCAAACGAATCGCCGGTTTGGAAGGAAGCTCCGCTGCTGTACTATCACTTCTTCACCGACAAGAAGAAGACCAGCGGCGATTTCATTAGCGCCAGAAATATCTTCCTGCGCAATAATCACTGCATCGTTTCGACAGCGCATCCCGATAGAAACCCTGATCTTTTTTACCGCAACAGCTTCGGTCACGAGTACATCTTCATCCATCATGGCAGCGGCAAACTGCTCTCGGAGTATGGACAACTTCCGTTTGAGCCGGGCGACCAGATTATCGTACCGCGCGGTACGACCTACCAGATGTTTTTCGACAAGCTGGAAGGCAATAAGCTCCTCTTCTGTGAATCCGACACACCCTTTGACGTTCCCAAGCATTACCGCAACGAGTATGGCCAGATGCTTGAAGGCGCCCCGTTCTGCGAGCGCGATATCAAGTTGCCGGAGCATATGGGCGCGATTGACAAGGAAGGCGATTTCAAAATGATCCTCAAGGCTTGGAATCGTACTTTCGAATACATCTTGCCGCATCATCCATTCGACGTTGTCGGCTGGGATGGATACAACTATCCGCACGCGATCAACATCAAAGACTATTGCCCGATTGTCGGCAAGATTCATCTTCCGCCGCCGGTGCATTTGCTCTTCAAGACGCAGCATTTCGTCGTCTGCAATTTCGTCCCGCGCCCGTTCGACTTCCATCCCGAATCGATTCCCGCGCCATATTTCCACTCCAACATCGACTCTGACGAAATCCTTTATTACGTCGATGGAGATTTCATGTCGCGCAAGGGCGTCGTCGAAGGCTCGATTACCCTTCATCCCGGCGGTCTCCCGCACGGTCCGCAGCCGGGCAAAACCGAGGCATCAATCGGTAAGAAAGAAACTTCTGAATGGGCAATCATGATCGATACATTTGAACCGTTGTTGCCGACGCTTAATGTCAAAGAAACGCTCGATCCCGATTATGCGCGTTCCTGGCTCGATGAAAACAGCAACGGCCGTTACGTCGGAACCGTCTCTTAGACTCGCTGCTGATGCTTTTCATGATTATCGAGAGATTCAAGAACGGCGATATCGGCCCCGTCGGTGAACGCTTTAAAACAGCTGGCCGTATGATGCCGGACGACGTCAAATATATCTCAAGCTGGATTGATCTTCCCGGCGCCGTTTGCTACCAATTGATGGAGGCAGAATCTCTGGATCGACTGAAGCCTTGGATCGATAATTGGCGTGACTTGGTTGACTTCGAGGTCATACCTGTGCTGACTTCGGCGGAATTCTGGGTGCGTCGTTCCGGCGGTGAACTTGCGAAATGAGAGATTTCGCCAATCGCAGCGGCGCTAAATGGCTTGCAAACTCCACGTTATTTGGCTATTTTCTCGGCCTGTACCTAACCGGGAGTTGCCGTGATTAAGATTCCGCACCATATTGAAAATCTCTGGCCCTACAAGGCAGGCAAGTCGATTTCTGAACTCGCACGCGAGAAGGGCCTCAAGCGCATTGTCAAGCTGGCGTCCAACGAGAACCCTAACGGACCTTCGCCGCGAGCGCTCGCGGCAATCCGGCAAGCTCTGCCGCAATCTCACCTTTATGTCGATCCCGGCGCCTACGAACTTACGCAAGCGATTGCCAAGGAATTCGGCAAGAGACCAACACAGATTGTTTGCGGACACGGCACCGATGCGATAATCGAGTACATTCTCGTGGCCTTCTCTGATGCCGGCGACGAAGTGTTGACCTCGCAGGGCACCTTCATCGGCATTTATGTCAACACAAATAAACTCGGCCGCCGTCTCGTGGCCTTGCCGCTGAAGAATTATGCATTCGATCTCGAAGCGATTGTCAAGTCCGGTACGGAAAAGACCAAGATCATCTACCTGGCAAATCCCAACAACCCGACCGGCAGTATCTTCACCCGCTCGCAATTCGACTGGTTTATGTCGCGCGTGCCGGATTATGTAACTGTCATTCTGGACGAAGCATACTGCCAGTACTGCGAAAACGAGCCCGAGTATCCAAATGGCTTGGAATACGAATATGAAAATCTCATCGTCACCCGCACTTTTTCGAAAGCTTACGGCTTGGGTGGATTGCGTGTAGGTTTCGCCGCGGGTCCCGAACGTCTGATCAGCGCCATCAGCAAGGTCAAACTACCGTTCGAGCCAAACCACTTGGCTCAAGTTGCCGCACTGGCAGCGCTGACCGACTACGAATTCTTGAAGCTGACGCAGACTGTCAATGAGCGGTCAATCCGACAACTCGAAGAAGGCTTCGATCGCCTCGGAATCTCTCGGATCAAGACCTACTGCAATTCAATTCTCTTGCTGATGCCAACCGAACAGTTTGCCGAGCAGTTCTTCTTGCGCTGTTTGGACCGCGGACTGATAGTTCGTCATGTCAAATCCTTCGGCATCTCCGAAGGCATCCGCATCAATTCCGGGTCGGACGAAGATACCGAGTTTGCCCTCGAAGTGATTTCCGAAGTCTATCCGAAACTCAAGGAAGAATTCTCACAAGGGAAAGTGATCAAGAATGAAGCTTGTATCATTCATCAATCAGAATAATCAGGAACGCGCAGGATTATTACTCAATCGCGCCGTTTTCGACTTAAGCGACGGCGCTCGCGCCGTCGGCGCATCCTTGCCTCCGACGATGGCGGAATTTCTGAAGGGCGAGGAGCGGGCGATGGAGTTTGCCCGAATGGTCGAAGAGGCAATTGTCGCCGGCAGGTACAGCGACACTGCCGCAATCACGAAAATGCTGGCACCGGTTCCACATCCGACTTCTTGCCGTGATGGTTACGCTTTTCGCCAGCACGTGGCAACGGCTCGGCGCAATCGCGGCGTCGAGATGATTCCGGAATTTGATCAGTATCCGATATTCTATTTCACGAATCACAATGCGATATTCGGCGAAGGCGAAGTGCTCGTCGAAGATGATCATCTCAAAGGGCTCGATTTTGAGTTGGAGTGTGCAATAATCATAGGCAAGCGCGGAAAGAACATCGAAGCCGCAGAAGCAGATCAGCATATTGCCGGTTATACCATCATGAACGATCTGTCGGCACGCGTCCTGCAAATGGAAGAAATGAAACTGAATCTTGGTCCGGCCAAAGGCAAAGACTTCGCCACTACCATCGGGCCGTGGCTGGTGACACCGGATGAACTCTCCGCAAGGAAATCCGAATCGCTCTTCGGTGCCCGCCACAATTTGCGTATGCTTGCCCGCCACAACGGCAAACAGATTTCTGACGGCAACGTCAACCAGATGAACTGGACTTTCGCCGAAATCATCGAGCGCGCCTCCTACGGCGTAGAGTTACTCCCGGGCGATGTCATTGGCTCCGGTACCGTCGGAACCGGCTGTTACCTCGAACTGAACGGAACCTGGGCTCTGGAGGCAAAAGAGCGCGGAGAATCGCATACGCCGGTCTGGCTCAAAGAAGGCGACACGATTGAGTTGGAAATCGATTGTTTGGGAGTGTTGACCAACAAGATTGTTAAGTCTGCGGGGAATCGTTCGATACTTGCCAAGAAGAAAATGTAGAAGTCTTGCCGGGAGTGAAAGTTATTCGCCCCTGCAAAGAGAGTGCTGAAGCCTATGCTGCAAATTGATCCGAAAAACACTCCGGTCCCGGTCGTGCATCAATACCTCCTCGGCGGTGTTGCGCCTCGGCCAATTGCCCTGGTCTCAACGCTGTCTGCCGATGGTGTCCGCAATTTAACGCCGTTCTCATTCTTCAATGCCTTTGGCGCTAACCCGCCGATGATAGCCTTTTCGCCTGCCCGGCGAGGCCGCGATGGAACGCTCAAGGATACGTACAACAATCTCATCGCAACCAAGGAATGCACCGTCCAGGCAGTTACCCACGCCATTTTACATCAGGTCAATCTAGCCTCAGCGGAGTTTTCTGCCGAAGTCGATGAATTTGTCAAAAGTGGCCTCACGCCAATGGCATCGGCAGTTGTCAAACCGCCTCGCGTTAAAGAATCGCCGTTTCAGATGGAATGCGTACTTAAGCAAATGCTGCCGCTGGGCGATGGCAAAGCCTCGGGAAACTTGGCAATTTGTGAAGTCGTCATGATGCATATCGCCGAAGACATTCTCGATGGGACGATTATCAATCCCGGGCGAATTGACCATGTTGCCCGCAACGGCGGGGATTGGTGGAGCAGGGTTACTGGCGACAGTGCCTTCAGGCTGGCAAAGCCGGGAAATGGCAACCTGATCGGCTACGATGGTCTGCCGGAATTTGTTCGTCGTTCGCAAGTGCTGTCAGCAAACAATTTGGCACAGCTTGGAAACTGGCCAGCGATTCCGACTCTTGATGAGGCGCGCTCATTAGTCAATGAAGATGCGAACATCGAAATCTCCCGAGTCACATTCGAACGCCTGGATCGAGTCGGTGATTTCACGGCAATGCTAAAGATAGCGCAGGCCGCGGTCCGCTCCGGAATGAAGAACTTCTATTTGTTTGAACTAACGGCCAAGACTGCACTTGATCATGTTGACGACCGCGACTTTGCCTGGAAGACACTCATACTCGGCAACTTCCTCACCAAGTAATGCGATGAAAGAACCGATCTGGCGGCCCACTGCAGAACGAATCAAAAACTCGAATCTCACGACGTACCAGAAATTCCTCGCCGATACCTATTCGCTCAAATTCACCGACTTCGCGCAGCTCTACCAATGGTCAATCACCGACATCCCCAAATTCTGGGAGTCGATCTGGAAGTATGCTGATGTTGTCCACTCGCACTCCTATGAACGGATCAATGAAGGCAACCAGTTATTGGGCAATCATTGGTTTCCGGGAGCAAAGCTCAATTACGCCGAAAACCTACTTCGTCGTTCGGATGATGCACCGGCAATAATCTGTTGGAACGAATTAGGCGACAAGCGCCGGTTGACTTTTCGTGAGTTGCGCGAACAGGTCGCCAATTGTGCTGCCGGCTTGCGCGCAAACGGTGTCACGGCCGGTGATCGAGTGGCCGCATATATGCCTAACGTGCCCGAGGCGGTCATCATGATGCTTGCGACAACCAGCATCGGAGCAATCTGGTCCTCCTGTTCTCCGGACTTTGGTCTGCAGGGCGTCCTTGATCGATTTCAGCAAATCGAACCTAAGATACTTCTCGCAGTCGACAGCTACTTCTATCACGGCAAAGAAATCGACCGTAGCGATACACTCAGACAGATCGTTGCTGGATTGCCGGGTATTCAGCGTGTCGTAATCTCAAACCGTAAATCTGCTGCAAATGTCTGGTCCGATTCAAAGGTCATCGATTGGAGTGAATTTGTTCGGCCGTCTTCGTCGGATTTAGAATTTGCTCAACTCGATTTCGATCACCCGATTTTCATTTTGTATTCCTCCGGGACAACCGGGGCACCCAAGTGCATCGTTCATGGCGCCGGCGGTACGTTGCTGCAGCACTTCAAAGAGCACGCCCTGCACACCGACTTAAAACCGGGCGACGTTCTCAGCTATTTCACCACCTGCGGCTGGATGATGTGGAACTGGCTCGTCGGTGCGTTATATCAGGGTGTAACCATCTTTCTCTATGACGGCAGTCCCGCACATCCCGACCTCAACACCCTCTGGAATGCGATTGACGAAGAGAAAATCAATGTCTTCGGAACCAGCCCCAAGTTCCTGCAGGCCTGCGAAGGGGCAGGATTGTCACCAAGGAAATCGCATCGCCTCGATTCGCTGAAAGGTCTTCTGTCCACAGGGTCGCCGCTGCCTGATTCATCGTTCGATTGGGTATATCGCGATGTCAATCCGGACCTGCAACTTGCCTCGATCTCCGGCGGAACCGACATCGTTTCTTGCTTCATGCTCGGAGCTCCAACGTTGCCCGTCTATCGAGGTGAGATTCAGACTCGCGGATTGGGCATGAAGGTCGAGACTTACAACGATTCAGGGGTGTCCGTGATTAACGAGGTCGGCGAACTGGTCTGTACTGCACCGTTCCCATCGCGCCCGGTACGGTTTTGGAATGACCCTGAAGGCATCAAATATAAATCCGCGTACTTCGAACACTATCCGGGCATCTGGCGCCATGGCGATTTCATCAAGATCACCGAGACCGGCGGCATAATCGTCTATGGCCGTTCGGACGCCACGCTTAATCGCGGCGGCGTGCGCATCGGCACCGCCGAGATCTATGGCCCCGTCGAAGCATTGCCGGAAATAGAAGATAGTCTTGTGGTGGAAAAGCGAGTCGGCACTGCAAGCGAAGTCGTACTCTTCGTAGTCATTGCAACGGGAACGATACTGACAGAAGAGTTGATACAGAAGATTCGTCGGGTGATCCGCGAGCAGGAGTCACCACGTCACGTGCCGGACAGAATACTGCCGATCACCGAGGTTCCGCGAACGATAAGTGGTAAAAAAGTCGAATTGGCGGTAGCGCGAATACTCAATGGTCAGCCTGTTACCAATCGCGAGGTGCTGGCAAATCCCAATTCTCTCAAGCAGTTCGAAATCATCGCCAGTAACTTGGAGTAGCGCGCCTTCTGGTAGCGAGATTCCCTGACAAAAATCTCCTTGCTCGTAACGTATAATTGTATGTAATATAGAGTGTTATAGTGCTCATTGCACGGCCGTGCAATGCTGGATATTCTAACCAAGATTCTGCGATTTTTCACGGAGAACTGATCGATGAAGGAATTTCGTTCCCATCATGACGCCGCGGGAGCAACTGTCGACAAAGACACCGCCGCGCGGAAGAATCTTCCCGACAATGAGAACATTCGGCGCCTGCCGAACCACCTGCGCCAGTTTATCGTCGATCAGAACTATGAGCGTTATACACCGGTCGATCATGCTGTCTGGCGATACGTCATGCGCCAAAACTACAACTTTCTGCGCGAATATGCTCACCTGATCTACTTTGATGGCCTTGAGAAGACGGGGATCGGTGTCGAGCGAATACCCTCCATTCTCGAAATGAATGACATTCTCGCCCGCATCGGCTGGGCGGCCGTAACTGTTGACGGCTTCATACCGCCTGCCGCGTTTATGGAGTTTCAAGAATACCGCGTTCTGGTGATCGCTGCCGATATCCGCCAGATCGAGCACGTCGAGTACACACCAGCCCCCGACATCATCCACGAAGCCGCCGGCCATGCGCCAATCATCGCCGACCAGCAGTATGCCGATTACCTTCAACAGTTCGGTGCCGTCGGCGCGAAAGCGATGTCGTCCAGGAAAGACTTCGAGCTATATGAGGCAATCCGTCACCTCTCGATTCTAAAGGAAGCTCATACCTCCAGCCCGGCAGAAATCAAGCGCGCCGAAGAAGATGTAGCTTTCAAGCAGGCTAACCTTGGCAAGCCATCGGAAATGGCTCTGGTGTCGCGATTGCACTGGTGGACTGTTGAGTATGGTTTGATCGGCACGCTCGACAAACCCAAGATCTATGGCGCTGGACTGTTGTCGTCAATCGGCGAATCAGCCAATTGCATCAAGCCGACAGTCAAGAAGATTCCCTACACAATCGATGCGGCAAATTACGCGTTCGACATAACTACCCAGCAACCACAGCTATTCGTAACCCCGAGTTTTGAACACCTTAGCGACGTGCTAAGCGACTTCGCATCTCGCATGGCGTACAAAGTCGGAGGCCTGGAGGGCGTTAAGAAAGCAATCGAATGCAATAATACCTGCACTTGTCAATACAGCTCGGGATTGCAGGTCTCCGGTACATTTTCGGAAGTTCTGCTCGACGATCGCGGCGACCTGGCTTATCTGCGAACCAACTCACCTACTGATCTCGCTTTCGCGAATAAAGAACTCCCCGGACACGACAAGCAATATCACTGCGACGGTTTCGGATCTCCGGTCGGTAAGCTTCGCCATCACCCTGTACCACTGGAGAATTGCAGCGAAGGTGAACTGGAGCATCTTGGCATTGTCATCGGCCGCAAGTCGGAGCTGATTTTCGAAAGCGGCGTGATCGTGAAGGGAACAGTTGCAAATATACTACATCGCGAAGGTAAGGCGATCGTGGTTAGTTTCGACGACTGCAAGGTGACTTTCAATGGCAGCGTCTTATTCGATCCAGCTTGGGGAAACTATGACATGGCAGTCGGAGCTAAAATCACTTCGGTTTTTTCCGGTGCCGCCGACAAAGACGCCTTCGACCAAGTGCCCATCGTCCCGAAAGAAAGGACCATCAAGGTCACTTACGATCAACAACGTCTTTCACTGCATACACTCTATCAGCAAGTCCGCGATTGTCGTGAAAACAAGAAAAACTACGATAATCTGCGGGGTATCTGGTCAAAACTGCAGACCGAACACAAGACCGATTGGCTGCTCTCCATGGAGATTCTGGAGATTCTCCACAAGACTGGTCTTCTTCCCGTGATTGCCACTGAAATTCGGAGTTTCCTTGAAAGGCGCGCTCGCGAAGAAGAATCCCTCACAAAAATGATTGAGGATGGATTTCATCTGATTGCCGTTGGGTGAGAAATAAATCGAGGGCCCACCCGGATCAAATACTGACCAAGGGTTAACTTGAATCTGACTGATTCATTTTCAAAATGTGATTGACCTAAAATGGGCTATTTCCATTCATTTTGTTTTCATTAAGGCAGAAACCTTGAGCCGCTTTTTGCGTTACAGTCAATAATTAGCATTAACCTTCTTCCACTTCTTGAAATGTGGGTCTATGAAATTGATTCTTCCTTTGATCGCATTTGTGATAGTGCTTTCTCTAAATGCCGCCGCCCAGTCCGTACAGGCGCGCAACGATGCAACCTTGATTCGTCCGGACAGCGCTTTGCAGGCGACACTCTCTGCCATGAAAGGCCAACACCTCGGACTTGACGAGGCTCGCCAACTGGCGATAAGGAACTCCACCGAGGTTCTGCTCGCCGAAGCTGCCTTACGCGCAGCCAAGGGCGCTTTGCGCCGGGATCGCGGCGCCTTCGATCCCGAAGTGTTCGCTGAATTAGGTCGTGTCGGAAATGACTCACCCAGCGCCAGTCCGTTTGGCGGCGCATCCGTTGTCGAGACTGAACAAACAAATACAACGACGGGCCTGCGAATGAGACTTCCATTTGGCACCCAGATCGAAGCCAGAGTAGATGCCCGCAAACTCGAGACCAATTCGTCGTTCGCCGCGCTCAACCCTGAGTATAGTGCGGCCAGCCGCCTGCAAATGACGCAACCTCTTCTGAAGGGATTCGGGCCGGCAGCGCGAAGTGATTTCGCAGCCTCCAAGCGCGAGTACGAGGCCGCGGAAGCGCGGTATGAACAGGCCGTGCTTGATGTCAGCGCCTTCGTTGAAAACAAATACTGGGATCTCTATGCGGCCGAGCGCGATTTGGCGGTCCAGATATTGATCCGAGATCGCGGAATCGCATTTCTTAACCAGGCGACCTTGCGCGCCAAAGCAGGTCTTGTCGGTCCTGGTGATGTTGCCAAAGCCCGTGTCTTCGTAGCTGATCAGGAGCAACAAGTGCTGGACCGCGAAGAGTCTATCGGCCGCACTTCCGACGAACTATCGTCCTTGATGGGTCAGCGCCCCGGCAACGGCGAATTACGCTATCATCCGACTGATGCCCCTGTTTCCGTTTACGCTGCACCCCAGGGCGCAGAATCGATTTTGACAGCCGCGCTGCAAAATAACCACAGTCTGAAGGCTGCCGAATTGGATCTTGAGGCGGCACGAGCACGCGAGGCCGGTGGCAAGTGGAATGCCTGGCCTACTCTTGATCTTGTCGGATCGATCGGCGGAAATGGACTGGCCGGCACGGCGCAGGAAATCGAATTTGGTGGACAGACGTTCACATCCGATTTTGACGGTTCTGCCGGAGACTCCTGGAGCCAGGCGATCAGTCGAGATTATCCAAATTGGTCGATCGGCATCAAGTTCGTGATGCCGATTGGCCTTCGACCGGGAAGAGGAGAGCGGGACCGGTTAAGCGCCGAGCGTCTCCGCAGCGAGCAGCTCTACCTCAACGCAAAGAGAACGCTGGAAGAGGATGTCCGAGCATACCATCGCGAATTGCTTTACGCAAGTCAGCGTCTCAATGCTGCTCAGGAGGGTGTTGAGGCGTCGTTGGAACAGGTACGTATCGGCGTGCTTGACTACGATACTGGCCGCATTTCTGCCGTAGAGCTTGTTCTCCTGGCGGAAGATTTGGCACGGGCACAGCAGAGTTTTACGCGCGCACTGGTCAAAGCCGCCAAAGCGACTTCGCAGATACATCGACTCACGAGCGGAACTGATAATTCAAACTGATAGGAATAATACAATGACTCTAACTTCAATTTCACGACGATTGCTGCTCTTTCTCACCTTTGCAGGTTTACTCGGCGCTGTGACCGGCTGCCAGACAAAGCAGGCGGGCGGATTTCAAATGCCGCCGACTCCAGTTGAGACTGCAACGGTTGAACTCTCTACTGTGACCGATCGTTTTGAATCTGTCGGAACAATTGATGCCAGTGAGATGATCACTGTTGTTTCGGAAATCGATGCACTTGTTATGGTATTGCCCTTTCGCGAGGGCGCGCCGATCAACAAGGGCGATCTAATCGCCCAACTGGATGATTCCAAACTGGCTGCCGAGGTCGCAAAGGCCGAGGCAACGGTCGAGCAGCGTCGCGCCAGTTTCGAACGCGTTAAATCCGTGGTAGACCAGAAGGCCGCAGCGCCGCAGGATCTCGATGATGCCGCTGCCGAACTCAAACGTGCCGAGGCCGATCTTGCTTTCGCACAGGCGAATCTTAGCAAGACTCACATAGTTGCACCGTTCTCCGGTGTGGTAGGTGCCCGACGTGTCAGCCCGGGCGCTTTTCTTCGTGCCGGAAGTGCAATTACGGATCTCACTCAGTTTGAAACTATCAAAGTGACTTTTTCAGCGCCGGAACGCTTCTATCCAAGCCTGACGCGCGGATCCCAAGTCCAAGTCTCAACAACCGCCTTCCCCGATTACGTGTTGAACGGAACAATCGATGTCATCGAGCCGATGATCGATCAAGCGACGCGTTCCGTCAAGATCATCGCGAAAGTACAAAACCCGGAGGGCCGATTCCGCCCCGGAATGTCGGCGAATGTTACCGCCGTACTCCAGGAACGCAAAGCATCGATGTCCATACCCGACGAGGCAATCTTTGCCGAGGGAAGCCAAACGCTGGTGTTTGTCGTCGCGCCGGACAGCACAGCAGTGCGAACACCAATAAAGATTGGCACGCGCATGAGTGATGCTGTTGAGGTACTGGAAGGTCTCAAGGCTGGAGATCGAATTGTCCGGGCAGGCCATCAGAAGCTCTATGATGGCGCCAAAGTAATGCCTGTCAGTTCACAGCCGGGCTCCCAGAAGACCAACTAAAGGAAGGACGACGCGTGAAAATAAGCGAATTATCTATCAAAAGGCCCGTCTTCGCTACGGTGATGAGCCTTGCCATCGTGCTCTTCGGCATTGTGGCGTACACTCGTCTGCCCGTCCGCGAATACCCCAACATCGACTCGCCGATCGTCTCTGTTAACACTTTTTACCGCGGTGCCAGCGCCCGTGTGATGGAAACGGAGATCACTGACGTTCTCGAGGAACAGCTCGCCACTATCGAAGGCATCCGTACGATGACTTCCGCCAGTAGTGAGCAGGGTTCCGGTATCACCATCGAATTCGAACTCGATCGCAACATCGAAGAAGCCGCCAATGACGTGCGCGACAAAGTCAGCCGCACATTAGGGCGACTTCCTACCGAAGCCGACGAACCGGTGGTGTCAAAAATCGATGCCAACGCTCAACCGATTATCTGGATCGCCCTCTCCAGCGATCGGCACAACACCCTCGAATTATCCGAGGTTGCCGATCTGCAGCTGAAAGAACGCATATTACGCCTGCCCGGCGTCGGCGCAGTAATCATTGGGGGAGAACGACGTTATTCGATGCGAGTCTGGCTCGACCCGCAACATATGGCCGCGCACGGTCTGACTACGACCGATGTCGAAAATGCGATCCGGCGCGCCAACGCTGAAGTCCCCGGCGGCCGCGTCGAAGGAAAAGGCCGCGAGTTTTCCGTCCTTACTCGAGGTGAAGTTTCCCAGCCGGAAGAATTTGCTGCGATAATCATCAAGCAGAGCGGTGATGAACAGGTTCGGCTCGGCGACATTGCCAAAGTCGAAGTTGGAGCCGAAGACGATCGGACAGCAACACGCTACAACGGCAAGCCGGCAGTTGGACTCGGAGTCGTCAAACAGTCAACCGCCAGTACTCTGTCGGTCGGGGAAGAAGTGGAAAAGGCCATGCCGGATCTGCAGAAACTACTTCCACAGGGTATGCAAATCCAGTTCGCCTACAACTCATCTGTTTTCGTTCGCCAGTCCATTAGCGAAGTCGGTGAGACTATCCTCATTGCTTTGGCACTCGTGGTCTTAGTGATTCTCGCTTTCCTCAAGAGCCTGCGTGCAACAGTGATCCCGGCGGTGGCGATTCCAATCTCGATCATTGGCGCGCTTGCAGTCGCTTACTTCCTCGGCTTCACTATTAATATTTTGACCCTATTGGCAATTGTTCTCGCGATCGGTCTGGTCGTCGATGATGCGATTGTCATGCTCGAGAATATCTACCGACATCTCCAGATGGGGAAGAGCCGACTTCGCGCCGCCTACGATGGCGCCATGGAAATCGGCTTCGCTGTGCTCGCTACCACGATTGCCTTGGTGGCCGTCTTCGTGCCGCTGGCATTCCTTACCGGAAGTGTCGGAAGACTCTTCAATGAATTCGGCATTACGGTCGCTGCTGCCGTGCTCATTTCCGGCTTCGTAGCGCTCACTTTCACGCCGATGCTTTGTTCAAAGATCCTCCGGCCGTTGCATGGCACTTCGTCCAGTTGGGCTTCTCGCTCGTTTGATGCTTTCTTCGAGTGGGTCGATCGTACCTATGACCGCATCCTGCGTTTCAGCATGCGCCACAAGGGACTGACAGTAGCAGCTTCAATAGCATTCGTCGGGCTTGGGCTGTTTATGTATCGGTTTCTTCCGAGTGAGCTAATTCCCACCGAAGATCGCGGAACCGCATTCGGATTAGTGATTGCTCCTGATGGCTCAACTCTTGAATATACCGATCGCTACATGCGTCAGCTTGAAGGCATTCTCATGAGCTTGCCGGAACATCAAGGCCTCTTCACGGCTACCGGCCTCTCATTTGGTGCTGCCGGTTCTCCCAGCGACGGTTTTGCCTTCTTCCGCTTGAAGGAACGATCAGAGCGCGAAAAATCACAGCAACAGATCGTCGGCGAGATGTTTCCGCCTCTGTTTGCAATTCCCGGCGTTACTTCTTTCCTTATCAATCTGCCCAGCCTAAATACCGGCGCCGGCAGCACACCGATCGAATACGTGTTGCTGGGCGACACCTACGATGAACTCCAGTCGGCGGTTGGAGTGATGATGCGCAAAGCTTCGGAACTTGGGTTTCTGATTAACCTCAATACCGATCTCAAGCTCAACAAGCCGCAACTGGAAATCCATATCGATCGCGATCGCGCGGCACAACTCGGCGTGTCGGTAGCCGATATCGGCACTACTCTCGAGACCTTCCTTGGTGGTCGCGTCGTCTCCAACTTCAAGCGCGGATCAAAGCAGTATGATGTCATTCTGCAATTGCGCCCGCAGGATCGCGCTACGCCCGATGCAATTGACCAACTCTACATCCGCGGCAATGGACAGCTTGTGCAGTTAGCCACAGTGGTAAGGGTCGATGAAACCGTGGCGCCCAAATCGTTGAATCACTTTAACCGTATTCGTTCGGCAAAAATCACCGCAAATCTCCCGCCCGGCGTGGCGCTCGGAGATGCGATCGATGCGCTCGACAACATCGCCCGGACTGAATTGCCACCAAGCATCAAAACTGATTTGTCCGGCCAGTCACGCGAGTTCCGGGATTCGAGTTCAAGTCTATACTTCATGTTCGTCCTGGCGGTCGTGTTTATTTTCCTGGTGCTGGCGGCGCAATTCGAAAGTTTCGTCCACCCATTCACGATTCTACTGGCTGTTCCGTTGGCGATTGTGGGAGCAATTGCGGCACTCTTTGCTTTCGGCCAGTCGATGAACATCTTCTCGCAAATTGGCCTGATAATGTTGATCGGGCTTGTAACCAAAAACTCGATATTAATTGTCGAGTTTGCCAATCAGTTGCGCGAGCAGGGACAGAACGCGCTTGATGCCGTCATTGATGCCTCCCGAATCCGGCTTCGCCCGATCTTGATGACGTCATTTGCGACCGTATTCGGCGTGCTCCCGATCGCGATCGGACTTGGTGCCGGCGCCGAGTCGCGCCGCCCGCTCGGAATCGCTGTCGTCGGTGGTTTGATCTTCTCGACCTTCCTGACGCTGGTTCTGGTACCGGTCGTATATGCTATGCTGGCACGATTCTCCAAGGTAAGCACACATCAAGATGAACTGGCGGCTGAGACTGGCGTCGCAGAGAGGCCGGCCAGCGTATAATCTCGAGTAGTTTCGTTTGTTTTGGATCCCAAGGGCGGGGAGTAACCCCGCCTTTCTTCTTTTCGTCCCAGGGTCGGCAAACGGCTACTGCTGCTTGCCAACCGATAGAGTGGCAATAGGTTACAGCTAATTTGCCTGGGTGCTAGTGCCATCGCAAAACCGCATTTTGTCGATAAGTTTTGTTTATCTTCATAAGTTCTTAGGGCAGTTCGAAAATAATCTAAAATATTGTTGGACTTTCGGATAGCAACAGACGTATATGAGGCATGTTAACCAATCTCCACGTGTAACTTTGTTCAAGCCTTGCATCTGAAAAATCAATTCTTGTCAAATTCTAAGTTCGGAGATTCGCGCAATCATGCGCAATCACACAATTTGGTTCCGGCCGGTGACATCGTCGCATGCTGGAAGCAAAACATCTACAGGAGTGTAGAATGAACATTTTCGTAGGCAATCTTTCACGCGAGACGGCGGAAGCCGATTTGCGTCAGGCTTTTGAGGCTTTTGGACAAGTTACCCGCGCGACTGTGATCATCGACAAGATGACCAACCAGTCCAAGGGATTCGGCTTTGTTGAAATGTCCTCAAAGGAAGAAGCCGATGCAGCAATTACCGGCATGTCCGGCAAGGAACTGCATGGTCGCACGCTCAACGTGAGCGAAGCCCGTCCGCGTACCGAAAACGATCGCAGCGGTGGCGGTGGTCGTGGTGGCTACGGTGGCGGAGGACGCAGCGGTGGCGGTGGCTACGGCGGCGGACGTCGCTAAGTCTGATTGAAAATTAGCGCCGAATGGCGCAATGATCAATTTGGGCAGGAGTCTTTGACTCCTGCCTTTTTTGTTCTGTCCAAACCGAAATACTGCCTCATCACTCAAATTCTAAAACTGGCAAAAGTTGTTGACTTTTTTGTCAACGAAGAGTAAATTCAATACGATATAAAAAAGTCCATTATTGCATCAAGGTAGGTGTAATATCAAAATCTCTAATGTACTGCTTCTTGCACTGGTCCTTTGTCTGACGCCGCTCGGTTTGCTAACGGCTGATGATAGTTCTCGACCAACTGAAACTTCGACGGTGTTTACTGATCTTGATGGCGATGGATTTGACGACGCCATCGAAGACCGCGACGGCGACGGAATTCCCGAAGAGGCTACCGCAGCCCCTCAGGAGCCAGCTACTCCGCCCGCAAGTGACAATATGTTTGCATCAGTGCAATTATTGAAAGCGACGGTCCCTGTATTTTTGCATAATTCTGGAACGTTTAACCATCTAAGGCGCCAATTGACAGCATTGGTCCAACACCGCGGCGGATTCAGCATCGGAGCTGATTTTGGACCCGGTAGCGACATTGGCAGCGGCGCTGTTTTGGGTGGGGCATGTGCAGGTGGGGCTTGTACACCTCGATAACGGCTCTGCGACCTCGGCTTCTTGTTTTTATCGCCCTTGCGATATTTTCATTCAGTTGTCACGACGCGCTGTTCGGTAACGCCTTGTTCGAGTTTGGAGTTAATGGCGGATATACCGACAATCTCGTTGGTGATTCTAGCGCAATTGTCGACCGATATTCCACAACGACGGCATCAGTCCGATTCTATCCTACAACCAAGACCGAATTCAACATCTCCGGCGAAGCTATGTTTTATGACCGCACTCCCGGACTGTCGAATCGCAAAGCCGCAATCGGCGCCAAGTTCATCCCCTTAAATGCTGAATCAAAGCTGTCGTTATTCTTCAGTGCAGACTTTGATATTCGTCGTTATCGCGCCGATTACGCCACCTACAATAACAACAACTACAATGTTCGCACTGCCGTGGGCTATCGTCTCGGCTCTGCCACAAGATTGCGCGCCGGGATCCAGGTTCTCGGAACCGAATACCTCGGCTCCAGCAGCGGCGACAAAACCTCGTCGGAAGTTTACGTCGGCTTTAATACGACGATTCTTGGCAGCAGTAGCTTTGACTGTGAGATTGGCTACGGTTCAATGGACTATCGATTTATTGATCCAATGCTGGAGTTCATCGATTTTGAGAATCCCGAGGCCGCATTGGTCAGCGGTCATCTAAAGTCGGTCTATGTGTCGCCGCGTTTATCCCGGTCAATAGGCAGCCGCACTGGAATGAACCTCACCGTCTCCTATCGCCAATTCGTAAACGGCGATGACAGGATTGTCTACGGATCCTCAGTCGGGCTGTTGTCACCATGGACATCCGTCTGGGAGGGAACTTCCGCGACGCTAAGCATCAAGAGTTACTTGGTTCCACGTTGCATTACCACCCTTGGCGGTGGTTACTGGAATCGCCGGCATTTGCGGACAATCGAGAGCAACATGTTTCCATTGGTCATCGGCACCGATCGCGACGATGAGCAGTTTCGCGCCTACCTGCAGATTGCCCGCCCGATTCTGATCGGAGCCGGTCGCTTGCTTCAACCGTATTTGAATTTCGACTTCGGCAATAATCGTTCGTCAAATCGACTGTTTGACTATTCCAGTTTTTCGGTCAGCACCGGTATTAGTTTGAAACTTTAGAGTATCCCGGCATAACCCGGTCGTGACAACATCCGGAAAGGAGATCGCCTTGAAAGCTCTCGGCAAACCAACACTTGTTCTGATTCTGGCGCTATTCGGCCTCATGGTGGCGTCGGTATCAGGCGAAACCGCGCCATCGACACTGATTCAGCGCTCGGCGATTGGGCAGGAACAATCAGTTGAGCCTCTATCATCGTCCCCGGATAGAGATTCCTATCACGGTTTCTTGAGAATCTATATCGAAGAACCGGTCTCGCGGTACCGCGATTACACGAACAAGAATTACAATTTCGGTTTTCTTGGATTTGCGGTAAATCAGGCTATCACGGTCAACGACGGTGAAATCCTTACCGATACCGTCATTTGGAATGTTGGTTCGTTTGGTGCGGTATCACAAACCAACATTGAAGCGATCGCCGTGGTCGCGACTGCTGAAGGTGTACCGGCCTATTCAAGCCCCAGTGACAACACTTTCCCCTTTACGGCATACTATGTTGATGCCGCCGCTTCCTCCAAGCCCGGCATTGTCGGAATAGATGATGCTACCGGAAGTTATACTCATACCGTCTTCCTCGAGGAAGCAACCTCCAGCACCTGAAGTTCTTGCCCTGTCACCCGTGCGGTGCTCGAGACAATCCACAATTCAGGTAACTACCAATTCCTCTACACAGCCATGTTGTTCAGCAACTCCACAGCTTCAGCTTATATGTTTGGCAACTACAATACCGGCTACACACCTACTGTATACTTTGATGGTGGCCACTCGGTATTTGTTGGCGGCTCGTCAGTTCAATCGAATTATACAAGCAGGATACTGTCGGCATCGACGCGCGCCGTCGCGCCGTTGAAAATAGCCGTTAAACTGAACTTCATCAGCACGAGTCAACTTTCGGTCGAGTACATCGTCAAGACTACGAACGAAGCTCCACCGGCGCCGGCGCAGGTCACAGGCGCATCGCTGGTACGCACCGGCCAGGTGCAAACCTATGTCGCAAACATCCTGGACACCGAAGGTGACTTGATCTTCTGCCGCTGGATCTTTGACAAGAATGACACGACGGCCTGGTACGGACCTTACCAGTCCGGCGACACTTCAATGGTGTCCCACGCATGGCAGGTCCGCGGGAACTATGATGTTTCGGTTCAAACGAAGGACTACTGGGATATCCAGCCGCTTGGCAGCACTCCTTTGACGGTTCAGGCGTATCTTTGTGGTGACGCAGACGCAACCGGCATGATCACGATTTCGGACGCCGTCAAGTTGATCAACTTCATTTTTGCTGGTGGCTCTGAACCATCACCCCTCGCTGCCGGCGATGCCGACTGCAGTACCAATGTCACGATTTCAGACGCTGTCAAAATCATTACCTTTATTTTCGGCGGCGGAACACCGCCTTGTTCCTCCTGTCCGTAAGTCGTGAGCGACTTTCACGTTCGATTGAGCCGGATCCGGACTCCAATACCGGGTCCGGCTCAATTCTTTGCACCCCGAATCTAATCTGGAAGCCGCGCCGATGTGCTTTAAAGAATCGTGCACGAACTCCAGTTTCGCCGATTTCCCTTGACTGGATTGCGTGAATAAACTTACCATTTCTCCACACATTATTTCAAGTGGAGGCTTTAATGGAGTCCAACTACAGCTACTGGTTTCTGCTGCTAATCCCGATCTTTTTCTTCCTGATCGGAATTCGTATAATACGACCTACTCATCGTGGACTTATCGAACGATTGGGCAAGTACAACCGATTCGCCAATCCTGGTTTTCAGTACGTCATTCCTATCCTGGAGCGAATGTATGTGGTGAACATCACCGAACAGATGGTGGATGCCGACCCACAGGAGATTATCACCAATGACAACCTTAACGCCATGGTCGACGCTCAGATATACTTCAAGGTGAAGAGCGATGAAGAAAACGTCAAATGCTGCCAATACAACGTCAATAATTACCGAGTGCAGATTGTCGCGCTTTCACGGACGACCTTGAGAAATATTATCGGTACCATGTCGCTTAAATCCGCCAACAGCGAACGCGGCCGCATTAACTCCGAACTGCAAAAGACCCTGCGTAGCGAGACTTCCAACTGGGGCATCGAAATCGTTCGTTCGGAACTCAAGGAGATCAACCCGCCGCGCGACGTTCAGGAAACGATGAACAAGGTCGTGAAGGCCGAAAATGAAAAGATCGCCGCCGTTGATTTTGCCACTGCTGCTGAAACGGTAGCTGATGGTACAAAGCGAGCCGAAATCAAGAAAGCCGAAGGCATCCGTCAGGCGAGAATCCTCCAAGCGGAAGGTGAAGCACAGGCGATCAAGTTGGTTAATGAAGCCGCCAATCAGTACTTTGTCGGCAATGCCCAAATTCTGCGTAAACTGCAGGCGGTCGAAGAGTCACTCAAAAACAACGCCAAAGTCGTCGTTCCAAGCACTGGCGAGCTGGTCAACGTCATCGGTGAATTAGCTGGAGTGGCGCCTATCGGGAAATAGCCGGAATCAAAGCGTCCCCAACGGGAGTCGAACCCGTGTCGCCGCCGTGAAAGGGCGGTGTCCTAGGCCACTAGACGATAGGGACGTCTAAGCAGAGAGACGATTATATTCCTAAGACGCGATTTGTCAAGGATTTTGTTGGCGCGTCCAGGCAGAGTTCTTGAAGGATTTGACAGTCGAAAGCCTAGAAGGGCAGGGCGCCGCCGAGGTAGAGGGCGACTAATACCAAAGCCACTAGGAATATTCCGCCCCACAATAGCAGTTTGCGCGTGTTTTCGTCGAGAGAATAGTCAACTCCCGGGCTGGCCGTCCTACTGTGGGAACGATCAACAGACTCCAGCATAGTGATGACCTCTGAAAACGAGTTAAATCGTTCGGATGGCGAAGTCGCTATCATCTGTTCAATCAACTTCCTTTGGAAATCTCCCGTAACGCGGTTGCTGTCAATCCACATAAACTTGCCGTGTGTGTCGAAACTGGGAATGCGATTGGTCAGCAATTGGTAGAAGATGATCCCGGCAGAGTAGATATCAGCCTGCTTGCTTTTGCGTCGTTCCGGCGCGGCATACCAATTGACCGAGTTCTTCTCGACATTGGCCATCAGGGCAAAATCCGAAATCTTCAATACGTCATCGGAATCAAACACGATGTTTGACGGCTTGAGATTGCCGTGAATGATATTGTTCTTGTGCGCAAAATCCATCCCGCGGGCAATCTGCAGCATCAGCTCCCGTGCATCACGCCATTCCAACGGCTTGACTAGCCGATCAGAGAGCGATCCACCTTGTGCATAGTCCATCACCAACACAAGCTTGGCATCATCACCGCCGGCGCCATGCACACGCAGGATGTTCGGGTGATTCAGATTCGACAACAACTTGGATTCCCGCAGCCCAATATCCGGTTTGTTCTGCTTCTTGATGACATAGAGTGCCCGCGTGCTGCGATCCTCCACCAGGTAAGTCGAACTGTAGGTGCCTTCCTTGAGTGTATCGAGGAAGGAGCAGTTCCCAACAAAACTCTTGATTTTGGTCGTCGGCGGATCTGTTGTTCCCGACTTCTCGCGATGATACATCACCGCTAACAGGGCATCCTTCATTTCGACCGCCTTTTGATAGCGGTCGCGACGGTCCGGTTGTAGTGCCTTCTTCACGATTTCATCAAATCCCGTCGAAAGCTGCGGGTTCAATTCTGTCGGAAGCTTGAATCGACCCTCCGGTTTGCGCCCGGTAAGCACTTCGTAAAGCATCACACCGACCGCATAGATATCTGTCGTTTGGTCAACCGTCGCGGAATTTTCCCGCTGTTCAGGCGACATGTAAGCATAAGTGCCCATTACCACGCCTGTCTCGGTGCGCTCTGTCGTATCGATTTCCAGCAGTTGTGCAATACCGAAATCGGCAACCAGAGCATTGTCTTCCGGATCAATTAAGATGTTGGCAGGCTTGATATCACGGTGAATCACCCCGTTCTTGTGCGCATAATCCAGCCCTTTGAGCACCTGTACGACAATTTCCAATCGCTTCCGCGTGGGCCAGTCAGAGTTTTGCAGGATATCCTTAAAGTTCGTTCCTTCGACATACTGCATGGCAAAAAATAACCGACCGTTATCCTCGCCCCGGTCAATGACGTGAACAATGTTGGGGTGTGACATCTTGGCCAAAGTGGTCGCTTCACGCTCGAATCTGCGCACCAAGTCGTGATCCGCCGAGATCTTCTTCTTGAGGACCTTGATGGCAATCAATCGATTCAGCGACCGCTGGCGGGCGAGAAAAATCTCCGCAAGTCCGCCTTCGCCAATTTTGCGGATAATCTCATATTCGCCGATGCGTGGCGCAGCTGGTTTGGTACCTGGTGCTATGGCCATTTTTTCCTTATCTGATCAGGAAGCCGGATCTGACTCCCCTGTTCAGTTTCGGAATGACTGGGATAAATCTTGAGCGTTGATTTGGTCTAACTACTTGACAATTGCCATCTTGCGCAGAATTGAACCACTCGAGTGAGTAAGCCGGTAAAAGTACAGCCCCGATGGTTCATTTTCTGCACTCCAGACCAGCCGATGCTGCCCCGCAGATAGTTTCTCGTCAACCAGAGTCTCAACTTGTCGACCAAGTATGTCGAAAATCTCTAGCGCAACATGCCCGTCAGTTGGAATTGAGAATACGATAGTCGTCGATGGATTGAACGGATTGGGATAATTCTGATCTAAAGCAAAATCCACCGGAATCGCGTTCTCACCGGTTTCGACATCAGTAAACTGCTGAATCCAAATCCTACCGCTCTGAAATTCCGGTAGAATCCGGTTGCCTACTCCATCTGAGGCCTCTATCTCGTCGATGAGCCAATGACCGGCATCGTAATAGCGATTATAGAAGGTGTCAACGACAATGGAGAACTCGTTTGCGGTTGGTACGACTTCGTAATAAATCCTGAATATTTCGTCATCATATGCATAAAACGTCGGCGGCGAGCCACTGATTTGCGGCAACACCTGGACAAACCCGCGTCGATTGCTGTTGCTCAACTGTGAATGGACATTGAACAAACTCGCAGGCACAAGGCTAGAGAAAACCACAGAATCAATGGTTATGCTCGTACTCTCGAGTTTAATAGGGATGCGAAGTCCGCCCAGAGGAATATTCGTCGAACATAAAATCCGGATGAAGCCCTGTTCTCCCGGCCCAGTGTAAGAATCGGCGGCCCGGACACTGACGTTTTGGGCATGTAGACCACTGGTGAACAGAAGGCTGATCGCGAAAATTCTTATCGCTATTGCAGGTAATCGCAAAGGTACTCCTCTATAGAATCGAATCGACGAAGACCTATTAATTAAACGCACTGTGAGCATGGCAGTTCCACCCAGTTTGCGGACTTGTCTATGCTAATCCGGCTCTTATATTACGGACATGCCTTATAAACGCAGTAGCTCGAACAAGAAGAGCCCTGACGCCGACCCAATCCTGCAAATTCCTCAGGCTCGGTCAATTCTCGTAGCTCTCTCGGGCGGTCCCGATTCGACGCTATTGCTGCATCTACTGAGCATCGAAGCAGATTCTCGTAAATTCAGGCTCTTTGCTGCCCACATAAACTACCGATTGCGCGGAAGAGATTCGGACTCCGATGAGACCTTCTGCCGCAGGCTCTGCAAGAAGCTGGGAGTCACACTGTTCGTCAAGAGGCTCCGGCAGGACGCCATGTCGAAATCCAATCTACAGGAAAACGCCCGCCGCATTCGGTATGACTTCTTCGACGAGCTTTGCGAGCAGCATGATATTGATTTCATTGCCACCGGTCATAACCGCGACGACAATGTTGAAACCGTCATAATGAATCTCGGCCGAGGTGCAGGGACATTTGGACTTGGTGGGATCAGTCCGCGCGAAGGGAATCTCATCCGCCCGCTGTTGGACTTGAGTCGATCCGAAATCGAGCAGTACCTTGATTCTCACAAAATCAAGTTTCGAACTGACCGTACCAATACCGAGGCAAAATACTTGCGAAATCGCGTTCGCCTGCAACTTCTGCCGCAAATGGAGAGTCTGTTTGGTAGATCGCTGCCGGGAAACATTCATCGCGCAGCTAAACTGCTCTCAGAACAGGAAAGCGCCCTGCGGCAAATCGCCGATGAACTGATAGCGACCGATGCGCGCACAACTGCGGGCGGGAAAATTGTTCTTGATTTGGATAAATTTCACCTCTATTATCCAATGTTACAACGACTTGTAATTGCTCTTTGTTATGAACGGTTGAATGGTTCGTTGAGAGATTTCGATTTCCGTGCCAGTGAGCGGGCACTCGCAGTCGCTGAAGGAACGACTGATCTCGCGGATCTGAAATCAGCTATTTTTGCCGAACGTTGCGGAAGATTAATGTATATCTATCGCAAAGCACCCGCAGCACGACAAATGGAGATTCGGCGCAGCGGAACAACTCGCGTATCCAGATTCTGGGCCGAATTTTCGGTTGCGAGAGTTCCGCGGAAGTCGCTGCAAAAAGAAGAAATGCGCAGCGGCAAAAACTTGCGAGTCTATTTCGATGCCGCGAAGTTTCGCGGGCCATTAACCGTCAGATCTGTGCGGAACGGTGACAGAATCAAGCCGCTGGGAATGTCCGGTAGTCGCAAGTTATCTGACCTGTTGATCGACGCAAAAATCGACCGTCCGCTGCGAGACGAGATACCGATTTTGTCATGTGGTACGACCATCGCCTGGGTCATCGGATTGGCAATTAGTGAGGATTTCAGAGTTACCGATAAAACGAAATCTGTAATCCAACTGGAGGTAAAACCTTATCGAGGCAATTGATATCGCTCACAAGCATCGAATCATCATAACGGCGGAACAGCTTGAATCGCGAATTCGTGAACTCGCGGACTTGATTCGCAACGACTATCGCGATAAAAATCCGGTGCTGATTGGTACGCTTAAAGGCAGTTTTGTCTTCTTGGCGGAATTGGCATTGAAGTTGGATTTCGACCTCCAAATCGAGTTCATTTCGGCCAGGTCCTATGGCAATTCCGACATCTCTTCCGGCACCGTTGACCTGTACAAAAACCTCTCGATCGATATCCGGGACCGCCACGTTTTGGTTGTCGAGGATATCGTCGACTCGGGATTCACCCTGCGTATCTTGCTTGAGGATTTTGAGTTAGCGAAACCGCGTTCTGTTCACGTAATTACATTGTTAAACAAGCCGGCGAACCGTAAGGTAGATGTGCCGATAAAGTATATTGGATTCGATATAGTTAACGATTTCGTCGTCGGTTTCGGCCTTGATTATTCCGAGAAGTATCGGAACCTCCCTTATATTGCGGTGTTAAATCGTGATGAAGTGAGTTCGTAAATTTTAGCTGGAGAATATGCTTGAACGAGAATCTGTTTAGACAGCCAAATCAACCGCCCCAACGTCCTCGTCGCGGGGATGAACCGCCAAAGAAGGATGAAAACAGCTGGAAGAAAAACTCCAAGAGCATTCTGTTCTGGGCGATCTTCCTGATGATCATTTTCGTCGCCGTTCGCTTCCTATCATCACCTCAAGCCGACCGTGCCGAGATTACCTATAGCGAAATGTTGGCGCAACTTGGTTCCGACAATATCTCGGAAGTCACCTTTGTCGAACGTGAGGTCCGCGGCAAATTTAAGGCAAAGTACCTGCCTGAGAGCGCTAAAGGTCGCACCGAAGGCGTCACGAACTTCCTTGTCCGCATTCCCTTTGCTGACACCGATCTGGTGAATAAATTCAGCGAAGCCGGGGTCAAGATCAGCGCCGAGAAGTCTGATGATGGCTGGATCGGCTACCTGATAACTCTCGCCCCGTTCCTGCTGATTATCCTGCTTTGGGTCTTTATAATGCGCCAAATGCAGGGCGGCGGCGGACCAAAGAGTCTCTTTTCTTTTGGCAAGTCGCGAGCAAAACTAATGTCCGAAGACCGCCCCAAGGTCACGTTCAATGACGTTGCCGGTGCCGATGAGGCCAAGGAAGAGCTCGCCGAAATCATCGAATTTCTGAAAGAACCGGGCAAGTTCCAGAAGCTCGGCGGCAAAATCCCCAAGGGCGCACTGCTCGTGGGTCCCCCCGGAACCGGAAAAACCCTCCTCGCCCGAGCCGTTGCCGGAGAGGCAGGCGTACCGTTCTTCTCTATGTCTGGATCCGATTTCGTGGAAATGTTCGTCGGTGTCGGTGCCTCGCGCGTTCGCGACCTGTTTGATCAGGGCAAAAAGAATGCGCCGTGCATCATCTTCATTGATGAAATCGATGCCGTCGGCCGACTTCGCGGTGCCGGACTGGGCGGTGGTCATGACGAACGCGAACAAACCCTGAACCAACTGCTTGTTGAGATGGACGGATTCGAATCGAATGACGGCGTAATCCTCGTTGCCGCGACCAACCGTCCCGATGTCCTCGACC
The DNA here is from genome assembly GCA_964592145.1 of uncultured Ignavibacteria bacterium. Taxonomy (GTDB): domain Bacteria; phylum Zixibacteria; class MSB-5A5; order CAIYYT01; family CAIYYT01; genus JADJGC01. The sequence goes on from CAZQBX010000017.1 coordinate 47,009, forward strand.
CGGCGTTGCTGCGCCCTGGTCGCTTCGATCGCCAGATCATAGTTAACCTTCCCGATGTCAAAGGACGCGAAGGCATCCTCCAAGTTCATACCAAGAAGATAAACATCGCTGAAGACGTCGAACTAAAATTGATCGCCCGCGGGACTCCCGGAATGTCTGGTGCCGATCTCGCCAACGTTGTCAACGAGGCCGCACTTCTTGCAGCACGCAGGAATGGCGACAAAGTAACGATGCGTGACTTTGAACAGGCAAAAGATAAGGTCATGATGGGCGCCGAGCGGCGTTCGCTTGTGATTTCTGAAGAAGAGAAACGCACAACTGCCTATCACGAAGCTGGCCACGCGCTCGTCGGCAAACTGATCCCGAAAGCCGATCCTGTATATAAAGTGACAATTATCCCGCGCGGTTTGGCATTGGGTGTGACTAGCTTTCTTCCTACCGAAGAAAAACACACATACTCCAAGGAATACTTGGAAACCAAGCTGATTTACCTGATGGGCGGACGAGCCGCCGAGAAGCTGGTCTTCGATCAGTTGACGACCGGAGCCGGTAACGATATTGAACGCGCCACCGACCTCGCCCGTAAGATGGTTTGTTCGTGGGGTATGACCGATGCGCTTGGACCTTTGACGTTCGGAAAGTCGCGTGAAGAGATCTTCATCGGGCGCGAAATTGCCCAGCACCGCGATTACTCGGAGAAAACGTCGCAGGCGATTGATGACGAAATTCGCCGCATAGTCGAACGCGCTTATAACATGGCAGAAGAAATTCTCCAGGGTAACCTTGACAAGCTGCACATGTTGGCGACGGCGCTTCTTGATCATGAGATTCTTGACAGCGACGAAATTGACCGTATCATGAGAGGCGAGAAGCTTGACAAGGTACCGGTAAACCTGCGCACTGCATGATGCACAAAGAAGCTCGACGACGCGGATTCGACTTAGTTCGGCTTTTTAATCAACATCATCGAATTATAGTTATGGGCGTGGTCAATACCACGCCCGATTCTTTTTCCGACGGCGGAAAGTATCTCGACATCGACTCCGCGATCACCCAAACGCTCCGGCTAGTCGACGAGGGTGCCGACATTATCGACATTGGCGGCGAATCCTCCCGACCGGGAGCATCTCCGGTATCGGAATCGGAAGAGAAGCAGCGCGTGTTGCCGGTCATCGAAGAACTGGCGGGCAAATGCGCCGTTCCCATCTCTGTTGACACGTCGAAAGCCAATGTCGCCCTGGCTGGTCTTGAAGCCGGCGCTTCAATCGTCAACGACATCACTGCACTTAATGGCGATCCCGACATGGCGCGTGCGGTTGCAAAATTTGATGCCGGCTTAATCCTGATGCATATGCGCGGCACGCCGCGACAAATGCAGCAAGACACCGCTTACAACGACTTGATCGGCGAAATAAAGAGCCACTTGTCGGCGGCTATCGACAAGGCGGAATCGGCCGGTGTTGCACCAAACAAGATTATGATCGATCCCGGCATCGGATTCGGAAAGGATCTCGAGGGGAATCTTGCGATCATCCGGTCAATTTCGCAATTTCAATCGCTTGAGAAGCCAATATTGATTGGCGCTTCACGGAAGTCATTCATTGGCCGCTTAAGCGGTACCGATACCGGCAACCGACTGTCAGGCTCATTGGCGGCCGCAACAGCCGCAGTGCTCAACGGCGCCTCGGCAGTCAGGGTGCACGATGTTGCCGAAACCCGGCAAGCTGTCGATCTTGCTCTCAAGTTGCGGGGAAAAGCATAATGGAGCTGTTCACCTACAAGTTCCTCAAATTCACTCTCGTCGATTTGATCGATGTTACCGTGGTAGCGACCATCCTTTACAAGTTCCTTTCGCTGATGAAAGGCACCCGGGCCGCACAGATGATTACCGGGTTGACGCTACTGTTTGTCCTCGCGTTTTTTGCTTACTGGTTTCAACTTCAAGGTGTCATGTGGCTGTTTACCAACCTTGCCACTGTCGGCTTTGTCGTACTGGTAATACTCTTCCAGCCCGAAATTCGCGGCGTGTTGGCGCAAATCGGGCATTCACGTATCGTTCGTTTCTTCTATCGGAGCGAAGAATCGGTCTCTGTCGATGAAATCACTCGCGCCGCCATGCGCCTGAGCGTTCTCAAGCACGGCGCTTTGATTGTCCTGGAGCGTACCGTCGGCTTGAAAGACTTCATCCAGAGCGGCAAGGAATTGAACACATCCGTTTCTGAAGAGATGATTACCACCATCTTCACACCCTATACGCCGCTTCATGACGGCGCCATTATCATCCGCGGCGACACCATCATCGCAGCCGCCTGCATGTTGCCGCTTTCACAAAATCCTGCATACTTGAAGATGTTCGGTATGCGCCACAAGGCAGCTGTCGGAATCACCGAGGAGTCGGATGCCATTTGTCTGGTCGTGTCTGAAGAGTCCGGCGAAATCTCCATTGCCTACGAAGGCACCTTGCGGCGCGACATCGAACGCACCCAACTAAAAGACGTTCTGACGCGCTTCCTCAAAGTCTAGTCAGGTTCTTCTCCAACATCTCGCCTTGACAGCCTGAACCAAGTTCGCTATATCACTTTCTGGAAAAGGCTATGACCACAGCTATCATCACATTCATTGTCGGTTTTGTCCTTGGCGCCGCCATCGTCTATCTTCTCAAGTCACGTCAAAAAGAAGATGCTCGCGCCATCGCCGATGAACTCCTGCGCGACAGCGAAGTTCGCCGTCAGCAGGATATGGATCGCGTGATCGAACACGTCAAACTTAGCTTCGGTAGTCTGTCCAATGACGCTTTGACCAGAGCCAACGACGAGTTTCTCAAGATTCGTAAGACACTGATGGAGTCAGACCGTGAAGTCCACGTCAAGGAACTGGACACCAAAAAAGGCCTCATTGACGAGTCGCTCAAATCGGTCAAGACCGAACTGGATAAAGTCCAGCAACTAATGGTCGGCCTCGAGAAAGACCGCGCCACCAAGTACGGCGAGCTGGATTCAAGCTTGAAATCGCACCAGGCGCAGGTACAGTCGCTTATGCAAACCGCTAACTCTCTCCGCGAAGCCCTCGCCTCCACCAAAGCGCGCGGTCAATGGGGCGAGCGTATGGCCGAAGATGTCTTGCGATTGGCCGGCTTTATTGAGAACGTCAACTACTACAAGCAAAGAACAATGAATGAAGGTCGTTCACGTCCCGACTTCAGCTTTCCGTTACCGCAAGGGTTGATGCTCAATATGGACGTGAAGTTTCCACTCGATAACTACTTGCGCTATCTTGAATCAGGCAACGAAACGGAAGAGAATCGCTATCGCGCCGACTTCCTGCGCGACGTCCGAACGCATGTCAAAGCCGTCTGCGGACGCGACTATATTAACCCGTCGGAGAAGACCGTCGACTATGTACTGCTGTTCATTCCAAATGAACAAGTCTACGCCTTCATTCATGAATCAGATCGCGCCTTGCTCGACGATGCCATGCGCAGCAAGGTCATCGTTTGTTCGCCGCTGACGCTCTACGCAATTCTCGCAGTGATCCGTCAGGCTTCTGATAACTTCGCCTTTGAGCGTGCCTCTGAACAGATCCTTCAGGCAATAGACTCATTTGACAAACAGTGGAAGGCGTTCGTCGACAAGCTGGAGACGATGGGGAAGAAGATTGACGAATCGCAGAAGACTTTCCAAGAACTCACTACGACACGCCGCCGCCAGCTTGACAAGGTTATAGACAGAATCCAAGACTTGCGCGCTCAAAAAGGCAGTGATCTCATCGACGATAATACTGAACCCGAACCTTAGCCAATCTCACAAGGCAAAATCATCGCCAAAAACAAAGGGCGGACATTGCTGTCCGCCCTATTGGTAACTGCTGAAAAATTGTACCTACCGCAGCGACTTAGCGTCGGATCCGGCTGGTGCTCCATCCTGTGACGATAGGGGAGGAGTATCCGAAAGAGTATTTCTCGGCGTAATCACGCCCTGTGGCGAGAGGTCGAATACGTACCACCAAATACCCGTACCTGTCGTTGGTACGCTGAAGTTGCCGATCTTCTCATTGCCCGAATAGACCTCCACCTGAGCACCGGAGGTTGTTATTGCCGGATCGCCCGAGTAGTTCTTGACCGCAAAAACTGCAGTATTGGAGAGTTGGTAGATGGTAATGGTCTCCGGCCCATAGCCGTCAACATCGTCTGTGTCCAGGAGAATAAACGGCACCGTCGCGGCCGAACCCTGGTCACCATAGTAAATCTCGTAGATTACATCACTCAGGGTTGTCCACACGTGCGAATCGAGATCGGATGGATCCTCGAGCCACGAGAGTACAATCCGGAACTGACCCGTCTGCAATGGTTGTGAAAGGGTGAAAATGGAAGTCGTTACCTGCAAATTGTGCTCCACGGTACGGGACAAGGAAATGTATCCGGAAATCGCGGCCGTGACTTCATAGGTGCCATACTGCAGGTCTTCAAAGAGAAACAGCCCAGTCTCATCCGTCGTGGTCTGGCGCGAAGCCGGCCCTGTAATCGACACAAGCGCTCCCTGAAGGACTCCGCCGGTCGTCGCGTCGTACACGTATCCGCTCAAGACACCGCGATCACCGCCGCCGCCACCGACAATGCGAACTCCTTGCGATTCCTCATACACGGTCGCCAAGCCTGGAATCTCGCCCTCATCGTCAATGATCGCTACTATGACTGGTTCCAATGAAGTTAGGCCTGCTGCGACGGCAGAGAACGACAGGTCAAGTATCGCCTGCCTGCTTGGCACGACATCACTTCCACCGACACGAGTCACACTCAATGTCAGCTCATTGCCAACCACCTCGCTGCCAATTTCCAGCGTTCCCCAATCCTCATTCGCTGCCGAGGCGCCAACAAAAGACACCTTGGTCGGGTCAAGTAGAATTGTGAACGATCCACTGCGAAATTCCGGGATATTCCAGATTTCCAGCTTTGAACTAAATGTCGCTGAAGCTGCCGTCAGCAACTCATACGGCGCGATTCTCACCATCGGTACCGATGGTGTGACGTCAATCGAAATTGGGTTTGAACCCGGTCCGATTTCAACTTGGGAACTACCGCTGTAAATTATCAGTTGGTTGTCATCTGGGAAGATATCGATGCCTTCTACGACAAAGAAGTAGGTCCCCACCGGCAATATCACTCTTCCGAACGAAAATGCACCGTCGACAACCGTCGTCGTCGCTTGCGTGATGACCGCCTCATTTTGGGAGACAGTCAATCGCATTTGATCGACCCGCACCGCCAATGATGACTTTTGCAGCCGTACATTTACGTTGGCAGAGCTCGACCCATCAGGAGTGGTTGTGCGGTCATTACTGCATCCGCCCGCCACGAGGGCAAGCATCAGCAGCGATATCATTATAGTATTTCTGATTTTCATCATATTCCTCACATTACCCTGTAGGTCAGGGCAAAGATCAATCCCAGACCCGACAAATCGGTTTCATAATCGTCGGATTCATCGACGCTGCCGGAGTAAATGGTTATCATTGTGCTGGCGAAGAAATTTGGCGTAAAAGCGTAACTGCCGCCGCCGCCGAAACCGAAGTAGCTTGACTTCGGCCGATAAACCGGCGTATCCATCTCATAGTCGTTTGCACTGAAATTCTGGTACTCCACTCTTCCATTCAGTCTGACTTTCTCATTGATCGGATACCCTATACCACCGTGCCAAAGAAACTCGTTTCGGCCCGACCGTTCGGCTTCGTCAACCAGATCTGAACCGGCGCTGGCATCCTGAACCTTGCCTTTGCCGCGCATCAGCAATGCGATACCAGTCATCAGCGTCATGCGATCGGTGTACGAGACATTTGTGCGAAACACCATCGCGGATCCCGCTTGGAAAACTTCGACGTCTCCAACTTTGTCCTTCATGTACATGGTGAAAGAACCGTCGGCCATAAATGCTATCTTTTCCTTCTGATAGCCTAAGCCCGCCATTGCCGAAATTTCGTCGCCGAATTTGTACTTCTCGGCGTCGTCTTTGCGCGCCTGGAATTTGCCCTTCAGCAAGTAGCCTGCGCCAAGGTGAAATGCCAGGTTTCCGGCCTTGGGATGAACCATTCCTTGCGCGCCAATGTCCAGCCCTTGACCAAATCGCCGCACGAGAAATTTGCGCGAGTTGTCCGCTACGGAGTAGGCAACTGTGTACTCCTCTTCATCCAACTTCGTTTTGCCCGTCGGCAGATTTGCCATCGCCGTGAGCGAAGTTAACCCAGCTTTCGAGAAAAACGTCGCAGCAATTCGAGTATCGTTCATTGATGACAGTTTCAAGTCATCATCGAGAACGTCGGCCTCGAACTTGGCATTGGCCATCGTCCCATCCAATTCAAAAAGGAAGCGATCGCTCGTCTGGAGAGCAGCGCTCAATCCAAAGACACCCTCTTTCAATTTGTGATCGTCGCCCGTGTCATACTTCGTCTTCCACGAATTGAGCAGGTAGAAAATTGTCGCTTGTGAGGATTTCGGCGAATCCGCAATCGCTAATTGTGCGGTCATGACCAGCAAGGTCAATATGATAATTGCTTTCTTCATTCTTCCGCTCCTTACCTGATCGTCCCGGAGACGGTTGCGGTGCCTGTGCTATTATCCTGCGGTTGGTCCTGCGTGCGTGGATCAACAGTGGTGGGGCTGGTGATGTTCATAACATTGATCAGCGGATCGAAGATCAAACCGTTATCCTGCGCAAACGTCGCGATTATCTTGGTATCAAAAGTGTTGATGGGTCCCGAGTTATTTGCGATCAAAGTGGCGTCGGTTGAGAATTGACGAGCCAGATTGAACTTTGGATCAAGACTCATTGCCCGATCAAACATACTTTTGGCTTTTACAAATTCGCCGTTGTCATACAACTCGATACCCTGACAGAACGCCAGGAACGCCTCATAATTCTCCGTAGCTACTTTCTTTAATGACTGCCGGCGGCTCCCCTTCAGTTCAATCCCCAGGCTATCTACAACCGAAAGAACCATGTCCTTTTGCATCTTCATTGCATCGTGCAGGTTGGCGTCTTTGCCGTAGGTCGGGGTAAAAGCCGCATTCTCTGTGCTAACAAGCGCCGAATTCAGCGTGAATGAACTCTCATTTGGTTTGTCGACGCTGGCATTTACCAGATTCCCGGCTCGAACCAGCTTGCCAAGTCGCGGCGAGGAGTTTCTCTCCGAGAATCCTTCTTCGGCCAACTCCAGTTCCTTTATCAGGTATTTGAACTCCAAGCGTTCCACAACCTGCAACTCCGGAATCGACGACAGATCATACCAGGTCACCGTCTGCAATCCGGTAGCAAGCGAGCGGGTCGTCTCATCCGAACCTTTGTGGACGGCGAACGGCAACACGCCGACCGTGTTTGGGGCGGGAGCTTCTTTTGAAATTGCATCTTCTTGCTTCACGGCTTGGGCTACTTGAAGGCGTAAATTCTCGTTCTGGACATAGAGCAGGCGTCCCCGGATGGCCTCCGCAGACTTCGACTTGCTGTCCTTTGCCAGATAACTGCGATAGTTTTTCTCGGCTCCGGCAAAATCACCTTTGTTCTCTGCGACCATGCCAAGGTAGAGAGCAACAGTGCCATCATTTGGCAGACCCTTTTGGGCCTCGGTCAGAAGTGCCTCGGCTTTGGCGAAATCACCCTTGTGGTAATAAGCTCTTCCGAGCGTCCTCATCGTCTTGGAGTCGGTCGGTTTTTCCTTTAACGCCGTTTCCAGGTGATCAATCGCCAACTGATAGTTCCGTTCCTCAAGTGCTCGCTCGCCTTGACTTAGGCTGCTCTGACTGCATCCCGCAGCGAGAAACAGGGCAAAGATCACCAGCGCGGCACCAAGTGCCTTGCAGCTAATCATAATTCTCCCATTGCTAAAATTGGATTCTGTGCCATCTGACCGGTCGGAGGACATTATCGGAAGTTTACCGACCGGCGCGCATTCTGACTATGCGGAGAATAACTTCGCTTACAAACAAAAGCAAGGCTAAAACTTCGACTGACTTAGTCGATGGAGTGCCGTCGGCGACTAACGACCCATGCCCAGCTCATGCCGACTCTGCCGAGAACTGGAGAATTTTTGACTCAATTCGGTCTCTCTCTGACCATCCATTGATGGGTGAAATCAATTGACTAATTCATAAAATGCTTTATATACAAAGAGGTCATAAACCATTACTGCCGAGCAACAACGATGCCTTATGGCATTGACAATTTCTGCGCTACGCACATGTGCCGATTGGAGGAGAGCATGTTTATTGGACGCTTTTGCTCGTCGCTTCTGATTACTTCGTTTCTGGCGATCACGGCCACTGCTTCAGGAGCTTCTGACGACGCGAAATTTGGACCTAACCTACTGAGAACCGACAAGAACGTCGCTGTCTATCATCAAAACGAGCAGGGTGTTCCGACCTTTGTCAAGGGCGAGCTATCATCAGCGGTAGCTCGTGGTAACGAACTACCCCATACAATCGAATTTCTCCAGCAACATCGCGGCGCCTTCCGAATCGAAAATCCCGCGGAAGAAATAGTGCTTCGCAAAGTCGATGTCGATC
>CAZQBX010000018.1:0-55520 GCA_964592145.1 uncultured Ignavibacteria bacterium
GAGAGCGGTACGTTCGCAACGTACAGGTCAGCGGTTCGATCCCGCTCTGCTCCATTTTGATAAAGAAGACGGCAGGTCCGGAAGGATCTGCCGTTTTTGTGTTTTGGGGTTGGCTTGGTGTGGACGAACGACGGAGTAAACTGATCCTTCGCTTCGCTCAGGATGACAATATCGAGTTGTTTCGAATAGTACCCCGGTTATGGGCGCCCAAGTCTAACAGGGCTCGGTGCCGCCGGAATAGATGTAGTTTATCATCTTGACGACGTCGGACACGTTGATCTCGCCGGTGCAGTCAACGTCGCCGGCTTGGAACGGGCTGGGTGCGTCTCCACCAAGGAAGATGTATCTGATTAAGAATACACAGTCGGAGATGTTGGCTTTGCCGTCGCCGTTGGCGTCGCCTTTGACCCAGTTGGGTGCGACAACATCAAAGCAAACTGCAGGCAGTAAGGGATCGCAGCCGGGGCATTCATGGAATAACGGACGGAACGTTGCGGTGGCTGTAGAGAATTCGAGTCTGCTGACCGGCGGGATGAAAATGTCGTCCACACAGAATGGGCCATCGCCTGCTGAAAGGCTGGTGGCGTCCAGTTTGAGTGAGAGAACGCGGGTCAATTGAATGTGTTCCGGCATCGCGAATTCAGCGGATGTAGCCAGTCCGCCGATGTTGGAGATTGCCGGCATTTGTGAGATGTCAACTTGCCATCCTGCAGGCATGTTCCAAACACCAATGGAGGCAATGTCATCAATTGAAATGTATGGTGACGCTGAAGGAAGTGCGCCGTTCGGTGTCTTCCAAACGAGATCGCCAACATTGCAGGTGTACATGAATGGCAGTTGCACCATGTAGAGCGGGGTGGTGTTTTCGATCCAAATCTCGACGTCATTTAAGTAGCCAGCGTAGACGACATTGTGGGGATAGTTGACGTTGATTCGGACTTCATAGCCAGCAAAGACGGATTGGGTGCAGATTGCGATCAGGATCAGCACGATTACCAAAACTGAACGATACATAGACATGACAGACTCCTGTGTCTGTTTTTATTTTAGTAGCACCATTTTTCGTGTTTCAGTGTACTTCCCCATGGTAGCTCGATAGAAGTAGACTCCGCTGGGATGGCTGCGGGCATCCCAATCGATGCTGACGATGCCGATATCGTTACCCTGGAATGACTCGATGATCTGGCCGGTGACGTTGAAAATATCGAGTGACCACTCGGAAAGAACCGGCAGTTCGATATTGATGCGAGTGACCGGATTAAAGGGATTGGGAAAATTTTGCGCCAAATGGAATTCTGACGGAAGCACACGGCGTGAAAGGACCGGGTTCATCATGTTGCCATTGAAGTCAGAAATCTGGATTGCATCGAGCTTTGCGTTGTGGACATGGATGATCTGATTCAGTCCGGAGGCGATACTGGCGGACATGTTGGCCATTCCGGGCCAAAGCAGGACATGCAGTTTATCGTCGTGTACGGCGTAGTTGAGCAATAGGTCAGTATAGTTGTCGATCACGATTTCGCCGGAAACATCGAACGTCATGTAAACAGCGGCGACTGGGTCGGAGCTGTCGATCGAGATGATACCGCCAAGGGCATCGACATGAGCGGTAGTTTCAAAGGGATGTAGTTTCGGATACGGCAAGGCATCACCAACGATGACGCGCAGGAGATAGGCAAGGTCGGCCGGAGTTAACGTGAAACCATCGTAGTTGGCGTCGGTTTCGGCGATCTGCGCAGCCATATTTGTTGTGAAGACGCCAAGGCCGCCGGTGAAATATTCTGCCAATAACGATGCATCACCGATGTCGTAGGCAATGCCGTTGAGATTGACATCACCGTAAAACACAAATCCGTCACAACCGAGATCGATGGCACCGTGGCGGAAGTAGATGTCGCGCACGGTTGTCAGCGCACCGCCGTCGTCGCAATCGGCGCAAGCGCCACCGAAGGAAACATCGGGGCTGCAGATGGTGTCGGTGATTTCGAAATTGGGATCGTTTAAGGGGTCAGTATTCTCAAAGCCAAACACGCGGCTGGAAATCCAAAGGGTATCGCCAGTGATATTTGTGGCCGAGTTATCGCCACAGTCGAGCCAGGCAAATCGAATCGGGAAATAGAAGCATTCGAAGTATGGATCAATGGCGATATAGAACTGTAGTTTGGCAATTTCGGCTCCGGCTGCGAGTTGATTGCAAGAGGGCGATCCGGCGACATTATTGACGTCGGCAATCGCGGTGATGCGAACGAGAGCGCCGCGGCAATTTGCGCCACAGTCATATACTGACGGAATGTATTCGTAGGTGAAATATTCCCAACCACAGGCATTGAGGCCATCGCCGGGGCGAGCCGAGATGAGACTCAAAGGGTAGGCATCGAAGGCAATGAGCAATTCGAATCCACCCAGTTGGGCGGAACCGGTTTGGCGGAAGATGCTGACCTCATCGATGGTGCCCATAAGGCTGATGTGAGTCTTCTCGATGGTGAAAACTTGCGGGACGTGTTCAAGCACGCCGACAGAGGTAACCGGTGGATCTGAGTCGGCAAATGCAATTGATGAGACAAAAGCGATGACAAGAAAACCACAAAATAGAAAAGTGCGTGAGAGGAACTTGTGAGGAAGTAGCATGGGCGTCCTCCATGTGGCGGTAACTTGGGTATAGAGACAATATCGATAAAAATGTCGAAAGTACAAGTGAAAATCGGTTCGCTTGGGCGCAACTGCGCAGCGGGAACCGTTGAAGGACTTGAACTTAGTCATTCCGATCGGCTATGCAGTCGAAAGATCTGAAAGTTGTTCAATTTCAAATAGAACAGATCCCTCGCTGTGCTCGGGATGACAGTAGCCGATGGCGCTTTCAACGATCCAGATGCGGGAACTTTGAAAGCTGCGCGTCTACTGTCAAAAGTTGATGAATGCTTCCGCGATTACTTGAGCAGGAGCATCTTTCGTGATTCGGTCCAAGAACCTGCGCGGGCTCTGTAAAAGTAGACGCCGCTGGGTTGATCGATCGCATTCCATTCGATATCCGTGTGGCCCTGATTGTGTCCGGTGTAGCTCGTCACCAACTGGCCGGCGACATTAAAGATGTCGAGTGTCCAATCGGTAGCCACCGGCAGATCGAGACCGATCTTGGTCACCGGATTGAAGGGATTCGGCGTGTTCTGCGACAGATTGAATTCGGTCGGCAGAGTGCTCTTGCCAATGGTCGCTGCCACCATATTGCCGTTGTAATCGGAAATTTCGGCGCTCAACAATTCGACGTCACCGGTGATTGAAAAAATGTCATTTCTACCAGCGGACAGGCGTTTGGATAAATCCTCGAGGCCGGAATAGACGAGAATGTTCAGGCGTCCGTTGTCTTCGGCAGAGATGACGGTCATGTCGGTGTTGTTTTTGATTACATAGTCACCGTTGATCTTGAATGTGGCAAAGAGCGCGCCAATCTCCACAGAGGACTCTGTTGACACCAAGCCGTTATTGAGAGTGACGGAAGCGCTGTTGGCAAAGGGCGACAGCTTCGGGAATGGGAGCGCATCGCCGACGACTACACGGAGCAGATAGACCAGGTCACCGACAGTGAGTGTGGTGCCGTCCTGATTGGCGTCGGAGGCAGCGATTTGAGCCTCGCGAGTCTGCGGATTCGGATTGAGTGCCGATAGCCCGCGTAAGAAATAATTGGTATAGAGCACGGCATCGGCGATTTCATAGCCAATACCATTGAGATTGAGATCGCCCGGTGCGTCGATCGAGTCGGCACAGACGATATCGATGCCGCCGTTCCAGAAGATCACGAAGCGCTGCGGCTCATATTTGTCCGAGACGTCGCAGTCCCGGCACGCGCCGCCGTAGCTGATGGCGAAGTAGCAGCTGGTGTCGGTGATCTCATATGCCGGATCGGTGAGCGGATCAGTGTTTTCGAACTCGAAGACTTTAGTGGAAATCAGAAGCGTATCGCCGCCAATATTCGAAATGCCGTTGTCACCGCAATCGATCCAGGCGAAGCGGATTGGAACATACTGGCACTCATAAAGGCGATCATTGGTGACATAGAACTTGAGGCTGACCAGTTCACCGCCGTTGGCAACGGCAAAGCAATCGGGGTGATTGGCGCCGTTGTTGGCATCGGCGATTGCCACAACGCGCAACAAGCCGCTGGGGCAGGAGCCGCCGCAGTTACCCTGAGCGCCATAGCGGAAAGTGAAGTACTCCCAGCCGCATCCGGAGGGACCGAGATCGGCACCGAGTTGTGCAGAAGTAAACTGCAGAGCGCTGGCATCATAGGCGACAAGGAAATCGAAGCCGCCGATCTGGTGTGATCCGTTCACCTTGCTGATTGAGACGTATTCGTAGTTACCCTGCAGCGTATTGTGCGTCTTCTCAATTTGAACAACTATAGGTGTGATGCCGATTTGTTCGATCGTCAGCTCGCAAGAGTCAAGACCGCAGTCGTTCTCGGCAATGATGCGGAACGATTTGAAAGTGCCGCCCTCGGAAGGAGCGAAGCTGAAGGAGAAATTGCCGCCGGCATCAATTGTCGGGGAATTGACAACCGGGTCAAGTGCCTGCACCGACCAGACGACGGATTCGCCATCAGCAGGTGAATAGTCAAAGTCCCAAGTTGCGGCTGAAAAGGGAGCGACTTTGATTGTGGCAGTCGGGCAATTACTAATCTGTGGTGGATCACAGGGTGGACGCTGGACAAGATCGAAACAGACTGCGGGTGCACTGGGATCAGCTTCGGAGGAATTTGCCTGACCCTGAAACGTGGGGACAACACTAACTTGGGTGACTGGCCCAGTGAAGTACACAAACATCCACGCACCCGCCGGGGGAAAAAAGACATTGTCTACGCAAAAGGCGTCGCTTGTAGGCGTCAGGCCGGCAGGGATTCGGACTTTCATGGTGTAACACAGAGTTGATACCAAATGCGTTGGCAGAGGAGTTACAGCATCTGCACCAATGTTGGCACCGCCGAACAGAATCTTTCCGGGCAATGAATCAAGATTTGCACGTAAGTATCCGCCGCCAGCAAACATACCGATGGCATCCCCATGCTCCATAATATAAAGGTCTCCCCCAATAGTCGGTCGATTTCCGTAAGGAGTGACCAGTTCAAATGCACCAATAGAGTTGGAAAACTCCAGGCCAATTGTCATACCCTGTACAGGCATGCTGTTGGTGATATAGACTTCGAGAATATTGTCTTCACCGATGTAAACGACATCGCTGCCGCCATTGAAATGGACGGAGACGTCGAAGGCGCCATGGGCGCTTGTGAAAGAAAAGACAATCAATGACAGGGTGAAGACAAAAGTGCGTACTGACGGGTACATATTGCCTCCCCAATATTGGAGATGTTATTAGACGGCACACCGATGAGGTAGTGCGGCGGCTTGCCTTGAAGAACTATAGCCGAAAAAAGGTACAAAATAGGGTATGAATTGTCAATGGTTAAGTGTGCAGCGAATGAACAGGTGAAATTTCCGTGAAAGTGATACTTGGGCTTGAAAAAACCGACAAACTTGTTATATTAACGAGAGTATAAGGATTAATGATGTTTACGAACAACTTCCGGATATTCGCCCTATTGGTTGTATTAGCGCTGGTGATGTCGGTGGGTTCAGCCCTGGCGACAGAATTCATCAGTGAATGCGACGATTGTTGCGGTGAATCGACCTGCAATGATTGTGTATTCTGCTGGTGTTGCAGTGCAGTGCCGGTGGCCGTTACGCCGGAGATTCGTGAGCACAAAGTGAGTCAGCAGAGTGATTTGATTGAAATCGTTGTAGAGCAGAATTTCGAATCATTAAGTTTGGAACTGCTCGACCCCCCTCCTCGAAGCTAACCAATCCCCTATTCCATTCAACGAGACTAACCGGGTGACGTATGTCGCCTGCGTTTCAAGCAGTTTCACACGTGGGCCAATCCAGCGCAAGTGCAACTGCCGTTAACTGTATTTGTTTAGGTGAGGACCAACAATGTCCACGAAAACGATAGTTCTATACTTGATAATAGCGGTGCTGGGGATAAGTGTCGGTATTCTGACGACACTGACCTTGATGCCGGATTCGGCGGTGGATGCAGAATTTACCGATGACGGGCACGGCCACGGGGCGGAAGCGTCGACGGCTTCGACTGAGCATTCGGAAGATAAAGGCCAGCAACAGATCGCGGCGACAAGCGAAGACGACTGGTGTGCAGAACATCGAGTGCCGGAATCACAGTGCACGTTGTGCCATCCCGAATTGATAGCCAAATTCAAAGAATCGGGCGACTGGTGCGGTGGACACGGCATCCCGGAGTCGCATTGCCGGCTCTGTAATCCGGGGATCTCCTTCCCGCAGGAAATGAAGATTGTTGCGACATCGGAGCTGTATGTGCGCCCCGACGTCTTCTTCCCTGCCAACGCCGACCGCTGTGAGACCGACCGGGCGATCATACAGTTTGCTTCGGCGGAAACAGTGATGCGTGCCGGCGTCACGCTGGAGCCGGTTATAGGTTCGGGAATATCCGGGGAGACTCTGGAAATTCCGGCAGAGGTTGTATTTGACGAGACGAAGACGCAGGCAATGACAGTGTCGATTCCGGCAACGGTGGTAAAATGGTTGCGAGAGGCAGGAACTTCGGTGACGACGCAGAGTCCGATTTGCGAAGTTGATTCACCGGAGATGGCAGCGCTGCAGGCGGATTATCTTGCGGTGCTCGCTGAAGCGAATGTTGACCGGCTGGGCAGTGAACGTGCCGATAGTCTGTATCGCGCCAATTTGATTAGCCGATCGGAATATGACGAGATCAAGGGGGAGGCGGCGATGACATTTGCCCGGTTGGACGGAATTGCAGGCCAACTGCGAGCGGCGGGAATGTCAAACAGTCAAATCGAGAAGATTGCCGACCAAGGTGTATCCTCGCGCTGGCAATTGGCAGCAGGAGTGAATGGTTCACTACTCGAGCGGCGCGCCACTCTTGGTGAAGTGCTGCAAGCCGGCTCGACTATCGCTACGGTTGGTGATGCCGGCGCCCTGTGGATTCAGGGACATGTACGCGAACGGGATGCAGGTCGCATCGCGGTCGGACAGTCGATCGAGTTCGCTTCGGACGGAAGGGCGCTGGATCGAGTTCGCGGCGAGGTGTTTTGGGTGGCGCAGTATATCGACCCGCAAACGCGGACGGTGATGGTACGGGCAAGACTTGATAACGCGAAAGGACTCGCAAGAGCCAATCGATTCGGCCGGATGCTGGTGAGTAACGGGACGGAATCAGAGGCCCTGTTGATTCCCAAGGACGCCGTGCAGTGGGAAGGCTGTTGCAACGTTGTGTTTGTTGCTGCGGGTGAGAACAGGTTTCAGCCGCATAAAGTGGCGGTTGAACGCGGGGACCGTTCGCATTACCGGGTACGATCGGGTGTGCAGGCGGGCGAGATGGTTGTGGTCGGCGGCAGTTACCTGCTGAAGACAGAGTTGATGAAAGGCGCCATGGGCACCGGCTGTTGCGGCCTCGAGCCGGAACTGTGATATCTTGATGCTGCAGAAACTGATTGAATTCGCGATCCGGCGGCGGTGGTTTGTTCTGTGCGCAGCCGGACTGATGGTGATTATCGGCGCCGTTGCGCTATTTGAACTTCCCTTTGATGCGTTCCCGGACACCACTCCGGTGATGGTTCAGGTCAATGTGTCGGCGCCGGGTTGGACGCCGGACGAGATTGAGCGGCAGGTCACGTTTCCGGTAGAACGCGAACTATCGGGGCTGTCAGGATTGACGGAAGTCCGTTCAATTTCCAAGTTCGGTCTGTCGCAAGTTAACCTGATTTTCAGCGACGATATCGACATTTACCTGGCAAGGCAGCAGGCTTCCGAGCGGTTGCTTTCGGTAGTTTTGCCGGACGGAGTTGAGCCGCCGCGATTGGGGCCGGTGTCAACGGGCTTGGGGGAAATCTTCCATTATGTTGTGATATCCAAGACCGGGGACGCCATCGAGGCGCGAACCGTGCAGGATTGGATTGTCAAGCCGCAAATGCAGTCGGTACCGGGTGTGGCGGAGATCAATGGCTGGGGCGGATTTGAAAAGCAGTATCACATTCTCATTGATCCGAATCGATTGGCACAATATGACCTATCGCTGACGGCCGTAATTGAAGGACTTCAGGATGGGCTGCGCAACGTCGCGGGCGGACAGATGGTACGTGCCGGTGAACAGACGTTGGTGCAGGGAGTCGGGAATATCGGCAATCGCCAGCAGATTGAACAGCTGGTGGTTGAGACGCGGGAAGATGTCCCGATCCAAGTTCAAGATATTGCTGATGTCGTGATTGGACATGAAATTCGCCGGGGAGCGGCGACTTTCCAGGGCAACGGCGAGGTTGTGCTGGGACTAGGATTCATGATCACGGGCGGCAACTCTCATCAAGTCGCGGAAGAAATGAATGCGCGGCTGGAAGAGATCAAATCTTCACTACCGGAGGGGATTGAGGTCAGATCGACCTACGTGCGTACAAGGTTGGTGGATGACGTGCTGAGGACGGTCGAACACAATCTATTGATGGGCGCCGCACTAGTGGTGGCGATCCTGTTTTTGTTCTTGGGGAATCTGCGGGCGGGATTGATTGTGGCTTCGGCCATTCCCCTATCGATGATGTTCGCCTTCGACATGATGTCGCGAGTGGGAATTATTGGCAGTTTGATGAGTCTGGGCGCGATTGATTTCGGACTGGCGGTGGATAACGCCGTGATCCAGGTTGAAAATGCAGTACAGCGAATGAGCCAGGCGAATATCGCCAAGAGCCGTTTCGACATAATTCGAGATGCCATCATGGAAGTGCGCAAACCGACTTTGTTCGGTGAGCTGATTATCATTTTGGTGTACTTACCGGTGTTGACGCTTCAGGGCGTCGAGGGCAAAATGTTCCGGCCGATGGCATTGACCGTTGTGTTCGTATTGGTTGGGTCATTGATTTTGTCGTTCACAGTGATTCCGGCGCTGATTGCACTATTCATGACCAAGCCGATCAAGGAACGCGAGCCGATTCTGATTGTGTGGGCCAAGCGTCTCTATCGTCCGATCATCAATTTCGCATTGGAGAATCGCGCAGCGATGTTGACGATGACGGTCTTGACACTTGCCTTGGGGACGCTGTTGTTTTTGCGGCTGGGATCGGAGTTCATTCCGCGACTCGGCGAAGGAACGATAGCGGTAAACATCATTCGGCTGGCAGGGATTGATGTCAACGAGTCAGTCAAGAATAACACGAATATCGAGAAAATCGTGCTGGAGAAGTTCCCGGCCGAAGTTGATCACGTCTGGACACGTGTCGGCTCGGCAGAGCTGGCGACGGACCCGATGGGGCTGGAGTTGAGCGATTTGTTTATTACACTCAAGCCGCGCAGCGAATGGACGCGAGCCAGGACACAATCGGAGTTGGTTCAACTGATCGATGCAGAGTTGGCGGAGATTCCGGGCATGAAGCGAGTGTTCACCCAACCAATTGAAATGCGGGTGAACGAGATGATTGCCGGTATCCGGGGCGATGTGGGGATCAAGGTCTTCGGAGATGATTTGGAGCTTCTCGAGACTAAAGCTGAAGAAATAGCGGTGCTGCTGGAATCGATTCCGGGGAGTGCGGATATTACGGTCGAGCAGTTGATCGGACAACCGCAATTGCGGCTGGAGTTGGATCGCGAGCAGTTGTCGCGGTACGGACTGCCGGCGGCAGAAGCGTTGAATTTCATTGAGAGCATTGGCGGGATTCGCGTCGGCGAGGTTTTCGAAGGACAACGCCGATTTGATTTGATGGTCCGGCTGGATTCAAGCTACGTCGGCGTACCGGAAGACATCGAACGGATTCCGGTAAAGGCGGGCAAGGCGATCTTGACTCTGGACGAACTCGTGAAACCGAGGGTCGACCGAGGATACTCGACCATTACTCGCGAGTGGGGCAAGCGCCGCGCGGTAGTGCAGTGTAACGTCCGCGGGCGGGATGTCGGCACATTCGTTGATGAGGTCCGCGACCGCATCAGCGAAAAAATCAAATTCGAACCGGGATACTTTGTTCGCTTCGGCGGGCAATTTGAGAATATGGAGCGGGCGCGGACGCGACTGGCGATCGTCGTGCCGATTGCGCTGCTTTTGATATTCGGGCTGTTGTACTGGACGTACTCGTCGGTACGGGATGCAATACTGATATTCACCGGCGTCCCGTTAGCGGCGGTCGGAGGCGTACTGGCGTTGTGGGTGCGCGACATGCCGTTCTCGATTTCGGCAGGAGTTGGCTTCATAGCGCTATCCGGCGTGGCTGTATTGAATGGATTGGTGCTGGTGTCAACGATTAAGCGGCAGCGGTCCGAAGGTGCAGATTTGCTGACGGCGGTTCGCAACAGCAGTGAGTCACGGCTAAGACCAGTATTGATGACAGCGCTGGTGGCGGCATTCGGGTTTATCCCGATGGCCTTGTCGGCGGGAGTGGGCGCCGAAGTGCAGCGGCCACTGGCGACGGTGGTGATTGGTGGAATCTTGACCTCGACGGGACTAACGCTGGTGATATTGCCTGTGCTGTATTCGATATTTGGCGGGGAGAGCAAGAGCGAGGGATAGCGGGCGTTCGCGCGAAGGGTTAGGGATCTAATGTACTAACGGCGTCTAAATCGTCATCACTTTGGTTCCGTCTCCGGAAGAGTCTGTAACAAGACTCGAAGCCAACAGATCCTTCGCTGCGCTCAGGATGACAGATTTGAGGAGTTTCTCAAGTATCGCCAAAGGGAGTGAAACGCAAGAATCATTGTCGTTCAGAAAAACGATTACTTTGATCTGTGAAATTGCCAAAGGGGTAAATAAACAATCCCGCCCAGCCAAGTTACCGAGCGGGATTGAAATGTCAAACAGGGGTGCCAGGATTCGAACCTGGGAATGGCAGAACCAAAATCTGCTGACTTACCGCTTGTCGACACCCCTATTTCGGAGGGCATTATAAAAAGTTAGCGGCCAAGAGTCAATGACTCTTAGCCGCGTGAGTGAAGGATTTTGTCTGCTGTCGACGGAGACAGCGTCAACTTTCGGAGGTCGCCACCGCGCCGGCTTCTGCGAGTTCCTTCTCGTAGGCGGCGAGGACGCGGTCTTCGATCAGGCGACGCGCCTCGTTATTGACAGGATGCGCAATGTCCTGGTGAGTCCCATCGGGACGCTTGCGCGACGGCATACTGACGAAATAGCCGGTCTTGCCGTTGATGACCTTGAGTCCCCTCACCACAAACTGATTATCGAATGTGATGTTGACGAAGGCTTTGAGCTTGTCCTCGTTCTTGAGAGTTACCCGAATGTCAGTGATCTCCATGTCCTACCTCCCAGAGCATTACCGTCGATGTCTCTAATTATGAGTCAACCTCACAGGCGAGAGACTATATACCTGCCAGCCGAATTGGCTGGAAACAGTTGTCATTAACTCCGCATCAGGTTGCTGCTCAAAAAGCCCATAAAAGGCTGAGCCGCTGCCCGAAAGAGCAACGTAACCGGCGCCACCCCTTCGCAGTACTTCCATACAGTTTTCGACTTCCGGATAACGGTTGACCACCATCGCCTGAAAATCGTTGCCGACTTGGTACAGCGTTTTGAAAAAATCTGCGCCTAATAGCTTGGTATTAATATCGCCTCTAGTAGAAAAGTTTGTCAAGAAGAATCTTAGACCATGATATGCATCTTTGGTAGAAACAGCAAAATCGGGGATGATTAGGAGTACGAAATAGCCCATAAACAGGTCTTCTGGAGCCACGATCTCACCCCGGCCGGAGACTATGGCCGAACCGGAGGAGAAGAAGAACGGGATGTCGGAGCCCAGTTCGGCACTCCAAGCAGCCATTTCAGAGCTTGAAAGTTCAAGGTCGTAAAGGCTGTTCACAGCCTTCATTACGGCGGCGGCATCGGAGCTACCCCCACCCAGCCCGGCGCCTGTGGGTATGCGCTTGATGAGGTTGATGTCGACACCGCCGGTGATGCCGGTCTTGGCGAGCATCAGTTGAGCGGCCCGCCACGTGAGGTTGGTTGAGTCGGCTGGGATATGAGGATCATCACACGCGAGGGTAACTGCCGCCGTGGTTCTTGACACGGTCACAGAATCATAAAGATTAACCGTCTGCATTGCCGAATAGATGTCGTGATATCCGTCGGGCCGTTGGCCGAGGATTTGCAGGAAGAGGTTAATCTTGGCGGGTGCAAGCAGCGTCACCGTACGCATCATGGCTAGTCGATCAGGCCCTGGATATTGTAGGCGAAAAAGAGGTTCACGTCGAAACGGTTGTGACTATCACCGCAAACATGGCGGTAGTTATCAAAGTAGCTGTAGCGAGCAGCGACGCGGCCTTCGAACAAAGATTCGCTGAACCAAAGAGCAGACGCTTGAACGGATGGCGACCTTTCCACTACTCCGATGGGAAATTCATTGAGGAAGGGGACGCCGGAGCGGTCGTGCTTCTCAATGCGACCTTCGCCGCGGCGGTTGAATTGGAATTCGAGTTCAAGATCGAGCGAGCGAGAGGCGTGAAAGCGCGCCAAGGCGAGGAAGCGATCTTGGTCGTTTCCACCGAAATAGCCAAGGGGGCGGTTGTAATAGAGATAGAGGTTTTGCGGCTGATTTTGGCCGTAAACCGTAGTGTTAATGCGGGTGTAGCTGGCTTTGGTGAAGATGCGTTCGAAGCCAAACGGGGCAATCATGTCGAATCCGAATTTGTAGCCGACCTGGTGCGGTTCGGACTTGAGATCGATTTGAAAATCGTCAATCAGCAACTCGCCGAAGATGCGGGAGTGACGCGGCCAAAAGATCGCGAAGTCGAGCCCGAAGAGGATATTGTCGTCGCTGCCGCGGTTCCACTGTTCCCAGTAGTAAGGCACAAAGGGATTCAAGTAGCGCCAGTCGAGGGAGCGATTATAGCCGCCGTAGAGGGCGACCTCGGAGAGGCCGAACTCGAAGGCGTTGTGCTTGCGGAATGACAGCCGGTGCGCCGAGATGTAGCGAACCAACGTCGAGTCGTTGTAGCGGACGTCATCGAGGCGGCTGATAAAGTAATCGAAACGGACGGCGCGATGTTCATAGCCGAGCCAGATACGGTCAAGTTGAGGAGCGTTATCGGAGAGCAAAAGCGCGTCGCGCTGCTCGGGTCCCCAGATGATGGCGCTGCGACCGACGGAAGCGAAAAAGCCATTGTTGTAGTAATAGACTGCGCCGTTGTCGAGCCACCCGGTGATTTTTTCATCCCAAACCCGGCCATTGAATTGCGAGTAGAGCTCGCCGTGGTTTTCGAGGCGCATGCGCAAATGAATTTGGAGCTGGTCTGAAGGCATGATCCAGGCCTCGCTGGTAAGCCCGATGCGGTGGACCGGCAAGGTATCTGACGAGGCGATGTGTTCGAAGTAAGGTAGAAATCGAGTGCTAAAACGGAGGTTACTGCCCTGCCCCGAGCGAAACAGCCGCCGGTTATTGAGCTGGAAGTTCGCCAGATTGTAATAGGAAGAGAGTCGGTCGGTCAAGATTCGACTAACGACATTATTGGCAGCGTCCGGCGTCTGTAGTGGTGCTGTAAAGCGCGGCAAGATATTGGAATAGAGCGACTGGCCGGGCTGAAGGAGGAGCAATTCTTCCCAGTAACGATTCAGATTGCGGTCGGTGGCATCAATGCGAAGAGCCGGGGCATCGTTTGCCGCCACCGCGAACAGATGTGGAAGGATAGCGACAGCGAGGGCAATACAGATTCGGCGCATGGGCACAATAATCGGAGTTGGCGAGAGCAAGTCAATCTAAAAGGTGGTGATCGGAAGGCAGTGGTTGCGGGAATTAAGACTTGACAAAAAACGATTAGTAGAGCTATATTATCCACGGTACAACGAAATAATTTCTACAAAATCAAACTCCATTCTTCGGGATCGGCGACATGCCCGGTCGTAGGTGTGTTGTTGTCTTCAGGCAGGCCTCGCGATACCCAAGAAGGAGTAGTTTGTATTTTGCCGGAAATCAATCACCACAAATTTCTATCTGCGGAGGAAGAAATGGCTAGATCGGGCCGATGTCGAGTCTGGGGGCTACTTCTTGTCATGGTGCTATTGTCATTGATTGGCGTCATGAATTCGGTGGCGCTTGCCCTGCCCAACATTGTCGTCAACGCCAGTCCACCGCTGACTGAGCAACACAATTCCGAGATTGCGAACAGCGAAGTGACGCTGGGCGAGTTGTATTCGGTGTGGACGGAGTTTCCACCGCCGGGATTCGGGGCATCGCTGATCGGTTGGGGTTTTTCCGGAACCGGCGGCGCAATTTGGGCGCCGGCAGTGATTCCGCCAACGGCACCGTATGCGTTTGAGTGGAATCCATCAGTTTCCGCACATCCGGGCGGGCCATTTTTCGCGGTGGGATCGGCCTACGGTCCGGGAGCACCGTGGCTGGCTCCCAACCAGATCCTCGCGCACGGATCGCCGGGAGGCGGGGCGCCATTTGCGGCGGGAGTACCGGTTTCGGCAGTCAACGTTCCGGGCATGAACTGGTTTGACTATCCTGATGTTGCCGTAGACGACATCCCCGGCAACCCACCCTTTAATGCCGGGACAGTTCACACTGCATGGGCTGAATACATTAATGCAAACGGTATCGACGCCGACGGCAATGGAAATCCATTTGACGATCCAGGCGGCGACGGCTTCACAATTCAATACGCTTACTCACGAACAGCACCGGGACCGGCGCCGATCTATCCGGCTTTCAGTCCGCCCGTAGTTATTGGCGGCGGCGCAACTTTCGGAAATTCGATGGCATCGAGCCGCCCTTCGGTAGCGATTATGGGGCCTCCGGGAAACATAGTAGTACCGCCAGGTGGTGTGTATGTCGCATGGACCGATGGTACAATCGCGTTCATCACATCGTCACCAGCGCTCGGAGCACCGTTTGGCCCGGTGGCGGCAATCGCGCCAACGCCGCCGACGCCGCCGGTGATGATTCCGGGCATTGCGGCCTCGAACGGTATTTCGATCGGGACGGCGCCGGCAGGAAGCCCTTGTCCCGGGACGGTATTCGCGGCATTTACGAGCACCGTTCTTGGTGATGTCGATATCTTCTTCTCGTCAAGTCCGACCGGTGCACCGGGGACTTGGACACCGATTGTGCGGGTGAATCAGGACCTACCCGGCAACGGCCTGGATCAATGGGCTCCGAGCATGTCGGTCAATCCGATGACGGGAGAGATTCGCGTCGTGTATTACGATCGCCGCGGCGATCCGGCAAATGTCATGAAGCAGACCTGGGTATCGAGTTCGTTCGATTGTGGTTTGACGTGGACGGACTGTGTGTTGTCGGATATTCCGCCGTTGGCGCCGGCTTCGACAATCGCCCTGCCGCCGGCACCGATGTACATTGGACATTATCTTGGCACCGATTTCAACGCCCTGAACTTGTTCACGTCTGTTTGGAACGACGAGCGCGTGACCGGCGGCGATCAGGATATTATATTCGAGTTCTTCCCGACCTGCGGCGGCGATTCCGATGGTGACGGAGTGCCGGATCCGCTCGACAATTGTCCATTTACCCCGAATCCAGGCCAAGCTGATAGCGATGGCGATGGCGTCGGCGACGCTTGCGACAACTGTCTGCTTGTGGCCAATCCGGGGCAGTCGGACATTGATGGTGATGGACTGGGTGATGTGTGCGATAATTGTCCGACGTTTTTCAATCCCGGGCAGGCGGATGCTGACGGCGACGGCGTGGGTGACGTTTGCGATAACTGCCCAACATTGCCAAATCCCGGGCAAGCAGACTCGGACGGCGACGGTCGCGGCGATGGCTGCGACAATTGTCTGGCGGTGAGCAATCCCGGGCAGACGGATTCCGACAGCGACGGCGTCGGCGATGCCTGCGATAATTGTCCGGCAATTGCCAACGCCGGCCAGGCAGACACAGATGGTGACGGTGTCGGTAATGTTTGTGACAATTGCCCGGCAGAAGCAAATCCGTTCCAGGAGGATATTGATGGCGATGCAGTCGGTGACTCGTGCGATAACTGCCTGACTGTGCCCAACCCTGCACAGACCGATACCGACAGCGATGGCATCGGAGATGCGTGTGATACTCCTTCATGTCCATGCATTCCGGGTGATGCGGACGGCAACGGGATACTCACAATTTCTGATGCGGTGTATATGATCAACTATATCTTTGCCGGTGGACCGGCGCCGTGCAATGGCGATGCGAATTGCGATTGCACACTATCAATTTCGGACGCGGTCTTTCTGATCAACTACATTTTCTCGGGCGGACCGGCGCCGTGCAGTTGTGCGGTGTATATAATCCTTTGTCCGTAAGGGAGAATTGGAATTTCCCTATTATTGGGGCATGCGAGAGCATGCCCCATTTTTGTTGCGGCGGAATTTTATTAACCGTACTCGAGTCAGTTCGGTTTAGGATGAGAATAGGGTCAGGAGACGTAAGTGTGGTGCGATTAGCTGGTGACAGGGATCCCGCACTGTTCGCAGACGCCGTCGAGCATGCGCCAGAGTGAGCGTGCGGCTTTGGCAGCAGATTCTTCGATTTGCAGTTGGACTTCTTCGGTGGTTGCCATCTGCGAGATGAGATGTGCCCAGGTTTTGGAGTGCTCGATATCGGCAATCATATGTTCGCGGAAGAAGCGAAGGGATTCTTCATCACTGATGCCGTAACACTGCTGCAGACCTTTGAGTTTGGTATGAGAGATCTCCGGGATGCGCGATTCGTAGGCGTACATCGCGGCGGCGCCGACGGCGCAGTTGGACGAGCTGCAGAGGTTGCGATAGGTCAAGAGCAGTTTACGAGTAGCGACCGAACCGCAGTTTGAGTAAAGTTCGTCGCGATCGACATCAACGCTGCGGGCAAACCAGACCCAGAGTTCTTCATGAGGGATAAGTCCATCGCCGCCGGTTTCTTCTTCGACCAGATTCTCCAGAATCGACAAGCGCAACGAGTGTTCCCGGCAATTAGAATGGATGGCGCTGACGTAAGTAGGGACGGCTTTGACGAACAGGAAGTACTCTTTCGTGTAAACCTGCAGTTCCAGCTCGGTCAATTCCCCGCGATTCCAGCGGACATAGAACGGGTGCCGGAGCAGGTCGTGTTCGTTGATCAGGTTGTCGAGTCGGGAAATCAGTTGACTGTTCACTTCCATTCTACGAGAATGCTTGCCGCCATTTTTGCATTTGACCGAACTTTTTTCGCTCAATCGCAATTGCCCCGCCTCGCGACGGCTATCGCGGAATTGGGCTGCCAATGCGGGTAAACAGCCTGCGGAGCATAGTGTCGGATTTGACGAAGAGCGCTGTCTGCATTATGATCGCGTAGACCTGAAAGCGAGAAATCTTGACACGGACCTTGCCATTAAGCAGGGCCGGGTTGTTCCATGCGAGGCGCAATGTGCTGATGGCGAAGAAAAGCGACCAGAGATTAAAGAGCCGGAGGCGAGTTTGGTTTGCCGGAATCGTCAGCGTATAGTCGAGAGCGTCATCCAGGCAACAGGCGGCTCTCTTGATGAGGTCGTTGAGGGTGCTTTGCGCCGATCGATGGAAGGCGGGATTAAAGAAGTTAGCAGATTCGACGCCGTGGGATTTCATTAGATCGGCAGGTAAATAACACCAACCGCGCAGGTAGTCGCTGTGACAGTCCTTGATGATGTTGGTCATTTGCAGACCAAGGGCGAATGCCGGGCCAAGCAAGCGCAGGCGATCGGAATCGGAATCCGGCAGTTGCGGCTGGTAGAATATGAACAGGTCGGTAAGCATCTTGCCAACGGTGCCGGCGACATAGTGGCAGTAGTTTTCGAGGTCGGCCATATTGGCAAGCGTGAACAATTCGGCGCCGAGCTGGTGTTTGCGAGTTACAGTGGCGCGCATGCCTTCCGACATTTCGACCACGCAGGCCTGCACAATCCGGCGCACGTCGGGCGGAAGCTGAAGAAAGAGGTCGACAACGGTCTGGAGATTGAGGATCAGACGATGTTCGGGTGAGTTTGGATCAAGGTCACCCCAGGCGGTGACCCAGTTCTGGAGGCTCTGCTGGTCGAACAATCCGGAGGCGAAAATCAACTTGTATGAGTCAAGCAAGGCTGCACGCCTCTCGTAGGAGAGGCGCTCGGAGTCTTCTGCGGTATCGACAATGCGGCAGAACAGATATGCGCAGAGCACCGATTTGTGAAGATCACCATTGAGAATGCGGATGTTGATGGCAAAGGTGCGTGAGACCGCCGGGAGAATATCGACACAAAATCTAAACGGATCAGGCTGCATCGAAGGAACATAACGCGTGTGACTATGAACAAGAAAGAGGTATTTCGGAAATGATTCAGCGCAAACACAGGAAAATCTTGACAACTGCGGCCAGTATGCGCGATTTTAAGAATTTTCAGGAAGGAAACATTCTTTGGCAAAGTCAATTTTTGAATCGATAAAGCTATTTCTCGACGAGAACCAGATCGTGTATCGCACCGTGCATCACGAGCCGACTTTTACTTCAGAGGAATCGGCAAAGGCGCGGGGTGAAGAGGTAAAGATTGGCGGAAAGGCGATTGTGCTGAAGGTGGGCGACGTGTTCAGGTTATTCGTGCTGAGCGCGGCATTGAAGATTGACTCGGACGCCATCAAGAGTCACTTCCAAACCAAGAGTACGCGATTTGCGAACGCGGAGGAACTGCTGGATTTCACGGGGTTGGTTCCGGGATCGGTACCGCCATTTGGATACCCGATATTGCCCTTTGAGTTGTATGTCGACAAGTCGATTCTGCGAAACGAGAAGATTGCATTCAACGCCGGGTCACTGACTGATTCAGTGGTGATGCGAACGAGCGATTATCTGAAGGTCGCAGACGCAACGGTCCTGGAATTCTCCAAAGACTCTTGATCGTATTTGGCGTCTGCAGTTTCAGACAAAACCGTTAGCCAAAAAGAAAACCGGGTGAAGAAGTCTTCACCCGGTTTGATTTGTTATAGGTCAGTTTTATCCGCAGCTAGCGCACGGAGCAGGGCCACCGCCAAAGATGTGGTTAATCAGATAGACGGCGTCGGAGATAGTAACGCTTCCGCTGCAATCGGCGTCTCCGGCGATGAGCGGATTCGGAGCGGGACCGCCGGAGAAGATGTAGGCGATCAAGAACACCGCGTCGGAAATATTGATCGAACCCGTGCTGTTGGCGTCACCGCAGATGTAAGGCGGACTGGTGACGGTAACGCTAAGACTAACTGTGTCAGACTTGACCGGATTCTGTGAATCGAAGACGGCGATTGTAAAGAAATACTGGGCATTGAAGCTCGGTGAGCCGGTAATGGTTCCGACGGCACCGCCGTTAAAATTGCAGCCAAAGGGCAAGTCGCCGCCGAGGAATACCCAATTGTATGGCGGAACGCCGCCGACTGCCTGCATCTGGTAGAAATAGGGAGTATTCAGATAACCACCCGGGGGGTAGTTCTGATAGCAGTAGACGTTTCCGTCGCAATGGTCACCGACGCCATCGTCGTTTTGATCGGGCTGGGTCGGATTGGCAACGGATGGACAATTATCACAGACGTCGCCAAATGTGTCGGAATCGGTGTCCAACTGACTGGCGTTGGCGTCGAACGGACAATTGTCGTTCGGACATGTGTTCAGAGCATAACCCGGGTTTCCGAAGCCATCGTTGTCAGAGTCGGTACAGTTATCACAAACGTCACCGATGTTATCGGCATCGGCATCGAGTTGATTGCGATTCGGGGTATTGACGCAGTTGTCGCAGGCGTCACCGACGGTGTCGGCATCGGCATCCGTTTGGCCAACGTTGGAAACCAATGGGCAGTTGTCGGAGGCGTTGGCAATGCCATCGGCATCAACGTCGAGGTTCAAGTAGTTCTGAAGAACGGCGTTGGTCCAGCAACGCATACGGGCTTCCTGCTGCGGAGTGAAGATTTCCGAACAATCGGAGTAGCCCATGACGTTTTCCGGCTGGGTCGGTCCCCATGGTTGAAACGGGCTGCAGGTATCGTTGCCGCCGGGAGGAGCGCAGTTGAAATTGAGCGGCGTCGGCGGGGTGTCGGAGCACAGGTCGCCGCGAACATCGCTGGGGCTGCCGGCATATTCATAGCAGGTACCACAAACGGTAGTTTCGCTCACGCCACGGAAAGTATGATACAGACTAAGAGTATGCCCCATTTCATGAGTCGTTGTGCTGGAGCCGGGGTCAAAGCCGAGGGTGTGAATCACGATTCCGAAACGAACCTGGCCGGCCTGGTCCTGCGGAAGATATGCGTAGCCAAGGGTAATCTGGCCGGGGGTAGTCTGTTCGATGTCCGTCACATAGATGTTGATCTTGGTCTGATATGAGTCGGCGTAAGTTTGCTTCATCAAAAAGTCTTCAGAACTACTCAGGATGCGGTATTCTGTATCATTATGCGTAAGGATTCCATCGAGCAGGAATTGGATGCCTGCGGGAGCAAGGTCAGTATTCAGGCGGTTGAATACCTGATTACATTCTGCGACGGTTGTAGCCGGATTTGAGCCGTCATCGTTGGCGAAAATATGGAAGACTACGCGGGCATAATATACGGTCTGATACGGAGCCGGCAGGAAACCGTTTCTGGTCGCAGGAATATCGCAGGCACCGCGCACCGGGCAATCCATCGGCGCGCGATTAATGTCGTCTTGCGATGGTTCGGATTCCAGGGGGGTGGTACCGCACCAGTGAATCTGGTTTTCGCGGATGATTTCGTTAATGCGATCGGGGTTGGCGCGCATTTCCTCGAGAATTTCTTCTGTGGTCTTTGCGGCTTGTGCCTGCACGGCAAAGACTGTCAGCCAAACGAAGGCGGACGAAGCGCAGAGTAATAACGATCGTTTAAGGACGTTGCCGAAAAGTTTCATCTCACTGCTCACTTTCCCTGACTGCCCATGGCTCGATAATGGGCGAGTGTTATGATTAAAGTTGTCTTCATCTTGATAACTTGAATGTCTCTGCTACCTTATGGGCAGGCGGCGCAGGGCGCTGACCCACCGGAAAAAATGTAATTGATCAAGGCCACTGCGTCGGAGATTGTCACAGACGAGCTGCAATCGGCATCGCCGGCCAAAAGCGGATCGGGCGCAGGCCCTCCGGAAAAGATATAGTTGATCAAGTATACGGCGTCGGAAATCGTGACATTATCGCTGCCATCGGCGTCGCCGCAAAGATACGGAGGCGGCGGGGCATCGACAATACGAACGCTCAGGGAGATCGTGTCAGTCTTCTGCGGAGCATCAGCGTCTTTACAGACGATCGTGAAGAAATACTCGGCATTGAAGGAAGGCGTCCCGGTTATGGTACCTGCGGCTCCACCGTTGAAGACACATCCAAAGGGTATGTCGCCGCCGAAGAATACCCACTCATAGGGTTGGAGTCCGCCGACTGCGGTGAACTGGAAGAAGTACGGAACACCGAAGTAGCCTTCGGGAAGGACATAGCTTTGGATATGTAATTGTCCATCGCAAGCATCGCCGGTCCCGTCGACGTTTTCGTCGTATTGCTCGGGATTGGGAGTGTTCACACAATTATCGCAGTTATCACCCACTCCATCAGCATCGGCATCGGCTTGACCGGGGTTAACTACGTCGGGGCAATTGTCCGTCGGACAGGTGCTTGCGGGGAATCCCGGGTCGGCGGCGCCGTCACCATCGCTGTCGGTACAGGCATCGCAGCCATCGCCGGTGCCATCGGTATCGAGATCGCCTTGGTCATTATTGGCAACAGAGGGGCAGTTGTCGCAGAGGTTGCCAAACTGATCGCCGTCGGAATTGGCCTGATTGTTATTGCTCACGAACGGGCAGTTATCAGATGCATTGAGGATGCCGTCATTGTCGATGTCAGGATCACAAGCATCGCCGAATGCGTCGTTATCGACATTTTCCTGGCAGGGGTTGAAATTTGCCGGGCAATTATCAACACCGTCATCGACGCCATCGCCATCACCATCCGCCATGATTTCGCCGGAGGACGCGGGGTTCTTATTGCCGCCACAGTTGCGCCAGGAAGAGAGTTCGGCGTTGATCCAGCAGTGGTATCTTCCCCACTGCTGCGGTGAAAACTCGGTATAGCAAAAATCGGGAGCGTAGCCCATATAGTTTTGGGGATCGGTAGCACCCCAGCTCAAGCCGGAACAAACATCGGTGCCGCCGGGAGGAGAGCAATTGAAGTTTGTCGGCGTGGGCGCCGTATCGGAACAATAATCGCCCGTGAGGTCGCCTTCAAATCCGTCGGCGCGTTCGTAACAGGCGCCGCATTGGCTAACCTCGGATACGCCGTGGTGAGTGTGCCACAGGCCGATGCAGTGGCCGACTTCGTGGGCGAGGGTCCCTTCCCCGCCGCCGAAATAGTTATCATCGAGAATAATACCGCCCATGTTCGTCAAGGCATCGCTGTCCCATGGGAATGTGCCGACGCCGATGTAACTGGAATTGATGTTCGTGACATAGACATTCAATTGGGAATCGGGTTCGACGGCGTAGGCGTTCTTCATGGCGAACTCTTCACTGTCGGTGAAAGTCCGAAAAGCGGTTGAATTGACGACGCGCCATCCGGCCGTCCAACGAATTTTGGATGGAGCAAACTGGGCATTGAGGGTCGCCATCTGGGCATCAACTCGTGCTTGATTAGCAGCGGGATTTGAACCGTCATCATTGGCAAAAACATTGAAGAAGATCTTCAATGAGGTAAAAGGATCGTTGGCGCCGGGAATATTCTGGTCGCGGTTTGCAACGTTGTCGCAAGGTCCCAATGGTGGACAAGCAAGTCCGGGCGCCTTGTTCGCGGAGTTTTTCTGCATCCAACGGACCTCGGTCTGACACCAGTCCCCGCCGTGCTCATCAATGAAGGCTTTTACATGGTCGCCGTCGAGGCGTCCGATTTCCTGCCAGAGATTGGAAGGAGTGACCGGCTGGTCATCGGCGGCTAGCAAGAACGAGGTGGCAATAACGATCGAGGTTACAATGAGAAAAACGAACGGCGAGAGGCGTCCGGGACGATTCATGTGGCTGTTTCTCCAAATCTGATGGTTGCGTTTGGGCTCGGTACCATTTGGCAGTATGCCTACATAAAAATATCGCCTAAGTACATATTTGTCAAGACGTTTCTCCCCTTCATGGGTCAACGAAGCGAGCAATTTCGCTGCTGGACAGGATGGTTTGACGATGGCGGGCATCAGGTTATTGTGGTGAGTCCGCACTAACGAGACTGTTTTAGTCTTGACCGTCGACAGATAAGTCAATTATATAACGTACGGTGACGCCACCTGCTGTTCTCAATAGAGTAAGGAATCCGGTCACTATTGTGAAATATTTCACTATCAGGAGGAACGAAGAATGAAAGGACTATCTCAAATCGGACTGGGCAAGAGAGCATTCCCGATCCAGATTCTGTTGCTGCTGACAGCGTATACTCTGCTCATCGGGACTGGTGTCGTTCTGGCTCAACCGAAAGCCGGCGATGCGGCGTTGGCAAGCCAGAGGTACGACAGTTATGGAACGCCCGATTATTGCGGAACCTCGTGCCATGTGGGCTTCTACCAGCAATGGCGGCAGGCTATGATGTCGCAGTCGTTCACTCATCATTGGGATGAGATCGAGTATTTCAAACTTGCCGTTCCCCATGCCGAGAAAGATCCGGTGGTTGCGGGAGTGAAGGCCGGCTGTAATGGTTGTCATGCGCCGTTGTCATTTCTAGCGGGCGACGTTCCTCCGGCTCGTCCGGAAGCGGGATCGCGGGCTAATGAGGGTGTACAGTGTGAAGTTTGTCACTCAATCACCGGTTTTGATGGTGATACACCGTTCAATTTCAATTGGATATCGGTGCCGGGCGAAGACAAGCAGGGTCCGCGCGCGCAAGGTGAGTCGCCGGCGCACAAGATGGTGAAGAACGATTTCCTCGCGACGGCCGAATTCTGCGGTACCTGTCACAACGAGAAGTCGCCGTATGGCGTTTGGGTGAAGTCGACGCATTTGGAATGGAAGGAAGGACCATACGCTGCGCAGGGAGTGACCTGCCAGCAGTGCCATATGACTTATGCGCCGGGTGAAAGCGCGGAGATGGGGACGAAGTATCCCGATGTTCGCCAGCATTTATTCCACGGCGCGCATGATCCGGGAAAAGTGCGCGGGACAATCGAGTTGAGGATTCATCCCGATATTCGTGAAGCGGAACCGGGAGAAACGGTGAAGTTCACAGTGGCGTTGTTCAATCAGAAGACCGGACACAAGTTCCCATCCGGATCAGTAGAAGACCGCATTGTTTGGCTTCACGTCGAAGCGACAGACGCCGCCGGAAAGAAGTATCATCTCAAGGTTGACCCAAAGGGATTCGCAGGCGAAGAATACACGATTGCTGCCGACGTTCTTGCCTATCAGGACATGGGTATTGCCTTGAACGAGCCGGATTTCAAGGGTGTACAGCGAGATGGAATTCCGCTGGGCAACCGAATTTTCCGAATGGCATACTTCGATCCGCAAGGCAGGATGACAATTCAGCAGTGGAACACCAAATCGCAGGGCGTGGATTACCGCCTTGGACCACGCGAGACGAAATTGGAGACGTTCACTTTCAATCTTCCCGACGATGTAGCACCCGGAGAACTCAAAGTAACGGCGACGCTGAATTATCAACTACTGGTTAAGCCGGTGGCGGATTTTCTAGGTGTACCGGAAGAAGAATCGCGCGTGATGTTTGTCAACGATCACTCAACGACAATCACGGTTCTGCCGTAGAGAGGACGATGTCATGCGGAAGTTATATTCAAGCATAGTTGCATTAACGATTATCGCAGTGGCGGCGACGGTGATCGCGTTGATTCAGAATGACGAATTGTTTGCGATACCGGCATTTGCGCGCAAGTACAATATGTCGTGCACAACTTGTCATGCACCTTTTCCCCTTCTGAAGGACTATGGTGATGAGTTTGCGGGGAACGGATTTGTCTTGAAGGACAAAGACGCCACCAGATACTTTACAGACACCGGCGACAAAAACCTCTCGCTGATCAGGGATTTGCCGTTCGCGTTCAGACTGGAAGGGTATCTCGCGCACGATTCCGAGGCGGAGCATACGGTAGACTTCACTTCACCCTATTTGGTCAAGTTGCTTTCGGGCGGATCGCTCGGAAAGAACGTAGCGTATTATTTTTACTTCTTCTTGAGCGAACGCGGTGAAGTAGCCGGACTGGAAGACGCATTTGTGATGTTTAACAATCTGGGAGGCTCGGAACTTGATCTCTATGTAGGTCAGTTCCAAGTGTCTGATCCGCTGTTCAAACGGGAGTTGCGGTTAACGCTGGAGGACTACCAGATTTATCGGGTGAAGCCGTTCGGCTCAAA
This sequence comes from uncultured Ignavibacteria bacterium, assembly GCA_964592145.1. Classification (GTDB taxonomy): domain Bacteria; phylum Zixibacteria; class MSB-5A5; order CAIYYT01; family CAIYYT01; genus JADJGC01. The sequence goes on from CAZQBX010000018.1 coordinate 25,346, forward strand.
CTTGAATTTAACCTATGACCGTGGAATCATGGCGACCTACGGTTTTGATACGGGAACCGATGTCATTTTTGAAATTGTCAATGGGAACGGTATCGGGGCTGCGAATGCCGACCGGCTTTACGACAACGACAAGTATAAAGCGGTGGTGGGCAGAATTTCGCAAGATCTGCCGCAAGTTGTCAGATTGGGCGGATTCGCCTACTTCGGCAAGGAGGCGATGGAACTTGGATCGGTCAATGAAGTAAAGATGTTCGGTCCCGACTTGACGATTGCGTTTGACCAGATAGCGTTCAATTTTCAGTACGTTGAGCGACGCGACGAAATCATTAGATCTCCAATCGATCACGAAACAAGAGGTGCATTCGCCGAAGTCGTTTACTGGCCGAACGGCGATCGGAGCCGCTGGTATGCGACGGGTTTGTTCAATTGGGTGGAATCGGATGACGGTGATGTCGAATATAAGACGATAACCGGCCACGTAGGTCACTTACTTCAGACTAATATCCGACTCGTCGGAGAATTGCGATATGATTTGAAGTCGGAAGAGATGAAGCTGGTTGGAGGTCTTGTCGCGGCATTCTAAGAGTTCGCGATTGGATGTATGTCGAGATTCGAAGTTAGAGCACGCTGCGACCATTGTTCGCGGCGTGTTGTATTTTGGATAATCAGGCGGATCGTTATTCGCCGGCAGGGACGAATTTAAGAGCGGTAGAATTAATGCAGTAGCGCAGTCCGGTTGGTCGCGGACCATCCTCGAAAAGGTGGCCTAGGTGGCTGTCGCAGCTTGCGCAGATGACGGCGACGCGAATCATACCACCGGAAAGGTCGGCTTCGGTAACGACGCTTGATTCGGAAGCGGGTTTGTAGTAGCTGGGCCAGCCGGTGCCGGAATCGAACTTGGATTCGGAACTGAAGAGTTCGTTGCCGCACGCCGCACAGTGGTAAGCGCCTTCACCCTTGTGGTTGTGGAACTCGCCGGTGAAGGCACGTTCAGTGCCGTTTTCGCGCATGACGCGATATTGTTCCTTGGTGAGCAGACGGCGCCACTCGGCATCGGTTCGTTCGATCTTGTCGGTCATTGCTATTTCGATTTCGCTTTCATTTTGCGGCAGAGTGCCGGGCAGTTGATTAGGTTGTTGGTTCCGCCTGGAAGCACCGACTGCCAGCAAGATGCCTATCACAATTACGGCGATGAGCGCCAATATCGGAAATGAAACTTGTCGTCGCATAGTTCCTCCGGAGTTGCCTGAATTGCGGCAACTTCCATCGGATTAAACAGAGAACGGCAAGGCGATGTTCCGTGTTTGCCAACAGCAGGCGAGAAACCGAGTTGCTGTGACATTCACTTGACAGAAGGGGCGGCAGCAAGCTTGCGCAGCAGCGCCAAATTGCGTTTGTCGTCTTCGTATTCATCGTCTTTCGGCGTTTCCAGCAGTTTCGGAATTTTGACGAATCGGGGGTCCTGCATGATGAATTTGAAGGCATCGACGCCAATCTTGCCGTCGCCGAGATGAGTGTGGCGATCGACACGGGAGCCGAGGTCTTTGATTGAGTCGTTGAGGTGAATCACTTTGAGGTGTTTCATACCGATGATCTTGGCGAAGGATTTCATCGTCTTGTCAAACTCGGATTTGGTGCGAATGTCGTAACCAGCGGCGAAGATATGGCAAGTATCCAGACATACGGAGACGCGCGCTTTGTTTTCGACGCCGGCAATCATTTCGGCAACCTGCTCGAAAGTGTAGCCGAGATGCGACCCCTGCCCTGCCGTGAGTTCGAGAGAGATGCGTGCCTTGGCATTCGGCGTCTTGTCGATGCAGATATTGAGCGACTCAATGATCTTCTTCATGCCATATTCGGGGGTGCCATCGACTGGCGAGCCGGGATGAAGGACGACATCGGGAATGCGCAATTGTTCGGCGCGCTGGACCTCGTCGATGAGTGCTTTGATGGACTTGTCGTGAAAGTCCTGATTTGGCGTCGCGAGGTTAATTAGATAGGCAGTGTGCGAGATGACCGGGGTGATGCCGGAAGCCTCCTGCGCATCGAGGAATTTTTCGGCTTCCTCATCGGTGGTGGGACGCTGTTCCCAGCGGTTGTTGTTTTTAGTGAAGATCTGGATGGTCGTGCATCCGGTATTGATACCGTGCTGGATGGCGTTATGCAAACCACCGGAGGTCGACATATGAGCGCCGATGAGTAGGAAGTCCTTTTTGGGCATGCGATGATTTCCTCCGTGATATCGAAAAGGTAATTAACAAAAATGGATTTCGACAGTCAATGCTTCAGTCGAGGAATCGTTCCCGTTCTTGCGAAGAGGGAATCCGGCACTGATCGCGTCTGCCGAACCAGCGAAAGCGGCGGCGGGCGATGAAATCATAAACAAAGTCACGGATGGGGCGCGGGATGATCACAAGAATGTAAAGCAGACGCCAGAATCCGCCCAGGAGTCGCAGAGTTTTCAGCACTGCGTCTGATTTCGTGAAGGGAATTCCCCGGTCGATCAAGATCACCGATTCGGGTTCGATTGAATCATTGTCGAACTGAAATATGAGTTGTTTCCCGGCCGCCGATTGTTGTGCGGCGAATTTTAGTTTGTGTTGGGAGTCGGCGATGAGAAGGAAGTTCACCCAGAAGTTGCAGAGATTGCAGTGACCATCGAAAAGCAGGACCGCGTGAGTCGGCACAGAGTCGGGTACTGTCATAGAATGGCGCTCGTGCGGGCGAGCCGCTGTTGGACGCTGTCGCTCTGCAATTCGCGCAGCGCATCGGCGGCTATCCAGCGGGCCGACTTACTACCTTGCTTGCGGATTCTCTCTGCCAACAAGACGGCTCTCTTGTTCAATCGGGCATTGCGTTTGCCGATTTCGCGCAGTGCCCAGTTCACTGCCTTACGGACGAAGTTGCGATCGTCATTGGCGTGTTCGAGGAACAACGGGAAGAATTGCACGAACCTGGAGTCGGGCGCCTTCTTGTCATGGACGGCCAGCGCGGCTATAATGACAAACCCGGCACGGCGGACAAATTCTTCTTCGCGTTTGCTCCACTCGAATGCCTTGGCGACAGCAAAGGGAGTCTTATCGACAAGGCTACTGCAGAAACCGTCACAGATGTCCCACGAGTCGACTTGGGCGACCCATTCGTCGAGGAGAAGTTCGGTTGTCAGAGCGGGGTCGGCAATCATCGGTGCAAGGATGCGAGCCTCGTGGATGCCGGTTCTCCAAAGAGCGACCGCAAGTTTCTGGTTCTTGCCGACTTCCCGAGCGAGTCCACGAAGTTTCGGGACCGGCACTCCGAGTGCGCGTTTGTCCGTGATGCCAAAGCGCGTTAGTCTGGAGCGATGGCCTTTGTCGGCAAGCTCGTGCAGGCGTGCGATGACTTCCCTGTTGGTCACGATGGTGTTCACACTTTGACGGCGAGCATCAGTCCATCGCGGATCGGCATCAAGGAGCAAAAAGAGTCGGGCAACGCATAGACACGTTTGTTGAACTCAAGAATACCGGCGGTTGACTCGGAGGGGGGATTTTCTTCGACGATGCGGCCGCTCCAGAGGACATTGTCGGTGATCATGATGCCGCCGCGCCGGAGTTTGGGCCAGGCGATTTCAAGCGCCCGCGGATACTGCTCTTTGTCAACATCGTTGAGGATAATGTCGTACACACCGGTGGCTTTCTCCATCGATTCGAGCGCATCGCCCTGATGCCAGGTGATGTGATCGGCGACGCCTGCGGCCGCAGTGTATTTTTTGCCGCGCTCGATATTGGCTTTGTCCATCTCAGTACATTCAACGGTGCCGTCCTCTTTCAGCGCGAAAGAGAACCAGACGGCGGAATAGCCATAGCCGGAGCCCATCTCGAAGATACGTGTAGCACCGGTCAGGTGAACAAGCTGATGGAGGAAGCGGCCAACGAGAGGGCCGATGATTGGAAATTTGTTGTCTTTCGCGTATTGTTCCATCTCGGCAAGCACCTGCGGCCGCGGCGGCGTGAGATTATGCAGGTAGTCGTTGATGGCGGGATTCGTCAATTCCATGTTCTTCGTCCTTTCGATACGGCAGAAATTTGTAGATTATACGGCAATGGATTCTACACGACGAAGTAATCTTGTAAAGCAATTGGCGCGCGAGCAGGGATTTGAGTATTGCGGGATCGCGAAGGCGGAATTCCTCGAGGATGAGGCGCCGCGGTTGGAGCGATGGCTGCGTTTAGGCAAGCACGGCGACATGGCCTATATGGACAACTGGTTTGACAAGCGGCTCGACCCGCGCAAACTGGTAGACGGCGCCAAGTCGGTTGTTTGCCTGATGTACAGTTACTACACGGACAAGAAACAGAGCGACCCTGAAGCTCCGAAGATTGCCAAGTACGCTCTCGGCAAGGATTATCATTGGGTGCTCAAGGAAAAACTGACGGTGATTGTTGAACGACTTCGAGAAAGTGTTGGCGATTTCAATTGCCGGATCTTTGTCGATTCCGCACCGGTGCTCGAAAAGGCGTGGGCGGCGAGAGCCGGGCTTGGATGGGTCGGAAAGAATTCGCTTGTGCTGAATCCCGAACGGGGGAGCTACCTGTTTCTGGCGGAGATCATCGTCGATTTCGAGATGATCTATGATCAGCCGATCGCCGATCTTTGTGCGAATTGCCGCAAGTGTCAGGATGCTTGCCCAACCAATGCGCTGGTGGAACCGCGGATTGTCGATGCGCGCAGATGTATTTCATATTTCACGATTGAATACCGGGGTGAATTGCCTGTCGGAATGCGCGAGAAGTTTGACAATTGGATGTTCGGCTGTGATATTTGTCAGGATGTATGTCCCTGGAATCGCAAGAGCAAACGGCACAATGAAGTGTTGTTTGAACCCAAGGATGAAGTCCTGGAAAAAACTAAAGGCGAGTGGGACAAGATCACGCGCGAGACTTACAACCGTCTTTTCAAGGATACTGCGGTGACGCGTGCGCGATTTCCCGGGCTGCAGAGAAACATCCGTTTTTTGGGAGCAACTTGCATGGCAAGTGATGTTGATGGGACGAAGGATAAGCTGGCAGAATAATGGCAGACTTCAGAGAATTGATAAAGCGCAAATTGACGACGCGGCAAAGAACGGCGATGGCCGATCTTGACGGCACGCCGGCAGGGGTGCTGATACCACTCTTTGCCAAGGGAGGCAAGGTTCATGTCCTGCTGACGTTACGCACAAATACGGTGGCTTCGCACAAAGGCCAGATTTCGTTTCCGGGCGGCGGCTTTGAAGCAGGTGATACCGATATTTGTGCGACGGCGCTGCGCGAGACATTTGAAGAAGTGGGAATTGAGCCGGCGAGTGTGGAGGTGCTGGGCGAACTGGATGATGTAATGGCCGTCAGCAATCACGTGGTTACGCCGGTTGTCGGTGTGATTCCATTCCCCTACCGGTACAGGATCAGTACCGAGGAGATTGAGGAAGTGATTGAAGTACCGCTGGAGTTTTTCATGGATACCAGGAATTGCCGAATCGAGCACCGTCCGTATCGAGGGAAAGAGGTGCCGGTGTACCTCTACCAGTATGGCAGGCACAATGTGTGGGGATTGACAGCCTACATCTTGCGCGAGTTTCTGGAGATCTGTTACGGGGTAAAGAAGTAGCCGTCGGAAGGCGTCCCAATTTCCGGTTGACAGAACCGGCGGATTTGCATTTCTTGCGAATTCACTAATGGACGTTATCCCGATTGGGAAGTCCATCCGCAAGATTGTCTTTGGAGAGGTGGCCGAGCGGCTGAAGGCGGCGGTTTGCTAAACCGTTATACGGGTAAAACTGTATCCAGGGTTCGAATCCCTGCCTCTCCGAATTGATTCCTTCCAGCCAATTGATCCATTACCCAGCATATAGTTACTGACTATTTTCTCACTGTAGACGGCATGCCGGCAGGCAGGTTTGAGGTCAGGTCAGACGCAATTTCTGCTTGCAGTTCCCGCCGTTGACTTTATCTTAGGTCTATTTAGTCTACGACGGTCCACCGAAACTGATCCACAATGCAGGAGGGTTCATTCTAATGCCGCAACTGTTTCGCATGCTCCTACCATTACTAACTCTAGCACTTGTCGCTTGCAACTTTCACGCTGAATCGGCTCTTGGCGCAACTGATCTAAGCCCGAAACTTGAAACAATAACGGCGTCCGCAAATGCCTTCACTCGCAATGAGGGCCAATGGCCGGATTCGATTCTATACCGGGCCGTCGGTAACGGCGCCGTCTTGTGGTTCACCGCAGATGGTGTATATTATCAGGTGTCCAGGCAGATACGCGGTTTGGATCCTTCGGCGATTGATCTTCTGTCCGGCGATTCTGTGCAAACCGAGATCCTTCTGATCAAAACCGAGTTTGTTGATGTCGACCCCCGGGTTATGATTGCAGCCGAGGGAATGACGGAGTACAAGTGCAATTACTTTATTGGTAAAGACGAAACCAAATGGCGCACGGATGTCTCAAACTTCCAATCAATAACCTACAAGAATCTCTTTGAAGGCATTGATCTGGAATTCGGGTACGAGGGTGACGGTCTTCAATCACAATTCATTCTTAAACCCGGCGCTGATCCGAGCCGGATCAAGCTTCGCATTGATGGGATCGAAGGTCTTGCCGTAAATGCGGCCGGTGAACTTTATTTGGAGACCCGCTGGGGTAGCGCGATTGAGTCGCTTCCACTTGTGACCGGTAGTGATCGATCAATTCTGGGACAAGCTCGTTATCGCCAAATCGATTACCAGACCGTTGGATTCGCAATTGACAGCCCATCGGGAGTTTTATCTTCGATATTCCTCGCTCCGACACTCACGTTCAGCACCTATCTTGGCGGCGGCGCAGACGACGAAATCAGCGGCATCACAGTCAACGGTTTTGAGCAAGCATTGGTGTGCGGCAAGACCAACTCCGCGAATTTCCCCTTCCTGAACGGTTACGATAACACTTACTTCAGCGGTGGCGATGTTTTTGTCACCCAGTTTAATGCTTCCGGCAACGGCCTGATTTTCAGCACCTTCATTGGTGGCTCCGCGACTGATCATGGTTTGTCGATCGCCACCAGCGGCACGAACTACGCTATCCTCGTCGTCGGTTTGACTCAATCATCCAACTTCCCGACAGCGAACGCGACAGATAATGCGCTCACCGGAACGCAGGATGCCTTTTTGCTGGCGTTGGGAAGCGCCGGCAATACGCTGTCTTTCAGCAGCTATCTCGGCGGCGGCGCGAATGAAACCGCCAATGACCTCGCAGTAGTCTGCCCCAACAACTGTTTGAATCCAGCCATTACGGTCTGGGTGGTTGGCCAGACATTCTCGACCGACTTTCCTGTTTTGGACTTCTATGACAATTCGCTGGGCGGTTCCAGCGATGCCTTCATCACGCAGTACAGCCTGACAGCGGTTGCGCGAACGGTAGAGTACAGTACGTATTATGGTGGTTCAGATCAAGAATCTGCCACGGCGCTTGTCACTACAGGCACATCGCCGTTCAAGGCCTATGTTGCCGGCTATACCCAATCCAGTGATCTACCGATTGTGAACGGAGTGTTTCCAACATTTGACGGTTCGGTGAATGGGTTTGTTACTGTCATTGAGACTGCCGGCAACGGATCCGCTTTCGCCTCCTACAGCTCTTATATCCCTGATCCGGACGGCATCAATGATGTCGTTTACCTTCGCGACATCGCTCTTGGCAACGGCGGCGATGTGTTTGTCTGCGGATCGATCGTTGAGTGTCTCGGATCTATATGTGACCCGGATAATGTATTCATCCAGAAACATCCCACCGGAGCGGGAGTTCTTGTCAGCAGTACGTTGGTTGGCAGCGAGTATGATACCGCGCACCGGCTGCGGCGCGGACTCGACGGTAACATCTATCTCGTTGGCACAACTCAATCCGTGAACTTTCCAATGCTCAACCCTTATGATGGCAGCTTGGAAGGTCCAAGTGACGCTTTCGGTGCAATCTTTGAACCGACCGGCTTGGTGCTACTCTGGTCTTCGTATCTTGGTGGCAACAACACAGAAAGTTTCGCTTGTTTGGCGCTGGATAGTGACAACTGTGTCTACGTCGCCGGCCAGACCTTTTCGACTAATTTCCCGGTGGTCAATCCTTACAGTGGCGGCAGCAATGGTGTAATCGATGGATACCTTAGCAAAATGTGTGTTCAGCTTTATTTATGCGGCGACGCCGACGGTTCGGGCGCTGTGACAATTTCCGACGTAGTCTCTCTAATCAACTACATTTTCTCGGGTGGTCCTGCACCCAATCCACTGACGTCTGGAGATGCAGACTGTGGCGGCACAGTGAACATTTCAGATGCTGTGTACTTGATCAACTACATCTTTGCAGGTGGTCCTATTCCGTGTGCGGCGTGTCCGTAGGATTTGAACTGTGGATCGACACAAACTTAGACCGGAGGTCATTACCGACTTCCGGTTCTCATGCCTCGAGTAAACAGCGGCACAGAGACGCTGGCCGTCAAGCATGATCTCGTTCGCCATTTGCGTCCACACAATGTATCCACAGAACATCAAAACAGATACCGTCAGACACAAGCGAAAGCGAATTCAAACGTCATTGCTATCAATGGCCTGACAGAACGATTTGATGTCGATCGATGATGTACCATAAATGGCCTGTGGAGCTTCGCGGGCTCTCCGAATTGATTCTCTTCTTTGTCTTGACCTGTGGTTTTGTTTGCAGACATTTGGATCAGCACATGTGAGTGCAGAAATGATATGAATCATTTGCTACCACTAAGACCGCGATTTGGCCTCCATCGATTGATGTCAAGATTGGATTGCAGACGCACAGTCCTCAATGATCTACCCAAACGGTCTCTTTACTGAAGCTCTCCATCTGTCCGATTTAGCTGACCGCAAATACCGCTTGACAACGTGGATACTTTCGTTTACGTTAAGAAAGTCAATAACCAACCAGCGACATCTACGATTCGCACACTAGTGAAGCGGTGGGCAGCATGGCTTCTGTGTCCGGCGTCAACCGGAATTGATCTACAACGCAACCACACGTTCAAGAAATCGGTCGCTGTTGCTTGATGGCAATTCCGGATGTGTGACTCACGCTCTATCCAAGATTCGTTCGTGCCAACCGGAAACTAGGAGTGTTCACAAGTCAAATATTCTACCCGAGATTCCCTTATCGGGTTACGAAGTTCAATCGACTAGTTCCCAACAAAATCGACATGGCTCAATGTCACGTGGAGGAATCATGCATAAATCTTTTACTACAATTCTTCTGCTCTTGCTCCTACCGAGCGCAAGTAATACACAAACAGTACAGACTTCCTGGATTAAGTCCTATGATCCCACATCATACTTCGATGCACCATCTGCTATTGTAGTTGACACGCAGGGGAATGTATACGTAGCCGGAAAACAACGACCGAGCAACAGTGATGCCCCGCATGTTATTAAGTACTCGCCTGACGGCACGGTTCTGTGGTCCCGGCTGTTCAAACCAAGTTGGCTCCGCCGAGGCGAGTTTACATGTGTCGGGATTGATGAGTCTGGCAATGTGTTCGCAGGTGGAAATTGTGAGACTACCGCATTGAATTACGATGACTTATTGATTGTGAAGTACAGCCCAAGCGGCGATACTCTTTGGTCTAGGTTCTATGACGGGATCGGAGATAATGGCTACGATTACGTAGAAGCATTGACAGTTGATGCGGCGGGAAGCGTCTATTTAACGGGAAGAAGCGATTCACTTGCGTCATTCGGAACCAACTTGGCAAGGTTCATTACCCAGAAGTACTCAAGCGATGGCACTCTTGCGTGGTCGCGAGCTTATGGTGTTTCTCTTTATGGAGGATATTCCGGCTCAAATAGCGGATACGACATCTTATTGAGTCCCAGTCAAGACCGTGTGTGCGCTGCAGGAACGAGAGCTTTTGATGGGCACTCGGTCGACTTCTATTTGCTGCTGATGAATCCAACCACAGGAGGCACTGTGGCTTGGGACACACTTGACCGGGGTGGATCAGGGCAGTATCTCCGCGACATGGACATCGACAGTGACGGCTACATTTATGTAACGGGTCAAGATAGTTATGGCACATTTGACAAGTGCTTTCTGACAGCCAAGTATGCCCCGACGCTAGGTGAAGCGCTTTGGCGCGATAGCCTGCGCATCACCGGATGGGGCAATGTCACGGATGCAGCCGCAATCAAAGCGGATGGTCAGGGTGGTGCCTACATCACTGGTCAATTGGGTGGTGGTACAGGAATTCCTTACTGGAACATATTAACGGCCAAGTATGTGCCATCCGGTGGAGAGCAGTGGGTGCGGACCTACAATGGAACCGGAAACGGTGACGACATGGGTCGAGATCTCGTCGTCGACGACTCCGGATATGCCTACGTGACCGGCACCACTTGGACCACGACACAGCATGATGTCGTCACGCTAAAATATGACTCATCAGGAAATCGACTTTGGACAGTCGCTTATGATTCGCCCGGCGGGGTTCAATTCGATTGTGGACGCGCCATTGCGATCGACGGACTCCGCAATCTGTATGTAACTGGCACGGCAAATACGGAGCAGTACGATGGTGTCAACCAAGGCAACTGGGTTACAATCAAGTATAACCAAGTATATTGCTTTGACTCTGATGGCGATGGATTCGGTGATCCGGGGTACGTACTCAACGATTGTGTAGATGACAACTGCCCTGTGATTGCCAATTCGTCCCAAGAGGATGCTGACGCCGATGGAGTCGGTGACAGCTGCGACGTTTGCACCGATACCGACGGTGATGGCTTCGGAGATACTGGATTTCCGTACAGCACATGCACTCTCGATAATTGCTCATCAGCGTTTAATCTTGGCCAAGAGGATCTTGACAGCGACGGTGTTGGGGATAGCTGCGATGCCTGTATCAGCCATCCGCAGAACGATTGCTGCAATCCGCGGTGGACTAATCATGCTCCGACGATCACTTCCGGTACTACGATTGATCTCGCCCCTGGCGATTCACTGGTCTACATTGCCACCGCAGGCGACGAAGATTGTGACGGTACCGAAATTGTGACCAGTATTTTGGGAGTACCGTCTTGGTGCGCAGTCACAGGGCTGGTCGTGACGGGCAAGGCAGAATGTTCGTATTCTGACACGTCCTTCACCATCACTGTGTCTGACGGTACGTTGGCGGACACGCAGACAGTAATCGTGGCTATGGACCACTCGAACCAGGCCCCGGTGGTCGCTGACACCCTATCTCATTTTGTGATGCGAGGTGAGGTTCTCTTCTCCTACTTGCCGACAATTACCGATCCTGATGATTCCTTGCATTCGATCTCATACTTGCGTTATCCAAGCTGGTGCATCGTCGCTGGAGATTCGCTTCGGGGTCTCACGCCAAATGCCATCTCGCTCGACTCCGTTACAGTCATTGCCGCCGACTATTGCCACTTGGACTCGTTCTCATTCGTGATACAAGTCTACGTTTGCGGCGACGCGGACGGCTCCGGCACTGTGACGATCTCGGACGCTGTCTACTTGATCAACTACATATTCGCCGGTGGCACAGAGCCCAGTCCTCTCTCGGCTGGTGATGCCGATTGCAGTGGTGCTGTTACTGTCTCAGATGCTGTATTTCTCATTAACTACATCTTCGCTGGTGGTGCTGCGCCGTGTGCGGCGTGTCCGTAGGATTTGAACTGTGACCAGCGCAATTGTGGACCGGAAGTCAGAGTCGACTTCCGGTCGTTTTACTTCGAGCAGAAACCGGCACACAAACGAGATTCGTCGAACTTGAAGCCGTAGGTAGATCTTGCACACGTGGCGTGTTCAATTTGAATATGGGCTGCCAGTCGTCAGATCATCCACTAACTTTGAAAAACGAAAGAACAGATCAACGCGTAAGCCCACAGACTGTCAGTACCTGTGCAGAAACGGCTTTTCGACATCGAATTTGATGAACGATGAAGCGGTCTGTCGAATCGAGGGCACTTCAACTGATTCCGGAAAGGAGTCTTAGATGAAATGGTTAGGCAGGCGGACCAGCGATAATGTTGAGGACCGGCGCCGGGTTGGCGGCAGACAAATGGCGCTCGGCGGCGGCGTAGGCGGTGTCATAATTGTGCTTCTCGTAATGCTTCTGGGCGGCAACCCCGACGAATTGTTGCAGAATCTGCAACAAACCGGCACGGGTACGACCGCGGACGTGAATCAACCGCTAAGTCAAGAGGAAGAACAGGAGGGGATGTTTGTCGGCGTGATCCTTGCCGAGACCGAGGATGTCTGGAATCGTCTCTTTCAGCAGGGCGGTCAAGCCTATCGCGAGCCAAGGTTGGTCCTGTTTTCCGGCCAGGTATCGTCGGCTTGCGGTTTCACCGGTGCGTCGACCGGACCGTTTTATTGCCCCGGTGAAGAGAAGATCTACATCGACTTAAGTTTCTTCAAGGAGATGCAGTCGAAACTCGGTGTGCATGGCGACTTTGCGTTAGCCTACGTAATTGCTCACGAGGTCGGCCACCATGTCCAGAACCTCCTGGGGATTAGTGATCAAGTTATGTCCCAGCAGGGCCGACTGGATGAAACGGAGTTCAATCAACTCATGGTTCGGATGGAGCTTCAGGCTGACTTCCTTGCCGGTGTTTGGGCTCATCATGCGGAGCGCACCGCGCAAATTCTTGAGCAGGGCGACATCGAGGAGGCGATCAACGCGGCAGCAGCTGTGGGTGACGATCGGATTATGAAGCAGACGCAAGGTTATGTCGTTCCCGATGCTTTCACGCATGGCACTTCGAAGCAGCGGGTCCGCTGGTTTGTGAAAGGATATGAGTCGGGCGACATTAATCAGGGGGATACCTTCAATGCGGATCAGCTTTAGACGGGCGCAACGCAGCTCTTTCTTCCCGGATTCTGCGTTCACCTGACGTTTCGACAGTGCTTGTGGCAAGTGTGAGCTTTCTTAGACAAAGATGCAACTCGACAAGCAAAAACCGCGAGCCGGGGTGACTCGCGGTTTAAGTGCATCCAAGCAAAGATCAGAATTAGGGGCAGGCTGCGCAGGGCGCAGGACCACCTCCGAAGATGTAGTTGATCAAGCTGACGGCATCGGAGATGTTGACAGAGTTCGTGCAGTCAGCATCACCGCGCAGAACCGGATCGGGTGCGGGTCCACCGGCAAAGATGTAATTGATCAAGAACACAACGTCGGAGATTGAAACCACCACATCGCTGTTGGCATCACCGCAGAGGTAACAGCGCGAGCAGTAGCCGGCGGTGCAGATGGCTTCGCACTCATCCGGAACGTTGTTGCTGTTGGTATCAAGCGAGGTGCCTGCGCCGATGTCGGTCAGATCGTCAATGCCGTTGGCGTTACAATCGACGATCGACTCGGGCCGGACGGCGCCGGCGCCAAGGGGATCATAGACGCCATCGTTGTCGTCATCGACGGACAGGAGAATGGTCGGCATCTCCAACGCTTCGAACTGCGACAGGCTGAGACTGACTTCAACGTTGCTTGCGGTACCCAGGCCGACGGTGCGCTGTCCCAATACCGGTTCGCCGGGCGGCAGGCCATTAAGGCTGATGATAGCGGACGATGCGTCGCCTTCGCCGGTAAGAGCTTCGATCTTGTAGCGAAGCGTGCCGGTCGAGTCATCATCATTGAGAACGTTAAACAGCATCGCCTGCTGTTGACCGAGTTTCAGCGGACTCGGGAAACTGGGTTCGATGGCGATGATACACCATTTCCACGGCGCGACGAATTTGCCCTGACAGGTCGAACTTGCACCGGTGACTGGATCGATAATCGACACCGAGTAGCAGGCCGTGTTGCCGGAAACGAAGCCCACCGGTTTGGTCACGGTGATCGGAATTGTGATGCACTGCCCCGGCACCAGGACAGGAGTTGTGCCGTTGGCGGGTGAGAAGGTGAATCCGACGCCCGAGAAATTGCAGCCGACACCGGAAGCCATTCCGGCCAGCGAATAGTTGATTGTCGCCGGCGACGAACCGTCGTTGCAGATCGTCAGGTTCAGAATCTTGGTGTTCTGCCCCTTGCAGAAGAGCAGGGTCGGCGGAATCTTGCAGTGAATCCGGCATTTGCCCGAGCTGCCGGCAGCATAGAGTGCTTGAACTTCACTCTGCGTCAAAGCACGGTTGAAGATCTCCAGTTCGTCGATGAAGCCGTCGAAGTAGCGATTCGTCAGATAACAGCTTCCGGTGTTGAGGAAGGTGCCGTGGCCGATATCGAGAATCGGTCCGGCGTTTGTGCTAAACAGCGGTCCGCTGATCGGGTTAAAGGAACCGACCAAGTTGCCGTTGAGATAGAATTTGCCGCCTCCGGTGGTGCGCGAGACCGTCACAGCCACGTGCTGCCATTGATTAAGTGCAATTGTTCCCGGGGGAGACAGGAAGACCGTCTGCGGTGTCGGGAAGCTGCTCATCACGAGACCCAGATAACCGGTGTTCATTCCCTGTCCATCATCCTGTACGAAGAAGCTGACACCATCGAGACCGCTGCCGCTGAAGAACCACTGCCGGTTATCGAAAATGGGATCGACGCACGGGGCGTTGCCGGGGTTAGTCAGGAAGACGCTGCAATTCGCGCTGAAGCTGGTAGGATAGATCCAGACATCGGCGCTGAAGTTTCCGGAGCCGATCGAGACGAATGGGTCATTGTATACGCGGACAATATCCTGATTCGCCAATGTCGGACCGAATCGGTATGCACCGTTCACCATGCCGGGTGCGTAGGTAAATGACCCAATTTGCGTACCGGGATTATCGGCGCCGGCGAGATCGTAGGTCGTGATAGGGGCAGTCTCATCGAAGGAGTACCAGGCTACCATGTTCTGCGGCACGCGCGCACAACAGGTATCAGCCGGATTGTCAGAACACATGAAGTTGCCGAAGTTGACTTGCGTTTGATTGGTGCCGGAGGTCAAGTTGAGCGAATGCGTTGCCGGCGACGGATAGGTCTGCACCCAATTCGGCTGGTTGACTTCGACAACGGTGTAGGTCGTGCACGGGAGATTGGCAAAGGAATAGCTGCCATTAGCCGACGTTGTCGTGGTGGCATATAGCGGTCCACCCTGGTAGTATAGTTCAATCGTCCAACCGCCGAGTCCAGGCTCGCCGACGTCGTGAACGCCGTCGCGGTCGTAGTCATTCCACTTGAATCCGCTAACGCTGCAATCGTTCTGCTGTCCCGGACAGCAGCGACCGACAATGAGTTGGAGGTAGTCGATCATCGTATCATCGTGTAAGAGGAAGTCAATCTTGCCGTCCTGAAGCAGCGGCATAACGCTGGTGATAAAACCATACGGCGGCAAGTTTGCCAGATCGAGACACACTGTCATTGTGTCACCCGGATTCCAAATCGTATCAGCGCCAGCCGTGTGGATCGCCAGCAGTTGGCTTAGACTTAGGTGGTAGATACTTGCGGTGCCGGGATAATCGCCGAGCTGCAGATCATCATCTTCGCATCCGGCATTAAATCCTTGGAGGCGCAGACAGAGTTTGGCCGATAGAACGCAACACGTTGTATCGAAGCACTGGTTAAAAGTATGGCCAAAACACTGATTGAATGCCGGTTGATCGAAAGTCAGATTCGGCGCGCTCTGGCACAGTTCATTCAGGAAGGTTGCCAGCGCCGGAGACGGCGTCGGGATTTCCGGTGCATCGGGCACGAATTGATCATCCCTGCCCGCCAGGCAGGTGTCGTAGACAAGTGCAGCGCATTTGGCAGTGTCAATGTTCCCGAAGTCATAGCCGGTCATAATCGAATTATAAAAGGGCTGATAGACATTGTACTGAACGGTTGACGGAGATGTCTGGATCCAGCCCGGCTGTTGAACTTCGTAAAGGAAATGCAGATAAGTCGACGCCAGGCCGTAGATCGCGAAAGCACCGGTGGCATCGGTTGTATCGCAGAAAACACCGTAGTAATCGGTCGTGCAAATGGTCCAGCCGGGGAGTCCCGGTTCGCCCGGATCGCGGACGCCATCGCAGTCTAAATCTTCATACTTCACACCGTGAAGTTCGCCTTGCGGCGTCGGTCAGCCACCGGCGCCGCCGTCGCCGGCGAAGTCGATCTCGGTATTATTACGCAAGAGCAAATCGAGATCGCCGTCCTGCACCGCTGCCATGATGTTGGTGAGACCGCGATGCGCGACCGGAAGATTGGCGAGATCGAGGGCGATCGTCATGGTGTCGCCCGGATCCCAGCTGACGTCGGCGCCGCCGGTTTTGATTTCCAGGAGCGTGCTAAGGCTCACGCGCCAGATGCTACCGGGACTGGGCCATTCGCCGAGGGCAAGTTCATCGTCCTGGCTGCCGCTTGTGGATGCGCGGAGCCGCATGGTGACAATCGAGTTGATCGGGCCGCAACTGCTCCAACAGTTGCTGAATGTATGGCCAAAACAGGCATCGGTTGCCGGTTGGTCGAAAAATGCCAGAGGGGTGCCGCAGGCGGCCATTGCCGAGAGTAACTCTGCACTTGGAGCCGATGGTTCGGGCCCGTTGCCATTGTCGAAACTATCGTTGGTACCGCCGGTGCAGGAGTAGGCCGGCACGGTATCACAGGTTGAAATCAGTTTTAATGAGAAGTTGCGGTCAGTGAGCACATCGGTCACTACAACCGTTTCACGATAGTCAACAGAGTGGGGAGTCGACTGCAGGAAGCCTGACTGTTGTTGAATCGAGACGGCATAGTCGCCCTCGGCGAGACCGCCGAACAAATAGCTGCCGTCGTTGTTGGTTACTGCTGAATCAAGGATCGGCGGTAAGCCATTGACGACGCCGCGCAGGTAGACCTTCCAGCCGTTCATGGCGGGATCGATCGGCTGTTTGATACCGTCGCAGTCGCGATCGGTGAAGACGAGGCCGGAAACGCTGGCTGCTCCGGCAGTTACCGTGGCGGCGAAGATTATTGCCAACGCCAAAAACAATCGCCATCGGGTGAGTTGGTAAGTCACGACTCCTCCTGTTGGCGGAGTGAAGCCTAGCCTGAACACATCATGCTCCGCAAGCCGAATATGAGAATGATTAAGAATTGTGTTGAGACTGTTGGAATAGGTTGCTACAACAATCTACGCTGCCCCCATCATAGTCTATATCAGGCCATTTTGTCAATAATAAATTTATCGAGGAGGCAAAGACAATTGTCGACTGGTGTGATGGCGGCGTCAGCCGGTTTCCGGTATCGCAGAACTGCGCCAGCCGGCTGGAGACGCGGCCCGACGGCTGGAATCAAGATACTTTCCAACGGAAATTAATTTTCATTGACTATTAGGTCTAAGTTTGTACCTTTGTTGGCAGACGGTCTGGCGGCCGCAGGTTCAGGAGCAAAGTGAGGCATTGGGGATTGCCACTGAACATTCTCTGAGTTGAAATGAGACATACAAATAGAATGGAGTGATCAGGATATGGAAATTTCTCTAAAGGCCGACTACGCTTTGCGTGCGGTATTGCACATAGCGCAGGCGACAAATTCAAGACCCACCATTAATGAAATTGCGCGGAGCGAGAAGATTCCGCGCGAGTTTTTGGCCAAGGTGCTGCTTGATCTGACGGAAGCGGGAATTCTGAAGTCATTCCAGGGAGTAAGCGGCGGATATCAGCTGGCGCGGCGTCCGGCGCAGATTACAATGCTGGAAGTAATCGAGGCGATCAGCGGTCCGGTCGTGCTCAATCTCTGCGAGCCAAATCAGAAACTGAAAGACGGTACACTGTCGGCTTCAGCGTTGATGCATCCTTTCTTTGCGTCACTGGAAAAACAGATGATCGGAATCCTCAAGAAGCAGAATTTTGCAAAGTTTCCCGCCCGGTCGAAGAAGTAGAGCCGGCGTCATTGGCAGTCGGCACGGGGCTGACTAAATTCTGGGTAGTTTGAAGCCGTGCCATATCTTTGTCGGCGGTAATCACAGATGAAAGCGATTGGCGGCGCTGTGCTGGTTCTGACAGCCGTGCATGCACTGCATTTGTACGAGGAAGTGCGGACAGGATTCCGGCGCCAATTTCCTTTGGGGGAAATTCCTAACAGCATCTTCGTGACAGCAAATGCAATAGGATTTGCTTTCGCACTGACCACTGCCTATTTGTGTTTTGCTGGGGTCAGGACGGGCATCATCGCGGCCTGGGTTTATACGATCGTAATGCTGGTAAATGCCGTCCTCCATTTGGGAATGATGGTCATCAAGCGAGGATACTTTCCCGGAGGCGTCACTGCTTGTTTGATTCTCCCGCCGGGAATCTACTTGGTTTGGCAACTCCGACTTATCTGACATAAGTAACTGCCGTGTTGCGAAAGAAAGGGATTAGCAAGCTGAAAGAAGCCGAATAAAGTGGTTGAAATTTACCATGTTTTGATTTAGCTTAAGAAATCGCTTGGTGGATGCCTTTTTTCGGCGCAACGGCAATGCGTGAATTGGAGACGATGTTGAGATTTCTGAATAGACTTCACCGTGATATCCTCAAACACAAGGAGTAGAAATTGTGACGAAGGTTCGGCTATCACTTGCGCTCAGCTTGTTTTTGCTGCTCGGAGCGCTTACACAAGTGCAAGCAAAGACAGGCGACATTCAACTGGATGTCAAGAAACGGGTGCTATCAAACGGTATGAGAGTGCTTGTGCTGGAGAATCATGCGGCACCAGTTTTCTCCTCGATCATCCGGTTTAGCACCGGTTCGGTGGATGAACACCCGGGCATTACCGGTACTTCGCATTTGTTGGAGCATATGCTGTTCAAAGGGACGCGGATCGTCGGCACGAGTAATTACGAAGCAGAGGTACCGATCATGGCGAAGATTGACTCAGTGGCGAAACTGGCCTTTGCGGAGCAAGTGAAGCTTCAGAGCCCGCTCAATCCGCCGGATTCAACGCGACTGAAGGAGCTTCGCCAGCAGATTGCCGATCTTCAGGCACAGCAGAAGCAGTACATTATCAAGGATGAACTGTGGGGCACATATCTGCAAAATGGCGGCTCGGGTCTCAATGCATCAACCGGAAATGACGGGACGCAATATTATGTCTCACTCCCCAAGAATCGTCTTGAGCTGTGGGCGTTTCTGGAAAGTGACCGCATGGCGAATTTGGTATTGCGGGAATTCTACTCGGAACGCGATGTGGTCATGGAGGAACGCCGACTAAGCTATGAGAACCAGGCTCGCGGCCGGGTGGGTGAAGCGGCGATGTCGACGATCTATTGGGCCTCGCCGTACGCCTGGCCAGTTATCGGGTGGATGAGTGACTTAATGACGGTTCAGCGTGAAGACGTGGAGGCATATTTCAAATCGCATTACTCCCCTTCCAATGCCGTCGCGGTGATTGTTGGTGATGTAAACGCCGATGCGGTTTTTGCTTTGTGCGAACGATATTTCGGCAAGATTCCGGCGCAACCGCTGCCGCGGCCGGTCGTCACTCGCGACGCGCCGCAGACGGGTGAGCGCCGAGTGGAAGTTGAATATGACGCCAATCCGTCGGCGGAGATTGCCTGGGTAACTCAACAGATCGGACATCCAGATCTGCCGGCGCTCGAAGTCGCGGCCGATATTTTGTCGGATGGGCGCACCAGCCGTTTCTTCAAGAACATCCGTGAGAAGAAGCTTGGCACCGCCAATGCGAGTGTCGATTATTCCCGTTTGCCGGGTACCTTTTCCTGTTCGGTTACTCCTTACGGCGAGCACACCGTTCAAGAGTTGGAGGCAGCGATTTATGCTGAAATCGATCGACTCAAGACGGAGAAAGTCAGCGACTGGGAATTGCAGCGAGTACGCAATCAGGTAGACGCACAACTACTGCGGTCACTCGAGTCAAACAACGGATTGGCATTCCGACTGGCCAGCAGCGAGGGTCTCACCGGGAACTGGCATCACTTCCTGGATCGCGCCGATGCCATCAAGCAGGTCACGGCCGACGACGTCATGCGCGTCGTCAACAAGTACCTTGTGAAGAAAAACCGTTCCGTGATCTATGTTGTTAAACCTTCAACGGACCAGCCGGCTGCGGCAGCCCCGAAGACGAATTGAACAGGAGAGAATTGAAATGAGAAAGCTGATATATATTGTGTTCGTGCTACTTGTTTCGGCGACGATTTCTCCGGCTCAAGATGCGGAACCGAAGTCGGTTGGCGCAAAGATCATTGACGGTCTATCCCAGGAGAAGATCGAGCTGACAATTCCGCGTGTCGGCGCCGGAGTTGAACGCGTAATGCTTGACAACGGGATGGTGGTCTTCATGTACGAGGATCATCGTTTTCCGCTGTTGAATGCAACAGCGATGATTCACTGCGGGAGTATTTACGACCCGCTGGAAAAGAACGGGCTATCAAGTCTATTTGGTACGGTGATACGGTCGGGCGGCACTAAGTCGATCAGCGGTGATTCTCTGAACATCCTGATGGAGTTTGCTGGCGGTTCACTGGAGTTCCAGATGAGCACCGAATCCGGTTCAGCGACGCTCGGCGTGCTCGCGAAGGACACCGATCTCGGGCTGATGCTTCTGGCTGATCTGCTGCGCAATCCGGCATTCCCGCAGGACAAGCTAGACCTTGCAAAGACGGATTTGAAGAACATGATTCGCCGGCGCAATGATGATCCCAATCGGGTCGCTTCAACCTATTTCTCAAACACGATCTACGGAGATCATCCCTATGGCAGAATGTTGGATTGGTCATCGGTAAAGACCATTACGGTGGAAGACCTCGCGGACTACCACCGGCGCTTCATCGTGCCGAATAATATCGTTTTGGGGATATCCGGCGACTTTGACAAGAAGGAGATGCTGGCAAAGCTGAATAGTCACTTCGGTGATTGGCAGAAATCTGCCGAATCATTGCCGGTGAAGCCGGCGGTCGTGGCGGAATACCATCCAGGCGTCTACCAGATCAACAAGGATATTAATCAGGCCTACTTGATGATCGGAGAACTGGGCATCAAGCGTGATAATCCTGACCGCTACGCGGTTGATATTCTCAATTATATTCTGGGAGGCGGGTCGTTTACTTCGAGACTCACCGGGAGGGTACGATCGGATGAAGGACTTGCCTATCGTGTCGGCTCGAATTTTGATATTAATTCGCGGGACGTCGGCACATTTGCCGCAAATTGTCAGACTAAGAGCGCAACGGCGCACAAGGCGATTCGCATCATCACCGAGGAGATCGCAAAGATCCGCACAGATGGAGTAACGGCCGACGAACTGAAAGACGCGCAGAACTCGATAACCAATCGGCTGGTCTTCAGTTTCGATTCGGCTGCGAAGATTGTTCGCAATTTGATGTCATTGGAGTTTGACGGATATCCGGCCGACTTCTACGAGGAGTATCTGGACAACTATGCCAAGGTTTCTCAAGCAGATGTCAAGGCGGTTGCCGAGAAGTACCTGAAGTCTGACCAATTGACGTTGATTGTTGTCGGCAAGCCGGACACCTTCGAAAAACCGCTCGACGAATTTGGAAAGATTACTAATATCGAATTGCGCAAGCCGGTGCTCGAATAGGAAACGAACTCGAATCTTCTTTGGATCAAACCACTGTGAAGAAGCCGGAAGTCTTACGACTTCCGGCTTGATTTTTCGATGATCGTTCGAGATCGGAAAAGTTGGGCGGGAATCTACTTCTGGGGATAGCCGACTGATTGCGCGAGAATGACTTTCTGGTCAGGACGAAGCTTCATCGCTTTCGCCAAGGCATCACGTTCAACAGAGCCCCGGACAACAGTGGCGAGACCTTCCGAAGCGCAGTACAGATACACGTTCTCGCTGATGAATGCGGCATCAACACCGGAGTAGAAGTTCTTATCGGCTTCCGATGCCCGGTTGATTCTCTGCATATCCGCCACATAGACCAGATTGACGGGAGCGTCCTTCACAAAGGGCTGCATTCCGGTCTTCTCACGAATGTCCTCGGAAAGAATCGGCAGGAGAGCGTGCTTAGTATGGTCATAGAGAAACAGACCGTGTGCGGTGGCAACATAGACGTCGATTTCCTGCCAGTTCATGGCAGACGGCGCCGTGCGTTTGCCGTCGGCAGCGCGATTGACCCCACAAGCGGACCAAAGCAAATTGGCCAGCGCCGGCAGAGTTAGAGTATCGGTGCTGAACTCGCGAGAGCTGTGACGATTCTTCAGGGCCAGCATCAGCGGCATTCCGCCAGTTGTGTCCGGTTTGGGGAGTTGTATCGGATTGAAGTCTTGGGCGACAATGGCACTACTGATCAAGAGAATTGGAAGTACGAATCGAATCATTTGCAGCATTGTGTTCCTCCTAATCGTGAACAAATTCTCTGGGAATCGACTTCGCTTCATCGATTCAAGATACGATTATCCGCGTTACAATTCAAGTGCATGACGCGGGGACTAATTCGGCATGACATCGAGACATTCGCGAAATCGCCAGTTGGGTAAGCAGTTACACGAATCGGCATCAAATCCACAGTGTTTACATGGGTCAAGCCAGTATCTACCCTTGACAAATAGTAGCTCAAGTCTATATTTGATTCATATACTATTCTTCAAACAAGGTCTCTTAGTCCATCATATCCCGTTGTACGTGCGCCGGCTCCGGGAGGGAGGAATTCCATGAGCAGAGCATTATGGTTAGCCGTGGTTGGCTTTTCCACGGTCTTGGCATTGGGACTTTTTGCAGCTGATGCGGCAGGAGCGCCGCGTGCGTGGACGATTCTTGCAACGTATCAGATTCCCGAAGGGGCTTCCGGTCTCGCCTGGGATGGCACCAATATTTACTTCGGGATTTATGGTACTGCGGGCAGCAACGTCTACCGGATGAATCCGACTACCGGTGCTTACTCGCTGCAATGTACCGGTCCACAGGGTGATGCCTACGGATTGACTTTTGACGGGACGGATCTTTGGACGACGGATCATCCGAGTTCTTCTCAACCGGCCAAAGCGATGGAGTTCTCTTTGAGCGGAACAGCTGGGGCACAGTTCAATTTGCCAGCCACTTATATGTCGGGTATTGCCTATGACAACGGCAATTTCTGGGTGACACGCTATTATCCTGACCCGGGAACGGTCTACAAGGTCAGTAATACCGGCACGGTCCTAAAGCAATTTACCGCGCCCGGTGATCAGCCGTGGGATCTGTGTATGGCTGGAGCCAGTTTGTGGATTGCCGATTATTGGGCCGATATGTTGTATCAGGTGGACACCACTACCGGTGCGCTTCTCGACAGCCACGCTGCCGAGGATATCGATCCTGCAGGAATAGTCTGGGATGGCACGTATCTTTGGTATTGCGACAATGGCGCTTCCAACAGCTTCGACAAGATTTACAAGATCGATCTGTCCGGCGTCGGGACACCGGATATTGAAGTGCCGGTGACTTCCTATTCATTTGGATCGGTCATCCTGAACACGACGGCAACCTGGTACTGCGTAGTGCAGAACCTTGGCACGGCCAATCTGGTCCTGGACAGTCTTAGTATTCAGAATTCGCCTTACATTACCAGCCCCGCGGTATTTCCGATCACGATCGCGCCTGCGGCAGTTGACACGATTCCGTTTGAGTTTCAACCGCTGGTCATCGGGGCGCTGGCCGCAAACGCCACGATATATTGTAATGATCTCATTACAGGAACAGTAGCGTTGACGATGACTGGGTTCGGCGTTAATTCGGGGCCCGATGCGACACCGCTGCAGACCGCACACAATTATGGAAATGTGCGAGTGCGATCCTATCCACTGTGGACTTTCGACATTCAGAACACAGGCACTGCGGCGTTGTCGATCACTGGGATTACATCGACCGATCCGAATTTTACCATCGATGACCGGCTTGTATTTCCAATCAATGTCGATCCGCTGGACACAACAAAGGTGCCGGTCTGGTTCTTCCCGCAGTCACCAGCAATTTACAAGACAACACTTATAATTTCGAGCAATGACCCTACCAGTCCATATCAATTCGACATTGAAGGGACCGCAGTGATTCAGTCGCTCTCGCTGGGCGATACCTTGTGGAGCTATATGATAACGACGGGAATCGACCCGAGCCCGAAAGCGATTATGCCGATTGCCGATATCAATGGCGACGCGATCCCGGATGTTATTGTTTGTTCGGAGGACTATCGTGTCCGCGCTTTTAACGGAAATGCCTCCGGCTCCGGCGACGTGATTTGGGAGCATGTGATATCGGGCGGTCCGATCTACAATCAGAATAGTCTGACCGTGATTCCCGACATTGATGAGGACACCTATCCGGATGTTGTCATTGGTTCCTCATGGGGCGGCAGGTTCATTCGCGCGATTTCGGGGCGAATGGGCACGACGATCTGGACTCACTCAACCACCAACTACGGCAGTGGCGGCGGAATTTATCAGGTTGACGCGCGGTTTGACTTCAACAACGACGGCTCGCTCGATGTGCTGGCGGCGACCGGGGACGATGGTGATGACACCGGTCCGAAGCGTGTGTACTGTCTGAACGGCTTGACCGGCGTGGTGATTTGGGAGTGCCCGCTTGGCGGTCCGGTCTTTTCGGTTATTGGTGTTTCCGATTTCAATTCAGATGGGCGACCCGATGTTCTGGCGGGGGCTTCGAATGCTCCCGAGACACAGGGCTTTGCCTATGGCATCAATGGCGTGACCGGTGCGGTTATCTGGAGTTACCCGGTGCCGGGTTCATCAGTCTGGGCATTGGAGCAACTTGGCGACGTCAATAGTGATGGAACTGCTGATGTCATGATCGGCGATTTCAGCATTTCAGTCGGCGGCATTTACATACTTAATGCGCGCACCGGCGGCATGCTCTATCAGTTGCCGGGAATCGGCTCGATGTTGAATCTGGAACCGATCGGCGATATAAATGCCGACGGTTATCTTGATATAATGCCGGCGCATGCCGGTACGACTTCGTACGCGATTAGCGGCAAGGACTGTTCAGTTATTTGGGCGGTACCGCTTGCCGACAAACCATGGTGTGTGTCGGCGACCAATGATCTGGATGCTGATGGGCACAACGATGTCGTATTCTGTACTCTCTACACCAACAATTACGTCTACTTCACGAGCGCTAAAGACGGTAACACGATGATGAGTGTGCCATACTCGTCGCCGATTGATGCGATACATTCGATACCGGATGTTGTCGGCGACGTCTCCTGGGAGATGTTGGCGGGCGGCCGTATGGGAGAATTAGTCTGTCTTTCCGGCGGCACCGCGGCCTCGCCAAATCTGGCGCCGTATCAGGCCTCGAACCCCAATCCGGCAAACGCTTCGACGGGAGTTTCTGTCTCGCCGACATTGACCTGGACCGGCGGCGATCCGAACTCGGGTGACCAGGTATATTATGATGTCTATTTCGGAACAGACTTGCCGCTGATTCTGGTCAGTCCGAACCAAACCACTGCGTCGTACACACCGGCGACGCTGGCAGGCGATCAGGTCTACTATTGGCGGATTGACAGTAAGGATTTGCTGGGTGCTACGACACCGGGGGCAATGTGGTCATTTACGACAATCGGTGCGTACATCTGCGGAGATGCGGACGGCAGCGACATCCTTACGATTTCTGATGCCGTGTATCTGATTAATTACATCTTTAGCGGCGGACCCGCGCCGAATCCGCTGCTTTCCGGCGACGCTGATTGCAGCGCAATTGTCAACATTTCTGATGCGGTGTATTTGATCAACTTCATCTTTGGAGGAGGTCCGGCACCCTGCTCGGCTTGCCCGTAAAGACATTAGACATTTGCATTCTTGGACCGGAAGCCAAAACGGCTTCCGGTTTTGTTATTGGCGCCAAGATAATTGCATAGATTGTCTTCTATTACTTGCCACAGTTAAGTCCGTTTCGTACCTTCTGGAGTATCAAGTCCCGTTTAAAGTGCCAATTTAAACGAGAGGTTTTTTCGGTTAAATGGACTTAAGGGTCTGTTTGACGATGTATCGAAGCGATTGTTCGAGATTTGACTTGTTTTCGCAGCCATGGAGGTAGTTGGATGGGTATGATTCGTCGCGCACTTGTGGTTCTCTTTACGATCACAATGATAACACAATTGGCTTCAGCCGATGAGGGCATGTGGCCGCTCTATAGTGTCAATCAATTGCCACTGGATTACCTTAAGACTCGCGGACTGAATCTCCAGCCTCGACAGATCTTTAACTCCTCCGGCTCAGGAATCGCCGATGCGGTTGTGCAAGTCGGCGGTGCGAGTGGATCGTTTGTATCCCCCGAGGGACTGATCCTGACGAACCACCATGTCGCATATGGAGCGGTGCAAGAGCAAAGCACGATGGAACATAACTACCTCCGCGACGGTTTTTACGCTTCCACCAAAGAAGAGGAGATTCCGGCAATCGGATACAAGGCATATGTGACATTGTCGGTAAAGGACGTGACGAAGGAGATTTTGAAGGATCTCACTGAAGGTATGCCTTACCTTCAAAGGTATCAAAGAATTGAAAAGAACATCAAGAAGATGGTCAGCGAGACTGAAAAAGGGAACCGGATCAAAGCCAAAGTTGCCTCGATGTTTGGCGGGAAGCAGTACATGTTATACACGACGCTGGAGCTGCGAGATATCCGGCTGGTTTACATACCACCGGAGGCAATCGGCAACTTCGGCGGCGACATCGACAACTGGATGTGGCCGCGGCACACCGGGGACTTTGCGTTCCTTCGGGCTTATGTGGCACCGGATGGAAGTGCAGCGGATTTCTCCACTGCTAATACCCCGTATAAGCCGAAGATGTACTTGCCAATAGAAACCAGAGGATTGCGCGAGGGTGATCTGACGATGACGATCGGTTTTCCGGGTGGTACTTCGCGTCACATCAGTTCTTATGAGCTTGCCAACGAAATCAAATTCTCCTACCCCAATTCGATTGCAGCCTATGAGGACCAGATTTCGATATTGAACGAGGCAGGCAAGCGAGACCCGGCAATCGGGCTTCGGCTGGCATCTGACCTGCAAGGACTCAACAATGTACTCAAGAACAGTTACGGAACAATAGATGGGTTCAGGAAGGGGCACACACTTGAACATAAGCGGGAGGCGGAGCAGCAATTGACTGAGTTCCTGACAAAGGATCCGGTCTTGTCCGCCAAATATGGCAGCGTGCTGCCATCATTCGACAGTTTGTATCAGGCGCATGAGCAGACTCAACTGCATGACTTTGTCTTAGGCCGTATAGCCCGGCAATGCGACTACCTTAGTTTGGCCAGTACGATTTACCGCTGGGCGTGCGAACGAGAAAAACCCGATTTGGAGCGTGACCGTGGTTACCAAAACCGTGATACGCTTGCGGCAAAAGAGAGGTTGAAGAATGCGCAGATCAATTTGGTTCCAGAGGTTGATAAGGAGATTCTGAAATACTATCTGAACAAGGCGGCAACGCTGCCGCCGAGCCAATCAATTGCGCCGCTGACGAGCCTGCTGGGTGATAAGGCAAAAAGTGAAACGGGAATCAAGGATCTGGTCGAGAGTTGGTATAGCAATACAAAGGTCGGTATCGCGGAAGAACGACTGGCGATGTTCGGCATGAAGCGAGAACAGTTGGAAAAGCTCGATGACGCGTTCATAAATCTTGCCCGGGATCTTAAGTCGGAGATGGATGCCATGCGCGAAAGAGACAAGGCATTTTCCGGAGCAGGTACGCGTTTGACACCACTGCTGGTCCAGGCAATTGCTGAATGGAAACAGGGAGAAATGTACCCGGATGCCAACGGCACGATGCGCTTGAGCTATGGCGAGGTTAAGAGTTATTCCCCGCGCGATGCCGTTGACTACTATTATCTGACCAGTCTTCACGGAGTCATGGAGAAAGAGACTGATAAGGAGCCGTTCACGGTTCCAGATTCACTCCGCGATGCATACATCAGCAGAGACTACGGTTCGTGGGTTGATCCAGTTGTCAACGATATTCCCGTCAATTTCCTGACGACGAATGATATCACCGGAGGGAATTCCGGCAGTCCGGTGATCGACGGCGATGGCAAGCTCGTAGGAGTCGCTTTTGACGGAAACTGGGAAGGCGTTGCATCGGACTATTTGTTCATTCCGGAGGTGACGCGGACGATTGTAGTCGACATCCGTTATGTGATGTTCATCATCGATCGCGTTTATCATCTGGAATCGCTGGTGAAAGAACTGAACCTGAAGCCCACCGGCCGGGCATTTCACCAAAGGTGAGGTTGCCGGCATAGGAGAGAAATCAGAGTCTGCCGGCGGGTACGTAGGAAGAAGTAAGCTCCAGGCGATAAGCAGGTTCGCGCTACTCCTGTTTTGTGGATATTTTTGTAGATTATGTATTGACAGGCTGAAGACGCCCGACTATCTTTATTGTGTTGGCTGATAGGTCTCATCAGTCGACGCAACCGGCAATTCCAAGAAAACGCATCGGTTTAATCTTCTTCGCATCGCTTCTGAATTATTGTCGCGGCTGATCGCACGTTTGGCGAGGGCTCTCGCCTCATTCACACAAACACGTCGATCCCGGCTTGGCAGTCAAAGCACTATACTTAGTGTCAATTCCCCTGCGGACCGACTCCTTAATTAATCCTATGGAGGTACTTGATGCGCATTCGATTATGCCTTTGGCCGCTTGTATTCGTATGGTTGCTGCCTCTTTCGGTGTATGCTGACTGGAACATAACTAACGGACACAAGATGCACTTTCCGCAATTGCCGGATGAAGCGGGATGGGATGTAAACGCAACCCAGCCCGTGGTCTTGGCAGACGATTGGCAGTGCTCGGAAACCGGCTGGGTCAAGGATATTCATTTCTGGGGATCCTGGAAGAACGGTATCGAAGGTCAGATTCAGGCGTTTGTTTTGAGTATTCACTCGGACATTCCAGCCGATCAAAGTCCCACCGGTTACAGCATGCCTGGGGCGACATTGTGGGAGCAGGAAGTAACGAATTTCGTAGTGGCGCCGATTGACCCGCCGGCCATGGAAGGCTGGTTCGATCCATCGACCGGGCTGGTAATCTACAACGATCATGGGAATTATTATCAGTACAATGTATTCCTGCCGCGCGAGCAGTGGTTTCATCAGCAGGCAGGAACAATCTACTGGCTGAATATTTCTGCGATCGTCGTGGGTCCGGTGACTACGCAATGGGGGTGGAAGTCGACGCTCAACCACTGGAACGACGATGCCGTGTGGGCGTTGTGGGGGAGTCTGAATTGGCAGGAGCTATACGAACCGGAAGTCGGCCCGCAAGTGAACAATTTCAATATTACCTTGGATCCTGGCGGCAACTTTCTGGGCGGCGGCGGCACCGGCGCATACGGAGCAGGATGGTATCTGTATCCGTCCGGATGGTGGAATATCTGGTTCTATGATGACCTGCTGAAGCTTAACCGCCAAAAACAAATTCATATCGACATGATTGTGGCCCCATTGATGCCGGGACCGTCAATGCTGACTGTGGCGATCAACTGGTCGACAGATGTTTGGTCACAGACCGGCAATCCTCCCGGCGATAGGCGGCCACCGCTGCCGGGAGAAGATGAAGCGGCATTCATCGGCCGCAATATCATCTACAGCGGACCGGTAGCAGCCGGCCAGCCGATAGTCTGGGATGGTCCGATTCCAGAACAATACTGTCCGGAGTGGGTCTCGGTCGACGTGCAGGGATTCAATTTCATGATTGAGAACGGCACGATTATGCATGACTGCATTGGCGGGCAATCGCTTGATTTGTCGTTCGTTATCACCGGAGGCAAGGACGTCTGCGAGTACTATAAGCCGCCGTTTCCAGATTATGCTCCGGTTGGTGTGCCTGATTTTGACCAGAAGCAAGCCAACTGGATCGATCCTTTAATGCGCTGGACGCACTGCGGGCCAGTCGCGTTGGCGAATTGTCTGTGGTGGTTTGATTCGAAGTTCGAAACGAACACTACTCCGCCGCCCGCGGCGATTGATAACTACCCGTTGGTTAGAAGTTACTCTACAATGTTGCCGCTCTGGGATGACCACGATCCGATGAATGTTATTCCATTCGTGGACTCACTGGCACTGTACTGTGGAACCAATATGATGACTCCGGGAACTAATGTTCATAATCTTGAGATCGGGGCGCGCAACTGGATAAACAAGGCCGGTCTGGCGAGTAACTATTCGGTGCGGTTACTCCCACTCGACTTTCCGACTGCGCCGGACACAATCAGAAAGGAAGTACTGCGCAGTCAAGACGTGATATTGTTGTTGGGATTCTGGGAGCT
>CAZQBX010000019.1:0-28102 GCA_964592145.1 uncultured Ignavibacteria bacterium
AAGTGGACGCAGTCGATGATTAGCGGGCTAACCTCGCTCAAAAGCGGACGAGGCATACTGGAGGTCAGCTATTACTCGATACTGGTCTGGTTGTTCCATGTGCTCGTGGCAGTGACCTTGATATTGGCGTTTGAGCTTGATATTCCGGCCTGGGCGGGAGTCGTGGTGGTCATTATCAACTCATTCCTGCTGATGATTCCGATATCGCCGGGGAACATCGGATCGTTCCAGATTATCGTTATTAGCGTGCTGCATGAGTTGTTCAAGGTGCCCAGAGCCGAGGCGGCGGCATTCAGCCTGGTACTGCATTTTATGGACATTGTGCCGGTTTTTGTCATCGGAATATACTTCCTATTCACCAACCATATTACCTTCAAAAAGCTCCGCGCAGAGGCCGAGATTGAGGCTCAAAAGGCGGACACGACGGAGTCACTTCAACCTTGACAAAGGGCTAAAAACAGTCTAATTACCCACTTCCCAAGCGCGGCCGGTTCAGAATCTGCTCGACCGCCAGAGTTGTGTACATTGCCGCGCGCCCACTTTCGGATCTGTGGACAATCGGCGGAGAGACCACGATGATCAGGTCATTTTACTATACTGCAGACGACGGATTAACATATTCCGAAGGAATAGGCGAATTCCGGAAGTTGACGGAACGGCGCGAAAGCGTTCTTTGGGTTGACCTGTCTTCTCCGACCGATGAAGAATCGTATGTCCTGACTTCGGAGTTCAAGTTCCATCCATTGGCCATTGAAGACGTGTTGTCGGAAATGTCGCACCCCAAGATTGACGACTATGACACCTATCTTTTCACGATCGTGCAGGTACTCGGACCACCGGTGCAGGAAACGGAAATCGAAGCCAGGGGTATCGGACTGTTTTTGACGTCCAACGCGGTCGTGACCGTGCATTTCCACCAGGTTCCGTCGTTGGAATCGGTTTCGCAGCGGTTGCAGCGCGACAGCCGCCTTATCTCGCGCGGTGCGGATTTCCTGTTTCACACGATTCTCGATCACATTGTCGACACGTACTTCAGTGCGCAGAATACCATGGAGAAGGAAGTGGACGGCGTCGAGGCCGAAGTTTTCGAGGATCCGGATCAGGATATTCTTAAAAAGATGTTCCGGATCCGGCGCGACCTGTCCATTATCCGGCGGGTAATTGTACCGCAGTCGGAGATCATGTCGCAGTTTACGCGCGAAAAATTTGACGTCATCACACCGAAAGCGGCAATTTACTTCTCGGATATTAACGACCACCTGCACGTGATGATTTCCACCGCCGACAACCAGCGCGACGCAATCAACTCGGCGATGGATTTGTATTTCTCGATGGTGTCGACCAAGACCAATGATGTAATCAAGTTTCTTACGATTCTCTCGGCGTTGTTCCTGCCGGCAACCTTTATAGTCGGATATTACGGGATGAATTTTGACACGATTCCCGAGTTCGGCTGGAAATACGGCTTTCTCTTTGCAGTTCTTCTGGTTGTAGGCGTAATTGTCGGTCTGCTGTGGTTCTTTAAGAGAAAAAAGTGGATTTAATGGTTTTTTTTCGGAACAAACGGACTGACCAGTCCGTCTAATAGGGCAATGCTAAGAGAACCTGTCAAGCCGAAGCGCCGGAACCTGCCGGAGCAGCAGCGCAAAGAGATGATCCTCGATGCGGCGCTGGCCTCCTTTGCGACCCACGGGTACGATACCTGCAACGTGGATGCGATTGCCGAGTTAGCGGGTACAGGCAAAGGGACGATATATCGTCATTTCCCATCGAAATTGGAGCTATTTGCCGCGGTGGTCGAGCGGGGACATGAAGCTTTACTGGAGCGATTCGCTAATCTCATCGATGTAAAGTGTGAAGTGGCGGAACATATTACAATGGGATTAACGCAATTTGTTGACTTTTTTGTCGAATATCCGAATTATTACCGGGTCATGATGATCGAGCAGCCGGAAGTGCGGCTCAAAGTCAAATTGGATATGGATGCGGGTTATCATCACTTCTTGAAGGTTATATCAGCGACGGTTAAGGAAGATATTCGCAAAGGGCGGATTAAGAAGATTGATCCGGATTTTGCTGCGGAGTATTTCCTGTCTTTGATGAAGTTGATTGT
This sequence comes from uncultured Ignavibacteria bacterium, assembly GCA_964592145.1. Classification (GTDB taxonomy): domain Bacteria; phylum Zixibacteria; class MSB-5A5; order CAIYYT01; family CAIYYT01; genus JADJGC01. The sequence goes on from CAZQBX010000019.1 coordinate 2,114, forward strand.
TGAACGCCAGCTTTATGGCAAGGGTCACTCTAGTCGCCGAGATATCCGAGAAGCCGTGGAAATTACGTTGAAGGGACTTACGAGATGAGAATCGTCCGAAAGCTGTTGCCAATAGTGATGTTTGTCTTGTTGCCGGTTTTGTTTGCCGGGCATGCCGAGGCGCGGAAATTGACCATCGAAGATGCCGTTGCCGAGGCATTGCGGAGTAACCAGGATTACCTGATTGCGCGTTCAGAGCTTGAGAAGGCTGAAGCAGAGATTCAGAGGGCAACGGCCGATGCCTATCCGCACTTGTCATTGGGATCGACCTACACCCGGTACCTTGTGGTGCCGGAGGTCGTATTCGGCGGGCAGTCGTTTAAGATGGGTACCGACAATCAGATTGATGCCGGATTGACTCTGACGCAGCCGATTTGGCAAGGCGGCAAAGTACTGGCGGCGATAAAAATTGCACGCACATACCGGAAATATATTGAAGAACTGGTCAATGAATCGGGAGCCGAGATTGCCTTTGCCGTAAGGAATACCTTTCTCGATGTCATTCTGGCGCGCGATGTTGTGAATGTCTATCGCGACGCTCTGGCAACAGCCGAATTGAATCTGGAAATGGTCGATAAAATGCAGTCGCAAGGCGTGGTCTCGGAGTACGAAAAGCTGCGTGCGGAGGTGGAGGTCGCCAATTTACGACCGCAATTATTGCAGGCGCAGAATCAGTCGGAGCTAGCGCTGCATGCCCTGCGGAATCTCCTTTCACTCGACCTGGCCGAGCCGCTGGAACTGCAATACTCATATGACGCAAGTTCGGCAGGGCAGAGCCTGAATCTCGCCCGCCTGACAGAATTAGCGATTGCCAATCGCGCTTCATTGAGGCAGCAAGAACACCTAAAAGAGATTACTCGCAGGGCAGTCGGAATTGCCAAGGCCGACGGCTCGCCGAAGTTTGACTTTGTCAGCCAATATGGCTGGAGATACCAGGCGGACGATTTTGGTTTGGAAAGCGAAAAGTGGTCGCCAAACTGGATGGCATCGATATCGCTGTCGTATCCAATATTCAACGGCTTCTCCACCAAAGCTTCGGTACGAAAGGCCAAGGTGGATAAACAGCAAGCCGACTTGGGCTATGAAAAAACGAAAGATCAGGTTGAGTTCCAGGTTCGTGACGCCTTTTTGCGCTATAGCGAAGCGGTCGAGCATCTGCAGTCGCAGCGCAAGACGATCGAGCAGGCCGAAGAGGGTTTGCGAATTGCGCGGATTCGCTATCAAAACGGCGTCGGCACGCAACTGGAGATACTCTCATCGGAGTCGGCGCTGACTATGGCGCGCACGAACCACGTGCAGGCGACTCATGATGTGGCGCTGGCGGTTTATCGGCTTCAGCGGGTAACGGGATTGGATAATTTTGAACAACTTAAGGAGCAATAGATGAAGAGCAGGTGGTTGTTGATACTGCTGGCTGCCGCGATGGCGTTGTCCTGCGGAAAGAACTCGAATGGCGACCTGGCGACGCCGCTGCCGACGATTCCGGTTAAGACGGCGGTTGCTGAAGTTGGCCGCATCGAAGTCGAACGCGAGTTTGCCGGAGGTTTGGTGGGAATTAGGCAGGCCGACATGTACGTGCGTTTGTCGGAAGCTGTCACGGCGCTGCCGTTCAAGATCGGCGACAAAGTGAAATCGGGTGACGTGCTGGTGTATCTGGACAAGAGCGGAGCTTCCTCGAGTTATTTCCAGGCCAAGGCGACGTTTGAAAACGCAGAAAAGAACTTCAACAAGATGAAGTACCTCTACGAGGAGAAAGCAATCAGCGAGACCCAATTTGACCAGGCGGAGAGCGCTTATCAAGTATCGCGTGCGAATTTTGCGGCGGCGCGGGAGATGGTGGAAATCACTTCTCCGATCAATGGCACGCTGGTCGAATTGAACGTGCTGGTCGGCGATGTGCCGCCGGCCGGCAAATTGGCGGCGCGAGTCGCGCGAACCGATACGTTGCGGATGTCGTTCGGCGTGCCGGCAGGGCTGGCGGAGAAGTTCTTCGTTGGCATGACCGGTGAGCTGCATATGGCGATGGCCGACAGCACATTTAACTGCATCGTGACAAGGGTCGCCTCGGCGGCCGACCCGCAAACTCGCACATTTACGGTGGAAGTCTCGGTCCCGAATCTGGAACAGCGGCTGCAGCCGGGTGCATTTGCGAAGGCGAAGTTCGTGATTGAGAGTTCCGAATCGGCACTACGGGTACCCCAATCCTCGCTGCTGTCACAAGAGGGGGTATACAGCCTGTTCATCGTCAAGAATGATACCGCGTACGCGCGGACGGTGACTCTCGGACTGAAGAACGAGACGATGATCGAAGTCCTCTCCGGAGTACAATCGGGTGAAGAGGTCGTCTACCTCGGTCAGGGTTTCTTGTCCAACGGTTATCCGGTCGTGAGATCAGAGAAATAGTATGATATTAGCCAAGATTTCGATAGCTCGTCCGGTCTTCACCGTCATGGTGATGCTGGCTCTGTTAGTACTCGGTCTTTTCGCTTATCGCGACTTAAGCGTCGAAATGTTTCCGGATATTTCCTTCCCGTTCGTGGTGGTGACGGTGCAGTATCCCGGTGCTTCGCCTGAGACGATGGAAACGGAAATCGTCGCGAAGATGGAAGACGCCATCAACACGGTCTCGGGAGTCAGGCATATCACTTCCACGTCATATGAGGGATATGCGTTTACTTTCGCGGAATTTCAGTTGGAATCCGATGAAAACATCGTAGCGCAGGATGTGCGAGACAAGATCGCCGGAATCCGCGCCGACTTGCCGGACGATATGGAAGAGCCGGTGATTCAGAAATTTGATCCAATGGCGCAGCCGATCATCTCGCTGGCAATTGCCGGCAACCGCACAATGCGAGAGCTCACTTTGATCGCAAAGGAAGACATCAAGAAGGTCTTGGAGAGTACGACCGGTATCGGAAATGTGGAGTTGGTCGGTGGCGAAGAGCGGGAGATATTGGTCGAACTCGATCTGACCAGTCTTGAGGCCTACAATCTCTCGATTTTCGAAGTGCAGAACAAAATTGCGACCGCCAGCCTTGAATTGCCGGCCGGCAAGTTGGAGCGCGGCGACCGCGAGGTTTCCATCCGGACGTTGGGCAAAATCACCAGCGTCGATCAATTGGCCAATACGGTAATCAAGAACGACCAGGGCGTGCAGGTTTTGCTACGCGACATTGCTTCAATCAAAGACACAACCAAGGAAGTTGAATCAATTTCCCGCCTCAATGGGCGCCGAGCAGTAGGTCTTGATCTGGTTAAGCAGTCCGGCGCAAATGAAGTTGATGTGGCGGCAGCGGTTAAAGCACGATTAGCTGAGCTCAAGAAGTCTCTTCCGTCCGATATTGAAATAACGGTTGCTGCCGACAAGTCGAAGTTCACCGAAGAGGCAGTGCATGATGTAATCGTCAACATCATCTACGGCGGACTGCTTGCCGTCATCGTGATCTTCTTCTTCCTTGCCGACACGCGGGCGACGATTATATCGGCGATCGCGATACCGACATCGATCATATCGACGTTCCTGTTCATGGGCGCACTGAATTTCACTTTGAATTTCATGACTTTGCTAGCGTTGTCATTGGCGGTAGGGCTATTGATCGACGATGCAATCGTGGTTATCGAGAATATCTACAGGCACTTGTCTTATGGGAAGAAACCGGCGGTTGCGGCATATGATGCCACCAGCGAAATAGCGCTGGCGGTGTTGGCAACGACGCTCACAATCATCGTCGTATTCGTGCCGGTGGCGTTTATGAAGGGTATTGTCGGGCAGTTCTTCTATGCCTTCGGTATTACCGTGGCGGTGAGCGTAGCGGTGTCGCTATTTGTGGCGTTTACACTGACGCCGATGCTGTCATCGCGCTGGTTGAAGGAAGAACATGAATTCCACCAGGCGACCAGAAATCCGATTTACCGATTCACCAATTGGTGGAACGGTATCTTCGAGAAGCTCAATGTCATCCTGCAGAGGGCTGTCGGCTTTGCGTTGAACAGGCGGGCACTCGTCGTGACGGCGGCTGTCCTCACATTTGTGGGCAGTTTGACGATTGTCCCATTGATCGGTACCGAGTTTGTTCCAGAATACGATCAAGGCGAGTTCTTTGTCTCTTTCAAAACTGCGCCGGGCACCAGCCTGGCAGCGACGTCGGAACTAGGCAAAGGTGTCGAAGAGATCCTGAAAAAGTACCCGGAGGTCAAGGACGTGTATACGACGATTGGCACCGGGATTAATCCTGACAACGAGGGTACGGTCACGGTTCGAATGGTGGATCTCGATCAACGGGAGCGATCGTCCTTTGAGGTTATCAAGGCAGTTCGTCTGGAGTTGGCCGATTATCCGGGATTGCAGATCAGTATTACGGGGGAAAAATCGGAAGGCGGCGGCGCACCGATCGAGATTTCAATTTCCGGCGAGCGGATGGATCAACTGCAGCTGCTGGCATCGATGGTCGAAGACTCGGTTCGTGCCACGCCGGGAGCGGTCGAGGTCGACAATTCGCTGGGCGAAGGAAAACCGGAAATTCAAATTGCTCTGGATCGTGAGAAGATCTCCGACCTGGGACTAAACGTGTCGCAAATAGCGCTGGCCTCCCGTTACCTGATTAACGGTGTCGTGCCGTTCAAGTTCCAGGAAGGCGACAAGCAGGCGGATATCCGGCTAAGGTTGAAACCGGAAGACCGGAATGATTTATCAGATTTGTCGAGAATACTGTTGCCGTCGGCAAAGGATATAGACGGTCAGAAAGGTCACCAGTTCCCGTTGAGCTACGTTGCTACTTTCAATGAAGCGAGCGCCGTCGCTGAATTGACTCGCTTCGACCGCCAGAAAACAATAAAAGTAACGGGGAACAATGCTGGTCGGTTTGCCGGAGACGTCCGCAACGAGGCCCTGGCAAAGTCGCAGCAGATTCCCACTCCGCCGGGCTACCGAATTTATGCCACGGGTGAAGCGGAGTTTCAAATGGAAGCATTCGGGTACATTATCGAAGCGCTGTTTCTGGCGATCGTCATGATTTATCTGGTGCTGGCCTCGCAATTCGAGAGTCTGACCGATCCGTTTGCGATCATGCTGTCGCTGCCGATGTCGCTTCTGGGCGCGTTTCTGGGGCTGCTGTTTTTCGGAAGTTCGATTTCGATCATGTCGCTGATCGGTATTGTCATGTTGATGGGGTTGGTTACGAAGAACGCAATCTTGTTGATTGACTTCGCCAAGCAAGAAATGGCGCGAGGCACCGACCGGAGGGCAGCTCTGATCAAAGCCAGCTCGGTTAGACTGCGGCCGATTATTATGACGACAGCGGCGATGATTTTTGGTATGTTGCCGCTGGCTCTGGGTATTGGTCCGGGTGCAGAATTGCGCGCCGGTATCGCCCGTGCCGTGATCGGCGGATTGATCACTTCAACCGGATTAACGCTGGTTGTCGTACCAGTCGTATATAGTTTGCTTGACGATCTGACTAAGAAATGGCGTAAGAAAGCAGTTGTTGTCGCAGAAGGTCATTAGTTTCGAGAAGATGCCCGGCAGCCGGAAGTTGTTTCTGGATTTTCTTGCCGGCAAGACAACGGACTACTTTCACTACGACTTCAATTCCGACAGTGCGCTGAAGCAGGTGCACGACAAAGTCAAACATCGCCGCTATGACCGCGAGAAGGTCGTAGCGGCGTTGTTGCGTCAGAACCGGACTTTTGGCGCCGGACCGCAGACGATCACCAATATCAATAAACTTCTCGATCCCGGCACGAGCGCTGTCTTCACCGGACAACAGGTAACGCTGTTCGGCGGGCCATTGTTCACATTCTACAAGGCCAGCCTGGCAATCAAACTGGCCGAATCAAATTGCCGCAAACTGGCGGGAACGGTGGTGCCGATCTTCTGGCTCGCGGCGGACGATGCCGATTTCGAAGAGGTCGCCAAGATATCGGTACCGACAGCAGACAACCAAGTTGCGAATTTGAGTTATCAGCCGGCAACTCAGGTCAGCGGCCAGCCGATGGGAGCGGTACGGCTGGATGGCAAGATCAGTGAGTTGCTGGACTCTTATGAGCAGGCGCTTCCTGACACCGAATTTCGCCCTGCGCTGATGGCACTGTTGCGCGAGTGTTACCAGCCGGGAGAGTCGGTCGTGACGGCGTTCGGGAGATATCTCTGTCGAATCTTTGCCGATCGCGGTTTGATTCTGATCGATCCGACCGATCCCGTGTTCCGGGAACTGGCTTTACCGATTTTTCGAAAGGAAATCCAATTAAGGGAGAAGGCTGCGAAACTGGTTGAGGATCGGAATTCACGCCTTGAACAGCAGGGATATCATCTTCAGGTGGCCCGGCCCGGTTCGTATTCGAATCTGTTCTACTACAACGGCAAGCGCACACGCATCGATTTTGCCGACGGTGGTTTCACGATCGAGGGAAAGTTCGTTGCCCAGGCCGAACTTGAGTCGATGCTTGAGCGGTCGCCATCGTTGTTCTCGCCAAATGTTTTCCTGCGGGCAATTGTCCAGAGCCATATCTTTCCGACGCTGGTGTATTTTGCCGGGCCGGCAGAGGCCGCCTATTTCAGCCAGATAAGAGAGCTCTTCGACGTTTTCGACGAAGCGGCGCCGATCATCTACCCGCGATATTCCGCTACGATAATCGAACCGGCAATTGCGCGCCTGATGGAGAAACTGGAGATTTCATTTGAAGATGCTCTGCAGGATGTAAATCATCTGACGACGGAGATACTCAAGCGGACATTTCCGCCCGATTTTGAGCAGCGTTTTAAGGTGCTGCGCGAGGAAGTCAAGCGGCAGATGGAAGCGATCGCGTCGCATCTCGATCAGAGCGATCACGGTTTGATCACGAACGCCAATCGCATAGCGGGCCGCTTGGATGTTGAGATTAAGAATCTGGAAGAGAAGGTATTTCAGGCACACCGCAAGAAGAATCAAACATTACGTGCGCAGGTAGAACGAGTGGCTTTCAATTTGTTTCCCGAAGGGAAAACCCAAGAGCGCAGTTTTCCGTTGAATTATTACATCGCAAAATATGGTCCCGGCGTGGTTGATCGATTGTACGATGCAGTCGACTGCAACAGCAAGGTCCATCACTTGATCAATCTGGAATAAGTCGGTGTGAGGTGTAAGTGAAAATCGGTATAACTTGTTATCCGGTGGTGGGCGGATCGGGGATCGTCGCCACGGAATTGGGAATGCTTCTGGCGGCCAGAGGGCATCAGGTGCATTTTATATCATACCAGTTGCCGTTTCGACTCGACCAGTTTCGTGAGAACGTGTTTTTTCATCAGGTCGACGTTTCGAGCTATCCCCTGTTCAAGTATCCGCCGTATACGTTATCGCTGGCTGCCAAGATGGCTGATGTCGTTTGCCGCTGGAAGCTCGACTTGCTTCACGTTCACTACGCCATTCCGCATGCCACTGCTGCATTTCTTGCCAAGCAGATCGCCGGCGACTGCAAAATCAAGGTCGTAACAACGCTGCACGGCACGGATATCACCTTGGTGGGAAGCGAGCGGTCGTTTTTTGAGATTACGAAGTTCTCGGTGGAGATTTCCGATGGGATTACCACTGTATCGGAAGCGCTGCGAAAACAGACCGTTGACATGTTCGACATCAAGAAGCCGATTGCGGTGATTCCGAATTTCGTCGATGTGAATCACTTCAAGCCGGGCGTTCGGCACTGTTCGCGGCGAACATTCGCGGCAGAAGATGAGATGATTGTGATGCATGCGTCAAATTTCCGGCCGGTCAAGAGAATTCCCGATGTAATTGAGATTTTTCGGCGCGTGCGGGAAAAAGTCAAAGCCAAGTTAGTGTTGGTCGGCGATGGTCCGGAGATGAGCCTGGCGGAACACCTGATCGGACAGTATGGACTCAATGACGAGGTAATGCTGCTCGGGAATCAGGATTCGATTGCAACGATCTTGCCGATTGCCGACCTGTTTGTGTTGCCCTCGCAGACGGAATCATTCGGCTTGTCGGCGCTGGAGGCAATGTCGTGCGGTGTCCCGGCGTTAGTCAGTGATGCCGGCGGTTTGCCGGAACTGGTCACGCACGGAGTAGACGGATACCTGTTTCCGGTGGGCGATCTAGGAGCAATGTCGGAGGCGGCTATTGCGCTGTTAAGCGACAAAGGTAAACTGGCGACAATGAAAGAAGCGGCGCGAAATACCGCAGAGGCGAGATTCTCGGCAGACCTGATGGTGCCGCTTTACGAAGACTACTATCTGCGTGTCATCGCAGGGAGAAATAATGACGACTAAGGTAGATGTGTTGGCGATCGCGGCTCATCGCGACGACGTCGAAATCACGTCCGGCGGACTGATCGCAAAGTTCATCGATCTCGGTTACAGCGTCGGGATTCTCGACCTTACTGAAGGCGAGATGGGTTCGCACGGTGATGCTGCGACGCGATTGGCGGAAGCGACAGCTGCTGCCAATGTTCTCGGGGTCACGGTCAGAGCGAATCTGGAATTGCCAGATGCGTATCTTGAGAACAGCCTATCCGCCAGGTCGTTATTGGCGCAGCAGATTCGCGATTTTGCGCCTGACCTGATTATCATCCCACATTGGCAACAGCGGCATCCCGATCATCGCGTTTGCTCGCAATTGAGTTTTGACGCCTGCCACCATGCGGGGCTGAAGAAGGCAAAGTTGACAGGAGAACCGCACCGGCCGCGGAAAATCTTGTACTCGACTTACTATGAATCAACCACGCCGAGTTTCGCGATCGATGTCTCGTCGCAGTACGAGCGCAAGCTGGCGGCAATTCGGTGTTATCACTCGCAATTCCGCGAAGGGGATAAGACGAATAAGGTGTTTGCGCCGGGAGTTGACCTCTTCGAATTTGTGCGGGTGAATGATGCCGCGTTGGGTAGCCAGATCCGCGCGCAATACGCCGAAGCTTACGTGCTGAAGGAGATCGTCGCGATTGATGATCCGATGAAGCTCGGCGGCGTTTCAGTTTGAGATCGCTCACGAAAGGGCGAACCTCAACTCGTTACCGATTTCTTCCCATTCAGCAGTTCACTGTAAGACCTCACCCAGCAAAGAGTGTTTACCAACCGCATCTGTTCGATCGTATTACAGCGCACGCTCAGTAATTCCGGGCTTAGCACCAGCACTGCCAGAGTCTTGGCGCGTGACAACGAAACGTTAAGGCGATTTTGACTGTAGAGGAAGTCGAGCCCGCGCGGGATTTCCTCCGGACTCGATGTTGCCATCGAAATGAGCACAGCTTCAGCCTCCTGACCCTGGAACTTGTCGACAGTACCGACACGTGCGCCAGGACCCAAATGCTGTTTTAGCAGATTCACCTGCATATTGTAAGGCGAGACGACGAGAATGTTCTGTTCGGTCATCTTCTTGACCTGTCCATCGCTATCACGAAACTCGAGCTGCAATAGCGCACGGTAGTGGCTATGTACCCGTAATGCTTCTTCTTCAGAGCGCTGTCCACAGCCGCTGTGCCTGACGAAGTCGCAGAGGATTCCTGCTTCCGGCAAGCCAGGGTTGCTGTCCGTAGCGGGCAGGATGCAGTGTTGATCCAACTTGGGATGCGACTTGATACGACCGTCATAAATCGCTGCGGAAATGAAGTTGCAGACCTTGGGGTGCATGCGATATGTGGTGTCGAGCAGGATGCCTTCTTCAATTGGAATCGTATGGCGTCCCTGCAGCAGGAAATCTAAGACTGATTCTCCGGACTCACCGGGATGCATGCCTTGAGTCGGTTGCGCCAATTGCATCTGATCGCCGATCAGGACAACATTTCGTGCAGCCACGCCGGCAGAGATAACGTGCGCAAGCGAGAGTTGACCAGCCTCGTCGATGAAGAGATAGTCGAGCGATTGGCGGAAACTCGCGTTGGAGAACAACCACGCCGTTCCGGCGAAGAGATGTGCTCTGCCAAGCAAAGAGACGACCTTCTCAGTTGAGCCTACCGAACCGATATTGGCACCGGTGAAAACGGTCTCGTTGTTGTCTCCCGAGGATTTTTTGACACCGATAAACTGAAAGTTCTCCTTGGCGGCACGCTTCTCGACAGCCGAGAGCACGTTATGAATGGCCTTGTGGCTGTTAGCAGTAACGCCGATACGCTTTCCGGCTTTCATGAGATTGACGATCATGTGCGCGGCAGTAAAGGTCTTCCCGGTGCCGGGAGGGCCCTGGATGAACAGGTAAGTGTCAGACATTTGTTCGGCGAGGGAAGTTGCGACCTTCGGTTCAAGAGACGACGGATTGTAAAGAGGTGTGCCGGAATGCACGCTGTTGATGTTAGGGGCACGGCGTTCGAGCAGATCGCGCAAGGCCGCGAAGGGCCGCGAGCCGTCTGATTTGGAGTTGATATACTCCTGTACGAAATGCCAAAGCGCCTCTCGAAGTGTGTCAGTGCCGATTGGGCTACCTGGTATCAAATCGAATCGTTCCTGCAAAGGTTCTTTGCCAGCATCGACACGTCTTAGTTGGATGAGACGTTGATCAGGGTCAATTGCGAATATGGTTCCGGCCGGTGCAAGATTCTCGGCGATCTTGCCCTGTTCGCCAACTTTCAATTTAAACTCCTGTTCCGGGAATGAGAAGGTATAGACTGTCGAGCGTTTGTCGAGATACGGTGGGTGTTCGGCAGAGAGAACAAGTCCGCCAATGCAGTCGCCGTCGTCAATAATCTCCTCTGTGGTCATTGTCTGGCGGGAGAACATGCGCCACCAGGAGGGCTTGGCTTCGCGCCGATAGAAGTCGGACAAGTCAAAGATGAGCTTGTCAAGCTGCTGATCGGGAGTGAAGAGCGATTCGTCGTCGGGGAGTGTTGCTGTCAACGCCTGCTCAAATTCGCGTATCCGCCGCTCCAATTCAAGTCTCTGTTCGCTTGGTACGTCTGGTTCAGGTTCCGGCATCGACGGCCGGACCACATCGATACGCAGCTTAAGCAGCCAATCTCGCAGTAGTTGAAGGGATTTGCAGTCCTCCAGGTTGTATGACTTGATGTCGTCGAGCCATTTCTGGTCACGCGATTCGATGTAATGCTCATAGTAGACAATACTGGCTGACGCTGTTTTGACCTCGCTCGTCCGATTGTCCATGTAGAAGGTTTCGATGTTCTTGATTGAATATGCCGGTTCCGAGGTTTGCATCGAATGCCGGACGACTTTGTAGAGATCCACAAACACCCGCCCGCGCAACAGTCGGTCGACCTCGATCTCCATTACGCCATACTTGGACATCAGGCGCTTGACTGCAGTTTCCTCGTAGGCGGCATAGTGGTAGATGTGCATGTCGGGAAATTGCTCAAGGCGCTCGATACAGTAGGCGATCAGTTCCTTAAATGCGCGTTTTTCGGCAGCATGGTTGTGTGCCCAGATGTCTTTGAAGATCGGTGTACCTCTCTCGATGCTATAGACTCCGAAAAGATACTCCAAGCCTTCGGGGAATAACGGGTTTCCCTCAATATCGAAGAACAGGTCGCCCTCGCTGGGATCAGGCAGCGTGTGCAATCCAAGATTCTTGGCCCGCTGCTTGAGCAAGATGAACTTGTTCTCGCCAGTCTGGCGTTTGTGATGTTGCAGTTGGGCTTGCCACTTCAGTCGATCGAGCGAATTGTCGGAGATTCCCTTGATGTGAGTGTGATCTGTATCAGCGAGTTGCGCCAACGTCATTACACCGGCAGACGAGAGTTTACGAATCTGGCTGGAGCGGATATTGGCGACCTGTGAAAGGTGGTCGTCCTTAAGTCGGCGAGCTTGACACAACGACCGGAAACTGCAGACGTCGCAATGATCGCAAGGGTCGGGATAAACTTCCCTTTGATTGGCGACGTGAAGCAGGAAGTCTGATTTAAGCTGAACAAAGTAGTGGTAGAAGTCCTGCGGTGAATAGGATTCGCGGCGATTATCGCCGAGAATCACATGCATTTGCTTTGGCGCTACGCCCTGGATTTTGCCAATTATCTCGGTGTAAAGACTGAGTTGAATTATGTAGAGTGGTTTTGCATGCAGTGCCAATTTGGTATCAAAAGCTTCGTATGAGAAATCGCCGAACTTTGATGGAGTTGTCGTCTTGACCAGGAAGTCGGCATATCCGGCAAAGGAGTCGTCGCGCAGGTAAGCCTGGTAGATGACGTCGATGCCATTGCGAATGGCCTTGAGAGTCGCATCGGCTCTCAAGGCATCATCATTCGGCAAGTCCTTGAGATTGGCAATCGACTTGCCGGAACTTCGCAATTGTTCGAGATATCGTTGTTCGTGGGCGATGCCGCGAGCCATAATGATCCTGCTCTGCTCGTCGGGCGGGTCCTTGGGCAGCTTCTCCGACAGGTCGCGTAACTTGAGCGAAGTCAGATGAAGACACTCGAGATGGTCGCAGAGATCAGTTGCGGAGTAAATGTTTTTGTTATCGACGATTTTCAAATTCCTCGCCCTTTTGCCACTTCAGTTACTAGCGTCGGGTAAAGAGTGCGATCAGGTACAAGTATAACCTTATTCCGCAAATTGACAAGCGAGGGTTCGTGCAAGGAGAGAAATGAACGGTGGCCTAAGTGTGGAGAGGACCGGTGCAGGCCGGTCCTCTCCCAAAGAATAGGCACTGATAGTTTATGGGCAGGCAGCGCAAGGAGGCGCACCGCCTGAGAAGATGTAGTTCACTAAGTATACCGCATCCGATATTGTAATAACACTGTCGCAGTTGGCGTCACCGGAAAGTGTCGGATTGGGCGCCGGGCCGCCGGAAAAAATGTAATTAATCAGATAAACGGCATCAGAAATGGTGACCTGACTACTGGCATCGGCGTCGCCGCAGACATAGCATTGTGAAGGATCGCTCGGAGCGCCTTCGCAATCATCGGGGAAGCCGTTGCTGTTGACATCGACTGAAGTACCGTTGAGCAAATCCAGTGAATCATCGACGCTGTTCTGATTGCAATCGGGGAAACTTGAAGGTTGAATCAGGACCGGTTCAAGCGCCTCAGAAAGTCCATCGCCGTCAATGTCGAATTCCAATAAAATTGACTCCAAATCCATCGGACGGTAGGACATCAGAATAGCATCACCAACGATATCGCCTTCGCCCCACGGCGGTAGGGTAAGTGAGCCAATCACGGGCGTGCCGGGAGGTAGTCCATTCAGGGCAAGCGAAGTCGGAGTGCTGCCGTGATCGCCGCCTTCAGAGCGGAGAGAGTAATCGAAGGTTGCGGGTGCATCCGTTTCGTTCTTGACGGTGAAGTTGAATGCCCGCGCCTGTCCAGTATTTAGATGGGTAATATCACGCGGGTCCTTGACCGTGACACACCAACCATTGCTTGCCAGCAGTTTTGAGCAACAGGTGCTCATTGCTCCGGTCAAGGTATCGCGAACCGTGACGCAGAAGCAGGCAATATTGCCCGGAGTAAATCCGACAGGACGAGAAAGCGTAACTGGAATCTGGGTGCACTGTCCGGGCAGAAGCGTGATTGTTCCGCTTGCAGGGCTGAAGGTCACGGCGGTCGCATCGAAATTGCAGCCAGAACCGGATGCCAGTGGCGCAAATGAGAAGTTCGCGACCGAAGTGAACGGTGATTGATTACACACAGTCAGGTTCATTGTTACGGTCGTCGCCGTACGGCACAGAACAACCGAAGCGGGGATTGCGCAGGAGATTTTACATTTTCCGCGCGAGCCCGCAAGGTAGATGTCCTGGACTTCGGCGCCACTAAGAGCCCGGCCAAAGATTTCCACTTCGTCGATAGGGCCAGTAAAGTACTTCTCACGAGGGCGGCAGTTTTGACCTGCTCCGTAGCTGCTCAAATAAGGACCGTGGCCAATATCCATCATTGGTCCCGGTGCCGTGGTGCTGAAGATTGACCCGATGCGTGGCATGAATGTTCCTACTGGCGAACCGTTGTAGTAGAATGTTCCGACCATTGTTCCGCCATTGCGGGCAACTGTAACGGCAACGTGCTGCCAGTCGTCGAGAACAATCGGAGCGGTCGCGGTCTCAAATGAATCCGGCGGGTTCGGGAAAATGTTCATAACCAAGCCGAGACGTCCGTGAGTAGCGGAAATCGGTTTGACATAGAACATGATTCCGTTGTCACCGCTCGCGCCTTCCACCCAGCGACGATTGTCGACAATCGGCATCGCAGCGCAAGGGTGATAGGGGTAGTCCTCACAATCAGTTGTAAACGCTCTGGGTTCAATCCAGGCATCGATAGTGAAATCCCCGGTATCGACCTGGGCGAACGGATCATCAAAAACGCGAATGTAGCGTGCCGAATCGAAGTCGTACGCTTTGCCGACTTTTCCGGCGGTGGCGGAAGACTGATCAAGGTACTGCCAGCCGTTGCGGGTTTTGGCAGCAATATCATGAGAGAAGTCGGGGCCGTCCTCATCGAATGGATACCAGGCAATCATTCCGAGAGCCGGTTTGACACAGCAGGTGTCCTGTACGCAGGTGGTGTTGCCAAAATCGATGTCGTTAAGTGTCGTTCCAGTTCCTATCGAAACGTTATGCACGTTTGGTGAAGGGTCTGTTTGTACCCAGCCTTGTTGAAGCTGCTCATTCACTGTCCAGGCACCACAAGGGATGTCATTGAAGCAGTAATTCCCAAGCGAATCGGTGATTGTAGATGCGAACAGCGGTCCATTCCAATAGTAGAGCTGAATGGTCCAGCCGGGGATTCCCGGCTCGCCGGGATCCTGCGTACCGTTTTTGTTGCGGTCGTTGTACTTCGTACCGCAGATTGTGCAGTAAATGCTGCAGACGGTGTTGTCACAGGTCTGATTAGGGTAGTAAGCGGTACCGCCCATAGTGGAGCAAATCGCCGCCGAAGCCGCGGGCAGACAGTTGAGATCGATACAGCAAGCACCAAGTGGATGGCAGAACTTCGCAATGTAGCCGTCGTCGGATCCGGCGGAAACACCTTGAAAGTAAGCGCCGCCTCCGGGATTTTGAGTCGGCAGGTTGCCAACGTCCCACGACTCGCCGGTGGCAAACAAACAACCGGCGTTGCCGATAGCGACACTGGTACCGAAGTCTGTGACGTTTGCGCCATAGTAGGTCGACCAAAGCAGGGTGCCGTCATTTGCGAATTGAGCGATAAGAGCATCCTGTGGACCGCCTGCCGAACTAGGCTGGTAGTACGCTCCGCCTCCGGGATTGACAACCGGCAGGTCGGTAGAAATGACCATACCGGTCATATAGAGCCGTCCGCGGGAATCGAGCGCCATGGATTTTGAATTGCTTCCATTGAGGTAATCAATGCCCGTGCCGCCGAAGTAAGTCGCCCAGAGCCGGGCGTTGGCGTTGTTGAATTTGGCGATAGTGAAATCCATCGAGCCGCCAAGCACGCCTTGAAAGTATGTGGTGCCGCCGGGATTGAAGGTCGGGAAATCGGAAGAAGCGCTATAGCCATTGACAAACACATTGCCGCTGCCATCGGCAACCGGATCGTCGGCAACATCGGCAAATGAACCGCCGTAGTAAGTCGACCAATTAAGAACACCGGCTAGGTTGAACCGGGCAATGTAGCCATCCTGTAGGCCGCCGGATGTGCCCTGGAAATAGGCACCGCCGCCGGGATTCGCGGTCGGCATATCGGTCGACTCTGTTGAACCAGCAACATAAAGGTTATTAAGCGAAACCTCCACGCCGAGCCCTTCATCCCAATTATCACCGCCGAAATAGGTTGACCATTGAAGCACTCCCGTCGGGCTGAATTTGGTAATGAATGCATCTACGGCCGGGCCCAATGTATTCTGGAAGTAGGCCCCGCCGCCGGGGTTGGCCAGCGGCATGTCGGTTGAATATGCATTGCCAACCATGTAAATGGCGCCGGTGGCGTCGGAAGTGATCCCGTGACCGGATTCGAAGTTACCTCCACCGAATCGAGTCGCCCACTGACGCACTCCAAGAGAATTGAATTTGATTAAAACGGCATCCGGCGAACTGCCTGTGACCTGATTGTAAGCTCCGGGCAATATCTGCGTGGGCCAGTTACTCGAATTCGTGGTACCACAGACGTACAGATTTCCGAATAAGTCGACAACGGCATCGCTGTGTGTTTCGAAGTCGTTGCCTCCGTAGTACGTCGCCCAAAGCCGCACACCGGCTTGGGTGAATTTCCAAATGAACGCATCTTGACCGGGCGCTGCCGAAAGTGTGTCCTGATAGTAAGAGATGCTCGCCGAATCATCTTGAACCGGAAGATTGGTTGATGCGGTGTAACCCACGACATAAACATAATTATTCACGTTGTCGCAGACTATGGAACGGGGTCCGTCATACTCGGAGCCGCCGTAGTAGGTACTCCAGATGAGGGGCGGGTCAATCGTGAGCGGGCGTGTACGGTCATATTCGTCAATCACAAATCGAACCGTATTGCCTTCGACCTGGAATTTGCCGCCGATCGCGGAAGAGCGGTCGTTTTGAAAGCAATCAAGATCGCCTTCTTGGACTTCGCCGAGTCGGGTACGTATCTTCAAAAGGCGGGCGTCGTTATGAACCTCGATCGCCTCTGCTCCTTTGTATTCCATCCGAATCCTTGACGGGTCGGCACCGGGATGGACGATAAAGTCATGCTGAACAGCCTGGCCGGGCCGGCTCAATACTATCCAATCGATGCCGGGATAGACATCGGTGAATGTTATCTTTCCGTAAGTCGGGACATCCAGCACTCCGTCCGGGCAATGTGCATGATAGAAATTAGTGACACCGAAATCGGCTAACGGCTCTTCCAGTAACATTCGGTCCGGTGAGATGGATGCGCCAAGCAAGTCGACGTCAAGGCGGCAACGTTCAAATTCCTTCTCGGTGAAGATTCCGGTTCGTTTGGGAACCCACTTTCGTTCGCCTTTTGAAATCTTCTTGAGAAAGTAGTGGGTCATGCCACTCGTTGTAACATAAACGTGAGCCCGATCAACGTTGGCCGTCAATATGACATTGGCTGCTGCTTTCCCACTTACATTTGCGACCTGGCCTTGGTTCGGAGTGAAACCAAAAGACAGATTGGTCATCCAGTCTTCAACCTGCTGGTCCGAAATCTGGTTGGCGCTCTGCCCTGCCCGGGCAGTGAGGCCGGTTACACCGACGGCAACCTGTACCGAAGATGCTTCCGATAATTGCGAGGCTCCTTTCGAACTTGATGGAGCAATGAAAATCAAAGAAAGAGCGAAACCCAGGAGCATTTGCGGGAGAAGTAGAGATTGCGCTCTGGTGAAGCGTCGACGTACGAATACGGACATACTGCCTCTCTTGGGAAGATGATTTATCTACTGTCTCACCTGACTGATGGTGAGTTACAATAGTATGGATAAAATGTACCTATTTATTCTAAAATACAGTGTAGTCAGGGTTGAAGCAAGGGCAATCTCCAATGGAGCCAATTCGGATGCACAAATTGTATGATCGTGACGCACAGATTCGAGCGCTTGATACTATGAACCGGCGGCGGCGCTATCCGCGGGTGCTGGGGCGGGTGCGGCGCCATTGAGACTTGCCAGGATCAAGTTCATTCGTGCTTCAAGCTTGCTGGCTTCATGGTGGTTACCCAACTTACGCTCGATCTCGACGAGGCCGCTGAGATCTTCGGCGACTTCGCCAGACTCCGGCCCATAGATCCCTTCATCGATCGCGATCACTCGCAGCATCAAATTGCGAGCATCCGCAAAGTCGCCCAACGCCGCTTTAGCACCGGAGAGATGATAAAGCGCGATACTCAAACTGGGTGTAGCGGCGCCGCCATTGCCTTCATGTATTGCGACGGCGCGGCTTAGTTCGGTAACCGCACCTTTGGGATCGCCGGACTCGAGTTTAAGCAATCCGAGATTGCCATAGCCGGTACCGACCTCGGGATGATTGGGACCGTGGATTGCCGTCAGTGCAGCGAGCGATTCCTCAAAGTAAGGACGAGCTTCGGTGCGCTTACCGAGTTGCGAGAGCGTAATACCAACATTGGCGAGGGCTTTCGCTACCTGCGGATGAGAGTTGCCATAAGTATCGCGGTAAATTGCGAGAGCTTCAACCGCGGCCGCATTTGCGTTCTCAAACTTGCCGGCCATACCGCTTGCCACAGAAATATTGGTCAGAATCCGACCGGTGAAATGGGTCTTCTCACCACGCAGTTTTTTTGACAACGGGAGGGCGTTGGCGAGAATTGCAAGTGCGGAATCGGGCTGTCCCATATTCATCTTGATGGTTGCTTGATTATTGAGAAGGTCGAGAACTTGTCCTTGGTCAGTCGAGTCGGTGGAATTGGCGAACTGCAGCGCCCGGTTAATCAGGCTATCGGCTTGCTGAAATTCGCCGACTTGACCAAGCATCCATGCCAAATTGCCAAGCACCTGAACAAGACCGGTCCTACCGTCGGTGCCGGCTGCTTCGTAGAGAGCTATCGCGTCATAAAATTCCTTTCGCGCCTCGTCGGTCTTACCCTGGTCTTCGTGAATGCGAGCAAGCATATGAATGCTCGCGGCGATATCGGGGCTGTTTCCAGGAAGACTACGGCGACGTATTTCGAGCGAGCGTTGTGCTACATCTTGAGCAGGCTCAAGGAGACCGAGACTGAGATACACCTGAGCGATTGTGTTCATCAGGCGCGCTTGCATTACAGGTTCGGCTCCAAGTTCTTCTTCGATGCGCTTGGCGCCCTCGTCCATAATCGCCCGGGCAGTGATTGTCTCACCGCGAGTGACTTCGGGATTCGAATTGCGGAATAGCTCGATCAGGAAGTTGGAAGTGCGTTCGGCGGTGTTGGCTTCTCGTTGCGCTACCTTTTCAGCTTCCAACGCCCGCGACAGATTTGCCTCGGAGCGAACGTAGAGGACGCTCATTGAGATCGCTGCAACCACCAGCAGGACCAGCGCTGCCGCAGCCGTAGCGAAAAGCGGTTTGCGCCGCGAAATCAGTTTTTTCAACTGGTACATTGTACTGGCAGGTCTGGCTTGAATCGGCTGCGAGGAAAGAAATCTGCCAATGTCTTCGCCAAAGGCTGCTGCAGTAGCATAGCGCCGGTTCGGATCTTTTTCCAAAGCGGTGGCTATAATAGTTACGAGGTCCGGATCGAGGCGCACTGTAGCATTCCATACTTCGTTAAGCGGCCGCGGCGTTTGTTCGCAAATCACGTGCACTGCCGAGAGAAGCGATCCGGTATCGACCGAATAGGGACGTTTGCCGGTCAATAATTCGTAGAGAATTACGCCCAACGCATAGACGTCGGTGCGCACATCAATTTCATCTACTTCGCCGCGCGCCTGTTCCGGCGCCATGTAGGGAAGCGTACCTTTGATCACGCCGATTTCCGTGACTTGCGTGGCAGCGACGTCCTCTTCTGTGATACGGGCAAGACCGAAGTCGAGAATCTTGACCATCGCGGGAACGGCCATGTCGGAATCGGTACCGGAAGAAGGCGCATCGGTTACGATGAGATTGGACGGTTTCAGGTCTCGGTGGATCACGCCGCGTTGATGTGCATAGTTGACGGCTTCGCAAATCTGCCGGAAGAGACGCAATCGTGTCTCCAATTCCGCCCGGTCGGGTGCTGCGGGACGCTGTGCAAGCCATGTTGATAGGATGGGACCTCGCACCAACTCCATCGCAAAGAAATGCCGACCTTCGGCGGTGCGGCCCGATTCATATATTCTGCCGATATTGGGATGATCGAGACGTGCCAGAGTCGCGGCCTCGCGCTCAAACATCTTCAACCGCATATCGTCCACCAGCTCGGCGCCGCGAACGACTTTCAGAGCGACCAGTCGGCGCGGAGACGGCTGTTCGGCTTCGTAAACCACACCCATTCCGCCCTCGCCGAGGATGCCAATGATGCGGTATCCGCCGATCTCGTTCGGGGCAGAATGGCTAGGCGCTGACTTTGCCGAAGCATTTGAAGAGAGGACCGTTTTGTCCTTGTCGGCGATATTCTTGTCGGACTCGAAGGTTGGATCAAGGTCCTGATGATTGTCGCTCATGAACTCCCTGCGAAAGCGCCCCCCGGTTATGGTGTCATAGAAGTCGAATTTCAATGTATACTTAATGAACCAATGTTGTCAATTTAATATCAGTTTTCTTCGCTTAAAGCCAACCGCACTAGTCCGATTTGGAGTTTCTCTTGAAGAAACTCTGGCCATCCGGCGACTGTGAATATTTTCGTTTCGAATCGCCTGGGGGTGAGTATATTGCTGATCAACAGTTTATCCGCGCGGAAGAGGATGGGGCCCGGTGGCTCTCGCGGACTTCAACTCCGTTGGCGGGTGCTTGCACTCGCGGTGGGTTCGACTCCTACCCCTTCCGCCAAATGAAGGCATTGTGACAGAAAACAAACTGCGATCATTACCATCCGTCGACCAAGTCCTTAGTTCGGGTCTAATCGACACGGAAGTCAACGAATTGTCGCGCCCGCTGGTCACAAATGTGGTTCGCGAGATTCTTGCGGACGCTCGCAAGGCACACAAAAAGTCTGGAGCGACACCGGCTTTGGAAGAGATAATCGCCATCGTCAGATCGCGCTGCGGTGTCTTGGTTCGTCGACGAATCACCAGGGTTCTCAACGGCACCGGTGTGCTGATTCATACCAATCTTGGCAGAGCACCGCTTGGAAGGGAGCTTCTCGATCGCGTCACCGAAAGAGTTCGCGGGTACTCGACACTGGAGTTTGATCTGGAGAGCGGCAAGCGTGGACGACGCGGGAGCTTTCTTGCTTATTTGCTGGCGCAGTTGACCGGTGCCGAGAGCGCGATTGCGGTAAACAACAATGCGGCAGCGCTTTTCCTGATTCTCAATACGTTTGCAAACAAGCGGGAAGTGCTGGTATCGCGTTCGGAACTGGTACAGATCGGCGGCGGATTTCGTATTCCTGATATTATTCGCCGCGCCGGCGCCAAGCTGGTGGAAGTCGGCACGACCAATCAAACGACTCTGCGCGATTATCGCGAGGCGATCACCGAGAGAACAACGATGATTTTGAAAGTGCATCGTTCGAATTTCCGTCTCAAAGGATTCGTCGATGAAGTGTCACCGGAGAAACTGGCAGAGCTGGCTGAGAAGAGGAAATTGATTTCTGTTTATGACCTCGGTTCAGGAGCGTATCACCAAACCGAGAAATTCGCCATGGAGGCAGAACCAAACATCACCGCTGCTTGGCGATCGAAAGCAACGCTGGTGTGTTTCTCGGCGGACAAACTTCTGGGCAGCACGCAAGCGGGGATCATAATCGGCGAAGAGAAGCACACGTCGGAACTCCACTCCAACCCGATTTATCGCGCCTTACGGTTGGACAAAGTTACGATGGCGTTGTTGGAAGAGAGCTCTTTCGCTTATCTGCGCAAAGAAGATGCCACGCTGTTGCCGTTGTGGCGGCAGATTCGCACAACAGTGGAGGACCTACGGGCGCGGGCAGACGTCATTGCCAGCAGGCTCTCTGAAATAGGAGTGAGAGTCTCAATACGAGAATCGCAAGCGACTCCCGGAGGCGGATCGCTGCCCGGAGGAGCGATAAAGTCGATCGCGCTCGTATTGAAGCCGACAGTCAAACCGACCGAATTGACGCGCAAGTTGCTCGACTCCGCCCCGCCATTGGTTGGTTACTTTGAGAAGCAAGAATTCTATATCGACCTGCGGACCATTGATCCCAGCGAGGATCGCGAGCTGATTGCCATCCTTTCGAAAATAGCCACATGTTTACAATAGCCACCGCGGGGCATATCGATCACGGAAAATCCTCACTCGTTCGCGCATTGACAGGAATCGATCCTGATCGATTGCCGGAAGAAAAAGAGCGGCAAATGACCATCGAACTGGGATTTGCGCACTTCCGGCTTTCCGGAGGAGAAGAAGTCGGGATCATCGACGTCCCTGGACACGAACGATTTATCAAGACGATGATCTCCGGCGTCGGGGCGCTTGACCTGGTGATGTTTGTTATTGCCGCTGATGATGGTTGGATGCCGCAATCGGAAGAGCACCTGGCAATTCTTCGCTATCTCGGCATCACGCGCGGAATCATCGTTTTGACCAAGGTTGATCTGGTCGAGGATGACTGGAAAGAAATGGTCAAGTCCGATTTGCGCAATCGCACAACCGGGACATTCTTGGAAGGTTGTCCGATCATCGAATTCTCCGCCACCGACAATCGCAATCTTGAGGTGATTTTCGCAACGGTTGAAGAGATGCTTCGCACGACGCTGCGAGCGTTGCCGGCAAAATCGGCGCGGCTCTATGTCGACCGCAGTTTCAGTGTCGCCGGTACGGGTACCGTCGTGACCGGCACACTGCGCGAGGGGAATTTCGCGGTCGGGCAGGAGTTGTATCATCACCCCTCTGGCGCCAAAACTCGAATCAGAAGTCTCGAAAGTTTTTATGAGCACTTGGAGACGGCTCCGGTTGGCATCCGACTGGCGGTGGGATTGCAGGCGCTCGACCGAAGTCACATACAACGCGGGGACCTGCTTTATACACCGCAGAGTCTCGAGTCATCAGATCGGTTGACAATACGACTGCTAATTGAACCAAAAGTCTCACGTTATCTCAAACACAATCGCGACATCGTCTTTCTGCACGGGACATCCGAATCAGAAGGGAAACTCATTCTGCCCCTGGAGCCGGTTCTGCTCGAGGACGGCTCGCTGGTGGCAATGTTGAAACTTTCGACGCCGGTGATCTGCAAGATCGGAGACCGGTTTATCTTGCGGCTGCCGACGCCCTCGTTGTTGATCGGCGGCGGTCTTGTGGTTGATTTTGGCAACGGAGTTGTAGATCGCAGAAACAAGAACATGTGGTCGCTGGCGCGGCAGGCTTCATCATTGTCAGTGGATGACTTGATTACAGTGCAATTATATGAACGCAGTCTGATCCGCGAAAGCGAGTTATTGTTCCAGTCGTTAGTTCCGGAGATTGAGACCAATAACTCCATCGCCAGGATGATGGCCGCCAAGGCGATTCTGAAGCGGGATGCCTACCTGATTCTCAAATCAGTCTGGGACGAAGCGCTGGCGACGATATTAGCCGAAGTGAAGAACTTCCATGACAGCAATCAGCATCTTTCGGCGATGTCGCTGGCGGAGTTGTCTTCACGCTTACCGATTCCCGGTCAACTGATCGATTATGCGCTGTCGTCGCTGGTTGCTCTCGGCAAATTACAGCGTCATGAATCAGGGGTGAAACTTGCGGATTACTCCGCCGGGCTCAGTGACGAACTCGATGCGATTCGGCGGAACATCCTTGACCTGCTCTCCGAAAAATCCGGCGGAGTTGCTTCCCGCGACGAAATCAACGCCGTGAGCAAGGATGCAAAAAAAGTATACACTTATCTGAAACAAAATGCGCAGATTGTGGATATTGGCGGAAGCGTCTACAAGAAAGAATATTACGAAGCTCTGGTGGCGACGATTTTGGCGGCATTACGTGAACGCGGCAAGATCACCGTGGCGGAAGTACGTGATCTGACCGGTACATCACGCAAAGTAGTTTTGCCGGTACTGGAGGAACTTGACCGCAGGCGCGTAACGCGGCGAGAAGGAGATTATCGATACCTATGCGAGTAAATCATACACCGACCCTCTTTTTCGGCGGGCGGATCTACACCATGGAACCGCGCCAGCCGCAATGCGATGCGATGATAATTCGTGACGGGCGCATTGCCTGGCTTGGTACTGCCGGTGATTTATCGGCCATACCGAGCGGCCACTATGAGATGATTGACCTGGACGGGCGGACGATCTTCCCGGGGTTTATCGATTCGCACACGCATATCGTGTTCTGGTCGCTGTCGCGCACTCAAATTGACCTTGACGGCGCAACTTCCTACGAGGATGCACTGGCTCGAATTAAGCGCCATCTCAAAGCGAATCCGGCGCGCAAGGGTGTTTGGATTACCGGAAAAGGTTGGAAGAAGGAGCAGTGGAAATCGATAAGATGGCCGCACAAGCGCGACTTGGACAGACTGATTCCCGACCAACCGGCTGCTATCTACTCCAAAGACGAGCACTTGTTGTGGGTGAATACGCGAGCGCTGGAAATTGCCGGGATTAACCGCAACACGATCGATCCGACCGGCGGCGAGATTATGCGCGACAACAACGGCGAGCCAAACGGCGTGCTCAAGGACAATGCCTACAAACCGGTGTGGGATAAATATGTGCCGCCGTCGCTGCGTGAAATGAGACCGATTATGGAAGCCGGATTTGCGGAGATGTATCGACAAGGCTGTGTCGGTGTAACTTCATTTGATTCGCTCAATGGCTTTGAGCTATTACAAGCGCTGGAGGCCGAAAAACAGCTTCCCGTCAAAGTCGTGTATTACCTGCCGGTCGCTGCGCTTGATAATGCAATCAAACTCAAACTCCGATCGGGTTTCGGTTCGCCGCGCCTGTCAATCGGTGGAGTGAAGATTTTTGCTGACGGAGCTCTGGGTTCGCAAACGGCTCTGATGCTGAAACCATTCAAGGGATCGAAAACGAATACCGGAATCGAGGTAACGTCACCGGGCGACTTGAAGCAGCTGGTGGCGACTGCGACCAAGGCGGGATTAGCCTGCGCGATTCACGCTATCGGCGATCGCGCGAATCGAAATGTACTTGATGCTTATGAGGCAGTCGGTAAACACGCTGCGCGGAAACATCATCACCGCATTGAGCACTGTCAAATTCTCGACAAGCGTGATTTGCTGCGATTCAAGAGGTTAGGCGTGATTGCTTCAGTACAGCCGAGCCATGCCACAGCCGATATTGATATAATGAAACGGTATTTGGGTGAGCGCCGGAAGGACAGCTACCGCATGCGCTCGCTACTGAAAACCGGTGTTACACAATGCTTCGGATCGGACGCGCCGATTGAGGAACTGCACCCGCTGCACGGGATATACGCTGCCGTAACGGGCAAACGCGTCGGCGGCAAGGAGAGCTTCAGCCGTACCGAAACCGTTTCGGTCGAGCAGGCGATCAGGGGCTTCACAATCGAAGGTGCGCGAGCGGTCGGCGATGCCGACAATCGCGGTAGTCTGGCGGTCGGGAAATGCGCCGATTTCGTCGTACTCGACCGGAACTTGATGCGCTGCGCAAACGAGCAGCTTCTCGACACAAACGTTGTGGCGACTTACATTGACGGTGAATTGAAATATTCCGGGAACGGATTTCCCGAGTCTTAAGCCTGGGAGGGTTTCATTATGCGCAAGCTGATTCTTTCATTTGCGTTTGTCTTCACGGCAGCATCCTCGCTGTTCGCACAGCCCGTCACTAAGCTCTATGTGCCGTCCGGCAGCGGCAGCAATATCACGACCGTGCTGGGATTAGAGACTGGAACCGTGATCAATCGGATTTCGGGAGCATTCGAAATCGGAATTGCCGCTGCCAACGCCGACTCGACGGAGATCTGGTTATTTGGCGAGCACAGCACGTACTGCAATGTCATCAACAGCATCAGCGACCGCGTCATTCGCACAATCGACATGACGATTGTCGCAATGGATGTTGCCTTCACCGCGGACGGTAAGTATTGTTTTGTCGTCGGGACCACGCCGGACAAACCGGGCAATTCGGTGATGGCGATCGACTGCCAGACGAAGGAACCGCTTTACAGCGTGGGCGGGTTCACGCAGCCCTCGGCGATTGTAACGACTCCAGACTCGCGATTCTTCTATGTATCGTTGTTTAATGACGGAACTGTGGCGAAGGTTGCGGTGCCGAGTTTTCAATTGGTGAAGACGATAGCAGTTGGACCGGAACCGGCAGATTTGGCAATCAGCAGTGACGGCAAGTTCGTGTTCGCCGCCTGCCAGGGGCTCGACAGTGGCAGTCGCGGGGGCTCGCAAGTCTCGGTGATCGACACCGACAGCGACCGGCTATCGTGGATCTTTAATGATGTGGGCCGCGGGCCGCAGTCGATCAGTATTTCGCCTGATTTGACGAGGTTGATCTTGACGTATCGCGAAGCGCAGGTACGCCCGCAAGTCAATGTACGAATCTACCATCTGGCGCATACCGGCGATCAGTTCGAACTT
>CAZQBX010000019.1:28112-55327 GCA_964592145.1 uncultured Ignavibacteria bacterium
ACGCCAGCCGAGGGATTTCTCCACGGCGTTTCGCCGGCACACGGCGTCGTTTTCAACAATGGTGCATACTGGGCAGGAAGCGACAAAACGGCCGGTCCACTGCTGATAAATCTCATCGACGAGAGCAGCAAGAACCTCGCTGACGCAACGGACAATGCCATTCCGTTTCAAATCGGATCCGTGCAGATCGATGTTGATGCCGAGATTCGGAAGTTGGAAGCTGCCATGGCGACGTCGCTGGACTCCAATTCAATTGCCGACAGCTATCTTGATCTGGCGTATCTCTATGCCACCGCCGGACAGAAAAACGAAGTGGTGGCGACTTACAACAAAGTCATCTCGCTTCACCCATTGAGCCTCGCTGCGATAACCGCCGGGGCGCGCATGAGCGATATTACCTTTGAAGAAAAACTCTTTGGCCAGACGGCTGAATACAGCCTGAAGGCGCTGGACAACTACGCAGACTTCCTGATGCTTTCGTCCGACAAGCGTCAGCCGCAGCAATATGACATTCTCACCGCGCTGGATCGCCTGGCAAAATTCGACAAGGAATACCAGCGCGATTATTTGAAACGATTGGCGGAGAAGTATCTGAAAATTACGGCGCAGAATTCAATTCTCGCCGAATTCTTCTTCACGCTTGGCTATAACTTGCAGTTGCAAAATGACAGCAAGCTGGCGAAACGGTGTTTTGTCGAGGCGGAGGCACAGGTGCCGGCGATTCAGGATCGCATGGCAATGCTCTCATTGTCGGCGAAGCTGGCACTCGCTACCGGCAATGCCTCGGCATTCTACAAGATCCGCGATCGCAAAGACGATATTTTGATGGATGGCAACATTGAAGAATGGCAGAAGCAGAAAGCATTGACGCTTACCGGCGACGGCGGTTACGTCTATGGACCGGCACTTTGGTCCGGTGTCAATGACCTGTCGGCTTCATTCTATGTAGCGGCGTCCAAGGAATTCCTGTACATCGCCGGCAATGTCATCGACAACGCGCTGCTGTCATTTCCCGATGGCAAAAACGACGGAGTGACATTCCATTTCGATATGCGCCCTGAAGCCGGAAACTACTTCACGCGCGGCAACAGCTGCGGTGATGGTTGCTTCAGCATCACGGTAAATGCCCTTCCGCGCGCGAATCTAAAAATGAATGTGGCTGCAGCGTATGAAATTGCCGGTCAGCAATCAGCAACGGGATTCAGTTTTGAGGCGAAGATACCATTGGCGGCGTTCGGCAAGTGGTACACTCCGCAGACCAAGCGCGTAGGCTTTGGGATCGAGATCGTCGATTACGATACAGCTGACAACCCGGGTTCGGTGAAGTCGTTGGGATATCTGCTGCCAACGCGTGAGCCGTTGGGGACGGTTGATCCGAGTTTGTTTGGCGTGGCGGAGTTCTAGGTCCAGTTCCTGGCACGCTCATGCTGAAGTGGGGCAGGTCTCCTAAGTGGATGCTGCCAACGATTTGGAGCAATTAGACGGAGACCTGCCAAGCTCCATTCAGGGATGCTGCGAAGACCGGCAAGTCTCCAGCGAAAGTATTCGCGAATCCGCCCATTTTCGACAGTGAGACCTGTCCTACAGGTACAGACAAAGAGGGAGCACCTGTACATCGATTTTTGTTGACCTTGATTACTACTTTCTCCAGATTACCACGATAGCAATTACGTATATCAGGTGAGGTGGAATGATGAAACTTCGAACTTCGATTGTAGCGCTTTTCGCCGCACTCCTGCTTTTAGCCAATTTCTCTCAGGCCGCCGTCGTCAAGGTCATGACGGTTGACGGCGCCATCGGCCCGATCACTCTCAAACATGTAGAGCGCGCGATCAAGATCGCCGAAGATGAACAAGCTGCAGCGTTGGTCATTAAGCTGAACACGCCGGGCGGCGTGATGGAGACCACGCTGCGCATCACGACCGCATTCATGAATTCCAAGGTGCCGATCATTGTCTGGATCGCTCCTTCGGGCGGAAGGGCCGCCTCGGCGGGCGTTTATATCACCTATGCCGCACACGTCGCGGCGATGGCATCCTCGACCAACATTGGGTCGGCAACGCCCGTTTCGATGGGCGGCGAGAAGATGGATTCATCTCTGGTGAAGAAGATTGTCAATGACGCTGTCGCCAATTTACAGGGTTCAGCGGAAAAACGCGGACGCAATAAGACCTGGGCAGAGCGAGCGGTGCGCGAAGGCGCCAGTATTGCCTATTACGAGGCGGTCGATTCGAATATCGTTGACTTTATTGCCGAAGACATTGAAGAGCTGCTGGCCAAAGCCGACGGTATGGTGGTTGCGATGCCGGAGAAAGAAGATACGCTCAAAGTAGCGGGAGCAACGCACGAAGAGGTTGAGAAGACGTTTTCAGAATCGGTTCTCGAAGTCCTGACGAATCCAAACATCATCTTCATACTGTTTTCGCTCGGTGCCCTGGGGCTTGCAATCGAGCTTTATAATCCGGGAGCGATTCTTCCCGGTGTCGTGGGTGCAATTTGTCTGATTATCGCCTTATATGCTATGCAGACCTTACCTATTAATTATGCAGGGCTGGCGCTGATTGTGCTGGCCGTCGTCTTGTTCCTGCTGGAGATCAAAGTCACCAGCTATGGAATGCTTTCAGTCGGTGGAATCATCTCGTTGATTCTCGGCGGATTGTTCCTGATCGACAGTCCGGAGCCGGCGCTCAAGGTGTCATTGAGCGTCATTATCACGATCACTATTTGTATCGGCGGTTTTCTAATCTTCGTCGTTGGATACGTTGTCAAGGCGCAGCGCAAGCGTGTCTTGACGGGATTCGAGGGCCTGATTGGCCAAATGGGCAAAGTCGCAGAGCGAATTGACAACGAGGGGATGGTCTACGTTGCAGGAGCGCTGTGGAAAGCTGTCGCCGATGAGATTATCGAAAAAGGCGAACCCGTGACAATTGTTTCGGGACACAACCAGATCTTGAAAGTGGCTAAAGTCTCAATTCCCAGGGAGGGATAAATGTTTGCAGGTGCAGTTCCGTTAATTGTCGTCGTCCTCTTCGCATTATTCATCATCATGAACGCGATCAGGGTGCTTCAGGAATACGAACGCGGCGTGATTTTCCGGCTCGGCCGCATGATCGGTGTCAAGGGGCCTGGTTTGATCCTGTTGATTCCGGTTGTCGACCGGATGGTCAAGGTGTCGTTGCGTACATACACGATGGACGTACCGCCGCAGGACGTCATCACGCGCGACAACGTCACGATTAAGGTCAATGCAGTAGTTTATTTCCAGGTGATGGAGCCGCAGAAGGCGATTATCAATGTCGAGGACTATTTCTATGCAACCTCGATGATCGCACAGACGACGTTGCGTTCGGTATTGGGCGAGGTTGATCTCGACGATCTGCTTTCAGCGCGCGAATCAATCAACAAGCGACTCCAGAAGATTATCGACGACCAGACCGAGCCTTGGGGCGTTAAGGTAACCGTCGTCGAAGTGAAGAACGTCGATCTACCGCAGGAAATGACCCGCGCGATCGCCAAGCAGGCCGAGGCCGAACGCGAGCGCCGATCCAAGGTCATTCATGCTGAGGGCGAATATCAGGCCGCACAAAAGCTCGCCGATGCCGGCAAAGTGATGGAGACTTCGAGCTACACGCTGCAATTGCGCTATTTGCAGACATTGACGGAGGTCGCCGCCGAGAAGAATTCGACGCTAGTATTTCCGCTCCCGATTGACTTGTTCACGCCATTCATCGATCATTATCGTAACATGGCGGCGAAGGAGCTTAAGGGGTAGGGGGAACAGAACACGCCCGTGGCGCGGTATCAAAAATGCAGGGGTCTGAACTTGCGAACTGCCGAAGTTCCGACCCCGATGCAATACGCTGGCAGGTCTCCAGCATGTTCTCCTATTGATTAAGGAGTCCAGGCAATGAATCCTGCCCAACAGCTCATCTGAAATGTATAAGCAACATCGCAAGCCCCAGTCTCGTACTTCTAACCATCACGAGTTATCAGCAATGGGACACCTATTACAAACTCGGGTGGATGCAGAATGAAATCACTACCTACATTCCTGGCAACGATTCTGGCAAGTTGTGTCGTCATCGCCTCCGCAACTGCTGCCGAGCCTGTTGTTGGCTTGCCGTGCGAGAATTGCGAACTTGTATTTCTGGGAATTCCGGACTCGATTTCGTCAGTGTCACAAATTGCACCAGTAGGTGAACCGGGGGAGAAAATGCGAATTGAGGGCACAGTTCGCGATCTTTCGGGCAAGCCGGTGGGCGGAATCATCGTCTATGCGTATCATACCGACTCAAGAGGGCTGTATCCGGCCGCTGCAAACGAGGTTCGTCACGGCAGGTTACGGGGATGGGCACGAACCGACTCAAGCGGATTCTATCGCTTCGAGACGATCAGACCCGCGGGCTACCCGAACAGCACGATCCCACAGCATGTCCATATGCACGTAATCGAACCGGGTCGCTGCACTTATTACATCGACGACATCATGTTCAAGGACGATGTGCGTCTCACGTCCGCAATCAAGAAGCAGTTCGACTATGAACGCGGCGGGAATGGATTCGTCATGCCGGCGAGGGACAGTACTGGAACCTGGATAGCTGTCCGGGATATAGTTCTTGGAAAAAATATCAACGGATATCCGTCCCGGTAAGACGGTTAGTTCTCAGTGTTCGAGGAAAATCGGAGTCATCATTGAAAGCCATTGTTCGCACCAAATACGGATCACCGGATGTCCTTGAACTGCGCGAGATTGACAAGCCCAGTCCCAAAAACAATCAGGTACTGGTAAAAATCCACGCGGCGTCGGTCAATCCGCTTGACTGGCATCTTCTGCGTGGCGAGCCATATCTGATCCGGCTGATGGGCTTTGGACTCGTTACGCCGAAACAACAAGTTCTCGGTGCCGACATTGCGGGCAGAGTCGAGGCCGTCGGCAAAGACGTAACCCAATTCAAAGTTGGCGACGAGGTTTTCGGCGGTGCGATGGGCGGCTTTGCAGAGTACGCGTGTTTTCGCCAAGATAGACTTGTGCTGAAACCGCCAACAACGACATTCGAGCAGGCGGCGGCCGTGCCGGTCGCGGGAATCACGGCATTGCAGGGTCTGCGCGATTACGGGAAGATCCAGTCGGGACAAAACGTGTTGATCAATGGCGCGTCGGGAGGTGTCGGCACATTTGCGGTGCAAATCGCAAAAGCGCTGGGTGCTCATGTGACCGGTGTCTGCAGCACGAAGAACCTGGAGATGGTGCGGTCGATTGGAGCTGACCAGGTAATCGACTATACCAAAGAAGCGTTCTGGAAAAACGGAAAGCAGTACGATCTGATTCTCGATAACGCAGCGTTTCAGCCCATCAGAGAGTCGCTGCGCGCGCTGACACCAAGCGGGATTTATGTCATGGTCGGCGGCGATTCGTCGTCCACATTGGGCATTCTGCTTTCGCTTCTTGTCAATCCTCTCGTCGCTTTGATGGCGAAGAGAAAGCTCGTCTCATTCATGGCGAGAGTGAATCAGGCCGACTTGGGATTCTTAAGCGAGCTTCTGGCAACGGGCAAAATTGCGCCGGTCGTTGGTCAGAAGTATTCCTTGAGCGAGGTTCCGGAAGCAATACGTTCTGTTGAGACGGGCCACACGCGTGGGAAGGTGATTATTACTATTGGTTATGACGTTAAGGCGTGAACGCTTGACTAGTAAGTTGTTACAATTCAACATATTACGTCGAGTCGTTCTGGGTGGCGTCGATTCTCGATTGAACCAGTCTACATTCCAGCATTCGGACATCACACAGAGCTAATCTTAACACCCGCCTTTGACGTATTATGGACTAATTGGCGCATCGCTGACAATTTTTCTTGTGTAGAGTAAAGAAATCTATATTGTTTAGCGCTTTCTGGGATTGTGGATTTCGGCAAACCAGGGAGTCCAGCCAATTCCAAGATTCATTTGACAGTGAAAATTCGAACTCATTAATTGCCAACTTCTATTTAAGGAGAAATGGATGACTTATACCGCCGAGCAAATAACCAAGCTGATGGACAAGGAGAAGGTGAAGTATATTCGCATCTACTTTACCGACGTCCTCGGCACACTCAAGGGCATGTCGATCACGCGCAGTGAAATCGACGAAGTGCTTGAGAATGGTCAGGGCTTCGACGGTTCTTCGATCGAAGGATTTGCCCGCATCGAAGAATCCGATTTGAGCGCCCGCCCCGACTTGTCGACCTTCCGGATCTTCCCGTGGGATATCGCGGGCGAGAGAGTCGCGATGATGTTTGCCGATGTGCAGACACCGACCGGCGAACCGTACAGCGGCGACCCGCGCCAGATTTTGCGCCGCGTGCTGAAAAAAGCCGCCGACATGGGTTACACCGCTTATATCGGGCCGGAACTGGAATTCTTCTACTTCAAACAGAACGGCAGTCCGGAGACCATAGACTCGGCTGGATATTTCGACTACGGCACGATTGATCAAGGCGCGCGCGTTCGCAAGAAAACCGTCGTGGCGCTGGAGTCAGTCGGCATTCAGGTTGAGTGTTCGCATCACGAGGTTGCGCCGTCACAACACGAAATCGACTTGAAGTACTCCGATGCGCTCAAGATGGCAGATCAGGCGATGATCTATCGCATGATCGTCAAGGAAGTCGCGCTGGAGAATGGCATTTTCGCCAGCTTCATGCCGAAGCCGCTTTTCGGCCAGAACGGCTCGGGAATGCACTGCCATCAGTCGTTGTTCAAGGGCAGCAACAATGCGTTCTTTTCGAAGACCGGAGAATACCATCTTTCCGACACCGGACGTTCATACATCGCCGGGCTGCTTAAGCACGTGCGCGAGTTCACACTGGTGACAAACCAGTGGGTGAATTCGTACAAGCGCCTCGTGCCGGGTTACGAAGCGCCGGTATACATCTCGTGGGGACAGCGCAATCGTTCGTCGCTGGTTCGCATTCCGATGTATCGTTACGGCAAGGAAAAAGCGACGCGCGTCGAGTTGCGTTCGCCCGATCCGGCCTGCAATCCCTATCTGGCTTTCGCCGTAATGCTGGCGTCGGGTCTCGAAGGAATCAAAAGCAAGTATGAACTGGGCAATCCGGTCGAAGAGAACATCTTCCATATGGACGATGCTCAGCGCAAGAAGAAGAAGATTGATTCGCTTCCGGGAACGCTGGCTGAAGCGATTGACCTGTTTGAGAATTCCAAGCTGATGAAGGAAACTCTGGGCGAGCACATTCACGGCAGCCTGATCGCCAACAAGGTGAAAGAGTGGGATCAGTACCGGATCCAGGTCAGCAACTACGAAATCGAACGCTTCTATCCGATTTTGTAGGGATGGAGTCCGCACTTGAATTGCAGCGACGTATGGCTGCCGGGGAGATTTCTCTCGACGCCTACTATGAAACGCTGTTAGGCGAGTGCGTCAGCGCAAAAGCGCGTTTCAATTGCCTGACCGCCATTACTGATAAGTTGGCGATGGCGACAGTCGAGCGGTTGAAATCCAATCTGAAGAATGACAGGCCGAAGGGGAAACTCTTCGGCCTGCCTATTGTAGCCAAAGATAATATTTGCCTGCGCGAATATCCAACTACCTGCGCTTCGAAAATCCTCGAGAACTTCGTCCCGCCATACGACGCAACCGTGATGGAACGGTTGATTGCTGAAGATGCAGTTATCATCGCCAAAGCGAACATGGACGAGTTTGCAATGGGGTCATCGAACGAGAATTCGGCATTCGGGCCGGTGCTCAATCCGCATGATGTCACGCGCATCCCCGGCGGGTCCTCGGGAGGCTCTGCGGTTGCAGTTGCGGTTGGATTGACGCCGCTCGCGCTCGGTTCCGATACCGGCGGCTCGGTGCGTCAGCCGGCGGCGCATTGCGGCGTGGTAGGACTCAAACCGACCTATGGTGCGGTGAGTCGGTATGGGCTGGTTGCGTATGCTTCCTCGCTGGATCAAATCGGTCCGCTGGCAAGCGATGTCGAATCGGCGGCCCTGCTATACAGCGTAATTGCCGGTCACGATGAGAGGGATTCTACCTCTTCACTGATCGCAGTGACAGATTTTCAGAACGAAATGCTAAAGGGCGTCAAGGGGCTGCGGATCGGACTGCCGCGGGAATATTTCGGCGACGGTCTGGATGGAGAGATACGCACGGCTATCGAGTCGGTGATTGCGAAATTGAAACCGGAAGGCGCCGAGTTTGTTGAGGTCTCACTTCCTCATACTGAATTTGCAATTGCAACCTACTACATCATTGCTGATGCAGAGGCTTCATCAAACCTCGCGCGATACGATGGCGTCAAGTACGGCCTGCGGGCAAAGAATGATGATCTGATTTCAATGTACACCAACACTCGCCACGAAGGACTCGGCGTTGAGGTCAAACGACGCATCATGCTCGGCACCTACGTGCTTTCGGCGGGATATTACGACGCGTACTATCAGAAGGCGATGAAGGTGCGGAAAATTCTTAGGCAAGAATTTGCTGATGTGTTCAAAGTCGCGGACATTCTTCTGACTCCGACGACACCAACGACCGCGTTTAAGATTGGCGAAAAATCGGCAGACCCGCTGGAGATGTACCTTTCCGATATCTACACGGTCAGCGCGAACCTTGCGGGTGTGCCGGCGATGTCATTGCCAATTGGCAAAGACAACAAGAATCTTCCGATTGGATTGCAGTTGACAGCCAAGCACTTCGATGAAGCCATGTTGTTCCGCGTGGGTAAATCGGTAGAGAGACTCGCGAAATGAATTACGAAGCGGTAATCGGGCTCGAAGTCCACGCACAACTCCTGACCGGAAGCAAGATCTTCTGCAGTTGTTCCGCCAGCTTCGGACAGCAGCCAAACTGTGCAACCTGCCCGGTGTGCCTCGGACTGCCGGGAGCATTGCCGGTGTTGAACAAACGGGCAGTCGAGTTTGCGCTCAAGATGATTCTCGCCGTCGGCGGCGAGGTCGGTAAGCAGTCTGTTTTTGCACGCAAGAACTACTTCTATCCTGATCTTCCCAAGGGCTACCAGATTTCACAGTACGACAAGCCGATCGGCCTCGGCGGCGCTATCAGCTTCGTTGATGACGGAATTGCAAAGAGCATCAATCTCACGCGCATCCATCTTGAAGAGGACGCCGGGAAATCGCTGCATCCGGAAAGCAGCTCGCAGGACTATACGCGCGTCGATGTCAACCGCTGCGGGACGCCATTGATTGAGATTGTCTCGGAACCGGAAATTCGGACGCCGCACGAAGCGTTTCTGTATCTTCATTCACTCAAACAGATTGTCGAATATCTCGGAATATGTGACGGCAATATGGAAGAGGGTTCACTTCGGTGTGATGCCAACATCAGCATACGGCCCGTTGGCGACAACAGGCTTGGCACCAAGACCGAAGTCAAGAACATGAATTCAATTCGCGGCGTCGAGCGGGCGATAACTTACGAGATCGGGAGACAGATTGCGGTTGTGTCGTCTGGTGGCACGATTGAACAGCAAACATTGCTCTATAACGATTCAGACGGAAAGTGTTATCCGATGCGATCCAAAGAAGAATCGCACGATTATCGTTATTTCCCCGATCCTGATCTCGTGAGGTTGAGTATTGACGACACCTGGATCGCTGAAGTAGCGGCCTCGCAACCCGAGTTGCCGATGACGCGGCGTCAGAGATTTACCGGGGAATATGGCATTCCCGCGTACGATGCCGAAGTTCTGACCACAACTCGCCAACTTGCAGATTATTTCGAGTCAGTCGTCGGAACTTGCAGCGACGCCAAGGCGGCTTCGAACTGGATCATGACCGAGGTGCTGGCTCGGCTTAAAGACCAGCAGACGGGTATCTCCGAGTTTGCCATTACCCCACTTCGACTTGGCGAGTTAATCGGCAAGATCAAGGAAAAGGTAATAACCGGCAAAATGGCGAAGGACTTGTTTGAGTTGATGTTAAGCGACAAACGTCACGTAGATGTGATCATTTCCGAGAAAGGGCTTGCTCCGGTAACTGATTCCGGCGATCTTGAAAAACTGATCGACGAGATTATTGCCGATCACCCCGACGAAGTTGCCCGTTATCGCGAGGGCAAGACGAAGTTGTTTGCATTTTTTGTCGGGCAACTGATGAAAGCGACGCAGGGCAAGGCCGACCCACAAACAGCCGGAGCGCTGTTGAGGGCACGGCTTGACAAATAAGAATGAAGCAACATCTCCGCATTGCGGTTTTTGCATCACACGGCGGTTCTAATCTCCAGGCGCTCATTGACGGTTGCGCCTCGGGGCAAATTGACGCGGAAATTGTTCTCGTGGTGTCAAACAACAGCAAGTCTTTTGCGCTCGAACGGGCGCGAAATCACCATATTGAGACTTTGGTCATGACCGACTCTGCATTCGCTTCGCCTGATGCCTATGCCGAAGAGCTCTCGACACAGCTGCTACAGCGAAAGGTTAATCTGATCTGCCTCGCGGGCTACATGAAAATGATTCCTAAACGCATTATCGAAAAGTATCGTAACAGGATTATCAACATCCATCCGGCGCTGCTGCCAAAGCACGGCGGAAAGGGGATGTTCGGCATTCATGTGCATGAGGCTGTGATTGCCGCAGGCGACAAAGAAACCGGCGTCACGATCCATCTGGTTAATGAAGTATATGATGACGGTCGAATTCTCGCACAAGAAAGAGTGAAGGTTCTTGCCGGCGACACACCGCAGACGCTGCAGGAACGAGTGTTGGAGTTGGAACATCAGCTTTATCCCGAGACGGTGGGAAAGATCGCATCGGGAGAAATATCATTGGAGTGAAACATGGATAGTCTTCTGCAAACCGAAATGCCCGACATCAAGATCTTTGCACGCGGAAAGGTCCGCGACGTTTATGATCTTGGCGATCGCCTATTGATCGTCGCGACCGACCGCATTTCCGCATTCGATTACGTGATACCTGACGCGATTCCCGGCAAAGGGAAGATTCTTACCAAGATGTCTTTGTTCTGGTTCGACTATGTCAAAGACGTGGTCGCCAATCATTTTATCAGCGCCAATGTCGATGACTACCCGAAGGAACTGCACAAGTACCGCGATCAACTTGAGGGACGTTCAATGTTGGTCGTCAAAGCGGAGCGGATCGACATCGAGTGTGTCGTGCGCGGATATATCTCCGGTTCGCTCTGGAAGGAATACCAAGGCGAAGTGAAAAAGGGGAACAGCACGGTACTCGGATTCAAGTTTGCCAACGATTTGAAAGAGTCGCAAAAGTTTGACGAGCCGATCTTCACACCGGCCACCAAAGAAGCGAGTGGGCACGATATCAATATCTCGTTCGAGGAAATGGCGCAAATTGTCGGCGTTGAGCTGGCAGCCAAACTGCGCACCGTATCGAAACAGATTTACACCAAAGCAGCGAACTTCTGCGAGACACGCGGGATTATTCTGGCCGACACTAAGTTTGAGTTCGGCATGCACAACGGCAAGTTGATTCTGATCGACGAAATTCTCTCGCCGGATTCGTCGCGTTTCTGGCCGAAAGCCAAGTACCAGATCGGACGCGGGCAGGAATCATTTGACAAGCAATTCGTGCGCGATTATCTGACAAGTTGCGGCTGGGACAAGAACTCACCGCCGCCGCACTTGCCGTCAGACATAATCGAAGGCACGCGCAAGAAATATGAAGAAGTCCAGGATTTGCTTCTGGCAAAGTGACGTTGGTGATGACAAAAGGCAAGAAGGATAAGAAAATGAAACGTGCCCTGATCAGCGTTTCGGATAAACGTGGAATCGTGGAATTGGCGAAGTTTCTGCAGGACGAAGGGATCGAGATTATTTCCACCGGCGGCACCAAGCAGGCGCTGAAAGACGCCGGCATCAAGGTGGTGCCGGTTTCGTCATTCACCGGTGCGCCGGAGATTCTCGACGGGCGCGTCAAGACGCTTCATCCCAAAAT
The DNA here is from genome assembly GCA_964592145.1 of uncultured Ignavibacteria bacterium. Lineage (GTDB taxonomy): Bacteria > Zixibacteria > MSB-5A5 > CAIYYT01 > CAIYYT01 > JADJGC01. The sequence continues at coordinate 40,040 of CAZQBX010000019.1, forward strand.
TGCAGCCGGTATCCTATTCAGGCGTGAAGTTGAGGAAGACCGCGAGCAGTTGGACTCGCTCGATTACAAGCCGATTGACCTGGTAATTGTCAATCTCTATCCGTTCTCGCAGACGGTGGCTTCGGGAAAACCGGAAGCTGACATCATTGAAAATATCGATATCGGCGGCCCGACATTGATTCGTGCCGCAGCGAAGAACTTCTCGTCGGTGGCAGTACTCGTAAATCCAGATCAATATGACGAATTTGTCAGTGATTATAAGGCGACCGGCGGCGCGCTTTCGCCGGAACTGCGCCGCAGATACGCCGGGGCCGTGTTCAAGACGATCAATGCCTATGATGCAGCGATCAGCGATTACTTTGCGGGATCAGCCGGATCGACGACGGCAAAAGAAGCGGCATCGGAATTTCCAGCCGAGATCAACATTCATCTGAAGAAGAACGCCGATCTGCGCTACGGTGAGAATCCCCATCAAGTCGCCGCGATTTATCAGACCGTTGGCGATGCGACACTCTCGATTGCGGATGCTGAACAACTCGCCGGCAAAGAATTGTCATACAATAATTATGCCGACCTCGATGCGGTGTTGGGAATGATTCTCGATTTCGCCGAACCATTCGCGTGTGTTGTGAAACACACCAATCCCTGCGGTGCGGCGAGCGCCTCAACACTGATCGAGGCTTATCGCGCGGCGCACGATGCCGACCCGATGTCGGCGTTCGGATCAATTATTGGGCTCAACCGAAAGATCGACATGGCAACCGCACAGCTTCTGCATGAAACACAATTTGTCGAATGTGTGCTGGCGCCGGATTACGATGCCGATGCGCTGGCGCTTCTGGAGAAGAAAAAACAACGCCGGTTGCTTCGCTTGCCCGCCTTTGGAAGAATTGCTCCTGCGTCGCACTGGCTGCGAGCAGTGCATGGCGGATTCTTGTATCAGTCAGCTGATCGTCACACGGTTACTGACGCCGAGTTGAATATCGTGACCAAAGTGAAGCCGACTCCGGAACAGATTAAATCCATGCTATTCGGATTCCAGCTGATCAAGCATATCAAATCAAATGCGATTGCCATTATGAATGGAACGACGATGGTTGGTATGGGCTGTGGTCAGACATCGCGTGTCGATGCCGTGGAAAATGCCGTCAAGAAATCCGGGGCACGTGCCAACGGCGCTGTGTTGGCTTCGGACGCGTTTTTCCCGATGCCGGATGGGGTTGAGACAGCAGTCGCGGCCGGCGTGAAGGCAATTATTCAACCGGGTGGATCGAAAAAAGATGATGAGGCAATCGCCGCTGCCGACAAAGCCGGTATCTCAATGGTGATGACCGGAATACGGCACTTCAAGCATTAGAACGTCCGCACGTTGTTAATCCGGGTGCGGTACAACGTGCCCGGTTTTCTACCTGTTTTATCCTTGCCAATTGAGTTTTCGCTACGTACCTTCAAGACAAGGCGGTCAAATGCCCGCAAAGAAATTGGCGGTTCAAAGCCGATAATAGAATTGAGTGCGGCTATGGAAGAACGAATTCTCGAAATAGTATTTTACCTCGTCGAACACCTGCGCAGCCATAACGGCCAAATCGGACCGTTTCGTGCTATTTCCAAGGACTTGAAGAGCCGCGGTTTCACCGATTCGGAAATCTCTTCGGCCTACGGCTGGTTTTTGGAAGAAATGCAGAAGGAGGGCGGCAAGGTCAATCCGAACAGCAGTTCATCGCAAGCCGTGCGTGTCATGAGCCAGTTAGAAATGGAGCACTTCACGCCGGACGCCGCCGGGTTCTTGATTCAAATGCTGAGATTCCGTTTGATCTCGCCCGGGCAGTTTGAACGAATCGTCGACAAGGCCTTCTTGCTTGGCGCCGAAAAGATCGACCTTCCGGTAATGAAGGTCATCGCCTCGCGCTATGTGTTTTCCTCCGGAACATCCGTCGATCTCAACCTGTTTAATATCGACGGGAGTGAAGTGGTCAATTGATCGCTTCGATCTAAACCGATGCCACTTGCAGGCAAAAAAATCCTACTCGGAATCACCGGCTGCATAGCAGCTTACAAAGCATGCTACCTGGTGCGTTACTTCCGTAAGGCGGGCGCCGAGGTCAAGGTTGTCTTAACGCAGTCCGCCACCAAGTTTGTGACCGTCACTACACTGGAAACACTTTCCGATAATCCGGTTGCGGTGGAGATGTTCCCAGCCGATCGTTTTGTCGCGACGCATCATATCTCCTATGCCGAGTGGGCAGATTTGATCGTCATTGCTCCAGCGACCGGAAATATCATCGGCAAGATCGCGAATGGCATTGGTGATGATCTCTTGAGCACGATTGTGATGGCTAAGCAATCAGATGTAATGATCGCAACGGCAATGAACACCGAGATGTTCAACAATCCGATCGTTCAGGAGAACATTGCCAAACTGCAGAAGCTCGGTTATATCTTCGTGATGCCGTCCTCCGGCGAGTTGGCGTGCCACACCGTTGGCGTCGGACGCCTCGAAGAGCCGGAGAATATCTACCAGCGCGTTGTTGAATACTTTGGCGGGTCAAAATCCTTGAGCGGAAAACACGTGATCGTTACCGCCGGACCGACTGTTGAGCGAATCGACCCCGTGCGATACATTTCGAATTTCTCTTCGGGTAAGATGGGTTATGCTCTGGCTCGGGAGGCCGCTGCTCGCGGGGCGGATGTGACCTTGATTTCCGGTCCGACGGCGCTCGATGCCCCCGTTGGTGTCAAGCGAATCGGGATTGAATCCGCGCAGGAACTTCTTGAGGCGCTCAAGAGCCGTTATTCAAGCTGTGATATTCTGATGATGGCAGCGGCAGTAGCGGATTATCGTCCCGCGAAGTACTCGAAGAAAAAGCTCTCCCATCCAACTCCAGACAAGATCGAATTGGCGGCGAATGCAGATATACTTGCAGAAATCGGGAAGTTAAAAAAGCCATCACAGATCAATGTCGGATTTGCCCTGGAGGTTGATTCCAACGCGGACAATGCGTTGAAGAAACTGAAAGCCAAGAAGCTCGATATGATCATCATGAACAATCCGACGTTACCAGGGATCGAATTCGGCGGTGACTACAATGCGGCGACACTGTTCTCCGCGAAGGGAAAGCCGCTCATATTAGACAGGATGACAAAAGCGCAGATGGCGGCGCAAATTCTGAATGCCATCGAAAGACTCAAGAAATAGCATGTCGGAAAAGCGCGCGCTGGAACTGGTCGCCAGGGCGATCAAGCAACAGGAAGCTCTTGGCCTGGGCGGGATCAGGCTCTCTTACGATCTGCTTAATGCAATCACTCCGCCGCAGCCGCGCCGGTTGGCGGCAAAAGCAGGCAGTCTTGAAGAATTCTGCAATGAAATCAAAAACTGCAAGAAGTGCCGTCTGCACCAGGGTCGCAATAAATTCGTGTTCGGTGTCGGTAATCCGAATGCCAAGGTGATGTTTGTCGGCGAAGGACCGGGGCGGGATGAAGATCTCAAAGGCGAACCGTTCGTCGGCCGCGCCGGGCAGCTTCTGGACAAGATTCTGGCGGCGATTCAATTCGATCGCACGCAGGTCTATATCGCCAATGTCGTCAAATGCCGGCCACCCAACAATCGCGACCCGCAACCGGACGAAATGTCCGAGTGCATGCCGTATCTCAAGCAACAGATTGAGTTGATTAATCCGCAATTCATCTGCTGTCTTGGCCGGATTGCGGCGCAAGCACTGCTCAATACGCAGACGCCTTTGGGCAAGCTCCGGCTTCGCTGGCACGAGTTCGAGGGCCGCAAATTGATGGTGACCTATCATCCCGCTGCGTTGCTGCGATTCCCGGAATACAAGCGCGATACCTGGGAAGACGTGCAGATGCTACGGCGCGAGTACGACGCATATATGGCAAAGTAGCCGCCATTTCCTGCCTTAGATTCTTCAATTCAGATCAGAAGTGTGGAAATCTCGTTATCCACAACTGTGCAAATGTGATCAACTGTCTCGCGTTCAATACGTAGTCCTGTGGAAGGAGACTTCAATTGGAGAGGAGTTATCAACAGGGCTATGCAAAAGATGTGGATATCTTCGCGACTTTGAACTTGAGGAATCACACGTCCGCGACTATAATGATGCGGCGTACATTGGGCTTTAACACCAACCAAAAAACACGAAATACTGATGCAACAAATCGATTCGACCGTTCTCGATAAGATTCCGCCGCAAGACCGGCAGGCCGAAGTGTCGCTTCTGGGCGCACTCATGATGGATAATCACTACATCTCAAACGCCTGTACCATCGTCAATCGCGATGACTTTTATGACCGCCGACACCAGATCATTTTCGAAGCGATTGTCGACTTGTTCGAGCAGAACATCGCCGCCGATATTGTCACCGTCACCGACAAGCTGATTACAATGGGTCAGCTGGAAGCGATCGGCGGGCGCGCTTACCTGGTGGAACTCCAGGAGGATGTTTATTCTGCCGCCAACTCCGACCGGTACGCGGAGATCGTCAAAGAAAAAGCAATTCTGCGCAAGTTGATGAGTCTTAGCTCCGCGATCTTCAATAAAGCCCAGCATATGGAGGGCGAGGTCAAAGAGCTGCTAAATTTCGTTGAAAGCAAAGTCTTCGAAATCGCCATGCATCGCACCGACAAGGGATTTGAATCGATCAAGACTATTGTGCCGGTGGTCTTCGACAAGATGGAAAAGATGGAAAAATCGGACGGCCAGGTCAGGGGACTGCCGACCGGCTTCACCTATCTCGATGAAATGACCGACGGTATGCATGGCGGTGAATTGATTGTCGTCGCCGGACGTCCGGGTATGGGCAAGACCTCGCTGGCATTGCGCATCATGGAGCATGTCGCCGTCGACAAGGGAAAGACCTGCGCGATCTTCTCACTGGAAATGTCGGATGAACAGATCGTGCAGAGAATCTTGAGTTCGCGGGCCCGCGTCGGTTCGCATCGCCTGCGCAGCGGACGCCTGCACGAGCATGAATATCGCAACCTGGTCGAATTTGCCGGACCGATTGCCGAGTCGCCGATCTTTATCGACGATACCGCAACGATGACCATTTGGGACTTGCGCACCAAGGCACGTTTGCTTAAGTCGCAGCATAATCTGGAATTGATCGTGGTCGACTACCTGCAGTTGATGAATTCCGGCGAGCGCGCCGAGAATCGCCAGCAGGAAATCTCGACAATTTCACGTTCACTCAAAGGGCTCGCCAAGGAGTTGGATATCCCGGTCATCGCCTGCAGTCAGTTGTCGCGTATGGTGGAAACGCGCGGCGGCGAGAAGCGGCCGATCCTCGCCGACCTGCGCGAGTCAGGCGCAATTGAACAAGATGCCGACGTGGTGATGTTCGTCTATCGTCCATCGCATTACAAACACACCGAAGAAGAGCGCGAGCAGATCAAAGGCACCGACGAAGAAAATCTTGCCGAGATCATTATCGCCAAACAGCGTAACGGTCCGACCGGCGTAGTGAAACTGACCTTCCTCGGCGAATATATCCGCTTCGAGAATCGCGAATATGCGCGTTCGCCTGACGGGAATTACTAAGGAGTTATAGTCATGAAAGGGAAGGCTACCGATAGAACTATCTTCGTGTGTTCCGCGTGCGGCAAGAGCTTCTCGCGCTGGATGGGGAAGTGTCCCGACTGCGAAGAGTGGAACACCATCATCGAAGAAAAAATCACGGTGCCGCGTTCATCCGCCAGGACCAAGGTGATGGATGATTCGGAGGTGTATTCGATCAACGAATGCCGGTTCGAATCGGTGCCGATGACGCCGACCGGACTGGCAGAATTCGATCATCTGCTCGGCGGCGGCATTGTGCCGGCTTCGTCAATATTGATCGGCGGCGAACCGGGAATCGGCAAGTCGACGCTGATGCTGCAGGTGGCGGGATATCTTGCGGCAATCGGGCAGGCGACGCTCTATCTCACCGGTGAGGAATCCTCACAACAGGTGGCGCTGCGCGGGCAGCGGCTCGGCGTGGACAGTCCCAATGTCAAGGTCGCTGCGGTGCGCGAACTGCCGCAAGTGTACGGGCTGATCAACAAGGTCGATCCGCAGTTGGTGATTATCGATTCGGTGCAGACACTTTATGATCCGGCGCTTGAATCGGCGCCCGGAACGGTGAGCCAGATTCGCTCCAGCGCGGCGGAATTAATAGATTTCTGCAAACGCGCAGACAAGATCCTGATACTCGTCGGACATATCACCAAGGACGGCGCGATTGCGGGACCGAAGATTCTTGAGCACCTTGTTGATGTCGTGCTGTATTTCGAGGGCGAGACGCACAATCTCTTCCGTATTTTGCGCGTGCGCAAGAACCGCTTCGGACCGGCATCAGAGATCGGCATTTTCCAGATCGGCGATGCGGGCCTTACGGCGGTCGCCAATCCCTCTGAATTGTTTCTCGACGAATACCCCGACGACATTCCCGGTCGTGCAGTAGTCACGGCAGTAGAGGGCCAGAGACCGCTACTGCTGGAGATACAGGCACTGGCGAGCCAGACGAATTTTGGATTTCCGCAGAGAGTATCTGCCGGGTATGACTCCAAGCGGTTGTCGTTAATGTTGGCGATTCTGGAGAAACGGCAGAAGACGCTGTTTGGCACGCGCGATGTGTTCATCAATTTGGCGGGCGGGCTCAAGATCGACGATCCATCGCTCGATCTGGGCTTGATGGCGGCGCTGATTTCCTCGGTCGAGGAGATTCCGGTGCAGCCGCGCAGTGTGATAATCGGCGAGGTTGGTCTTTCCGGTGAAGTGCGCGCGGTGCCATATATCGAAAGGCGCATTGCCGAAGCGTTGAAACTGGGATTTGAAAAAGTAATCTTGCCGAAGAAGAATCTTAAGGGGATGAAGCCAGTCAAAGGTATTGCGCTGGTCGGTATCGAGAAGATACAGGAACTGGCAAAGGCGGCGTTGTTGTAAGTATTGGGTTCAGGGCGACATCACGAAAGCTAAACTCACCCAAGATATGTCGAGGAAACAAACAAAGTGACCATTAGTACTGCCGTTTTGATCTTCATGCTCGGAGTGTATGGATCTACCTACGCTTCATCCGCGACGGCTGCGCGAGTTGCCAGTCAGCGTCTGCCGCTAACCATGTGCGAGTCGTCCTGGAGTAAGGACAGCATCCTCTGCGGCACTTACAAAATACTTGAGAACCGGGCATCTGTGGACGGGCGCAAGATATCACTCAACATCATCGTCATTCCGGCACTGGCGGAGAAGCCCGAACCCGATCCGATTTTCTTCTTCGACGGCGGTCCCGGAGTTGCGGCCACGAACGCGGCCTACTTCTTTGCAGAAGAAGCGGCCTTTCGGAACAATCGCGACATCGTTCTGGTGGACATGCGCGGTACCGGCGACTCAAATCCACTTCACTGCAATCTCGTCGGCGATTCGACGGTACTGCAGAACTTCCTCAATGAAATGTATCCGCCCAACCTTGTCGAAGATTGCCGCCGTGAACTGGAGAAACACTCCGACTTGACGCAGTACACAACATCCAACGCAATGGCGGATATCGACGAAGTGCGCGCATGGCTGGGTTATGAGAGAATCAATATTCTCGCCTTGTCGTATGGCGGACGCGCGGCGTTTGTCTATGCGCGTGACTATCCCGAACATGTGCGTTCGATGGTGCTGTTGGGGCCGGCAGATATTGAATCGAAAATGCCGCTTTATCATGCCTATGAAGCAGAAGAGGCGTTTGATTCGCTGTTTGCGGATTGCGGTATCGATTCTTCCTGCAGTGCTGCTTTTCCGGATCTAGAAACGGAGCTGCGAAATCTCGTTGAGGAACTGCGGTACAATCCGTCCATTGCCACAATCGTTGATGAGTACACGATGGAGCCGACGACGGTGACAATTCGGGCGGATGTCTTTGTCGAGGCGCTGCGCAGCGCAATGTACTCGTCGTCCGGATCGCGGCAAGTGCCTTGGATTGTACACCAAGCGAGCCTCGGAAACTACGCCCCGTTTCTCGAGCGGATGATTCCGAAAGAAACCGGCTTTCCCCCATTTCTTGCCGAGGGAGCGTATCTCTCAATCACCGGCGCCGAGGATGCACCGTTCATTAGCGCGGCTGAAACAGATTCACTGACTGCAGGCACGCTATTGGGAGACTATCGTATCGCGCAACAGAAGCGCGCGGCTTCGCTTTGGCCGCGAGGGACATTGCCGGAAGGCTATTTTGAAGATCTGCAGGTGGATGTACCAACCTTGATTTTGCAGGGCGGTCGCGATCCGGTTATCGGCTGCAACAGAGCGATCAAATGTTTCGCGAATGGCCGCGAGATCGTAATTCCGCAGATGGCGCATGTGCCGGACGGGTTGAGCAACATAGAGTGTATAGATGAGCTGATGCTCAATTTCCTCGAGTCAAACGACTTCAATGCTATTGACACCTACTGCATTCGCAGTATGGCACCACCGCCGTTCAAAGTGAGTGAGGAAGAGAAGTAGGCGTTTAGGACCGAACTAGTTGTCGAGCCTGCCGTCTATCAATCGCAATCGCATCGTCCCATACTTCGCTGCCTGTGGGCTGTGGGTGACCATGACAACTGTTCGGCCATCTCCCTCATTGAGTTCTTTGAGCACCGAGAGGATTTCCTCGGAGAGCGTTGGATCGAGGTTGCCGGTAGGTTCATCGGCCAATATAACATCGGGATCATTAGAGAGGGCACGAGCTATTGCCACACGCTGCTGTTGGCCAATCGACAGTTCTCGCGGCAAGTGCTCTTGCCGATTTTCAAGTCCGAGACGAGTAAGCAACTCGACGCCGCGCGCATTGCTATTGCCATTGCATCTTGAATCGAATGCCAACGGCAAAACAACGTTCTCTAAGGCAGTCAGATACGGAATGAGATTGAATGTCTGCAATACGAAGCCAACTTTGCGATTGCGCAGTTTCGACAGTTCTTGCTTAGGAAGATCGTACAAGTTCTTACCTTCGAAATGAACGGAGCCCGAACTTGGACGAATCAGCCCTCCCAGCGTCAGCAGCAACGTAGTCTTGCCGCAGCCGGAACTTCCGGTAACCGTTACAAAGCTGCCGCGTTCAATTTTGAGGGATATCGCATCCAACGCCCGGACCTCGCCGCGTCGACTGTTATAGACCTTCGAAATATTCTCTAGTACATACATAGTTAGTTCTCCTGCATGATCAAGGCTGGGTCGAGTTGCGATGCGCGGCGAACTGGAATGATGCTGCCCGCGAGTGCGATTAAGATTGCTACGCCCACCGATAGAGTCAGCAAAAGAGGTACCGGCGTTATCGACAGTCCAGCCAACTGCGGGCCGAGAATCATCGCCGCCGCCGTTCCGAGTACAAAGCCACCGACACCACCCACGAGACCCAAAAGGATGGCCTTCGTCAGGAACAGCCGGTATATCACGCGCTGATCTGCACCAATGGTCAAGAACACTCCGATTTCGCGACGGCGCTCTTCAACGTTAGCCCACATGTAGTTGCCGATTGTGATTGCCCCGACCACAACGATGATCACGAGGAAGACCAGCGAAATCTTCCGCATCAATAGATTGGTTTGAATCTGTGTGTTCACGATCTGGCCGATGGTCGTAATTCGCGTATCGGGAAGTATGTTGCGCAGCTTACCCAGCAGTCCATCCGAAATTGCCGAACAGCAACCCATGATTTCGATGGCACTTACCTGTTCGCCTATACCAAGCAGTTGTTGAACCACGTGCAAGTGCGCATAAATGCGACTGTCATCGACAGTGCCGGTCTCCGGGATGATTCGCGCAACGGTGAATTCGCGTCCCGAAATTTTTGCCTTGCCGCCTTCAACCAAATTAAGGCGCTGCGCGGCTGTACTACCCACCAAAATCTCGCCGCTTGCCAATGAATCTATGGCTTTGCGCTGCAGCCGACTGTCGACGTACCCGAAGGATTGATTCGCCTGATTGTTCGGATCACATGCCGCGCTGACACCTTCTCCAACCAGACCGGCGGTCTGCCAAATTGGCTTGGAAGCCAACTCATTTGCAGGGAGAATCCCAGTCAACACGACGGGTATGCCATTGACATCAATGCGTCTCGTGAGTTTTGGCGATAGATTGTCGACGCCGGGTAGCATCGAGGTGGCGAGCCGCTCGACATACGACTCCGGAAAAGTCGGAGCGTCGATATCGGCTGAGTAATAATCGTCGACCGAGGCTGCTTGCGGGAGTACCAAGATGTTCGCCCCCAGGTTGTCGAGGCTTACCGCAACCGCCTTCTCCGATACCCTGGAAACCGATTGAATTCCGACAATCACTGCAACGCCGAAGGTGATCGCAAGCAAGGCGGATACGAGTTGTGACTTTCGTAGCCACAACTCGCGCCACATGACTGTGTTCAGTTTCACTTTGCCTTCCTATTTCTTTGTCGGCGCACAGCTGGCGTTTGGATTAGTCACGGTCGAAGGGCAACAGCCTCCGGCTTTTTTCGTCGCTAATGTTACCAAATTGCTGACTTGTACTGCGCCGGTATACATCCCGGCAATTTGCCCTTGAGCATTGGCTACGAGAGTAACCGGTTCGGTGGATTGCAGGTTTACCTTCAACTCTGCAAGAAAACCAGACTCGGCAGGATCATCCATATCTATTCTAATCTGTACTGATTTCCCGAGCATTTGTTGACAGGCAGCAGCACATACGCTGTTGACGGACGCCTCCGAAGGCATGCCTTTGCGACTGGCGGTGATGAACACCGCATTACCCTCTGACAAGGCTTTGACAATCTCGGACTTTTTTGGCGACGGCATCATCTTGACCAATTGCTCGATCGTTGCCTGCTGTGTCGGAATACCACCCGTCACAATCCCGCTCGCGGAACAGACGAGTATCAGCGGGACCGGTGCTCCGGTTAAGCGCATCTTCGCCACGAATTCAGCATTGGCTGGGTCACTGCGGTCGCACAAGAGTTTCGCAGATTGAGGTACTCGACTCACGGCACTCTCAATCAGATTGCGCGCATGATTCATTTCTTGTGCTGACTGATCGAAAACAAGAATAAATGCCGACTTGCCGTCCTTGACAGCAGCATCGAGATCTTGTTGGGTGCTGGCTACGGCGGTCGCCGCTGTGAGTGCCAGAAGGAGCGCGGCTATCTTAAGTGTTCTTTTCATTGAATCCTCCGAATATGACAGTTATTTCTGAATTGATTTGATCGTAGTCATGAAGAGCCTTATATCGATATTACAGAGACAACAAATCCTTCAATGAACATTCTGCTACGATCTCACGAGGTCGTGGATCATGATCAGCAGGAGTTCCTTTTTATCTTGGTCGGGTGCAGCCACTTTTCACAACGTGCGCGGCCAGGCGTTCACGGTCGCGTTTGTATGGCTGCATCTTACTGTATGAACTGTCGAGGAATCGACTGATCTCTCTGGCAACCCGGTCATCGGCGAGGCGATAGTGAATCCACGTCCCGGCGCGACGGTCAATAACCAAACCCGACTGCCGAAGTTGCGTCATGTGCCGCGAAATCGTTGATTGGGGCAGTTTTAGTATTTCCGTAAGGTCGCAGACACACAGCTCCTGCCCGACTAGCAACATGGCGATGCGGACGCGAGTCTGTTCGGCGAGTGCTTTGAAAATCACAGTGGCATCAACATTACTTCTGCTCGTCACAAACCTGCATGTCGTGATGGTTTCAAGTGCTGGCGTTACCATTCATCGTCCTCACGCGAATTCCTATCTGAATTTCAAACAGAAATTGGGTCAGTATCACAGTGAATTAACTCAGATCCATCCGCTTATCCGAATATATGAATTGCTAATTTATTGTCAAGTAGTAATTGTAGCCAGAAATAGCGATGAAATATGTCGGTAAGACCCCGAGGGCACCGAGCCCCGAGTAAGACAATGCCATCAAGTTCGTCGATGTTCAGATCATGTTGGCCAACTGCATTGCGCAGGTATCGCGTAGGGAATTGCCCGAAAAAGCTCGACACTATCAGGTCATAGCTACCAGTGGTCTGCCGAGACTGCTCGCAAGTGCCCTGCTCGAAAATCTAGTAATGCTCTGCGGTGCTATTGCCGCCGTTGAATCTACTTCGTCGTTGCCGGCGCTGCAGGAAGCGGAGCTCCTACCCTGATATCGCAGCGGTGTCCGGGTTGTCCGTGGGGCGGATTCATGCCCGGAGCAGTCGCGGCCGTCGTAACCGGAGTCGTCGCATTCGGAGCAGGCAGCACACTGACATTTGGCTGTTGAGTTGTCGGCTGCATGCTGTTTGATTGCTGCAATCCTGTTCCCGCCGGCGAATTTAGCGGAGCACCTACGGCAATATCACAGCGATGATTCGGCTGCCCGTGAGGCGGGTTTGCGCCTGCGAGTGTGGTCGACTCTGCACCCTTTAACGATGTCGCGGTATTCGGATTTGTCGTCGGGCTGTTGGTGCTTTGTGATAGCTTCGTTGTCGACGGAGTAGTCTGAGTCGTGCTTGAACTGGTCGCCGGGGTCTCTTGTGCAGGGACTTTCGATGATTTGCTGCAAGCTACAATTGAGGCTATAAGCAAGATTATTAACGCGACATTCAAATGCTTCATTGAGAGTCTCCTGTTTCGGGTGCGGACGCCTTCTTACGGCACGGCCTAATGTTTTGGTATACTTCAATCAATACGTGAAGTACGCTGATAATATAGGGCGAAACGCAGAGGTAACCAAGAACTTATCCGAGTATTTTCGAAATCAGCAAGTTGCCGTTACTCCATCCGATAGGTAAACGCCCAGATCATATTGGCGAACTGGTTGGCGCCTGTATCGCGCAGGGAAGTCCCCTGCAGAAGTTCCACTGCTATCTGGCTGTAGTTGCCGATCGTCTGTCCGGAGCTTTCGTATATGTCCCATTCGAATATCTGCCGGTCCGGATCAGCGCTGATATCGCCGCCCATCCATTCGTGATACATCGTTCCATTGCCGGAGTAATGAATGTAAGCATCTTCAATCGGCGGATTGCTGAAACGTGCACGCGTATACGCCGTGACGCGCAAAGCTTCACCGGCATAGAACGAAGGGAGGTTGGACATCGCAGTGTAGCGGATACGCTGGTTGGGATAATGAACGACGCGGATTTCCTCGCGCGCTCGCGACTCCAATACTATCGAATCGATGGCCGGAAAACTGCCCAGACTATAGCCAAAGCCGTGGCGTTGCCTGCCGATTGCGAAAATACGCCAGCCGCCGTACTTCGTTTCGTTTTTCTCCAGCTTGGCGGCAAGAGCGGTTTGGACTTCTTTGTACTTGATCGTCTTGACCGTGATAGATGAATCAGAACGCTCGACGATGTTATAGTCGCAGACAAGTGTGTCGAGAATGTTCACAATATAGGTTTTGGCGCGCGCGCCGGTCTCAAGCTCGATTTCGGCGCAGGAATCGGCCTCGTTGAATTCATCCGGCGCACAGGAGTCAACAATGGTCACCGTACAGCCGTAGGCGACAGTCTCGACCCAATAATCGAGGGGGTTGATCGGTGACATAGCGCCAGTCGGTTTGGAATACTGTTCCAACCGACTAACGGTGTCGATCCAGACGCGCGGAAAAGCCGTACGACCGACCACGTCTATCTTCACGAGATCGGTAATCTGCTTGAGGTTTGTGAGGTCGATGTCAGTGGCGCGGTCTTCGCTGCAGGAAAATACCGCGACGACGACAAGCGGCAGCAACAACAGGGAATATAAATACGGTCGAAGCTTCATTTCTGGTCCTCCACACTCTCACTATAATCAACGCACCAGTCGCCGGGGTGTTTAATCGACTAGCGACGCGCCTTTTTCTTGGTAACATCCTTTAACTGCATGATTTGATCGCGCAAATCGGCGGCACGCTCGAACTCCAGTTCGGCGGCGGCGTGCTCCATCTGCTGGCTTAAGAAGGAAATCTTGTCCTGCACCGGCATTTCTTCCCAGAAATCAGGCAGATTGGCAACTTCGGCTTCGACAGCCTTGCTGTCAGCGAAGCTGGTTGCCTGCAGGATTTCCTCGCGTGTCTTGAAGATCGTTTCGGGCGTGATGCCGTTGTCTTCGTTGTACTGCAGCTGCTTTTTGCGGCGCCGGTTGGTCTCGCCGATCATCGCCTTCATCGAGTCAGTCATCTTGTCGGCATAGAGGATGACCTCGCCCTCGACGTTGCGCGCGGCACGGCCGGCCGTCTGCATCAGCGAACGCGCCGAGCGGAGGAAGCCCTCTTTATCGGCATCGAGAATGGCGACAAGGGAGACTTCGGGGAGATCGAGTCCCTCACGGAGGAGGTTGATTCCCACCAGCACATCGAACTCGGCCAGACGCAGATCGCGCAGAATCTCGGTACGTTCGATGGCGTCGATCTCGGAATGCAGATAGCGCACCCGGACATTCAGGCGGGCAAGATAATCGGACAGATCTTCGGCCATACGCTTGGTCAAGGTGGTCACCAGAATGCGTTCACGCTTTTCGACGCGAGTGCGAATCTCTTTGATCAAATTGTCGATCTGGCCTTCGACCGGACGAATGGTAATTGTCGGGTCGACCAGTCCGGTAGGTCGGATGATCTGCTCGACAATGACACCGCCGGAGTTGGCCAGCTCCAGATCGGTGGGCGTGGCCGAGACATAGATTGTCTGCGGAATCATGGTCACGAATTCATCGTAGATCAGCGGGCGGTTGTCCAGCGCGGATGGGAGACGGAAGCCGTGTTCGACAAGGACCTCTTTGCGCGAGCGGTCGCCGGCATACATTGCCTTAACCTGCGGAATCGATTGATGCGACTCATCGACAATGAGCAGGAAATCCTCCGGGAAGAAATCAATCAACGTATAGGGCCGTTCGCCGGGAGCGCGGCCTGAGAAGTAACGCGAGTAGTTTTCGATTCCCGAGCAGTAGCCGATTTCGCGCAGCATTTCCAGATCGTAGAGTGTGCGCGATTCGAGACGCTGGGCTTCAAGCAATTTGCCCTGCTCGCGCATGAACGCTAAACGCTCGCGCAGTTCGGCCTCGATGCCGACAATGGCGCGCTTGACTGTGTCGGAAGCGCTGACGAAATGGCGGGCGGGATAGATGGCAATGCGATTGATTTCGGCTTTGATCTCTCCCGAAACCGGATCGAAAGTGCGGATGCGTTCGATGGTGTCGCCCCACATTTCGATGCGGACACCGTTGACCTCGTAGGCAGGGAAGATCTCGATCGTGTCGCCGCGCACGCGAAAGTGTCCGCGCGAGAAGTCGATGTCGTTGCGGGTATACTGGATTTCGATCAGCTTACGCAGGACATCGTTACGGTCGACCTCATCGCCGG
>CAZQBX010000020.1:0-46014 GCA_964592145.1 uncultured Ignavibacteria bacterium
ATCGACCTTTACATCGGCGGAATCACGCACGCAACCGGGCATCTCATCTACTTTCGCTTCTTTACCAAGTTTCTCCATGATATTGGCATGTCAAGGCATGACGAGCCGGCGGTTCGCATGTTCAATCATGGCATGGTAAGCGACGCCGAAGGCCGCGTGATGTCCAAGTCGCTGGGTAATGTGGTCAGTCCAATCGATGTAATGAAGGAGCGGGGAGTCGATATTTCACGGCTGGCGATGTATTTTGCCGCACCTGCAGACCGGGAGATTCCGTGGTCCAACGAAGGAATTACCGGGGTCGAACGGTTCCTGAACAAGTTCTACCGAATAGTCGAACAGGTAGCTAGTGCCCATCCTGGTCAAATCGATCTCGGAAAGTTCTACGAAGTTGCCAAGCTCGAGCCAAAAGAAAAGGAAGTTTATACTCGGTTAAATCAAACCATCAAGAAAGTCTCGGAAGACCTTGATCAACTGCAGTTTAACACGAGCATTGCCGCAATTATGGAATTTTTCGGAGTGTTTGCGCCGACAGGAGGCTCAAACACCACATTTGACAAGTATGTCACTAGCAAAATTGTTCACGTGATCGCGCCATTGGCGCCGCATTTCGCTGAAGAAGCCTGGGAGATGTTCGGGCATAAGGAGTCTATTCTAAAATCGAGTTGGCCGAAGTTCGATCCGACGGCAATCTCCTTTGACACAGTGGTCGTCGCGGTACAGATCAATGGAAAAGTCAGGGACGAAGTCGAAATTGAGCGGAATGCCAGCGAGGAGACTGTAACGAACTTGGCGATGTCTCGCGAAAAGGTACAGAAGAACCTTGAAGGCAAGTCGATAGTGAAAGTCATTTATGTTAAAGGTAAGCTCCTGAGTATTGTAGTTAAGTAGCAAGGCGAGGGAAGGTGGGTTAGTTTGCTGATATGGTGATGTCTTGGCGGATGCGCATATTTATATAATATATATTATCGGACGTTGTGGCGATCCAAGAAGCACCAACAGCCTGCGGTGGAATATCAATTCAGCAGCCCACACGCTATTGTTCCCCTCCCATACAATTGGCATTTTGCGATACTTCCGAATCACCAGATTCTCGAAAGTGTACCTGTTATCGTGCAATCTATCAACGGGTTAGTTTGAGTGTCAGCAAGAGCATCTTTCCGGCGCGAGATTTGCAGTACTGAATGCGGACGATGAAAACTATGAGGTTGAAAATGAAGATACGATCGCAAGACGGGTTTACCCTACTGGAAGTAATGATGGGACTGGTGATCTTCACACTGGGGTTGTTGCTTCTCAGTTCAATGATGGTGGTCGCGATACGCGGCAACGTCTGGTCGGACAAGACCACACAAGTGGTCCAGGCGACACGGGAGAAGATTGAAGAATTTCGGAGGCTGCCTGACGAGGATATGGCGAGCGGCTCCGATGTTCGCGGCAGCATGAGTCGCACCTGGGAAGTAGCGGACGTCGACGCATACTTAAAGCGGCTCACCGTGGTTGTGGGTTATTCAGACGAAAAAGCCGTTGAGCGTGTTTGCACTACCATAACCTATATACAGGTAGGTGAATAACATGGCAAAGCTAAGGAAATACTTTAACCGGGCGCGACATTCGCGGGGTTTCACTATCGTCGAGGTCCTCATTGCCTCGATAATCGCATCGATTGCGATTGCCGCCGGAATGCAGTTGTTCATTAATCAGAATGAGAGCCATCTGATACAGGCCGGGGTGACCGACATGCAACAAAATGGGCGCGCTACGGTGGATGAGCTTGTCGGTAAGATACGTCAGACTGGTTACAAACTGGAGCCGGGCATCAACGCGCTATATGCATGGGATTCGAATCCTGATACGATTGCAGTTGTTTTCATGGCCGAGCCGCTTTGTACTGCTTCGCTAAGTGCAAACATGACCCTGCCCTCGTCCGAAATTCGCTGCGAGGATGCCGACATTGCGTGTCTCGGCAGTGATAAGTGGGCGTACATTTACGATCCGGTAAAGGACTCCGGCGAGTTTTTCTTCATAACTGGCAGCGATCCCGGAACAGGAATCATCCATCATAATTTTGCCAATCTGACGAAAGCCTATTCGCAGGGTGCACGGGTCTTTCTCCTTGATTTTTACAAGTACTACGTGGATGCAAGTGACACACTTCATTCGAACTTGATGATGATCAAGAACGGCGCCAATCCGGTAATCTACGCCGATAATATCACGGATCTGCAGTTCCAATATGTGCTTGCCAATGGGGCTGTCGAGGATTCAGTACTAGTTGATCGCTATGTCCGCGAGGTACGGGTATCGGTGGTTGCGCGGTCGGATAGAAACGATCAATTCCTGAACGATTTCCGATATGACACTCTGCGATCCAGTGCAATGATTAGAAATCTATCGATGTAACAAGCGAGGTACCATGTTCAAAACACTATCGCGCGAATCTGGGTTTACAACCCTGATATTTCTTTCGCTGCTGTTGATGTTATCGCTTCTTGGCTTGAATGCGATCATGACGTCGACGAACGAAGTAGATATCGCTGGGTATACCTTGAACTCGCAGGGCGCACTCTATGCAGCCGAGGCGGGCCTTGAAAAAGGCAGCGCCTATATCACGAATTACTACAACAAGTTCGGACGGCCGCCGTCAACATTGCCGGATGATTCGATTCAAATCGGCAAGTTTGCGGTGACCTACGAGATCACCAAGCCTGGTGTAACGGTTTCCAAGACGCTTACCCAGGGCGCCTATCGTGGCCTATATGCCCTTTCGGATGAGTATGTCATTACGGCTACGGCAGTAGCTCCGGGTGTCCACGCGGCGACATCGCTGCAAATGACTGTAGACGCTTCAGTCGTTCCAGTATACCAGTTCGCGGTATTCTATGAGAATGAGCTGGAAATCGCACCCGGTCCGGCGATGACTCTGGGCGGTCGTGTACACTCGAATTCAGACATGTACCTTCAATCAGACAACTCTCTAAAAATCGACTCCTACACGACTGCGGCCGGCAACATCCTTCACGGTCGTCATCCTCAGTCCGGAATGTCAACCGGCAGCGGTACTGTTGAGATTAAAGACGGCACCGGTACCTACCGCAACATGAAGAACGCCGACAATACCTGGCTCGATTCGCGAGACGGGGACTGGGTGAACAAATCGATCGATCGCTGGGATGGCCGTGTCGAGGACAAGAATCACGGCATGACCGAATTGAAGCTTCCTGTGGTGGCTTCGGGCGAACCGATGGATATGATCGGCCGTGCCGGTACTGACAACGCAGACAGCTATGAACACAAAGCTGGGTTGAAGATTCTCGACGGTCAGGTATTATGGCGTCGACCCGATTCCAGCTGGCAGAACGTAACGGCTGATTTCACGGCCGCCGGTATTTTGACCCAGTCAATATTCCGCGACGGTCGCGAGAACAAGGACATCAAGTCCTACGACATTGATATTTCCAAATTGAACACGTCGACCTATTGGCCGGACGGCGGAATTATCTATGCTGCAAATGAAATATCTGGCAGCCTTGTTGCAACTCGGCTGAAGAATGGTTCGGAGTTGAAGGAAGGGCTAACCGTCGCTTCGGAGAATCCAGTTTACACTTTGGGTAATTACAATTCCGTAAACAAGAAGCCGGCATCGATTATGGCCGACGCTTTGACGATTCTTTCTACAAGTTGGACCGATGGCAACAGCTGGAGCGCTACGCGCACTGCAGCAAGCACCACAGTCAATGCCGCGTATATGACAGGTAATAAAGCTTCCGGAACCGGTGGTACCACCTACTCCGGTGGTTTCGAGAATCTGCCCAGATTCCTTGAGAATTGGAGCGGTAAGACATTCACGTGGAAAGGCTCGGCGGTTGATCTGTGGCGCTCTTTGAAGGCGACTGGTACGTGGGGCGGCAGCTACTATAGCCCGCCGAATCGTGCGTGGACGTTCGATACTGATTTCCTTGATCCCAACAAGCTTCCTCCGGGAACGCCGTTGATCTCGATCGTGATGAAGACTTCATGGCGTGAGATCACTGCGCCGACCTTGGTCGAGAACTAGCTTTACCCGTCATTCTTCCGTCCTTGCCGGGGTGCATCAAGCGCCCCGGTTTTATTTTGCACTGATCTATTGGAGCGAGAAACCAGAGAAGTCGTCCAAGAGCATAATTATTACCGCTGACGAGAAGATTCTGAAGTGTGCAGACTAAAGGTCGAGAACTTGAGTTACGACTTGATGCCGTAGCGATCGATGCGATCGCGGAGGGTATTGCGTGAGATGCCGAGAGCTTCGGCAGCCTTGACTTGATTATTGTGGAGGTGCTGGAGAGTGAACTCGATGAGCGCTTTTTCAACGGCTTCCTGAATGTGGGCATAAATCTGACCGTTGGAGTTCGAGAAGATCTTGCCGTAGATCGGTTCAATAACGCGACGGAACATCTGGTAGTAGTTGTCTTTGAGTGCATCGAAGTCGATCTTCATTAGATCGCGGCGGTCCTTGGTGATGGGAAGGTCTGCCGGCTCAAGCCAGCGGTTCTTGCTCATGACAACCGCAGTATGAATTGTATTCTCAAGTTCGCGCACATTTCCGGGCCAGGAGTACTTGGAGAGTATCTTCATGGCTTCCGTGGTGACGCCCTCAATATTCTTGCCGCAGGCAGCGTTATAGATCTTCAGGAAGTGGTTCGCCAGCAGTGCGATATCATCAGAACGTTCGCGCAGCGGCGGCAAATACAATGAGACCACTTTCAAACGATAGAATAAATCGACGCGGAACTTCCCTTCCTTGATGCACGATACAAGGCTCTTGTTTGTTGCAGCCAGAACACGGACGTTCACGCGTAGGGTCTCCTCCCCTCCTACCCGCTCAAATTCCTGTTCCTGCAAAATGCGCAGCAACTTGCTTTGCGTCGCAAGAGAGGTGTCGGCAATTTCGTCGAGGAAGATAGTGCCACCGTTGGCGAGCTCAAATTTACCCATCTTCCGGGTATAGGCGTTGGTGAATGCGCCTTTTTCATGCCCGAACAATTCTGATTCCAGAAGGGTCTCAGTCAGTGCGGCACAATTTACCGAAAGGAAAACATTCTTGGCACGGTTGGAATTGCGGTGTATGGCCCGCGCCACCAGTTCCTTTCCGGTACCGGATTCACCAAAAATGAGAACGGCCGCATCTGATTTAGCGACCTGACCAATCATCTTTGCAATTTCCACGATCTCGTCTGATACTCCGATGATTTCGCGATTCGGATCCAGATCGGATTTGTGATCGTTTGGCATCGGGGCGTGGCCTTCACGAATCGTTTTTGCGACTCCGTTTGGCTCCCTGGTAGCGTTGTGAATCGTCGACATCAGGCGTTCCATCTGGAACGGCTTGGTCACGTATTCGTAAGCGCCCTCCTTCATGGCTTGGATTGCGGAGTCTGTGGAGACATAGCCCGAAATAACGATGACCGGCGGAGCGTCCTCAATTTGGCGAATCTGCTTCAGCAAGTCGAGCCCTGACTGCGACGGCAGGTTGACGTCGAGTAATACTACGTCCGGCGTGTTCGAGCGGATAAACTCCACGCTGCCGGGTGCATCGGCCATGGTATCGACCCGAAATTCCTTGGGGTCGAAAAAGCCGGTCAGGGATTCAGTTAAGCTTAAATCGTCATCAATGAGCAATATGCTCTTCATGTTACTCCTCTTCTCATATAATCGGCGGAGAGAGGCTTAACATTTACCCGCTTTTAGTGCTTGTCGCGGGTAATTTTGTATTTCTCGATGAGATCGTAAAGGGTTGTGCGGCTGGTGCCGAGGTCGCGCGCAGCTTTGGTAACGTTCCAGTTGTTTCGTTGCAGAGCCGCGCGAATGTGCGCGGTTTCGGCCTCTTCGCGAACTTCTTGAAGGGAGCGAGCTTCGGTGTCAGGCGCGGCGGCAAAACCGAGGTCGACAGCGCCAATGCGGTTTGTTCCGGAAAGAATCACTGCTCGCTTTATACGGTTCTCCAGCTCGCGAATATTGCCGGGCCATTCATAGCTGCAGAGGGCCTGCAGTGCAGAATTGGTAAAAGTAAGATTAGCTTTTTTGTTCTCGTTACCATACGTCTTGAGCAGGTGCTCAGCAATCAGGAGTATGTCGTTTTCACGGTCGCGCAGGGGCGGAAGCTCAATATTGATTACCGAAAGTCGGTAATAGAGGTCTTCACGAAACCGCTTGCTGACAACCTCCTCTTCCAGAGATCGATTGGTTGCCGCAATTACCCGTACGTCGACTTGGATCGTGTTCTTGCCGCCAATCCGCTCGATAGTCTGGTCCTGAAGGAACCTCAGCAGCTTGACTTGCAGAGCCAAAGACAATTCGCCGATTTCGTCGAGAAACAGCGTACCGTGATTGGCCGTTTCAAACTTCCCGATTTTCTGAGCGACGGCGTCAGTAAACGAGCCGCGCTCATGTCCAAATAGCTCCGACTCCAGAAGTGTCTCCGGAATCGCGCCGCAGTTAATCGTGATAAACGGCTTATCACGCCGATCGGATCGCTCGTGAATTGCCTTGGCGATTAGTTCTTTGCCGGTTCCGGAATCGCCCGTAACGAGTACCGTGTATGATGTCGGCGCTACCGTGGCAACAACTTTGAACACTTTCTGCATTCGGGCTGATGTACCAATAATATTACTAAAGCCCTTGAGATTATGAAGCGATTCGCTCAATCTCGCATTCTCCCGCTCCAGTTCTTGCAGGTACACCGCCCTTTTAATCACGACACTAAGTTCGCCAAACTCGATCGGCTTGACATAGAAGTCAAATGCGCCGCTTTTGACTGCCGTTAGAGCGTTAGCCCGTTCGCCGTTGCCGGTGACCATGATGACTTTCAACTGCGGGTCGAGTTCGAGCAAGTCCGGGAGTATTTGCAGACCTTCCTGGCTGCCGCTGTACGGCGACAGCGATATGTCGAGCAGGATAATATCCGGCTGCCGTTCACGCGTCAGTTGCAGGGCCTCACTGGCCGTGGCAGCGGTTACGACCTCATATTGGTCCTCGAGCGCAAAACTAAGTTGCGAGCGGATTCCGTCTTCGTCGTCAACGATCAGAATCTTCTTGTGCTTTAGACTCATGCTCGCTTCAGTTTCAATTTGAAACTGCTCCCCTGCCCGAGTGCCGAAGTGACAGTTAAGGTGCCGCCCATCTGTTCGACCAACTCGCGCGACTGGAATAACCCGATGCCGAGGCCGCTCGGCTTGCTGGTCTGGAAGGGTCGAAACAACCTGTCCCGCATGAACTCGGCAGTCATACCTACGCCGCTGTCCTGCACTATCAGTGTTGCCGTGTCGAGACTTTCCTCTGCTCTGAAACGAAGATCACCGCCATTGGGCATCGCTTCGATAGCGTTTATTATCAGATTTGAGATCACGCTGCGTAGTTTCTCTTCATTTCCTCGGACGATTGGCAAACTGTCAATCTCATACACGACGTTGATTTTATGTTGGTTTGTTAACTTCATCTCCTCCGACAAACTTAGCAAAAGTTTAGGCAAATCGCAATTAGTCAGAACAAAATCGAGGTGATCACTTGGAGACGAGAGTCGATTGATCAAGCGTTTCATCCGCTCCTGGGCGCCACGAAGCGTCTCTGTTGTCAGTTGCTGAAAGCGCGGGTCATCGAATTTGCGTTCGGCGTTTTGCATAATCATCGATAACATGGAAATGAGATTCTTAACATCGTGGATAACAAAGGAGGAGATTTTTGTGAACGATGCAAGCTCCCGTGTCTCCAGCAATGCTTCAGATTGTTTGGCGGAGAGGAGTGAAAGCGCAAGTTGATGGGAGATCGAGTCGATGAGGAAGCGTACATCGTCCGCAAGCGGATTATCGGTCCGGCAGGCGATGAAGCCAACGAACTCCTTGCGAGCGACCAGTGGAATCAACTCGCAATTTCCCAACGACTCGACGAAGATCCGCTCGTCTTCATCGAGCTTCAGTCCAAGTGAAAGAAATTGCGACGCTGCTGCCATCCTCCCGATTCGAAAGAGCCACTGCTCCAGCTCCACAGAATGCTCAGTCTCAATCACCGTCTGGGGATACCGCTTCACAACTTCACCGAGCCGGTCACCTTTTAGATAGATCACGATTTCGCGCATCTGGCAGCGGTGTTCCAGCACATGTGCGATGGCTGCGAACATCTCTCTCCGGTCCGTGGCCGCTGTGACCTCTTCGGCAAACCCGGTGATCTCAGTTAACAGCTCGACCTTGCCAGAATAAAGTGAGCGATCGACGATGTTTCGCCAGCGCTTGCGGATCGAGCCGGACATCACCAATGCAAAAAAGAAAATAATCACCACGAACGCCGCTAGAACTGACAGGAAGATCTGTGGACTGCCGCCCAGAGAGACAAGTAACTTGACGGCGGCGCCGATGAAGATGAAATATCCACCGATCAATACTAAGGTAACCGAGGAATACACGGCTTCGCGCGAGACCACGACGCCCTGCCCCTGCCGCTCATTGTACACAACGAATCGCGCAATGAGAATGAAAACCGCAATCATCAAGAACGCTGATATCTGGATGCTCATGAACTCAATACGCGCGATCAGCAAACCCATCATGCCGGAGACGATGTTGACGGCAAGTAGTAACGCAGTTGTTAAAATCGGCAGCACCAGTGTACGCCGGAGACTTCCCTGCGAGGCTCGAAAGGTACTCTCGAGTTGGAGAAGTCCAAACGCGTTGGCGACGATCAGTAGGGTCAGATAGTAACGTCCTACCGCAGTGATTTCGATGAATCGTCCGTCGACGGCGTCATTGACCACTGTAAAGTAATCGCCAACGAACGACCCAATTGACGCTAGACTTAACAGTCCCAGAGTTGCAAGTACCGTCAGAGAGCGACGACGGATGAGATTAGTTGCAGGTTCCCTGGCAAAGACGAGCAGAAAAAGCAGCCAGAATCCGGTTGCACAGGAGAGAGTACTGACAAGCAGGCCGTGCTGTAAATGATTAAGAACTTCTACGCGCGGAATGAGCGCCGAATACACTCCCCACATCAGCCCGGTGCTGACTGCTGCACCGACGAAGAAATGCGCAGATAAGTGTCCCGGCTTGCGCACCAGCACAAAGAGCATTGAGAAAAAGGCTGCAAAACACGCCCCGATTTCAGCCAGGTCGTATATGGTAAACATCAGTCTTCAGCGGCTTCGCGGAAGAATCGTACTATGGCACCGGTGGTGAAATAATTCGAGAGAGTCAGGGCTATGGCCAGCCCAACAGTCATCCAAATGACAACATTGGGATTGAATTTGTTGACGATATCACCCGTATTCTGGAGTGCATAGACGAGGGGTAGCAGGAGGAACTGCGGAATCCCAACCAGAATAACCGTGGTGAAGAAACTTCGAAAGAATAACGAGAAATTGCGCACAAAGGCTTGCCCGAAAGCAGCCTTGCGCAGAAGCAGATAAGGGACAACGTAAACAAACAGAGCCGTTACTACGGTCTGCAATCCCTGCATGCCCAGCATCAACGCCATCTTCCGTCGCGGAGCGCCCACGACGAACTGCTCAAACAGGCTTGGCAATCCCCAGAACAACAGCAAGATTGGGACAAAGACTATGAGCCAGATGAGAAGCAGTCTTGGATAGTATCCGGCCGCAATTTTAAGCGAATCAAAGAAACGCACCTTCTCCCGGTTGAAGTAAGCTGCAAACATCAGTACGGCTGTTGCGCTCAGCAGCGAGTCAATCAGCCAAGAGAACAAGAGGTTCATCTTTTCGAAGACCGACGGAATGTAGGCAATATGCTGGGGATAATGGATGATCGATTCATCACCGATCCATTGGACAATCGGAATCAGCCAACCAGACAGTAACGGCGAATAGATGTTGCTCAAGAGGATTATCTGCAGCAACATGACGAGGAAAAAAATAAAAAACGGCGGCCAAAGCCGGACATTAAAGAGACCAACGATCAGCCGACCGTATAACGCAATTATGAAATTCAGTCTGTCCAGCACACCCACAGGATTACGGATTAGGTCCTCTCACCTCATTGGAGTTGGCCGACCGGGCGCCGTATTTGTCGAACACAACAACTACATAGTAGAACTGCTGGCCGACAGTGATGTTCTCGTCCGTGAAGCTGTTCGTCGACTGTCCGGTGACAACCCCGATCAGGTTGGTGGCCCCGGTAGTTTGGACCGGCGTGGTAACCGAGCGATAGACGTGGTACGATGCAAAATCTGAATCAGAATTCAACGTCCAGCCGATTCTGACGCTGGTTGAATCGTCATCAGATTTGAACAGGACGACCGCTGAAGGCACCTCATTGATCTTTGTCGTTGATTTGACGGTATTGCTCGCAGTGCGCAATCCTGTTCTGTCAATTGTGTACACAATGTAGTAATAGTCTTTGCCAGGCTCGAGATCACTGTCACGGAACGTCGTATTGGCAGCGCTGGTTTCCGAGCGAATCAGCAGTGACGAAGTGTTTACCGCTGCTGTCTCGGAGCGGAAAACTTGATAGCCCTGGAAATCTGGAGCACTGGAGCGCGTCCATGATAATTCAATCGACTCTTCGGACACCACAAAAGCTGACAATTGAGCGGCTTCGGGCGGGTTCGCGATATTGACAAAGGAAGTTAAAGTCAACTCGCTCGCTCGATTCCCGGCGGCGTCGGTGAAGTTGCCGGTAACTGTAGCGTCGACGACGTCGATACCACCGGGGATGGTGTAGGTTCCGCTATAGACGCCGTCACCACTCTCCAGAAGTGTTACGGTTGCGACGTTGTTGATCTCGACACTGGCCGTGCCCTCTGCCTCGCCGGTATTCATCGAGAATTCAATGACATCACCGGCCGAAAGTGTCTCGCCCTGCGAGTCTTCAGTCATCGAAATGATCTCGGCTCGCGTGTCCAGAATGATCTCGTCGCTCGCGGTTTCAGCAACCTCGTTGCCTTCGGCGTCGCGGAACCGGGCGTAGACAGTTTTGACACCGTCACCGGATGTCAGTTCCCAGCTGCGTGATGCCGAGAAATTACTCCACTGGGCGCCGCTGAATTGTTCGTCATTCGCCAACAGAACGAGTCGTGTCCCTGCCGGCGCCGCGAAAGAGACTGTCACCTGACGCGAATCCGTGAAGCGAGAGTTGTCACTGATCGAGACCGTGTAGATATTGGGAGTCGCAGAAACGGCACGAGAGAAATCGCTTTCCATGCCATTTGTGCCAATGGCGGTCACCTGGTAAATGTACCGCAATGTATTTCTCAGTCCGGTATCCGTGTAGCTTAACGACGTCGTCGAATCGATCAATTCTGGTGCGGCAAAAGTCGTATCACCGCGATAAATCAGGTACCGTGAAATTCTCGCCGGAGCACTGACCTCCCAAGAGAGAATCACAGTTCCGTCTCCGACGGTTGTTGCGAGATTCCGCGGCACTTCGGGCGCCCCGGCCACCTCATTGGTTCGGACGGGCTCTGCGATTTGGTCGGTACATCCGCCGACGAACGCGGTTACTGCAAACAACGTCCCCAATACGAGTGTTGTGAGAATTCTCTTCATTAGAATTTCAACCTCCCCATCAGCTTGACCGACTCGCCATCATATTCTGGTGCGAAGCTCAAGTTTGCGCCCGATATTGAAATTCCATAGTCCGGGAAGAACAGCATCGCGTCGACAACGCTGTAGACCCAGATTCCGGCAGCAATGGCGCCAACAATGTTGCGTTGTTGTTCGGCATCGTAGGCGTCTTGTTGGCGGTCATAAAGTTCCGCAAGCATCAGAAACTTCGCCGGAACCGATCGCTCATCTTCATAACGCTTCAGAAAGTTGAGATAGTCATCGCGCTTATTGTCAAAGCGAAGGTGCATTATTCCCGCAGTGGCGCCGCCCACTAAAGCCCCGATGAACATCACATTACTTTTGGTCTTGGCACCATAGTAGCGCTGGCCCCAGCCGGGAATAACAATGGAACGCAACGCTGCTTTGACGCGAGTCTTGGGCTTCAGCTTGACATCAATAGTTGTCGCTTCACGACCTGAAAGCAGCACGCTGGAGTTGTAGGTTTCGTAGCCATCGCGATAGGCAGTAATCTTAAAGTATCCTGCCAAACGTTGGGTAAACGTTGCCGGTGTCACGCCCGCCACTGTCATGTCTCCAGACAACATCACGGTAGCCCCAGAGGGATTGGAAGTCACTGTTACAGTCGCATCCTGTGCGTTCTGTGCGTGGGTGGCGCCGGCGAGAGTCAGCATCATGCCAACACATAGCGCAACCCGTTTTGCCGTAATTAGTTTCATAATGTCCATATCGGCAAAATAACGAAGTTCTTATTCGGTCCGCAAGGTTTTTTGGTTAAAAACCTTGCGGAGAGTCTTTCTGAAAATTTGTCGGGAAAATTGGTCTACATTCCGCGGGCGCCGAGCATGACACCGACAGTCTTGAACATGATTTTGACGTCGCTGGTGACACTCGAGATGCGAATATATTCCAGATCGTGCGATACTTTCTTCTTCACGTCGTCGATGGTCACATCGTAGCCACCTTCGACCTGCGCCAAACCGGTAATTCCGGGAAGGACTTCCAGGCGACGAGTGTAATTCGGCACTTCGGTTGAGAGCTTCTCAATGAAGAACGGACGCTCAGGACGCGGGCCGACTACTGACATTTCGCCTTTAAGAACGTTGATTAGCTGCGGGAACTCGTCAATTCGAGTCTTGCGCAAGAATCTGCCCAGGCGTGTTATGCGTGGATCGTTCTTGGTCGCCCAGATCGGTCCGCAACGCTTCTCGGCGTCGGACACCATCGTCCGAAACTTGTAAACAAAGAACGTCTTGCCGAAGAGGTTCTTCTGGCGACGGTCAGCGCGACGGCTGCACATCAGCAGGTCATCAGGACGCTGGCGACGATCACCGCGACGACGGTTGATACCTACACGTTCTTGCTTATAAAACACCGGTCCTGCAGAATCGAGTTTGATTGCCAAGGCGACAAGACCAAATAGCGGCAAAAGAGAAATCAATCCAATTAGAGCGACTACCCAGCTGAACAAGAATTGAATCCGATTAACCGCAACTGCTGTTTTCGAAGCATCAGCTTTGCTGTTGCTGTGGGCTGCGGCGAGAAAAGCCAACACAAAAGCGTTGGAGAGAGCGTATTCGCTCACGACCAACCGGGCTTTGCGCAAGCCGGCATTCAGCGCTTCTCTTACGCCCGTAATCCCCGACGAGCCGAATCGTTCGTTTACAACGATGTCAGAATGGTAGCTGGCTGCCGAAGTCGCTTTTAGGTACTTCTCAGCCTCTGCTCTGTCCTTAGTGTGCTGCATTTCTGAATATGCTCCTTGGTTACTCTTGGCACAGTAACTGTAGCCGTTCGAGCATGTTAAGAGCAAATCAGGTGCCAATCGGTAATAGTTCAAATTGTTGCCACGGGTGTCGACAATTGACGAAAATACGAAATCACATCTGGTTTTGTTTCAGGGCTTTACGGCGTTTTGCTCAAGTAATATATAAGCAACATTTTGGCGCGGTATTTTGATCAACGGTACTCATAAGTCGTTTCGGCAGTAAGGAGTAGCACAATAGATGCATTGCAGTGCACACATGGGATAGGTGAAATCCGATATCCAACATGTGAATTGGGCTGTTTAGGAGAGGTTTAAGGTCGAAGGAAGGCCGTTAGCCATGTATGCTCAACGACCGAAGCGGTAGCAGCCAGTAATCTGATGTATGCCTTCGTTGGTGGTTGAAGGACGGTATGTGTAATCGATCCCGATGTGATCCAGCGTTAGTCCGACTCCAAGTGCCATTCCATCTGACGATGTGCTGGATTGCTCCAGCGAGCCACCGTAACCTGCTCTAAAGACGAGCATGGAGCTGTATGCA
This sequence comes from uncultured Ignavibacteria bacterium, assembly GCA_964592145.1. Taxonomy (GTDB): domain Bacteria; phylum Zixibacteria; class MSB-5A5; order CAIYYT01; family CAIYYT01; genus JADJGC01. The sequence goes on from CAZQBX010000020.1 coordinate 13,846, forward strand.
TACTCGAGGCCTGCTCCAAACGAGACTCCTTCGCCCTGCTCTTTGTTGCCGGTAACCGAAATGACAGATGAAGAGCCAAAAGTACGATATGAGACTCCCAGGCGCATTGTCGCCGGCAGGCTGATTTCTTCTTCGACGTATTTCAGTCTACCACCGATATTTGCATACTGCGCCCCGACAGAAAACTGACCAAATTCGGCCATCAGGCCCAGATCGAAAGTGACAGTGTTTGCCTCAAGGTCATCGAGCTTTTCGAACACCGGCTTAACGGCGATACCTGCCGAGAACGACTCTGAAAGCTTCTGGGAGTAGCCTAGATTCAACATAAACGAATAAGCAGACAAATCTCCAGTTGCGACGCCCGCAACATCGTAGCCGGCAATACTGCCGTAGCCAAGATATGTCAGACCGAAGCCGATTCCCGATCCGTTCCTTAACGGAATTGCCATGCTGAAGTTATCGAGTCGCAGATCCTGCATCAATTCAGTATGCGAGAATGAGACCTCACCGGTTCCGTCACGTCCCACGCCTGCCGGGTTGTAAAACAAGGCATTGGCGCCATCTGCGTTGGCCACCAAGGCGCCGCTAAGGGCGGCTCCGCGTGAAAAGACGGGTATGTTGAGAAAGTCGCCGCTGTTGGTGCCCGGGCCAGCGGTTACAGCCGCTGCCGAGACGAGGAGCACACTGCATATCACAAAAGCAATTTGAAAGAATCTGCAACTTGACATTACAACCTCACCTCAATGATTCCTTTTTACCTCTCCGACAGTCGCATATAAGGCAACGGCTGTGCCTATTGAGGTCCTGGTGGCAATGAGGATGAGGTTACACTCGATGACCAATGAAGCCATAAGTCCTATTTCTCTATCGTCCAATAACTTCCAGCTGTCGCCCAAAAGCATTTTTCCCAAGCGGCACTGGACTAAACTATCCAAAATTCGTGAAGTAGAGCACCTGGAGATGTATAAAACCCGAACATCTTGACCCAGGCAAAAGTACTAAGTGCGAGTATGCTGGTCTCATTCAACAGCTTCATTATCCGTGTTCAGAAAATGAACTGCTGTGTTAAGTGTCGGCACCCACTAAACAAACTTCATGGATCGTCGACCAAATTCTTCGTTGACCATATATTGCTGTTCTTGGCCAGCAACGCACAAGCTATAGTAAATGACTCAAATCGCGTCAACAATAATTTGTCAATAAAATGCAAACTACTGCGTAACGCGTTAAAGTACTCTTACATTCAAGGGTGCCATTCCGTGCCAATTCTTTTGATCGAAAAGCAGAGTATTTTGGAAGACTTTACGGTATGAACCTCAAGTCGGACCAGTTCGCCCCCTTCCCTTACATTGGCTAATATCTTTAAAATTGACGAGTGCGGTCGATGTAGGTATATTTATCCACAAGTCACATATTTCGCTGCGTGCCTAATCCAGGCATGGAGCACAGATTTTAATCCAAGACGCCTGATTCTCCGAGGAGTTCCGATGTTGATCTGTATTCGCCTGTGTTTCTTCTTCCTCATCTTCGCTGCAGTGAAGTTTTCAGCCGTTGCTGCACCGGCCAAGCTCCCGGCGACACAGTCGCAGATGACCATCGATTCTTTGAAGTCGCTGGGCTTGAATTACCAGGGAGATCTTTGGCATGTGGTCGAGGCCGAGTTGTCTTCTCGGAGGGCCGAGACAGCCGCTTCGGTTACTACCCCCGGTTCTTCCCGTGATGGCGGCAATGGTTCAGCCAATGCCACAGTCGTCTCCTCTACCGAATACGTTGACAATGGCACAACGCTCGGCAAAGGAAACAACGCGTCTATTCCTTCATGTTTATCGGGAGGTAGTGATACGGCGCCTGACGCCTGGTATGTCTTGACGGTCAGCGAGCCGGTTAATCTGACTGCCTGGACGACTTGTGCATCCGCTTTTCCCTCGACGTATGACACGCGATTGGGAATCTTCAGCAGCGCCTTCGCACTCCTGGCGTGCAACGACGATGATGCGACTTGCTCAGCGAATGTGCAATCGCGAATTGAGGATCAGGCGCTCAATGCCGGAACGTACTATGTTGTCGTCGACGGCTATAATGGCGCTGGCGGCGGGTATCAGCTAAATATCTCTTGGGCTCCGCAGCCGCCTCCTTGCACCGGCGGCTCGAATCAATTGAACGCCGAGTTAATCACTGCCCTGCCATTTGTCGACCAGGGAACAACAGTTGGAGCCTGTAATGACATCATGATCAGCTGCGAACTGTCAGGACCCGATAACGCAGCAGACTATTGGTATAAATTTACTATTGATACCACGACTCTGATCACAACCTGGGTGACATGCGACCAACAGTGGTTTGATTCGAAGATTGCGATTCTCGATGCAAACTTGATTTCGCTTTACTGCAATGATGATTCACCACTTTGTAATTCCAAACAATCGCGCATCGCCAACGCAGCGCTATTTCCCGGTGAATACTATTTGGTTGTGGATGGTTATCACGCCTTGGAAGGCAGTTTCGAGATCAATGTAGAAGGCATTCCGTTTGACGCCGGAGTTGTTGATACGCTCTTCCCGGATATCACGGTTCGGCGCGATGAACTTTATGACAACGAAACGTCGGTGAATGTCGAGCCAGGCCGGAGACACTTGAAACTGTCAGTGGCTACACCCAATGTCGGTGCGGGAAAACTCTACCTCTACGGCGTTCTGCCGGCGAATCCGGATGGCACCCAGGATGTTCGCCAGCGGATTTTTCGGAGCGACGGAAGTTTCTTTGATCGTCTTGCCGGCAAATTCATATTCCACTCACAACACGATCACATCCATGTCGAGAGCTGGAGTCAATTCCATCTCAGGACAGTGCTGCCCGATTCAGGGGTCGGGCCGATTATTTCCTCGGGAGCCAAGACGAGTTTCTGTATTCTCGATTTGGCAATTCACGATTCTAGCCTGCCAAATCACAATCCCAGCGGCGAATTTCACTCTTGTTCATCGAGCATCCAAGGATTGAGCGTCGGTTGGGCAGACATCTACAGCAAGGATTTGCCGGGGCAGAACATTGACATTACCGACGTCCCTGACGGTGTATACTGGTTAGAGGCTGTGGTTGATCCGGATACGACGATTTTAGAGTGGAGTGACACGAACAACTCCTCGCGGGTGCTGGTGGTGATTGGCGACACTGCTCCCTTCATCGCCGACGCTTATGAACCAGCCGACAATTTCGACGAAGTTGATGCCCGTCTCGTTGGTGCGGTGAATAGCCCAAATCTCGGGCCGTGCGACCCGCAACGCGTGATCGATAATTTGAGTATTCATGCGGCCAACAATGACGACTTCTTTCGGTTCTATTGCAACAGCACTGGAACCGCGGCGGATTTCGTAAGAATCGACTTGCTCAATAGTCAGGGCGACCTCGATTTGCGCCTCTATAACGCCAATCACAGTTCGGTTGGAGCTTCGACGTCGTCTACCAACGTCGAGACCATTTCGTTAAACGGCAAGCCGGAAGGCTGGTATTACGTTCGGGTATACGGATTCAACGGCGCAGTAAATCCGCTGTACAAGTTGACCATTAACCCGCCAGCGAATTCCGCGCCGAATGTCACAGTGGTTGATCCTTCGGTCGGCGACACGGCGTTGATTCATGGCCTTGATACTTACAAGGTAGGCTGGAATCACGTGGATCCGGAAGCCGACGAATGCTGGGTCTCGGTATTTGTTAATTCTGCACCGGTATTGAACGGGAATGAATTGCTGCTTCCGACGTCATTGAATACGCCCGCGGCACAGGGCTTCTACATTATCAATTCGGCTTATGTGCCGGCAGATACATCACTTTATGTTTACTGCAGAATTACCGATGGAGGAACAACCACCGGCAGCTGGTCGACCGGTACCGTAACATTCCTGCATCAAGACCATGCGCACGGGTCCATCGCCGGGATGGTGATCGATTCTGATTCATTGCCGGTGGCGGGAGCGATCGTTTACTTGAATGGACATGAACATGAAGACACAACGGTTGCAAGTGGCCTGTTCATGATGAGCGAAGTCGAACCAGGTACATATTCGTTGACCGTCGAACATCCAGGCTATCAAGATTCAACTCTTACAAACGTTGTCGTTACCGTTGGTGGCGCCACGGATAAAGTCATAATGCTATCGGGATGCGGATTTGTTGCAGGAGATGCTGATTCCAGTCTCGATATCTCGATATCCGATGTTGTCCTTCTGGTGAACTACATCTTCGGCGGCGGGCCGGCGCCCTCACCGATCGAAGTCGGCGACACAAATTGCGACGGGGAGTTCAATATCTCCGATGCCGTACACATGATCAATTTCATTTTCTCGGGTGGGCCTCAACCTTGCGCCGGCTGTTAAACCAGCGGCGCTATTGTCACATCCACCGACTAAGAGAATACGAAAAAAGCGCCCTGCATCTGCCGGGCGCTTTTTATCTCAGGATTTCTGTGAGGCGAGTCACTTCTTTCGCATGTAAACCATGGCTTTGACGCGGTTACGTCCAGTGACTGGTTTGGAAGGTTGTGCAATACCAAAACCGTTGGTCTCTACTGGGTTAATCTTCCGGGCCAATTCGCGAGGTACTTGCTTGGAGGGAACGAAATTGAATTTCTCGAAGTACTTCGGCATATCAGTAGCCAACCAGATTGTATCGGGACCGACTTCCAGGAGCTTCTTGATAATCATCTTGCCCCAGCCCTTACCCCGGAACTCCTCCGCGACTCCAACAACTTCAAGTTCGGTGTAGCCCTCTTGCGAGCGCAACGCACCAAAGCCGAGAATTCGATCGTCGTTCTTGAGGATCGTAAAAGAGTCCAATGGGAGATCGTTCGGGGTGCTGATGTCGTATTTCTCAACCATCCGCATGACCTGCCGGAATTCCATTTCCGACGGTTTCTTAAAGATTAGCATCCTTTCCCTCCGCGTACAGCTAACTAAAAACAGGCAAAACGCCGCATTTCTTAGCGGCTAAGTGCCCGCCTTATCCGTAACAACTTACAATTATACGCAGAAAGTGGACTAAATACAAGCTAAATCTTGATCTTGTCAGCGGAGTCGCCGACGAAGGGGATCGTAAACTCTTTTCCCTGAAGGGCATACAGAATTCCAAAAACGGCCGACCCGATGGAAAGAATGAGTAATATACCCCAGAATAGATTAGATATGATGTCGAACATGAAGAAAATTGCGAGAATCTCGATGAACAAAAGAAACAGACCCTGCTTCCCATGTCGAAAAGCGAACTTATTGTGTCGCATTTTAATGAGTGGAATGAAGCAAAGAAACGGGACGTACCCGAGGACTGCTGCCGCCTTGCCTTCTTCGATCATTTCCTCTTCGTTAGCATAGGTGCGGGCAGTTTCGTCAGTCTCAGTACTTCCACCATATCCGCCGACTCCAGCCGCATTATTGATATCCTGTTCGTCCATCGCGAGCTCCTTGCTCATACCTGCCAGAAGAAGGAATCTCCGGCCTTCGGAAGTTCGATAGGTATATAATTGGCTTCCGGCCATCTTTCAACAACTTTTTGGCCTTCAACCAGTGATACGGCGAAATAGAGATGTTTATCCTCATCAAACTTGAGTTCGTCTCTCGGGATTGCGACTTCCAGAACCTGGCCCCAACTCGAGTCTAGTTCGAAGAATTTGTCCACGTCTTCGACATGGCGCAACTTGGCGGATTGCCGACTAATGATGGCAAGCAACTTGATGCCGCAATTAAGTTCAATATGTATTTCTTCGAGACCGGAAGCCGCATTTCGCTCCCTTTCGAAGTCGACACGGAAAATGACATCGTGATCGTTATAACCAAACATTATCTCGAATATACGCGCATCGACCCGGTGCATAGCGCCACCTAACTTGCGGCACTCGATCCGGCCGGCACCAAACCATTCAAAGAAGCTGGTTTGTTTGCCGTCGATAACTGGGTTGAGGAAGTCAGTTGGTTCATGGACACCGGAAAGTCGCGGTACTCGGCGTATTGGTCGCATCAACGCCAGTGGTGGTTCAAGCCCAATTAACTCCCACACGCGAGTAAGGTGTCGGCGGAAAAGCAAATCAAAGGTCGAGAACTGGTCGGTGTGATGATCGTCTCCGTACCACCAACACCAATCAGAACCCTCGGCGATGTAGATCGCCTCCCAGGCCTTGTTCAGTACCTCGTCATTTGGCGGATTAGTTGAGCTTTGGCGCTCGACCAGCTTATCACGCGTCTGCTTGACGAGATCCCAAGCAGAGTTGTCCTCCGTGTGTCCTATCCAAACTGCGAAATTGTGGTTAATCCAGGAGCCGGCAAACAGCCTCGGAAGTGTATGCACCGGTTGATTTGCCGCGAAAAGCTCCTTTGGCAATACTGTCGTAATGCCCTTCTCCTTCTCTAATCGGGAATAAAGTGAGCGCAAAAAATCGATCCCGTCGTTACGATAGTATTCCCAGGCATTCTCGCCGTCAAGGATTACCGCTACTATTGGTTCTTCGCCGCTGCCGCTTAGCAACTTATCAAGCTGCTTGAGGCTGTTAACAAAGTCGTCGGCAGCGCGAATTGGCTCCCAGCCGGAATAGACAAATCCGATTTTGTCTGACAGTTTGTGGTCTCGAAAAAGCAGTCCAATAGGATTGTCCGGTCCGCCGACTGCAAACGCCCGATGGAATCCGTTCGTTTGGCTGATTTCCGGCGCTCCGGCCTGTAATGCAAGGTTCATCGACGCGAAGTAGATTTCTTCGTCAGTAGCGATCCACTTTACCCCGTGCCGTTGGAGAATGGGCAAAATAGCCTCGGATACAGAACCCTCGGATGGCCACATCCCAGGATTTTCTTCCCCGAAAAGCGTATGGTAAAGCCGCACCGCGCGACCAATTTGCACATCGGCGTCTTCCGGATGCACGAAACGTTTGAGCGGTAATTCGGCTCCCGGGACAGCCATACGCGCGATCTCGGTATCGACGAGCAATGGGAGTATGGGATGATAATATGGCGAAAAAGATACTTCGATACTTCCATCCTGCGCGTGTTTTTGATACTCGGGAATAACGCGCTTTAGAATCGACAATTGGTAATCAAGGAGACTGTTCTTTTCGTCCTCAGTGAAATCTCTGCCTTTCTTGAAAAGCCCGGCGATGGATGCTTCCTGGCGAAACATCGGATCGATCCAAACGGCGTTCGACCAGAACTGGAGATCGAGGTAGTCCTGATCAGAGAGATTGCTCAACCGCATGCGCGGCGATGAGTCGTGACATCGCTTGTGCAATTCCTTGTAACGTGGATAGGGCTGAATCATGGTATCGAAATGCGCCGAGAAAAAAGTATCGGCGATTTCCAGTCGCTCTTCATCCGTGAGGTCGACAACTGGTTTACGAGACAGGTAAAGATGGTGATCAGAGGCGCCGTTGTCGGTGTAGTCGACTATTTGATCCAATAATGATGGGACAAGATTGAAAGTCTGGCGTATACCCGGAAACTCGTCGAGCAGTAACAGCATATCGAGGTAATCTTTGGTGCCATGCAGGCGCACCCACGGCATCAGATATTCCCCCGATTTTAGGTCTTTATAATACGGCTGGTGCATGTGCCAAATGAAAGCAAGTTTCATCTGGCCGCCCCTGCTCTGCTACTTGTATTCGCCCTTATCGTATGCTAAGATGCCCCGCTCAATCAGAAGGATTTTGGCGTTACGGTACTTTTCTGAAGTCGTGCCACGTTTCTCCAGCAATGAGAACGCCTCCTTGGCAGTGTTCGTGTCATTGGCTTTCGCCGCACTGGCGACAGCTTGGAGCAAATCATCTTCATAAGTGGAGGCCAATGTATCAATCTTTGCCGAGTTCAAGAAGGCCACTCCGGCTTCCTGGAACTTTCCTTGTCCGGCTTGAGAAGCGGCAATCCCGCGCTGGGCCGAACGCCGAAAGACGTCATCCGGGGCAAACTTGTCGTGGAAGTTTTTGAACGCTGTTTCGGCATTCGCAAAGTCATTCGTCTGGAAATAGAGGCTGGCGAGCTTGAATGCCGCCTGGGAAGCTGCCGGCGACGACGAGTATTTATTCATGACTTCCTGAAAGTCAGCGATCGCCAGCTGGGTCTGACCGGTCCGGGCAAAAACTTCGGCACTGCCCAGTTTCTCGAACGCGGCCTTCTCACCGCTGCTTGACTGCCAAGCTAAAAAGACGACCACAAGGATGACGGCCAGTACAATACCGCCGCCGATCAGAAGTTTTGAAAGATTTTCTTCGGCCCATTCCTGAAATTTAAAGACGCCGGTCACGAACTGGTCTTCTCTCATCTCGTGCTTGGACATTTTCTTTTTTGTGGTCATCTAAAAACAGACTCCTGCTTCATTACTCAACTAATATCGGCTAAACTAACAAGACTAACAACTTATTCAATTCATGATTTTTATCAACACTTTTTTGCGCGAAAAATCGTCTTGGCTGAAAGGCCGTGCCAGACACAAATTCGAAGGGACAAGGTGCATTCCCTTGTCCCTTCGCTGTAATCTATGATGTAGCAGGGTTTAGAAGAAACCAGTGAACGTCATCATGAATGTCGGCGTGCTCTTGGTGCGGGTGTTAGTGTAAGTAAACCCGTCTCCGCTATAGTAAGTGGTGCCCTGTTCGGTCTGCTCCACTTTTGCTGACTCCACCAGGAGGTCAAGCCAGACTTGATTCCAATGGATTCCCGTACCGAATGACAATGTTGTCTGCGAAAGTTTGTCTCCCAGGACAAAGCCTTCTTCAACCTGCATGTAAGGGTCGCGGGTGATGCCAGAGACATCACGATACGGTAGCTGCGTAAAGCGAACTCCGCCGCGAAACGGAATTGCGCCGATTGAAGTTGCAAGCGTGTACTCCGCACCTAAACGTACCTGCATACTCGATTCGTATCCCAATTCAAACTCGTTGAAGATTTCGATTAGGTCACCCGAGGCATCGTAGTATGACGACTCGGTCGAATCGTTGAAATAGATCGAGGACGGCAAAGTAAATGAGTTGATCTCTTCGTCGGATGTCGTCGGCGGTTCTTCCGCGCGAACGAAATACTTGTTGCTGCTCGTGGAGCGAATCTCGACATCGCCCGAAACCACGAACTTGGGAGTGACCTGAACAGAACCGCCGAAACCCAAGGTCAAAGGAACTTCAATCTTGGTCTTTCCGGTATACAACGTCGGGCGCGCGGAACCAGATGTGCCAGGTCCGGCAACGGTGATCGACTTGAAGTAAAGCGAGTCAGCCCGTTTGACGTCATGTTCTGTAGAGAGTTCAAAAGGCGTACGGATAACTGCTCCGACCCGAACCTTCTCTGTACGATACATCAATGAGCCGACAAGGCCAAGTCCCTTGGTGGAGGGTTGATCCTGTACACGGCTGATACCGCGTATAGCAAGAGTATCGATAACTTGGGTACCAAAGTAATAAGGTACCGTGTCCGTATAGGCAGCATAGTACTCGCTGTTTCCTCCGCCAAAGAGGATGTTTGCCGACATGCCGATTGACAAGTCGCCATACAGGCCGGTCCCGAAGCCCAGTTGGAAGCTGTGCAGATTCCGGGTTGAGCGCATCTGCATGTTCTGATTCGCTGTGCCCCAGAAAATATAGTCGCCAGTGGATCGAATATAGTACATGCTCGAATTATCCGCGGCTGCATCATTGTCATCGATGACTCTCTGATAATTGACCGCAGCGACAAACGGATGCCCTTTTATTCTCACTGGAGCTACAAACGACCCGGCAGATAAATTCAGTAGATCTTTTGTGTAGTCCAAGGCCGGACTGGCAACGGAAGAACTCTGAAACTTGATGTCATTTTCGGTTTTGAGACGAAGTACCGCTCCCGAAATGGAAGCCTGCGCCTTAGAAATCTGGATCAACCCGGCTGGATTCCAGGTAAGCGCTGATGCATCATCGGCGATACCTACAAACGCCCCGCCCATTGCCCGTGCCCGAGCGCCTGATCCCAGAAACTCAAGGTTGTACAGGCTAAAACCGTATAAATGGAAATCCTGACTGTACGCTGTTCCCGCCGCCAGGAGGAATATGAGAAAGACTTTAGCTGCTAAACTACGCATAACCTCAGACACTCCTTATGTACTTCCCTCTCCAAATTAAAGCGACCAATATATCGGAGCCGACACTCGCTGTCAATTCTTTTTTGGCGAACTCCGAATCTATGAATGAAGACGTTGAAGGCAAATATTCTGTTCAATGCCAATGACTTCTTGAAGAGTGCTTTGGAAAATCAGCGAGCTTCTGAAAAGCGTGCCGACAGTGGTCAAAGTGCCTTACAAGTGCTCCGAATCGAGGTCTATGCCCGATGCAACCTCGTTGCCGCCCATCATTCCATACTCGTGAAGTTTATTGCGAAGTGTTCTGGGGTTGATTCCCAAGGCTTCTGCCGCCCTGGTTCTGTTGCCATCAAACGATTCCAAAGCTTTGAGGATCATTATTTTTTCCATTTCGGCAATGGGCATGACGGTATCGGATGGTGAGTGTGTGTGCCGGGCCAAATCTCCAAGCGCCAAATGGCTTGGCAGGTCGGAATCCATGATCCGATCAGACTTGCACAGAACCACAGCACGCTCAATGTAATTCTCGAGTTCACGAATGTTGCCGGGCCAGTGGTAATTGAGCAGTAGTTTCATCGCCTTTTCACTCACGCCCTTGACATCGCGCAAATTCTCAACGTTAAACTTGTGGACAAAGTGATCGACCAGCATCGGAATATCATTGACACGCTTGCGTAAAGGCGGCAATTGCAGCGGAATCACGTTTAAACGATAGAAAAGGTCCTGACGGAACTTGCCGGCAGCAATTTCCTCCTCGAGGTTTCGATTGGTTGTCGCAACGATTCGGACATCGACCTTGAGGCTCACTCCGGAACCAACTCGTTCAAATTCGCGCTCCTGCAAAACTCGCAGAAGTTTTGCCTGAACGCTGGTCGGGATTTCGCTGACTTCATCGAGGAGCAAAGTCCCACCGTCGGCCAGCTCAAATCTGCCGGGTGATTGTTTGATTGCGTTGGTGAAAGCACCCTTCTCATGACCGAATAGCTCCGACTCGATCAGTCCTTCCGGAAGCGCCGCACAATTAAGTTTTATGAAGGGTCCATCCCGGCGCGGCGAATTGTAATGAATTGCCCGCGCAATCAACTCTTTACCGGTACCGGACTCGCCGCGAATCAGAATGGTCGACCGCGATTTGGCGGCAGATGCGAGGTCCTCCAACAGAGACAGAAGAGATTTGTCGGCGCCGACAATTGTACCGAGGTTATACCGGCTGCGAATCTCGTTGCGAAGAATACGGTTTTCAAACACCAGTTGGCGATGCTCAAGGGCTTTGTTCAAGGATAACTCGAGTTCGTCAGGGAGAACCGGCTTGAGTATGTAGTCAAAGGCGCCCAGTTTCATCGCTTCCACAGCGTCCTTGACGGTGCCGTGTGCGGTGATCATCATGACTACGGTTTCGGGCGACTCTGTCTTAATCTCTTTCAACAATTCGATGCCGCTCATGTTCGGCATCTTGACATCAGAGAGAATCACATCGAATTCCACTGTGCGCACTAATTCGAGAGCGGCCGCTGCCGATGATGCAGTTTGTACTTCGTGCCCGAGTTTGGTCAAAACGGTTTGAAAAAACTCAATTACGAGAGCTTCATCATCGACAACTAAGATTGATCGTTTTGCGTTCATAGTGGTCACCTCGATGGCAGCTCGATTTTGAAGATCGAGCCTTTAGGGGGGTTGTTGGATACGACGATGGCGCCGCCATGGGCGTCAATGACCTTGCGTACCAAAGCAAGGCCGAGCCCGGTGCCGCCGTCGCGTGTAGTAAAAAATGGTGTGAAGATCTTTTCCTTCATTGCTGCCGGCACACCGCCGCCCTGATCGGCAATGGCGATGACAACGCCGGACTCTTGAACGGAAAGTGACACATCAATTCGGCCCCCTGCCGGCATCGATTCGTCGGCATTCTTGAGAAGATTAATCAATGCTCCGCTCAAATTCTCTCGATCGACCTTGCAGGTACATTGCCCTTGCGGTAACGTCAACGAAATCTCCGAATGGGAGGCTCGTGCGCTTAGGTCGACCCGGAAAAAGTCTACGGTTTCTGTCAACAGCGAGTTGATATCCACCATCTGCGGCTCGTGGCGAATATCTCGCGCGTATTCAAGCAGCGATGTTACTGACTTATTGAGTTTATCAACGCCGCTGATAATCTTATCGACATAGTTGATATTCGGGTGGTTGTCGCCAAGTTCTCGTTTCAGCAAAGCCGCAAACCCGGCGATGCCCGACAACGGATTGCGGACTTCATGTGCAACGACAGCCGCTACTTCACCAAGAGCCGCCAGACTCTTTACCCGGGCTATTTCATCTTCCATGCGTTTGAACTCGGTCAGATCGACAAAGACCTCAAGTGCGCCGACGATTCTATTCTCGGTATCTCTGATGCAGGATGAGGACACCGAAATTGGGACTGATTCAGCATCCGATACCTTTGCCTGCTTCTCAATCAAGCGATATGGCGGCGCACCTTTAAGGAGTTCAGTTAGAGATTGCTTCTTTGAGAGCGAATTACCCAAAACTCTGCTGTACTCTTCGCCGATGATCTGATTGGCATTTACGCGAAGAATCTCGCATCCAGCCTTATTGATGGCGTTGATCCGACCGTGCAGATCGATGGTGATAACACCCGACGTAAGCGACTCGAGGACATTCTGCAGAAAACTGCGCGTCTCAATGTTCTGCGTGAGGCTCTGCAGTAGTTTCTCGTTGGTGGCCGTCAGTTCATCCGAGAGTTTCTGATGCCGCGACTGCAGTGTCGCATATGAGTCGTTTAACTGCTTGATTGTGTTATTGAAACTGGCGAATGTCTGGTTGAAAACGGCCAGTTGGTCGTCTCCAATGGATGCGTCGTTCTTTTCGGTGCGTTCTTGCATAGCGAATAGAATAGCGTTTTCGCATATACATTATCAACAAAAACATTGACTGCTGTCATGCAGCTTGATGCAGGGGCTGATCAGACGACGGTACCGGGGTACTGCTTTGCTGATTTAGAAGTATGCCATTATCTCCGAAGGAATCATGTCAACCGGTGAAACCACGTCGGCAATGCCCGCTTCAATAACGGCACGGGGCATTCCGTAAACAACACATGACTCTTCATTTTGAGCGATTATATCGGCGCCTCTGGCTTTCATGGCACGCAATCCTTCGAGGCCGTCATGGCCCATACCGGTCATGATAACGCCCAGTGATGATTGGCCACAGTACTCGGCAACCGAAGTCATGAGAACATCGACTGAGGGTTTATGTAGCAAGTCTTGCGGCTTGTCTGAAAGCATGCACACACCATATGTCGCAACTTTGCGAACAGTCATGTGACGGCCACCCGGGGCGATATAAGCAATGCCCGGTTCAATACGCTCGCCGTCCTCGGCTTCCTTGACGCGTATTTTTGAGAGCCCGTCGAGCCGTTCCGCCAAGGATTTTGTGAACATCGGCGGCATGTGTTGAACAACTACTATGCCTACCGGGAAGTTCTTGGGCAGAATTGTCAGGACAGTCTGAAGAGCCGGCGGTCCTCCGGTTGAGGTCCCGATGGAAACCAACTTTATGATCTTGGTCTTCTTCGGCTTGGATACAAGTGCCGCAGGTATGTCAAGAGATGATCTTACAGCAGAGCCCGATCGGCGCCCCTTGCGCAAGGCGTATTGAGCCATCAGCGTCCGGCGACGGCTGTGGATCGACCGGATTTTTGCCACCAGGTCTGCCTTGATCTTGACGATATCGAGTGAGACGAACGAATGCTGTTTGGGAATGAAGTCGACAGCTCCAAGCTCAAGGGCATCGAAAGTGATCTTGGCGCCTTCAGACGTTAATGATGATACCATAATGACTGGCGTGGGTTGACGTTCCATGATAGCACGCAGCGATGCCAATCCATCCATCTTTGGCATTTCAATGTCCATGGTGACAAGATCTGGTTTGAGCTCCATTACCTTGTCCAGGCCTTCCTGTCCGTTGACTGCGGTAGCTATCACCTCGATGTTTGGATCATCCGCAACCATCATTTGGATGGCCTTGCGCATGAATGCCGAGTCGTCGACAACCAGAAGTTTGATTTTATCAGGCATTTCCGTTTCCTAATCAGTTTGTCATCGAGAATATTCCAACCGGATCGACGATCAAGCGAACTCGACCATCTCCGAGTATCGTTGCGCCCGCAATTCCAGGTGTTGTACCGAGAAATTCTCCGAGTGATTTGATGACGACCTCTTCTTGCCCGATCAGGCGATCGACAACGATACCAAGCCGACGGTCGGCCATTGAAAGCACGACCACATAGCTTTGGTCAAGGTCGCGCAGTTTTTCGTGTTGATTGATCGGGAAGAACATGCGGCTAAGATCGATAATCGGCAAAACTGTGTCGCGCAGCCGGATAACTTCGCGATTGTTGATCGAATAGATGTCGTTACGCGCCACCTTGACAGTTTCCAAGACCGACGATAGCGGCAGAATGTAAAGGTCAGAACCTGTTTCGACGAGCAAGCCCTGCACAATAGCAAGTGTCAGCGGCAGCTTGATAATGAAAGCGGTGCCCTTCCCCTTTTCAGATTCGATATCGATGATGCCTTTCAATTTCTCGATATTGGTGCGAACAACGTCCATTCCAACACCGCGACCGGAAACGTCGGTTACCTTCTTGGCTAATGAGAAGCCCGGGTGAAAGATGAAATTGAATATCTCGCGGTCAGACATGCGAGCGACTTCCTCTTGGGTGCTTAATCCACGCTCGACGGCTTTAGCTCGCAGTCTTTGGGCATCGAGGCCGGCGCCATCGTCGACGACTTTGATGACGATGTTGGATCCTTCCTGACTGGCAATCAAATCAACGCGCCCACATCGTGCTTTGCCTGCGGCTTCGCGTTCATCCGGAAGTTCAATGCCATGGTCAACGGCGTTCCGAATCAGATGCACTAGCGGATCGCCAATTTCCTCGATAACCGATTTATCGAGTTCGGTTTCTTCGCCTGAGATTCTTAATTCGATCTCTTTCTCCAGCGAGCGCGAGAGATCGCGGACGACGCGCGGAAACTTGTTGAAGACCTTGCCGACTGGAAGCATGCGCATCTTCATTACCGCCATCTGCAATTCTGAAGTGACGAAATTCATCTGGGACGTAACGTGATTAAGCTCGTCAATCAAGGATTCGCCTTCATAGCGAGCGTTGATTCTGCCCGCCAACTGTACCAGTGCATTTCGGCCGAGCACGAGTTCACCCATGATATTCATCAAGCTGTCGAGCCGTTCGACATCGACGCGAATCGTCGAATCCAGCGGTCGACGCTGATCAGATTGTTGACGCATTTGTGATGAGTCGACGCGATTGGTTGCCGAATCTGCGACGAGGTCTTCCGAAGATGAAGCGGTCGGCGATGAATCGATAGCATTCTCTTCGGGAGTCACAACCGCCGGTTCTGCGGAGCCGAGATCGTTTTCGGTTACTTTCGGCGCAGTCGCTTTGGCGGCCTGGCTCTTCTTGGGAGCTGCTGTCTTGCCGTTCTTCTTCTTTTCGACCGGAGCCGCCTTGGCGGTGAAGTTCCCCTCATCAATGGCAATCAGTTTTGCTTTAACTGCGGAGAGGTCTAGTTTGGACTTTCCCTTGCTTTTAGTTTCTTCGAGTAAGTGCTTGAGTGTGTCAATAGATTCGAGAAGGACATCCATGATATCGGCATTGATCGTGATTTCACCCTTCCGCAACTTATTCAGGACATCTTCCATTTTGTGGGTGAATTCCGAAAGCCGATCAAAGCCGAGGAATCCTGACGTGCCTTTGATGGTGTGAGCGCCCCGAAAAATCTCATTCAACAAGTTCAGGTCATTGCTTTGCTTTTCAAGCTTAACCATATCGGCGTCAAGCTTGGCAATGATTTCTTCAGCTTCGATCATGAATTCATCGATGATTTCCTTCATGTCGTCGAGGGCGATTCCCTGGTCGGTCATAGTTCCTCTGTTCAGTCTTTCTTCATCTGGCGAGAAAGGTTATCGACAAGCTCGTCAACGGAAAACTGCTTGACCTTATCGCTTTCCGTGGAGAAGTGGGCATTGGGATCGTACGCGCGTTCGCGGCGCTTCTCTGTCGGTGCTTCTGGCTGTGAGCCACCGGCGAGCTCCATGAGAACGCTTTGGAGGCGCGATTGTACCTGTTCGAGCAGGGTGATCGCGTGGTCGATCTGCTGGGATGTTATATCTTGAAACTGGAGTGCGTCCATAATGTCATAAGCGGCACTCTGGTTCTGGCCGGCGCATTCACGGATCCGTTCGATAACCGCTTTCGCTTTCGAGCTGTTTCGAAAATAAGTCGCCGGCAGCGCACGTTTCAGATCTTTCAAGAGCGACTCGATTTCAGATTCACGGGCAGTGATGTGTTCTACCATGTCAAGAACCCGGTGGGTGGCATCTTCCGTCTGCCTGGTTATTCTCTCGAGCTGTTCCGTCGCCTGGGGAACCTTCTGCTGCGACTCGATGATCGGCTCTTGGGCAGTTCTGATGCCGCGGACAATGTCTGACAGAGTCGAAGCCAGCTCTCGAAGTTCTTCCTGCATCGATTTGGCGGGTTGAGGTTTTACCGTGATTGCACGCGCGTCCATGTTCAACTCCTTCCCGTCGCTTTGAGCACCTGCTGAATTTTCTCACCCAACGTTTCCGGAGTGAATGGCTTAACGATGTAATTATTGACTCCAGCTTTCATGGCCTCGATAATGTCGTCTTTGACCGAACGGGTGGTGACCATCAGAATCGGCATATCTTGCAGTTCGGCGCTTCCGCGAATGTGGTTCACGAGCGTAAGACCGTCCATTTCCGGCATGTTCCAATCGGTGATGATGAGGCCGTAGTTGTCCACCTTCATCTTGGCCAGCGCGTCTTTTCCGTCAGTTGCTTCGCTCACATCGTTGAATCCTGCCCGTTTCAGCGTATTTACAATGATGCGCCGCATTGTGGGCGAATCATCAACCGCGAGAATCTTGAGTTCTGGCACAGGGTCCTCCTTCCACTATATAAAAATGCATATCTTCACTTCTTCAGCAGACGTGTTACTTCGTCAATCAGCACGGAAGCCTTAAAGGGCTTGACGAGGTAAGAATCCGCGCCAACCTTCCGGCCCTTAACTTTGTCTTCTTCTTCTTCTTCCGACGAGAGGATGATGATCGGGGTCTTGGCAAACTTCGGCGTTTTGCGCAAGGTGGCGATCAACTCGTAGCCGTCAATGTTGGGCATGTTCAGATCGGTAATCACCAAATCGACAGCGCCATCAATACTCGAGACTTTCTCGAGAGCATCCATGCCGTCGGAAGCGCCAACGACTTCGTATCCGTTCGACTTAAGACTGAACGATACGAACTTCACCAGAGTCGGCGAGTCATCAACAACCAGCACTTTTTGACTCATGAGAGCGCAATCCTTCTGTTAAGAATTCCTTTTTCGCGAACCGGCCAATAGGTCCTGAATCTTCTTGAGTTTCTCCATTGTTGCCGCGTGGGTATCGGCCGAACGCGACACTGTTGAAGCAGCTGCTGGCGCCGGAGTTGCCGCAGTAACGGCGGCGGGTACTGCTGCGCACGAGACCGACACCGGACTTGCATCGCTATCCGCCAAGGCCGCTCCAACTTCCTTGTGATAGACCAGGCCGTTCTTAAAATATTCCAACTTGAATGCTTTACTGATTCCGTGTAGTGACTCAGCGTGGCCGATGAACATGTAACCACCCGGCAACAAAGAGTTGTAGAATCCGCGGACGATCTGCCGTTTGATTTCATCCGAGAAGTAGATCATCACGTTGCGGCAGAAGACGAAATCGACTTCGTTCATCAACGCCATGCGGCGTCGGTCGGCAAGATTGAGGTGGCTGAAGTTCACCTGACGCTTGACACTTTCGACAACTGCGTACTTGTGATTATCTTCCCTGAAATACTTCTTAATGATCGTCGTTGGCGTAGTTCGCAGCGCCATTTCGGTGTATTGAGCCTTGCGTGCTGCTTGCAGAACATTCTCCGAGATGTCGTTGGCGACAATCTCGATGTTCCACCCATGGTTTTCACCGAGGACATCGAGGATGATCATGCTGATCGTATATGGTTCCTCGCCTGTCGAACAGCCAGCCGACCAGATCCGCAGTCTCTGTTTACCAGCGCGACGCTTCGATTCAAGAATCTGGGGCAGGACCTCCTCTTGAAAACACTGTAACTGGGGCGGGTTACGATAGAATGAAGTCTCATTGGTCGTTACCAGATTCATGAGCATGTTGAATTCTTTCAGGCTGGTGTCGTACTTGACCTGGTAGAAGTAATCGCGGAAGGACTTGAGTCCCAGGGTTGCCATACGTTTGATCAGTCGATTTTCCAGGAGATACTTTTTATTTTCGGCAAAGAAGATCCCGCACTTCTCATGAATGAAGTCGCGAATGACGATGAAATCGTCCAGACTTAGCTCTGATGAGATTTCGTCCTTGTCCAGCATTCTCTACCAATTCCCCTTGGACAGTTGCGTCGAAGCCAGCTTAACCGTGAGCACCACGATACGGTGACGATTGATTGACGGGATTGTGTTTTTGTTTCCCGGAGTTCGCTCGAGAATCGTCGCCAACCGCAAGAGCGGACAACTCGTGCGTTTCACCATTCAGCCCGCTGCTCACAAATTCGAGTGTTTCGTGCGAGTCGTCGATTTCCTGAACTCGCTGCATGACCAAACGTCGGGCTGGCCGGCGCGAATGCCTGGCTTCCAATTCAGTGACGCGCTCGCGGAGACCGCGAATTTCCGACTTGCGACGAGTCTCTGCGCAGGCTCGGGCGATGGTGCCTTCGATTTCACGCAACCGGAACGGTTTGACAACGCAGTCGCTCACACCCATACGCATAGCGGCAATGAGATCGTCGGTTGACGGATAGCCGGTCATTAGAATGATCGAGAGATCCGGCTCCATCTCGCGCAATGTCGATATTAGATCTGTCCCATGGCAGTCTTTCAATCGAAGGTCAACAATTGCTGCGCTAAATTCACCAGTGGCGAGAATTCCCGGCAGTTCACTGCGGGATCCAATTGCAGCGACGGAATAACCGAGATTGCCGCACATTTCCTGGAGTAATTCGCGCACAAACAGCTCATCATCCACTATTAGTACTCGTTCGTTCATGGCATACAACTCAAACTGTTAAGTTTTTATCCTGATGATATTCGTCCGATGCGGCCTTGACGGTGGCAAAGAGACGGTTGATGTTGAATGGCTTAATAATATAGTCGTAGACGCGTTTGCGCAGTGCCTCGACTGCCGACTCCACGGAGGGATAACCGGTCATGACAATAATCGGAAGATCCGGATGACCTTCGCGAAGCTTGTCGACGAAGCTCAATCCGTCTTCGCCCTCCAGCTTAATGTCCGTCAAAACGACGTCGAAGTCATCGTGTTGTTCCACCAGTTGAATTGCTTCCTGTGCATCATTGGCGGTTTGAATTAGGAAGTCCTTGGAAGCAAAGAAGTCGTAAAGCAGGTCGCGAATGAGCAACTCGTCGTCGACGATTAGAATTTTAGGCTGGTTCATTTATAGTGACTCCAATCGATCAATCGCGCCAACGACAGCGCCGACCACGTCGGGGTTTCGATCATTTACGGTTTCTTTAAGGAACGGCAGCGCACGTTTGTCGTGCAGGCGCGCCAGTGACTTTGCCGCCGCCACGCGGAGAATATCGCTCTCGCTGGTAAGGAACGGGATAAGTTCTTCAAGAGCCTCCCGATTACCGATCGAGCCGAGGCCGTTGATGGCGTGAAAACGTACCCACAGGTCCTCGTCTTCGAGCATGCAGGTGATGTCTTTCCAGGAGTCGCCGCCACCCAGGGCAATAATTGCATCAATCGTAGATTTGCGAACCTGGGGTTCCTCATCGGTGAGCAATACCTTAATGTGCTGCAATGCAGATACATCGGCCGACCTGCCGAGCGACTCAACCGCAGACTTGCGAACTTCCCATTCAGGGTGGCGCAGTGCTTCAATCAACGGCTCGATGACTGATGCTTCGCCGATCCAACCCAATGCCTGCGCTGCGATGATCTGACGGTGCGGATCGGCATGGTTCAGGTCGAGTCGGAATCGCCGAATGGCTTCGTCGCCGCCGCTTAATACAAGTGCTCCAAGAGCAGCCTGGCGGACATCAGGAAACGGATCATTGAGCGCCGTAAACAGCGAATCGATGGCTTTATCGGCACCAATCCATCCGAGTGCTTTAAGCGCCGCGGAGCGGACATGTCCCACCGGGTCGCCGCTAAGTGCCATTAAGTAGTCCAGAATTGTCTGATCGCCGATCTTTCCGAGAACAAAAGCAACTTTCTCGCGAACGGTCTCATCGTGGTGGCTGGCAAGGGGGACGATGTCTTGTACAAATCGCGAGTTCCCGGTTGACCCAATCGTGTCCAGCAGATTACAGATCAGGCGCGCCGGCGCATCGATTAGTGCTTCAGCAATCCGGTCTGAAGCCGACGTTGCCTGTAAACTCAGGGTCTCGCGCGCCGCAGTCATTACTTCTTCATCGGGGTCGTTCAGTGCTTCGAGCAGAACGGAAACTGTGGCCGGGCCTTCCCAGTGCCTTAGCTCGGCGAGGGCGAAGAGCTTGGTCTTTTTGTCTCCGGAGCGAATTGCCTTGTTCAGGCAAAGTTGCACAATGGCGACCGGCAGATTGTCAAGAACGGCATGATCAACCGAATGTGCGACACGGATGAGCGAACCGATCGCAGCTTCCTGCAGAGCTTCGTCACCACGCACAAGAAGTTCTCGGAGGTATGGTTCCACGCGTCGGGAACGCATGCTTCCCATCGCCTCGACTGCCGAAAAGACAACGATGGGATCGATTGAATGTATGGCCTCGACAAGAAGGGGCAGAGCTCGCACGTCGCCGATTTGACCAAGGGCATCGATGATCTGCGGCCGTGCAAATGCTTTGGTTTCAAAAGTCGCCATGAGGGCTTCGACGGCATCTGTACTCCCGAGCAAGCCGAGAGCTTCAGCGGCGGAACAGACTACGTTTTGGTTTGCGTCTTCAAGACTCATGAGGAGCGAATGAAGCGCTCGAGGATCGCCGATGGTACCAAGAATATCAACCGCAAATTTGCGGACGTCGTGGTCGGGGTCGTGAGCGGCGTCGCAAAGTGCGTCAACAGAAAGGGCTCCGAGCTTGGTCAGGACTTCGGAAGCTAAATTGCGTTGGGTGATATCGGGGCTGGACAAGTATTGGCACAAGTAAGCCGGAGCTTCGGGAGACCGGCGGGCGATCAATGTTTCGGCTGCAAGTTCTCGAACACCCTTATCGGGATCTTCGATTGCCGTTACCAAAGCCGCGACAGCGCTTGGGTCATTGCAGTAACGCAGACTCTCCACAGCATCCGCCCGCTCACCCGGTTCGGAGCTTGTCAGGGCCAAGAGAATCTTTTCGAGATTGCTGTTTTCCTGTGCCATCGTCTTTCCCCTTATTTGCCGCGTTTAAACAACGCGAGCTGATGGTTGAAGGAACACATCCTGTGCGTCCGCCTCGGATGCGAAAATTTCAAAAATGTTCGACAACTGCGTTATCTCAAAGATTTCCTGGACATACGAAGCCAAATTCGACAATACCAGACGCCCCTTTGCCAAACGCACTTCCTTGAGTATCGACACAAGGGTGCCAAGTCCCGAACTGTTGATGAAATCGACTTGCGCAAGATTCAGAATGATCTTGCTCTGCCCACGAGCAACATGGCGCAGGATATCGTCTTTGAGAGAAGCAGAACTCGCGATATCAAGGCGGCCCTTGAGACTTAATGTGATGAAATCAACATGTTCAGTTACGCGAATCTCCATTTGATCCTCCATTAGCGTGTTAGAACGGATGTATTGAGCCCAGGCTTGGCTTGTCGATGCCAAATCATCGTCACCTTCAGACCGCCACTATCCTTTTCGTTTACCTCTACCTTATCGGCAAAGCTCTTGATGATTGCCACACCGCGTCCGGAAGTTTCTTGTGGCGAGATGCTGGAAAGGTCCGTATCGAGGTCAACATCTTGAAGTTTACCGGCGCCTTGATCGGAAACCTCGACCGCAATCGTCTCCTGGTCCCAAGTGAAAGCTAACTCAACGATTTTGGCCGGATCGGACTGATTTCCATGATAGAAGGCATTGGTGAATGCTTCAGAAACGCACACGGCAAATCGAAATTTCTCGTTGCCTTCGAGCTTAAGTTCCTCGACGACTTCAGCGATGATCGGATACAGTTTGACGAATTGGCTGGGCGCCGAAGGCACCTGGAATCGACGTCTTTCGGTCATCGGATCTCCACTACAAGCACTGTCGTGTCGTCAATCTGCACATTCGCATCAACTGCACGGAACTCTTCGACTTCCCTCAACAATTGGGCGGTAAGTTGGGACGGGTTTTGGGAAGCATTCCTTCGGAAAAACTCACGGAGGCGCGATCTGCCGTATAGTTCTGCCTCGGCATTCTCGCTTTCACTGACGCCATCAGTGTAGAACAGCACCTTATCCCCAGAGTGCAAGGGGACTGTTTCACATTGGTACTCATAGCCGGGAAACTGTCCGAGCACGACGCCGCCGGTACGCCATTCTTGCACCGACTGATTCTGCGTCTGGTAGTGGATCGGTGGCAAATGGCCGGCATTGACAAAGGTGCAGGTCATATCACTCAAATTGAAATAGCAATATGCTAAAGAGAGGAACATGTTCTTGGAACGGAGAACCTGGTCGCATAAGAAGGTGTTCAGATTCGTAACCATCGCATCAATCTTCAGGTTCTTGCCGGCTTCGATACGGAATACGGATCGTACCGCAGCCATCATCAGCGCAGCCGGTACCCCCTTATTGCTGACGTCACCGATAATCACGACAAACTCGTGGTCGCTAAGACGAATGATGTCGAAGTAGTCACCACCCACATGGCCAGCCGGAACATACTTCGCTTCGATGACCGCACCTTCGAAAACTGCCGAAGAGTCGGGCAGTAGTGCTTGTTGGACGGTGCGCGCCAGCTCAAGTTCTTGTTCGAGCTTCTGCGAACGCAGCTTCGATTTCATCAGATTGGCGTTTTCGATGGCAACTGCGGCAAAGCGAACCAGCATTTGGACGCGGAGTTTGTCGTCCTCGGTGAAGCCACTATCAGAGTCCTTGTTGATCACGACGAGCGCACCGATCGATGTGTCCCGCGAGACCAAAGGAGCCGCCAGAATACTGTCAATTTTGACGCGGGCATCTTCTGAAATCGGGACGTCGTTGATAACAGCTACTTCGCCCGATTGCATGACCCAGTTGATCACGTCGATGTCCCCTTCCATGCGGACCAACGAAATCGTTTCGCGATCAACGCCCCAGGAAACGCGCGTCGACATTCTACCGTTCTCTTCGAGGACGATACAACCGACCTCGCCTCCGACGGTGCGAACGGCCATCTCCATCACTGCCGCGAGCACACTCTCGAGATCAAGAATCGAAGTGATCATCAGGCCCATGCGAGCAATGTCTTCGAGCTGCGAATCTTGATCGGCCAATTTGAGTTCAAGTTCGTAGAGACGTTTTTCAAAAATCGCCAGATTGTCTTCAATACGCGAGAGCATGATATCCTATCTCAAAGCGCCGTGCGGGTGTAAGTAACGCTCACAAGCGATGTTAGGTCGCCTTGTCTTGTTAGGTCTATCGGCGAGGTTAGGTAAAACTTGATTTAGTGATCGACGTATCGAGAATTCTGCGTGATTTTCGGAAAACGATGAATTTCGTTTTGTTTAACGACCACGACACTTCCGACGAAGCACTATTCTTGGGGTTTTAACTTGACACAATCGATGCTTGAGCGTATTATTAACTGTAAACTAATGAGCGACAATAGGGTTGCTCATTTCTCACAAGATTCTTCAGTTTCAGATGTCGATCTACTCGTCAACTGCGTAAGCCTCACCTGTGACGATAATCGGCGGGGATATAGCGACGAAGTCAGACTTTGACGACTCCACTAGTAAATAATCAACGAAAGAGCGCCCGAGCGAGCATGAGACGGGCGTCTTATACATTTTCGGAGGAATAATGCCACGCATCCTACTGGTTTTGCTTGTATTGGTATTCACATCAGGTAGCCTCTTCGCTCAGGCGAAGGTCTATGATTACAACAATCTAACGGCGGGCGAGATTCAGGAATTGAAGGAACTCCGCCACGAATTCTATGCGGCCAAATCCGCCGGCAAAGCTGCTGCAATCCGGGAAGCTTCACTTCATGAAAAGATGTTCTTGGATGGTAATCAGGCGAACTTCGACGTCAAGTATTATGGCATCAACGTCTATCTCAATTTTCTGAACGGTACAATCGTAGGCCGGGTCGATTACAAGATCAAATCGACAGTGGCTGGCTTGAACGCGGTGGACTTGAACCTAACTACTGCACTTACGGTTGATTCGATTCGCTTTGGTGGAACTCCGGCCGCATTTAGTCATATGGCTGACTTGTTGAGTATAACTACACCGACTTCGATCGGCCAGAACGTCGAATTCAACATGACTGTCTATTACCACGGAGCACCAGTCTACACTGCTGGGCAACAAGGAATGGAATTCGGATCGGTCAGCGGGTCACAAATGTGTTGGACCAATTGTGAGCCATTTGGCTCGCGCTATTGGTGGCCATGCAAGGACTATCCGCTGGACAAGCCGGATTCGGTCGACCTCTACATTGATTACCCCAACACCTATAAGACAATGTCAAATGGTGTGATCGTCTCCGATGTCGCGAACGGTTCGGGGCGCAAGCTTATTCACTTCAAGCACAACTACCCGATCGCGACCTATCTTGTCGCCATCACCTGTGCGAATTTCACTTCATCGACTCAGACCTGGAATTACGCCAGCCAGTCGATGCCGGTCTATTCTTATACCTTGAACAATAATGCCAGGACCTCCTTTGAGACCTGGATGATTCCGGTCTTGAATGCTCTCTCCGATCGCTGGGGGACTTACCCGTTTATTACCGAGAAGGCCGCCAATGCTCATTATGGTTGGGGTGGCGCGATGGAGCACCAGACTGCTTCGTTCTACAATCCAACTTTCTACACGGATTGGGTCATTGCCCATGAGACCGGTCACCAGTGGTGGGGCGATATGATTACCTGCAATACCTTCAATCACATTTGGCTGAACGAGGGTTTTGCGTCTTATAGTGAAGCGCTCTTCTTTGAAGAACGGGACGGTTTTAACGCTTACAAGAATTGGATGCAGACGCAGAAGTTCATAGGTACTGGAACTGTCTACGTCGAGAATCTCCTAACCGATGATATTTTTGACGGTAATCTGGTTTATGATAAGGGTTCATGGGTAGTACATATGCTGCGTGGCGTGCTGGGAGACAGTATATTCTTCAACCATGCAGTTGCGGACTATTACGATTCCGAGCACAAATACGGTTCAGCAACGACCGAAAATCTTTCAGCTATTGTCTCCAATGCGGCCGGAACAAACATGTCCTGGTTCTTCAACCAATGGATCTACGGTAATGGATCGCCCGATTACGAAATTGCCTACGAGTGCGAACCATCCGATTCCGGCGGTTTCCGCTTGGTCTACCTTATCCAGCAAGTGCAAAATACCGGTACCTATTTCAAGATGCCGATTCGAACCCGTTTCGTTACAACCGGCGGCAATGTCGACACGGTGATTTGGAATGAAGGAGCGGCGGCACAAGTTTATGACCTGCACTTTACGGATTCAGTTACTAATGTCATTTTCGATGCCGACCAATGGATATTGCGTACAGTCGCCACCAAGCCGCTGGGCTTGACAATCGTCACGACATCTCTGCCCGATGCCTACAATACCGTACCGTATTCAGAGAAGTTGTTTGCGGTGGCAGGTGTTCCGCCTTATCACTGGACGTTCCTCGGTGGTGATTTGCCGTTTGGCATGGGATTCCAAGGCGATACGGTTGGTGTCATATCCGGGACCCCCACCTTCCCGGCCGATTATTACTTCACGATCAGGTGTGAAGACTCCAACGTTCCGCCGGCCGTACAGCAGCGGAGCTATTCGATTACAGTAAATCAAGCTCCGGTCGGAATTGATGGAGATGCCGACGGCAGCGGCACGATCACAATTTCTGACGTAGTGTATCTAATCAACTACATCTTTTCCGGTGGACCGGCTCCCAATCCGATGTCGTCAGGTGATGCGGACTGTACCGGAAGCATTACCATTTCGGACGTTGTGATGTTGATCAATTACATATTTGCCGGAGGACCTGCGCCGAACTGTCCGTAGTCTCTGGTGAGGTTTTGATTTATTCGGGTCGCCAACGGCGGCCCGTTTTCTTTTCGGCCGTAACTGTATCGCTCGAGTTGAATCTTATTCGAGGAAGTGAGGTTCTAACGAGATCTGTAAAAACGCAAAGGTGTCGGGCGTACCGAATTACTAGGACCAATCGACAGCGAAGTTCCCGCTTTCAGCGGTTCGGGATTCAGCGGGTTTCCCGCCAAGCAACTGCACTACGTCGTCTTTGAGCTTTGCTATGTCGTCAGGAGTAACCAGACAGCGATCGGCCATCCAGGTGAAAAAGTCATTCCAGTAGTTGAACGAATCGCAGGAAAGCAGGACTCGTACATGCGGCTTGATTTGCGATAGATAGTCAAGAATTCTGTGGACTTCCTCATTTGGTTTCTCGGCATTCATGATGACGAGATCAACATTACCAAGCCTCTCAAGGTACTTCGCAAGGCCATCTTCGCCGGATACTTCATACGGGGCTAAGCCCTCCAGCATCAGAACTTCCGCGCACTCGGATCGAAATGCATCGTCGTGACTGCAAATAAGAACATTCATCATCTACACACTCCTTGTGTGCCCCATGTTGAATGGAGTTCAACGAGAATTCAACAAAACATCAAATGTGCTGAAATTACAGCCGGCAAAATCTTTGGAGATAGAGACGAGAGTTGACTCTCAAGGCCAGCCAAGAATCGAAACTGCTTACGACATTTATACGACGATTTCAACAAACGTGTTCAATAAAATTCAGTCGTACACACGATTTCGTCTGGTTTTTCCGAGTGCTCTGTCCTCTCGCCGAAGTACAGTGGAGGTCTAAGCAACTTTGATCAATGGCATTCCGCTATACGGGACAGGAGGAAGTCGCGAACCCTGGGATTTGTGGCAGTCTCAAAGGCGCTTTGGTAGTGCTTGGAGGCGGAAGCGATATCGCCAAGCCTGTGATAGAGACTTGCGATAACGGCTTCACATTGATGGTGCTTATCAAGTGACCTAAGAGCCTGATTCTCCTCGATTTCATCCAAGGCAGCTCGGGGTCCCTCGATCATTGAAACCGCCACTAACCGATTCAGTTGAACCATTAAGCCGGGTTGAATCTCAATCAAGCGATCATAATAGTAGACGATCTGTTGCCAGTCGGTGTCGGAATATGACTTCGCTGAGATGTGACATGCAGCGATAGCAGCTTCTAAATGATACCGACTCAACGATTTTCCGGTGGCCGCCTGTTCTAAATTGTCCATTCCTTCAGCAATTAGTTGGCCGTCCCAAAGTGCTCTATCTTGGTCCTCCAGCAGAACCAACTCGCCCAGATTTCCTTGTCGTGAAGTAAGTCGAGCCGATTGAAAGCACAGCAGTGCTGCCAAAGCTCTGCATACAGGCAGACTGCCGTAGCGGGAGGAAAGCAATACCCTGACTAATCGCAAAGCCTCTGCGCAAAGTTCAAAGCGAATCAATTCCTCGTGGTGATAAGCCGAGTAGCCCTCATTAAACAGCAAATAGATGACTTCTAACACCGAGTCGATCCGAGCATCGAGCTGGTCGATGTCGGGATAGAGTGCACTGTCAGGGGCATCAAGTATACGTTTACGGGCGCGCTCGATTC
Organism: uncultured Ignavibacteria bacterium; assembly: GCA_964592145.1. Lineage (GTDB taxonomy): Bacteria > Zixibacteria > MSB-5A5 > CAIYYT01 > CAIYYT01 > JADJGC01. The sequence continues at coordinate 41,781 of CAZQBX010000020.1, forward strand.
TTTTCGCGATGGTATCGGCGCTGCACAAGTAGGCAGATGCTATTTCTTTGGAATTAAAACCGCAAACTACCTGCAATGTGAGAGCACTACGGGACTCCATACTGATCTCCGGATTGCAGCAAATCACCATCATCCGCAACACATCATCAGCAATTTCAAGCCGAAATCGTGGATTGTCGTTTTCTAGCAGTTGGGGGAGTTCGTGGAGGATGTCATTTGTCGCGTTTTGATCGCGCCGACTTCGGAACCCACGAAGCTCATCAATTAATCGATTGCGGGCGACAGAGTAAAGCCATCCCTCGGCATTCTGTGGTATGCCGCGGAGGGGCCAACTCTTTAACGCGGCCAGTAGACTCTCTTGGACGGCGTCCTCAATGTTGTCGAGAAACTGGAGCCCAAACTGGCGAACAAGTCCGGCCACCGCCCTGCCCCAATAGTGCCTGAACAAATGATCGATAAGGAGACTTGAATTCTGCGGTTCGGCCATCACTGTTCTCGTGGTTGAACTAAGAATAGTCACTGATTTGGCGGACCTCTACGGTCCCACCGTTTTCGAGGTTGGGGCTGGCCTTGGCAATTGCGACCGCTTCGTCGTAGCCCGATGCTTCGATGAGAAAATAGCCGCCGACTGCGTCCTTGGTCTCAATGTACGGACCGTCTGTCAAAGAGCCGTTTTTTGATGACACTATGTGGCCGTTTGGCTGCAATTCGTCTCCAGCCTTGAATTTCCCCTGCGTTCGTAGTTGTTGAACCCAGGCAATGTAACGCTGAACGATCTGTTGCATCTCTTCGGGTGATTTAGTTTTTGCCTCTCCGCCCCGAAAGAGTAACATGAAATCAGGCATACAGTTCCTCCAAGTTGTTGAAGTGATAATTTATGCGTGCTGGTCCTCTGCCAAGTTCAATTGAACAGCCAGCATCTTCACATTATTACTTAGACGATTTGACTCCGCAAAATTGGACAGACATTCTCAAAATTCTGGAGCCCCAAAAATAACAAAACAAAAGACCGCAGTGAGTGTCTACTGCGGTCTTTCTACTTGTGCGCGGATGCACAAGTCTCGCCTACAGGGTCGGCGTACGCGAATCAGCGGGCTGACAGGGATCCCGCCGACTGCTATTTTCTTTTGCGGATTGTGCCGCTTCCGTTCACGCTGCTGTGGACATTGTCGGGTTTTCCGACATAGAGGATGTCGCCACTGCCGTTGATCTCACCGTCGAGTACCTCTACGGCATTCACTTCGGCTGAACCGCTCCCGTTAATCGATACGGTGACTTCACGGGCAACTATCCCGTCAGTGCGGACATCACCCGAACCGTTGATCTCGATTTCCAACATATCGACCTTGCCGTTAGCTGTCAATTCACCTGAACCGGAAATGATCGCTCGGAATCGTTTGGAGTCGAGATTGGTGATATCAATCGTGCCGGAGCCTTCCGAGTTAACCAAGTCGAGCTGCGGTACAGTAATCAGTACCTTCACGTTGTTCCTGGTCGAAAATGACTCTTCGGAATCGATAACAAGCGTTCGACCGTCGGATTCAGTTCGAATGAAATCAATCAGGTTGTCATCAAAAGTAATTGAGATACTCTGTGACTTGCCGACTTCAACCTTCAGATCAATGGCGAGGTTGCTTTCAATGCGCTGGAACGGTTCTGTCGAGCGTGTCTGGGAAATCAACGCGCCCGATCCTTCAACAGCATCGCGGTCATTGCTGATGCGTTGATAATGCCTTTTGCCGGATGCAAAGGCACCGTCGGTAGGTAAAAATGCTCCGATGGCAATTAGACAAACAGCAAGCAGCTTCAATGCAATCATACTTAATTCTCCCGAATTGAAATCGACTTGCTTTCAAATACGAGTTGTTGTGAAAAAGGTTGCGGGAATTTCAGAGCACCGATGCAGCTATTTTGCGCTCGAAAGAATCTCCAGTGAGACTGGGCAGTGATCGGAACCCATCACATCCGGGTGAATCGCGGCATGCTTGACGCGGTCAACCAAGTTCGAACTGACAAAAAAATAGTCGATGCGCCAACCGACATTGCGATCACGTGCACGCGACAGCATATCCCACCAGGTATAGTTGCCCGGTTCTTGGTTGAAAATCCGAAATGTATCAACAAAACCGGAGGCAACGAACCGATCCATCCAGGCTCGCTCTTCCGGGAGGAAGCCGGAAATCTTGACATTTTCCTTTGGCCGGGCAAGGTCGATTTCTTGGTGGGCAGTGTTCACATCACCGCAAATGATTACTCCCTTGCCATTGCTTACCAGCTTCTGGACATGCCTGTGAAAGGACTCGTAGAAATCGAGTTTGTATTTCAAGCGCACTGGCGACGCTTTACCATTGGGGAAATATACATTCAGTAGCGTGAAGTCATTGAACTCAGTAGTTATGATTCGGCCTTCGTTGTCAAAAGCGGCCTCACCCATTCCGTTTGCTGTTCCCTCGGGTGTAAACCGCGTGTAAGTCGCCACACCGCTATAACCCTTCTTCACCGTAGACGATGAGAAGTAGGATTTATAACCGTCAACTTGTGTAAGCGAATCAGGCAATTGTTCAGGAGTCGCCTTGGTCTCTTGCAAGCAGACAACGTCGGCACCGGTTGCTGACATCCACTCGAGGAAGCCTTTTTTGGCGGCGGCGCGGATTCCGTTGACGTTCCAGGAGACAAGTTTGATCGTCTTCATATCAGATACCTTAAACAATCGTGTCTTCGCGGTCAAGCGTCGTCATCTTGTCAGCTCGTCTTAAAGCGCCAGCCTGGAATTGCCGGGCCGAACAACTGTGTATTTGACGTTGCGGGTTTTTGTATCCGCCACGCCGGACAATCCGCGACAGCGGAACGGATGCCATAAATTCTTAAAGTGGTCTATATTTGTCAATATTTAATCATCTCAAGCATACAATGCAAGACAAGATAGCTATCATTTCACCAAATAGTCATATTTGTGTTGTTAATTGTCAACAACTTCGATTCATTAGGTGTATCATTGTGATGGGAACTTTTGAGGTTCCCGACGACTACGGTTTGCAGGCACCCAGCGATGGCGGATACTCGACTTATTCCAGCTCGTTGCGCTGCGAATGAACTCGATCACTCTATCGCTCTGGAGATATTCATGGTATCAAGTGCGCCTGCAGACAAGACGCCTCATCAGGACTTCCGCCTACAGAAAATAATCGCTCGTCATCAGAAACCAAGTCGCCTGCGCAGCAGCTGGCAATTAGTTAACTCGATTGGACCTTATATGGGCCTGCTGGTCCTGATGTACTACTCCCTGGAAATGAGCTACTGGGTGACGCTGGGTCTGGCTGTTCTTGCGGCGGGTTTCTTGATTCGCACTTTCATTATCTTCCATGATTGCGGACACGGATCGTTTTTCAAATCCAAGAGAGCGATGAACTTCTGGGGCGCCGTAACGGGCGTGATTACTTTCACCCCCTACTACTCCTGGAACATGCGCCACGCCATCCATCATGCAACCTCCGGAGACCTGGATCAACGCGGTGTTGGCGATGTTTGGACGATGACGGTGAAAGAGTATCTTGAAGCATCGCCGATGAGTCGCTTCAAATACCGTTTCTATCGGCACCCGCTGGGAATGTTCGTACTAGGACCGCTTCAGGTACTGCTAATCAAGAACCGACGCGTTCCAAAGGACGCTACTCCCCAGGAACGCAGCAGCATCCTGTGGACAAATGCTGCCTTGGCGGTTATCGTTGCAACTGCAGCGCTGACCATTGGGATAAAGGCATATTTGCTGATTCAAGTTCCGATCATCCTGATTGGGCTTTCACTGGGCATCTGGTTATTCTACGTCCAGCATCAATTCGAGGGAGTCTATTGGGAGCGCACCGAGAATTGGGACTATGTAACAGCTTCGTTGGAGGGCAGTTCGTATTACAAGTTGCCGCGAGTTGCGCAGTGGTTCACCGGGAATATTGGATTTCATCACATACATCACCTCAACGAGAGAATCCCGAATTACAACTTGCAGCGATGCCATGCGGCTATCGAAGAGCTAAAACCGATACCGACAATTACTTTTTGGCGAAGCCTTAAGGCAATGCGCTACCGCCTGTGGGATGAAGACAATCGACAGTTGGTCGGGTTCGGGCATCTGCGCCAAACAGAGGCCGCAAGATAACAATTGGACGTTCATCACAACAGACGAGAGTCTGTCGGAGGTACTCATGTTACGAAAATATGATCCTTTGGTACCGGCAGA
>CAZQBX010000020.1:46114-54136 GCA_964592145.1 uncultured Ignavibacteria bacterium
GCAGAGGGCCAGGCACTTCTTCAGGCAGCACGGTTATCAGCAAAGACACAGGCCGAGTCCTTTGGCGTAAGCTTTGCAAACGTTAAGGTGCACTCTGATTCAAACTCCGATGGATTGAGCAAGTCGATCTCAGCGAAAGCCTTCACAACCGGTACCCAGGTCACTTTCTCCGGGAGTCCCACCGCTGATTTGATTGCACATGAATTGACACACGTGGTTCAACAAGGGCATGCTAAGGGGAAGCCATAGCAAGCTATCGATGCCCTCTCTCAACAACTTAGATCAAGTCGAACAAGTAAGAACGCCGCCGAGAGTTGACTCCCGGCGGCGTTGTGGTATGGGAAAGTTAGTTCAGTTGGGCGACTTCGGAAGTCTTCACCGAACCAGCCTCCCGCTCACAGCCAATCGGACACGGTGTGCAACCGACGGACGCGATCTTGACGCAGGAAGTCTCGCATCCACTACCGGAGGCGGCAACTGCCTGCACCGTCCCAGACGATGCACCTTCCACGCAGCAGCCTGGAGGGCACGGCATCGGGCAATCGGCAGGGTCGCAAGGTGCGCAGCATTCCGCGGCCGACTCGGTTGATACAGTAATTGCGTTCGCTTCAATGCTGAACTGCGAGAATACGAAAGCCAACGCAAGAACTGCCAAGATCGGCAGCCAGGAGCGGCTAATAGTGAAAGTGAATTTCTTCATTTTTATTCTCCATCTAACATAGTTGTAGAACTACCACGCACGGTTCACCCGTCGTGGATGAATCAATACAAGAAATTGGTGTTGATGGAATTCTAAATGCGCAGAACAGTGGTAGCGATGATATCTGCATTCAACGAGGACATCGGAGTCGCAAGTTCCCGATGGCGCAGAGTGACGGTGGTAATCCGCTCACCAGACAGAGATGTTGGTGAAAACGGTACAACTTCTTTGATCAAACGATATGATTCCAAGGTGGCCGGTGTCTTAACCGGAGTCGGGCAATCTACACTGCACCGCCAGCTGTTCTGTGTCCCGTATGCCCCCGAACAGACAACAAGCGGTTCAGCGTCCTCACAGATACTGCTGCACGGTTCTGAACAGCAAGAGGTCGGCTCACTGGTCTCCATTTCACACACGGCTGGGCAGGATCCGACAACTTCCGCACCGAGGCATATTGCCGGGCAGAGAGTCGAAAACAAGAACGAGAAAAGGCTGTAGAAAATGATAGTTGCTGTTGAAAGCACAGATTTCATCTTAAAACCCTTGATTAATACATATACGCTTGAAAGCGCTTCGAAGTTTCAGAACGACTATTTACTCTGGTAGACGGTTGTTAGCACTTTCGATTCAAAAATGGTAGCAGGCGCCGCGACCGGTTCGTCATAAGGGATATTTATGCCATACCGTTCCTTTAGTTTAGCGCTGACGACCGGGTCGGCCAGGTCAAATGACTTGAGTTTGGTAAGCGCACTTATCTCGATTCCTAGAGCTTCACGGTATAGTTTCCAGACCAATTCGGAGCAATACATGGCGCTGTCCGACCACTGATATTGATCATCATAGTGTTTGCCGATGTAGGACTTGCCTACAGCCAGTAACTCGGCAAGGTTCTCCTTAGTTAAGATCGAATCCGAATCAACTAGTCGCTTGGCAACATATGTACCCCGTGCTCCTTTTTTGATCCAGATATTCATCGGAGTGAACTGAACAGGTTCAACGGCTTCCAGCACAAAAGGTTTGTCATCTCGGATGAACACCACCCCGACATGGCTGTACGGCGATCTTGTGGCGATCTGGATAGCACGGCTCTCGTCAGATTGCGAAGTCTGGAACAGAATGTCGCCAGTCTGCGGTCGGTACCCTTGAGCCATGGCATCAAAAACAAATGCTATAGCTAGTATAAGCGAAACTAGTACTTGTCTCATAGGCACTTTGTATACACGAACAATGCTTTAAAGTTCAGATTTAACTGATTGAAAAATCGATTAGAGCCAGAGCGTCATCTCTTCATGGTCGATATATCTGCCGTCAGGCAGTTTGTAGCCATGGAGATTGAGTCCGGTAGTGAAAAACCCCAGCGCTGTATATAGTGTGCGTGCGCTTGTTTGTGTCACGGCAACGGTCAAGGTCAACATTTCCAGTCCCGCCATCTTGCGGGATTCGTCGATGACGATTTGCATCAACCTCTTGCTGATCCCCTTGCCTCTTCCATCGGGTCGGACATACACCGACCAAATCCAGCCGCGATGTCGTTCCTTGATTGAATCTTCGCGTCTGAATGCGACAGTAGCAATGAGTCGATTATTTTCAAATGCTGCGAGAACGAATTTTTCCGGAAATGTGTCGCTCGGGGACATCCACTCCAGATACTTCTCTTCGGTAGTCGCTGCTACTTCTTCCGGGGTTTGCCCGAAAGCCTCGGGATGAGCGGCGCACATCTCAACACGCAGTTCGCGAAAAGCGTCGGCGTCATCTGCCGTGAGTTTGCGAATTTCCATCTTGAAATGATACGAAGAGCAAGTTTAGCCGTCAAGCAATCAGTGTAGCTTCAGTAGTTATCCGCGCAAGACAACTCAACTGAAGTCAAAGCTCAAGTACCAAGTCTTCGCTATCGACGTACGAGCCGTCAGGGAGCTTGTAACAGCGATTGACAGTACCGGTAGTCTGGAAGCCAAGCCTCGAGTAAAGTGCGCGTGCGGCGGTCTGTGTGGTCGAGACTTCAAGAGTTAGGAACTCAAGCCCATCCAGTGATCGGGCTGCTTCGATCGTTTGGAGCATCAGTGACCGGCAGATGCCTCTTCCCCGCGCCCGCGGACGGACATAGACGGACCAGATCAAAGCACGGTGCCGCAATTTGAAATGTTGATCGCGTTGAAAGCCGACGACGCCGAGAATTCCAGTGTCGTCCAAAGCCGCGAGAATGAAACTTTCGGGAAACTCGTCCCGTGGCAACATCCATTGAAGAAGCTGTTGATCAGAAGTTGCGGCCGCCTCATCTGAAGTCTGCTCAAATGCCTCAGGATGGGCGGCGCACATTTCGATGCGGAGGTCTCGGATAGCCGATAAATCTTCAGCCAACAATTTGCGAAAGATCATCGCTAATCTTATGGCTTCCAGACAAGTTGAAATTCAAGTTCCTCCGCGTCGCGGCTTCTTTCGTGTTCAATACCGATGACGGCACAGGCAGGAATTGTGACGCGTTCGCCGGCAACCTGTATTCTGAACGACTCGCCTTTCTCGATGCATTCGGCGAGACGGCGGAGTTTTTCGGCGAATTTCTTCGGTGGGTAGTTCTTTTCGATGTCGCGTTTGCGTTTGGTCACGGCCATGAATTCTCCTATGAAGGTTGTGAGATCAGTGACATTAACTCGCAGTCTATACTACGACAAAGATCGCCGTTTCTGTTTGTAAATCAAGCTGCAAGAACCAGAATGACTTGACACGACTCGACAGGAGTTGTTCATTTTGATATGAGACTTACACAGTTACCGCGCTTCCAGATCGCAATCTTGCCGACTGCCGTAACGAAGTTACCACGACTTACCGAACAACTACGCGGGCCGGCATTGCTGATCAAGCGGGATGATTTGAACGGCCTGGCCTTCGGCGGTAACAAGACACGAAAACTCGAGTTCCTGATCGGTGAGGCTCTTGAGCAGGGCTTTAACTGCGTAATCACTGGAGGATCCGCGCAATCTAACCACTGTCGCCAAACTGCCGCTGCGGCCGCAGTCGCCGGGCTGGAATGTCACCTAGTTTTGGGCGGCCAGGAGCCGGATGCGGTTACAGGTAATCTACTTCTCGATCGATTGCTTGGGGCGATTGTACATTGGAGCGGTGAGTATCGTAAGGGCGAAAAGATTCCGGAGATCGCGGAACAACTGAAATCGCAAGGCAAGAGACCATACATCATCCCCTACGGCGGTTCAAACACGATTGGCGCGACAGGGTTCGTCGAGGCGATGCGTGAGCTCGCGATCCAACTCCAAGATATCGGTCAGCCGATCTCGCACATTATGTTCGCTTCCAGCTCATGTGGAACTCAAGCCGGAATGGCAGTCGGAGCGCGACTGTTTTTGCCGAATGTCAAGATCGTCGGGATCCGGATCGACAAGGATGAAACTGAACTGCCCTTTGAAGAGCAGCTGGTGGTCTTGGCAAATGATACCGCGAAGCATGTTGGCACTGAAATGTCGTTCTCAAAGGGCGACTTTGAAGTCAAGGATGACTACCTCGGCGGCGGCTATGGTGTCATGGGCGATCTTGAGCGCAAAGCAATGAACTTGCTTGCACGGACCGAGGGAATTTTGCTCGACCCGGTTTACACCGGCAGAGCATTTGGAGCGATGGTAGATTTAATCAAAAAGGGCGAGTTTTCGAAGGATGATCGCGTGCTGTTCTGGCACACTGGCGGAACGCCGGCGCTGTTTTCGTATGCTGGGGAGCTGGTTCGATCTCAATAGCGCTTTACCAACGCATCGATTGACATCACTTTACATTGCAGAATTATGATTTCCGACGAGCTCTTGGCTTGGACGACGTCGAACTCTTTGCAGATGAAGTCAGTTTCTTCGAAGCGACCGTTGCATGTGCGACCTCGAGCGCGTCGGTCAACAAACCCTTCTTGACCTTCTTCAGATCAACGTGCGTCCAGCCATGCGTGCCCCATTTGTTCGGCACCGGCGAAAAGGCCTCCGGGTTCAGGCTGACAATGGCATCCTGCTGAAGTAGCGGCAACAAAAGCGTGGCACGGTTGTGTGCAACGTTGAGGGTTGCGAAGATCTTCTTGCCGACGCGGAACGATGTAATCTCGAAATGCGGCTGCTCGGTCGCATCGGGGAATGCAAGAGCAAGTGTGCGGAAGGTCTTTTCAGATACCATAGTGCTTAGACGGCTTCGTTGAATTCACTGCGATAATACGCGACACCGGCGAGTCCCGCCATCGCTTTTTCGTCCAATGGCAGAATCATAAACGCCTCATCCGGCACTGGCCATTGGCAGGCAATGCCCAGCGTCGAAGCGACTGTGAAGCCGAAGCGCGGATAGTAGTTCGGGTGACCGAGTACGATGACAAAGGGGCAGGCTTTTTCCCGCAGCAAAGCGAGTCCGGCTTGGACTAATTGACTGCCGATGTTTCGGTTCTGGAAATCGGGATGAACGGCCATTGGTGCAAGTCCCATTCCCTGTATTGTTCGCTGATCGGTGCGGATTTCTGCCGGACTGAAGAGGATGTGTCCGACGATTCGGTCGTCGGAGACGGCTACTAATGAAACAACGTCGGGGCAGTTGGCGCGAATCTTGTCGACGATCTCGGCTTCCAGCGGTTGTCCAAATGCGAGTTCGTTGATTGTATGGACGACAGCGATATCAGATGGGCGTTCGGGGCGGATGGTGATTGAACGAGGCATGCGTTAAAGATACCGAATTGTCAAATGACTTTCAAGAGCGCATGTTAAGCGTACCGACCTCCCGATCTACCGAACGGAAATCAGAGTTCCTTGGCTTCTACGATCTCCAGGATGCGCATCTTGGGCTTGGTCATAACGGTACCTTCAACCTTGGCTAATAGTTGGCGGAGGGCGGCTTCGCTGGCCTTAGCCTGATCTATCTTTTCGTATTCGAGAAAGATGATCACGCACTTAGGATCGTCAAGAGGTCTAAGGATTCGATAGCGGCGCACACCCATTTTCTTTCGGTCGATCGGATCTAAGTCGAACAGTCTTTTCCAGGACGCGAAATCGTTGACCGAGTGTTCAATACGCAGACTGAACATAGAGTCTCCTTCAACTGTAGAAACTATGCTTTTGAAAGATGATACGAAGAATTGAAGGAAATTGAATGAGATGAATTGTGGTGGTGTCCGCGACTCAAACAGCCGACGGGATCATCGCTCGCGGATACTACCTCGCTTGAGGTGCCATGCGAGGTACCCGGCAAACAGAACATCAAAGGCCATACAGAAGTTGGGCCAATACTCCGGCACACCGGGATTTGCGATGAGTCTGTCGTGGAAGATGTCAAAAATACCGTGCGCGGCCAGTGCGGCCATGACGATCCACATTGACGATCGGAAACCCAGTATTGCAATCGTAATGAAAACCAGGCAAACCGCCGTTTCTATCAAAAGGATGCCCGTGGAAGCCCCCATAACTGCAAAGAGCACGTAGTAGGAGGCGACTGCGAAAGTAACGACCGGATAGAAGGATCTGTCGCGATCCATCCCGGCGATTGTTCCCAATGCTCCTACGGCAAGTGCAAGTATCGCTCCGACTATTAGTGGCATTGAGCTACTCGATGTTAAAAGGTGTATAAGACGTTTTTTCAAATACGGTTGTGTTACGCGGAGTGTTTGGACGTCGGTGATTATCCCACAGAGATCGAGTGAGAGTTCGTTGTCACGAAATCTGAGCCGCTGGTGGCGGATCTACGAATTGTGCTGCCAGTCGCCGTGCAGACCTTCGACCAAGGAAGAAGAACACCGCTGAGGCGAGCACCCCAACAATCGCGTAGAGGTTGCCTCTTTGCGAAATCGCGCAGAAGAGGCCAGCAAAAAACAAGAGAGTAGCTGCCAAGTACGACAACAAGCTCGGCAGTAGTTTAAGCACGAACTTACCAAGAGAGTATTCGCGCAATTTTGCAGTTTTTTCTTGATCGTGCTGCTGTTCATACCGTCGGACTTCATGAATCTGAATAAGAGTGAATGACCAAGTAAACAGCAAAGCAAGGGCGATCTGAACTGCCTGTGTCACCCAGGTTCCGCGAAGTGACTCTTCAAGCAATGTGATATAGACAAGCAACAGGACTGGAAAGGTCAGTATCATAATGCCAAATCGCTTCATTACTCTCGTCGAGAGGACTACTTCCATCAATTGAGAGGGCGACATCACATTGAGTACGTAGTTTCGCAGCATCAAGAACGCCGGAGCAAATACCATCGGCGTACCGATTATGAAAACTACGCAGGCAATCTTCATAAACTTGCTGAGAGGGTAATGCCCTTGAAAGACAAACATCAATGCGGATGCGAAGGCTACTAGTCCAATGGATACGGAGAACGTTATCAACTGCAGATTGATTTGTCGTTCCGGGTTTCGGACGCTTGCTTGGCTTTCAGCCATGTACACCACCAATGCCATCAAACGTCGATCTCATACAACACAACGGTACCTTCCGAGGGTGTGCGTGTCAAGGTCAATGCACTGCGCAGCGACTCTCAGCTTGAGTTTACGCGAACAAAAAACCCCGACTCTTTCGAATCGGGGTTTTGCATTTAACCCGGCAGCGATCTACTCTCCCACTCACTCTCGCAAGCAGTACCATCGACGCTGTGAGGCTTAACTTCTGTGTTCGGAATGGGAACAGGTGTTTCCCTCACGCCATTGCCACCGGAGAATCTTGTGACCTTCGTTCAAATTGCCTTTGCTGGATTCCCGCTTTCGCGGGAACGACAGCTTGCGGACCATTTGAACATGGCAAATTTATAAACCAATATCAGAGCTATGCGGAATCTAAAGGCAGGTTACAGAAAAGCTTTTAAGATTCGATAAAAATTGATCACTGTAGATTTTCGTTATTTTGGATTCACACTGAAGTGCGAATGCCATCAAGGACGAATACATTGATCGAGTCAAGGTGGGGGCGTTTGATGCACGCCCCCGGCGATGACAAATTTTAAGATCAAGTCTCACGGCAAATTAGTATCACTCGACTGAACCCCTCGCAGGGCTTACATCTGTGACCTATCGACCTGGTCATCTTCCAGGTGCCTTTAGATCTTTCGATAGGGAAATCTTATCTTGGGGTGGGCTTGGCACTTAGATGCATTCAGCGCTTATCCCTTCCCGACGCGGCTACCCTGCTATGCTACTGGCGTAACAACAGGTGCACCGGCGGTCGGTCCGACCTGGTCCTCTCGTACTAGGGTCAGAGCCCCTCAAATTTCCTTCGCCCGCATCAGATAGAGACCGAACTGTCTCACGACGTTCTAAACCCAGCTCACGTACCACTTTAATCGGCGAACAGCCGAACCCTTGGGACCTTCT
>CAZQBX010000021.1:0-53662 GCA_964592145.1 uncultured Ignavibacteria bacterium
GATGTGGCAGACCGCTATCTTTCGGTTGCTTTCCATACCACGTACTTCTCGCCCCGGAGAAATTTGTACCACGCCAGGAGGATCGAGATATTTACCATTACGAAAAAGAGCGGAATCTTAAAGATTGTCAGATTCTGGACAGGCTTGTAAAGAAACGCCGCGGCAGCCAGAATGTATGTTGCGACGTGAAGCACAAACACCATTTGATAAATAACGCCAAAGGGCAGCAAGAGGATATTGCTGATTAGAGCAACCAGCATTGCAAAAGGCACCAGCCAGCGACAGAGCTTGTGGCTCAATAGCTGGATCGAATAGAGTCCATACTTGAACGGGTTCAGCACTTGCTTGAAATGAAACAGCACCTCTAAACCATGAACGATAGTTCGCAGTTTTCGCTGAAACTCTCGAGCAGGATCGTGGAGCACGCTGTAATAGCCAATAGCCCTTTCGTCCAGGATGGAACGGTATCCTTTTGTGTAACAAGTAAGAGGAAGGTAAAAATCGCTGGACATGTCATCAATCCAGGTGTCGCAAAGTGCCTTTCTTACCGAGAAGAAAGAACCGCTCGCGCCAATCAATGATGAGACTCGGCTCTCGAGGCGGCGCAGAGCCATCTCGTATCGGACATAGGCACCCTCACCTACCGAACTGTCCTGCTGTTCTTTGACGTCATCACAACCCGACACACAGCCGATGGTCGGATCAGCGTAGTTTTGGACTATGAGCCTCACCGCGTCGCTCTTGAGGAAAGTGGTAGCGTCGGACAGCACAACGATATCGGTCGACGCAGACGCGACACCCTGCCCCTGCCCGTAGTGCTTTCCCCGGCGTTCAGGAATAACTTTGAGGGTAACTCCGCGGTCAGCATAGCTCCTTACTATTTCTTCTGTACCGTCCGTTGAAGCGTCCGATACGACAGTGACATGCAGCTTATCTGAAGGATAATCGAGCGCGAGCGTATTCTCAATCTTCTTGGCGATGCGCTTCTCTTCGTTATGAGCCGTGATCACGACCGTAACTTCCGGAAGCCATTCTTTCAGTTGTGTTTCTCGATGCACAAATCGCGAACATATCAGTAAGAACAGCGGATAGCCAAGATATGACCACAGAATCTCGGCTGCTGCAAGAACGAAGATTGCCAGAAGAATGAACTCGGTCGTTTTCAAGTGCCTATTCCGTTGATTAAAGCCGCCGTCAAACTCAGACTCTCGGGTGACTATTGACCATTGCCGGCGTGTTGCCGCACAAGGTGGCGTGAGCGCCACTTCTTACCGAGGTGCTCCTCATAGATTTTGACATATTGGCGCACCATGTTTTCGATACTGTATTGTTGACGGACCTTCATGGCAGCTGCAATTGCCAGAGCCTTCCGCTTTTCGTCGTCGAGCAGCAGTCCGGTAATCGCATTTCCCATCGCCTCCGGATTGCGCGATTCGACGAGAAGGCCATCGACACCGTCAGTCACGATGGCCGGATTGCCGCCGACATTAGTGACGACAGGCGCGACTCCGGAAGACATCGCTTCAAGCAACGAAATGCTTGTACCTTCCCGCAAGGACGATAACAGAAACAAGTCAAAAAGGTTGATCATCTTGGGTACATCGTTGCGCTGGCCGGTGATCGTCACGTTCTTTTCCAATCCATTTGCTTTAGCGACGTCTTCCAGCGCGCCGCGTTCGGGACCATCTCCAACTAATAACAAGTGCACATTCGGGATCGACTCGCGGACTTTCTTCAAGGCTCCGATCATGGTCGCTTGGTCTTTCACTGGATCAAGTCGTGCTACAGTACCCAGAACCTTTGCCTCTGGAGCAATGCCAAATTCGGCGAGCAGCCTTGGATCTTTTGGCCTTTGAGTGAACTCCGATACTTTGATTCCATTAATGACTGTGCAGATTTTGTGTGCCGGCAGCTTAATAGTGTCAGCCAGATACAACTCAAGTTCCTTTGAGACTGCAATGATACGATCTACAAATACCCCCGACACCCGGTCTTCCTTGATGCGCAATGGATGCTCCGGCACGCCACGGCCGTGCTCGGTGTAAACTGTAACCGGGACGCGTGCAAGAACTGCCGCCAGGATGCCAAAGATAAAGCTGCCGGGATGCATATGAACTACATGAACCTTGCGCTGTCGCATGAATCGCGCCAGCCGAAACGGATAGAGCGCCAGGTGGCGATCGTGACGACGGAGCAAGGTCACCTTGATTCCATTGGATTGGAGTACTTCGGCAAAACAACCCAGCTCATCTAGACATACCACTTCAATATTGAACTTCTCACGATCCATCGCGAGTGTTGTGTCGGTTATCAAACGTTGCAGTCCGCCGATCCCCATCTCGAGGACAACGTGAAGCAGATTAATCTTATTACTTTTCATGTTCTCGACAGTTCAATGCGCAATAGTCTTCTCAATCGCGTGGCCTATTCTTTAATAACCTCTATTTGCAGGATTCTTACGGCTGCTGAACCAAACCTTCCGGGCCGGGCTCAATGCCAGAGCCCAAGTCGCCCGCGAGAATCGTCCATTAAAACCTGAATTCGCGCCTTCGTGGACACCAGTGCGTGGGACTGCGAAGAGATCTGAAGTGACTGCCCCCTCACTAACAGAGAAGGCTCCTTCATAACCGGCCTCAGCAGCCATCCTCTTGATATTCTCGTCATATGAACCGTTCGGATAAGCAAATGTACGAACTTTTTTACCTAACCGCTTCTCGATCTGGAGCTTGGATTCAACCAGCTCGCGTGCTACGTCAGCTTGGGAGACCGAAGTTAACAGCCGATGAGATACACCGTGAGATCCAATTTCGATTACTGACTGTGCCATCTCGGTAATCTCCTCCCAGGTCAAACTGAACCTCCGCTGCACCCATTCAGCATCTATCTTGCCGCTAATCCGGCCCAAGTCTGACGCTAGTTTTTCAACTTGTTGTGCATCAAGTGCTTTTGCAAGGTGAAAGAAATCATCGATGAGGACATCTTTCGGACTATCTTCTGAAAGCTTGATCGTCGCATCCAGTTGGCTTGAATTCTTGCTCTGATACTTCGCAAGAACCTGGGACAGTTGCGCTGCACTCAACTGTTGCCACTTAATCGAATGCAGTATCTCGTGAAACCAGAGCTTCTCATTTGTGTCGACGAAATTGGTGCAAATAAATATTGTAGCAGGGACATTGTACTTCTTGAGAATCGGATAGGCATTCCTGTAACTGTCGATCCAGCCATCGTCAAAAGTGACTACAGCACATTTCTTCGGTAACGACTGCCCGTTCGCTCGGGCTGCAATGTAATCGCCGGCAGACATGACTGCGTATCTCTTAGCCAGAAATGCAATCTGCTCCCGGAAAGATGCAGTCGAGACTGCGGTTCCCGTTTGGGCGTACTCGGATTCTGCAAACGGATCATCCAGCACGCGATGGTACATGAGCAGAACAGGGTGTGATCGAACTGCAAACTTCAATGCGCAGTAGTCGAGGAGGGTCAGAATCCCCGAATAGTACAGTGCGGCGGCGAGCAGTTGCTTGATGATTCGGCGCATTCTTCAGAAACCAACGATTTTAGATTCCGCGAAGACCAGCCACAATGTTGTCAAAATCCTGTTCGGTGAGATATGGATGGGTCGGCAAGGTAAAGAGGCGATCGACCAGTCGTTGCGCGCCCGGGAAATCTGATCGGTTGGAAGCCAAATGGGGCTCAATACCGGGAATGTCGCGAATTGTGCTCGGGTACATTCTGGTCGCAACAATACCAACCGAGCGGAGCGCTTCAATCGCACGCTCGCGCGAATCGCGATCTGGTGCAAGCACTGGGAGTCTCAAGAATGGTGGGCAATTCTTGGCATTCCAGCCGGGAATCTCGAACTTCCCTAACTCCAGCACCTGACTCGCCAGCTCCATCGCGTTCTCCGCGCGTAATGTATGAAAATAGAGAATGCTCTCGAAAATCACCGAGCCTGCGACAGTCTGCACCGACGACAAGCGGCTCATTCCGAAGTCATCCTCATACAGAGTCTCTCCAAGTCCAAGGAATGGCAGCGATGCTGGAATCCAATATAGGCTCGGACGAATGAACATCGAATACATCATCATTTTTGCATAGACGATCGACTCTTGCAGGAGTCCAGCCGCCGGCAGATTGCTAACGATTTCGTCCAACTGACCGGCGATTTCCTGATTGTTGGTGACCAAGATGCCGCCATTGTAGGTAGTCAGGGCCTTGCCACGTCCCAGACTATAGAAACCGGCGGTTCCCAATGTTCCGGAAGCCCGCCCCTTGTAGGAAGCTCCAAACGACTGCGCACCATCATCCACCAAGAAGTATTTTCCCTGCTTCGCGACTTCGTTCAGGCTGTCCCAGTCATTGAGAACTCCGAAGAGGTTGCAGCCGAGTGCCGCCAAAATTCGCGTGCCATTGATGTTCCCCAATTCTTCAAACTCAAAATCAAAGTTTGCCGAATCGACGTCTACGAGACGAATCTTCAGGCCAGCCCTGACTGTGGCAGCTGCAACGGAATAACAAGTATAAGCAGGAAGAATCACCTCTTTGCGACTTTCATCCGCAATGCTGCGCATCGCAGTCAATAGGACTGTCTGCGCTGCCCGACCAGAATTGAGGAAGTAGCAGTTTCGCGATCCAGTGAAATTCTGGATCTTCTTTGAAAGACGAATAGCATGAGACTCGCTCTTGAAGCGATCGTACAGAGTCTTGACCAATTCGCCGAAGACGATCGGTGTTCCAGCTGGTGCAACTAGATAATGATTCATGCAACCTTGCCCAAAAGTTTCGATCTGGACCTACGGGAAGTTCCTGATTACCGCCGGCCCTAAAACATTCGCCGCTGAAAGCGGTAAATGACTCCACAACCACTTTGCAAAACGGTATTTAGGATTACCCGGATTGATTTGCGGAATCTCCGAGATGCGATGTAGTGAGTATTGCCATTCCAATGGTGTTGGCGTACTTACCCACTGCTTCTTGAAGTGATACGTTGAGGAGTCAATCGTTGAGCGTCCAAAGTCAAAATATTTGAATCCAGTCCGGCTGCCCCGGTCAATCGCATTCCAATACAGTGCGTGATACGGGCACATTTTCAGATATTTTCGATATGATGCAGCCGATGGGACGTAAAGGCGATCCTTATGTGACAATAGGAGTGCTCCAGTAATGGTCGTTTCACCCAGCTTCACCAAAGCGATCTCGACGGTGTCAGGAAACTCCTTCAGGAGCCCGGCGAAGAGTTTCTTGCCCCATACCGGGGTACCTAGTTCATGCATCTTCCAGGCGAACACACGGTAAAATTCATCGAGCAGTTCGAGGTGCCCGTATTGGACCGTTAAACCGGAGTTTTGCGACTTGCGAATCTGATTTCGAAGCTTCGCATCAAAGGATTTCCAGATTACGTCGCTGCCAGGGGTCAAATCCATCAAGAATGTAACCCGTTGATGGAGATCTGTCAGTTGCTGTCTGCTCTTATGCTCCGACCGAAACTCGATGAATACTGCCTTCTCGCGTTCCGCTATTTGTTGTGCCTTTTCCAGCAAGAGAGCTTCGGAATCGGGATTGTCGGCACAAATTCCACCGTAGTCCAACCAAGGCACTGATATCAGGTAGGTGACATTCCACCAGGTTCGAACCAGGAACAAAGGTAAGACCCCGGATATTCGATCATTCTCCCGCACCATGAGATAGATCGGATTGTTACCAAGTCCTTCTTTTATGACTTTCCTGAAGCCTATTTGATGCGCTATTGACGCTTGTGGCGAATTCTTGATGTAGTCGGTCCAGACACCTTCGCAATCATCAGTATACTCTGAAACTCTCCGCAACAGAATCCTTCCACTTGGAGAAATGTTAGCCGACAACTTGCACTCGCCCTAGCCCTTCTCAGTTAATCATTATAGCTCAACAAGATACCACCGCGATTTGCGCTTTGCAAGCAATTTATCGCCGGATTGGGTCTATCATCGAGTTCCTCTTTATATCATATCGACCGCCAAGCGCAAAAGGCTACCCACACAAACGATTGCTCCCAAGTTGCAGCTTCATTGCGCATTTTCCCGGAGTTCCCATGACGGGAATCGCTCTTGCATCTGGACTGTTGGCTTGGCCTGTTTCATTTTGCAGCATTGACGAGGGAGCTCACGCGATCCAATTGATCGAACCGCCTGTTACCCCAATAAATTTCATTGCTCTCGCGTACTCAACCGATACAATGTGTGTCGAGAATTAAACGTCAGGTAAACGAGGGAATCTCTCGGTGGAAGTCAGACTATGTGACTACAACACAGAGAAGCAACTGGTCGATGATTTCTGTCGCCAGGTATTTGGTGCCGGTAACAATACTCCAAGTTCATCAGTTGACTTGCCGAGTGATGTAATCCTGCAAAACCCGTATGCTCACGGACCATCTCCGACGGCGATCGCCCTCCATGAAGGTGTCGTCATCGGTCACGTCACTTCCACTCCATTCCAGTTGTGGATCAACAGTGAAGAACGACTTGCCTATTGGCTGGGTGGAATCCACGTTTTTCCGGAATATCGGGGACTGGGCATCGCCCGGAAACTGGCGTCCTGCATTACCAATTCCCTGCCCATTGTTACCGGCGTCGCCCGGGTGGAGCCATCGATCAAGGCTTTTAAGGCTACGAACTGGGTCTGGCCGGGGAAAATCGCAGATTACATTCACATCGTGAATCCTTCAGCATTTCTCGCACGAATGAGCGGTGAAAAAATCGAGCGCTTTGTACCTGCGCCGCTCCGCTCAAGCGCAGGCCTGGCCCTGAGATTGCTGCGAGGACCAATGTCCGTTGGAATAAAAACCTGGCGGGGCTTCTCGTCTGTACGTTCTTCGATCAAAAACGGTATGAAGATTCCAAATGAGGAAGTTCTGGCATTTGATTCCAAAATTGACAAGCTCTGGCTAAATGAACGATCTATCTACACCCTTACCAATGTGCGCAGAGCGGATTATATCAACTGGCAATTCCCTACCGCAAAAGGCTGGCGCAAGATTATCTATCCAGGACCGAACGGTGTCCGAGCATGGGGAATGTACACAATCAAGAGATATAATGATGGCGGACAGCTCGACGGATTGAAAGCTCTCAATGTTATCGATGCATTCTGGGAAAGTGGCGAACCGCAAGTCTTGAAAGATCTGATCGATTACTTCATCTATCGGGGATACTCCGAAGGCGTAGACATAATCATGTTCTCCGGTGATCAGCACAACCTTCGCAAGGCGCTCGCCAAAGCGGCCTTTCTGAAGTTGCCATCAACGATTTGGGCTGGGTTTCACAGCGTCAAGAATGAGTATGATTTTAGCGGCATCTTTCCCGGCGCTTATATCACCCGCGGCTACGCCGATGCCGCTGGCGGTTTGGGGCCCGAATGAAGCTCTCTTTTCCCGGAGGCAAACGGTGCGCATTCTCCGTCTTCGACGACACGGATGTCGCGACGTTGGAATCAATCCGCCCACTTTATGATTACCTGTCCGAACTCGGAATAATAACCACTAAATCAGTTTGGAGTGTTGGTTTTGACGGCGCCAGCGACTACAAGGGGTCTGATACGCTCAATAATCCAGCCTATGCAGCATATATGTTGGAATTGCAGCGTCGCGGATTCGAGATGGCATTTCACGGTGCCGGCATGGAAAGCATGCAAAGAGTTGACATCGAACGAGGTTTTGCAAAGTTTCATGAGGTCTTCGGGAAGTACCCTGTTATCAACGCCGCCCACGGGCGAAACCGTGACAACTTATACTGGGGATCAGAACGCTTTACTTTCAAGTTCACAAAGCTGCTGTATTCGTTGCTTTCGGGTGACGACCGAGACTACTTTCAAGGTCACAAACAGGACTCACCCTTTTTCTGGGGTGATCTCGCTTTGAAGCACTTTAGGTTCGTTCGCAGTTTTACCTTTACAGGCATTAACCTCTTGAATAGTGCCTCCCCAGTCGTCTATCAGAGCAAAGAAACACCGTGGATCAACGCCTGGTTTCTCTCATGTGATGCCGAAAACGTCGAAGAATTCAATGCACTTTTGACAAACAAGAATCAAGAGTCACTGGAACGAGACGGTGGGATGTGCATTATCAGCACTCATTTTGGCAAAGGATTTGTGGAGAATGACCGGGTCCACCCGCAGACGATGAAAGTCCTGGAGGAGTTAAGCAAGAGAGACTGCTGGTTTGCACCTGTGACAGAACTACTTGACTTTTATGTGAACCAAATGGGTTGTGGGACCGCTAATAGACGGCAGTTGTTAAAGCTCGAGCTGAAGTGGTTTATTGACAGTTTAAGCAGACGTTTTAGGAGAAAGAAATACAATCCAACTGAAATCGCCTACCTCGAGAAATCTCCAACCGGCGACTAAATCAGGCGCTTGCCTACTTACAAGTTCTTTCCGCTTGGAATCGCGAGTTCGACCCCTTTACCATTCGGATTGTTCACTTTGTTTGCGTTTTCAATGCCGAGATACAGCGAAATTGTCAGCGCATGGAACGTCCAAAGGTGAGGATAGTATGCGGCAGATAAGAACGTTGCCGAAGTCAACCAGCCAAGCATTCCGCCGGCAATTGAACTGGCAAATGTCCACTGATCTGAATGGTGGTCATCTCCAAATTGTCTACGAATTCGAAATAGTGTCCGGAAAGACAAGTAGATCATCATCAGGTAACAAAGCATTCCGAGCGCACCCGTCTCCGCCAGTATCAGCGGCAAGTTTCCATGGAACGTCCGCCCCCATTGCGTAGCTGGATCCCGAAGACCTGTGACATAGTTCGGCATCTGTACTGGACCGTTACCTGCCCCGACGCCGGTCAACGGATAATCAAGGAACATCCCCCACGCCGCTTTCCAGTACTGAATGCGCGAATTTGCTGTTGCCTCTCCGGTGTCAGTAATCGTACCGATTTGTTCCCAATAGCTGCTCGGGGCAAAAATCAAAACGCCAAGACCGAGGACGCCGATTGCAGCGAAGCTGATGATCTTCTGTTTTGAATTGACAATACAAAACAAAATGACCGCCATCAGTCCAACCCAACCGCCCCGAGATTGACTCGAAACGACACCAAGTGCACAAGCCACTAATGCCGCGAGAAGCAAGAGCTTTC
Source organism: uncultured Ignavibacteria bacterium (assembly GCA_964592145.1). Classification (GTDB taxonomy): domain Bacteria; phylum Zixibacteria; class MSB-5A5; order CAIYYT01; family CAIYYT01; genus JADJGC01. Next base: position 9,116 of record CAZQBX010000021.1, read on the forward strand.
GAAATCGATTCTTCTGGCTATGAAACATGAAAAATGCAAAAGGGATGATCGCGTTCATTGCCATGGCAAAATCGTTTTCGTCCGCCATGAAACTACTGCCAACCGATCCGCTCGTTACCATAGTGCCGGCGACATAGCCCACGAATGCAAAGTTATAGATGCCTTTTAGCGCGTAGTAGACATGAATGAGAAGCATCAGCCACACGATGCGCGACACCAACTCCAGGGACTTAACGATGTTGGTAATCAGGAAATACATCGCGAAAGTCACGAGCATGCCTTCCAGGACTTCATATGCTCTGAAATTGTTGGCAGCGGTCAGTACACTGGAGGCGACTATTAGAAGGAAACCTACAAACCAACTGCTCGTCGCGTGCCAGTAAAGCTTCTCTTTGCGAACTGCCTGATGAACTACCCACGATAAAAGCGTAACCGCGACAGTCAAGATGCCTAACCGCAACGGTCTTAGTGCTGTGATGAATGTATACGGCCGAAAATAATCCATCATAACAAAGCACCAAACTCCGGCAAAAGGGCTGATCAGAACATAGGCGCCGACCAGGATGGCCGGCACAGCGGCGACCATGGCGAATTGGAATTTTTCCGGAAGCCTGACAAAAACTAACGCCACCACAACCGACAGGACAGCCAGTCCTACTATTGCCAGCCGGTAACGCGTGATTATTGAAGGCGACGAGAGTCCGACTTTGTCGGTTGTCGAATTCGGGATTGTCTCTGGTGTCGGTGATTCTACTGTTGCTGCTTTACTTCGTTTTTGCTTCATCTCGAGTAACCGAGTAATGGAGTATGGTGCACTTCCGGGTAACTTGTCACTGTGGCTCGCTTATAGTCAGCAGTTCGCTGTTGTCAAAGTTGTTCATCACGACTCGACCGGGATTCCCTGCTACAAGACAACCGTCTCCAACACTACGGGTCAACATCGTTCCATTGGCTATAGTGACACCATTGCCAACGGTAATCGCGCCGGAAACCACCGAGCCGGTGCCAATCCAGACGTTGTCCCCGATCGTCGGAATGCCCGTTTTACCTTCAGAATGACCCACCCCAATTGTCACATTGTGCGTCACACTGAAATTCTCTCCGATCACAACCGGACCAATGTAAATTGTACCAACGTGCCCAATAAAAAACCCCGGACCAATTATGGCGTCATCAATGTTCACATGATGAAGCAACTGCATTGAGTAATTTAGAAAGCCATGCACAACGACAAACGGTAGACCCAGCAAACGACTCTTGCCCGACAGGCTCTCGGCCCATTTACCAAATCGATATACAGCTACGCAGTGAAGTCCGAAGTGCTTGAACCATAATCGAAATTTGCGAATCGCTGAAACTCTTGTACTGCCAAACTGCACGCGGTAGAATTTCGCAATGTCCGCCCTGAAGGCTCTTTTAGATTCCGCCGTTGTCATCCTACTCCATAAAGTCCGTGTTTACCATCTATCTGCATGTCAAATAATCTATAAAACTGCCGTTGGATTGTTCAATCGATCCGTTAATATATCGGTCGAAAGGCGCACAGCAACAACGAAACTGATACAATTGCCTTGACTATCCGGCAGTTATTATGTTTTGACTCTGGCTGCCGAAATATTATCATAACCACCTGAACCCCGATTCCCGCAAGTGAATGGACTCGCTTGGAACGGAACGGGCACCCTTAATACGGACTGGAAACGTAGATATTATGGCCAAGGACAAGCGTCCCTCAATTCTGGATTTTTACAAGTTTGATTCAGTCGCCGGAACCGAATTGCGCCGGCTACTTCATAATGTTACCCGTCCGGTCAAAGGGATTACGCCACGTTCAATCCTCGTGACTTCAGCAATTACCGGGGAAGGCAAATCAACAATTGCCGCCTTGCTGGCGGTCACTTCTGCACATCACAAGAAGCGCAAGACATTGCTTATCGATTCCGATCTTCGCCGTCCCGTTGTGCATGATATGTTCGGAATCGATAATAAGATCGGGTTTTCTGAATTAATCACCGAAAAGGCGGAATTTGAGTCTGCATTAGCTTCGACTTCGCTTGATAATCTCTGGTTGCTGCCTGTTGGTCGTGTTGAAGGTAATCCGACGGAAATGATCCGTGAAGATATGGTCCGCAAGGTTATCGAGCGCGCTGTTTTCAGTTTTGATTTGGTGATAGTGGATTGTGCTCCGATTATCCCGGTTTCCGACCCGGCAATTATTTCATCGGCAGTTGACGGAGTTGTTCTGGTTATCCGCGCCGGCAAAACACAGAAAGAGATCGTTCAAAGAGCTCGCGATATCATCATAAAAGCTGAAGCCAATATTATTGGAATAATCCTCAACAACGTCCAGAAAGCGCTTCCCTATCACTATGGGAATGAATATTACGGACATTATTACAGTCATAAGAAGTAGTAATTTTGAGGAGAATTGATCTCCATCTGCCCCCATTCTGCCCATCTATCAGTGAAATAATGCCGGAGACCGGAATCGAACCGGTACGTGTGTCACCACACGAGGGATTTTAAGTCCCTTGCGTCTACCAATTTCGCCACTCCGGCAATTGGTAAGGTGAACAGCAATTTAGACTTAACTTCCAAGGGACGCAAGGGACTTTTGTCCCGGTGCACGTTTCATTATACTTAACTGACAGTTTGCTACTTAACCTGAAATTCACTACGAGGGGTGACCAATTTGTGACCACAATAGTGCTCCAATACGTTAGTATCACGCTCCTAAAACAGGAGTAGCTGAAATCGCGACGAGAAAGGCAGAAGCGGCGCCAGCCGCGCGTAAGGCGGTCCGTCTGACTCGATTTCTATCTGACTGGCGGTAGTGATTCCCATTATTCGCAGTCATATATTCTAGGAGTTTGGCCAACGGCCTTCGGGGAGTGGACCCAAAAGTGTCTTAACAGAGCGCCGTCGAAAAATGATTGCCGCCTCTCAAAACGTATCTGACTCTTCAGCACCTCGAATCGAGATATGCGCGACTAGGCTTGCTCCGTCCGTTTGGTGCATCTAGGGTCACGTTTCATTCCTTGAATGCTCAAGCAGTCTAAGGGTGGCAAGCCCCCTCGCTTTTTCTACAGCCCGATAAGCAGCCAACATCTCATCGTAATCGCACGCTTCAGTTTGTATCATGCCTAAATCTCGCAATTCTATCCTGATTCGACACCAGCAATCAGACTGTTTGACGGGAGAACTAATCGATGAACTCAGTTCGGCCTCTACCTCCACAATCACATTGTCAAGGTCTTCGAGTATGCGTTTCAACAATTGCCTGACGTACTTTCCCAGATGTGTTTGGGAGCTTTTGCTTAGATGTTTAACGTATACTATCATATCGCTTATCTCGTTAATCGTCTTTAGTCATGCGGCGGTCTCTGTCCAAGTATACCGATTCTCATTCGTTTGGATTCTAAGATTAAAGCAGATTGACTTTGCGGTATAATCGAACTATTCTGGCGTGCATGGACTGGCTGAATTATCACCATCTATTGTATTTTTGGACGACTGTTCAGAAAGGCAGTCTGACGCGAGCAGCGAGCGAACTGAGGTTGTCACCTTCTACTGTCAGCGCGCAAATCCACACTCTGGAGAACTTGCTTGGACAGAAACTCTTTGAGCGACGTGGCCGTAATCTCGTATTGACTGATGTCGGTCACATGGTTGCCCGATATGCAGAAGAGATATTCGCTCTCGGGCGTGAATTGCTCGACACGATGGAGCAACGCCCGCTAAAGCGTCCTCTTTCGATTCGAGCTGGTATTGCCGATGTCATTCCCAAGCTTGTCGCTTTCAAACTTCTCGAACCGCTTTTCAGTTTGAAAATTGGTACGCGTCTAATCTGCCGAGAAGACAAATCCGAGAAGCTCTTGGCCGAATTGGCTGTCCACGAACTTGATGTTGTCATATCAGATGCCCAGATACCCTCCTCAGTCAAGATCAAAGGATACAATCACCTTTTGGGAAGCAGCGACATTTTGTGCTTCGGCGAAAAATCGCTTGCCGCCAAGTATAGAAAGGGATTTCCGGGATCGCTTGATGGCGCCCCGATTTTGTTGCCGTCAATAGGCACAGCGCTTCGCCAATCTCTTGACCAGTGGTTTAGCCGAAAGCAACTTCGCCCAATGGTAATTGGCGAATTTGACGATAGTGCGCTGCTCAAGGTCTTTGGCCAACTTGGAAAGGGAATATTCGTAGCTCCAGCTATCATTCGTAGAGAAGTGATCCAACAATGCGGGGTTCGTGAAATTGGAATCATGGACGGAATCCGTGAAAGTTATTACGCCATCTCCGTCGAACGACATATTAAACATCCCGGAGTTGTTGCTGTGTGCGAACAGGCAAAGTCGCTCGTCTTTGCCTCTAAGCAGTAGACCTTCCACGCCTCGGAAGTCAGCACCGCACCGACCGATACCACATACTATCCCGCATAACCGCTTTCTTAGAGTTCCGTCAGAGGGAAGTCTAGCTGTGTGACAGTTGTGTGGCAATTCGAAAACTGCACGAACGACTTTCTGCGACTTGAACTGCAATTGTCTGACTGTCGGCCTCATTTATGCCAGTTTGCCAAACCAACCACGTCGCTCCATCCATTTAGCTAGCTCAAGCACCGGAATGATCGATAGCGCTGCGCACATGACGACGACCCAGTCCCTGAGTGGCAACGCGAATGTCCCTACTGGGTCTTGAAAGATCGGCAAGTAGACAATGAGTAAGAGCAACACTATCTCCCAGAGGATGGCAAGATTTAGCCACTTGTTGGCGAAAGGCCTGATTAGAACTGAGAGGCGGTCGGAACGAAAGCTGTATGCCTTGAAGAACTGGATTAGGACGAGTGATACGAACGTCATTGTCACAGATTCAGTCATACTCAGACCGGACTTCAGCGCCCAAGAAAACACTCCGAGATTTATGAATGCCGACCACAGTCCACCCACGACCATGAGAGAAACGACGGGCCGGGTGAAGATGCCGGCACGTGGATTCCTCGGAGAGCGTCGCATCAGGTCCGGTTCTGGTGGGTCCATGGCAAGGGCAAGAGCCGGAAGCCCATCAGTAGCGAGATTCACGTACAAGATTTGCACCGCAGTCAATGGCATAGGATAACCGATCATTGCGGCGCCGGCCATCAACACGATTTCACCGATATTGGACGACAGCAGATACATCAGATACTTCTTGATATTGCTGAATATTCCTCTTCCCTCTTCAACCGCTGCGACGATCGAAGCGAAGTTATCGTCGGTAAGGGTCATGACGGCGGCTTCTTTAGTGACGTCAGTGCCTGTAATACCCATCGCGACTCCGATATCCGCCTTCTTGAGCGCTGGTGCGTCATTTACCCCATCGCCGGTCATGGCAACTACTTCCCCTCGACTCTGTAGGGCAGTAACGACTCGAAGCTTGTGGGCTGGAGAAACTCGTGCATATACTTGGATATTGGCGACGGCATCCTCCAACTCTCTGTCAGTCATAGGATCGAGCTCTGCACCGGTGACGACTCGTCCCCCCTTTAAGATTCCGAGCTCACGGGCAATTGCTTCGGCTGTGAGTGGGTGATCTCCAGTGATCATTACAGGGCGGATTCCAGCTTCTTCACAGCTACGTATGGCAGCTTTAACCTCTTGTCGGGGCGGGTCAATCATTCCCACCAGGCCCAGGAAAGTCAGGTCGGACTCCGCAGTCAATCGATCGGCACTCGGCTTACATGCAACAGCCAGCACGCGCAGTGCCCTACCCGCCATATCTCGGGCATTCGACAAGATGAGATCTCTATCGCTCTCACTTAGCCGGCCATTCCCAGTATCCGAAAGAAACTGGGAACACGATGCCAAGATAATTTCCGGCGCACCTTTGGCGTAAGCCATGACTCCTGAAGTCGAACGATGCAATGTGGTCATTCGCTTGGATTCGGATGTAAAGGGAATTTCGTGGATCCGAGGTGAGTGCAAATCTAGTTCAGACTTGAGTAGTCCTGCTTTGGCTGCCGCAACTATTATGGCCCCCTCGGTGGGATCGCCCTTGATGTGCCAGCGTCCGTCACTCTGAACAAGTTGCGTATCAGACGCAAGTACGCCTGCTTTCAACAATTCTAGTAAAGATCGCGAAGGTTCGATCACCAAACCGGCATGCGAGAAACTCCCAACCGGATCATAGCCTGAGCCAGAAACATCCACCAGCATACTATTGACGAAAATCTGTCGAACGGTCATCTCGTCCCTTGTTAATGTGCCAGTCTTGTCGGAACAAATGTAGGAAGTACATCCAAGCGTCTCCACAGCAGACAGGCGCCGAACGAGAGCATTTCGCCTCACGATCCGCTGCACGCCGATCGCAAGTGACACTGTTACAACTGCCGGTAACGCTTCCGGTACGACAGCGACCGCCAACGCGATACCAAAGATGAGCATCTCCAGAACCGGCTGACCGCGAACCAGCCCCAACCCCACGATAAGAACCACCACAGCCAGTGCAGCAAAAGCAAGGACGCGGCCTATTTTCTTCAAGTTTTCCTGAAGCGGTGTGGGGCCGGATTCAACCGCTGCCAGCAATCCCGCAATTCTACCGAACTCAGTCTGCATGCCTGTAGAAACGACAATTGCCTTGCCGCGTCCGTAGGCAGCAATTGTGCCTGCAAAAACCATGTTCTTGCGATCTCCGACCGACAATTGATCATTGGTCAGAGACGATGTATGCTTCTCGACAGGCATGGACTCGCCGGTGAGTGCCGCCTCCTCGGTCCGGAGATTAACGGCTTCGACTAACCTCGCGTCTGCAGGTATCTTGTCTCCAGACCGTATCCGAATAAGATCGCCGGGAACCAGATCGCCGGCTCGAGCTTCCTTCTCCTCGCCGTCTCGAAAGACAGTGGCGGTAGGTGCCGCCATTTTCTTTAGAGCAGCCATCGCTTTCTCGGCACGGTATTCCTGCAAAAAACCCAGTAACACGGCAAATACGACTATAACGCCGATCGCTACCGCTTCGACATTATGCCCCAGTATGATGGAAAGACCTATGGCCGCGAATAGAATGAGGATCAAGATGTTCTTGAACTGGGACAACAGGATCGACCATGGTGATGCGGTATCAGCAGCTGCAAGTTCATTGGGTCCGTAGTGCGACAATCGTTTGAGAGATTCTTCTGAAGTAAGACCGCCTACAATACTTGTCTCCATGCGAGCGGCTACCTCTTCATAGCTGAATAGGTGCCACTGGTCGACTGGCTGGTTCAACTTGCTTTCTCCTTTTCAGTAATTACCACCGTAACAACTCCAAGTCATCAGGATATGTATACGCCTCGTCCCCACTTGCGACTATTCGAAAATATGATTCTGTCTGTTCGCAAATCCGCAACGAAGTCGGAGCACAGGCATGAGCTATGCGGCGCCGGGATTGAAAACGAGGAACCGGAAGTGATCAGCGCTGCAATTTGTTTCGCTCCGATGAGTGCACTGCAGCAACTCGCGCACTGGTAATGGTACGCTTTTATCGAAGTGTTAGTCTATGTTTTTCTAAGGAACAGGAATATCCCCGGTGCGTACTAGGGATAGAGAATTTAGAACATGGATTGACTATCTGTAACTTGACGAAACTGAAGGGCGATGAAGCAACATGGATAGCAGTAGGAGCAGCAACAGCGAACAGTTTACGACTCCGGAAGGAGTAGCGAAATGAAAAGCTTAACGGTTCTCCTGCTGGCCGTCACCCTGACTCTGTGGATCAGCGGCTGCGGCAAGAAACCTAAATTGGAGGCATCGACAAAGACGGCTGCCGCGGATACCAAAGCTCTCGAAGGATCAAGCGAAAAGCCCGCGGATGAAACCACACCAGTATTCTCCGGGCAATCATCACGGCTTGCAGCGATCTACTTCGATTTCGATAGGTATAGTTTGCGTGATGATGCGAAAGATGTTCTGCGCAGGTATGCGGCATTGCTTAAACAGAATGAGAGTCTCCGGCTAACGATTGAGGGCCACTGCGACGAGCGCGGAACTGTGGAGTACAACCTCGCTCTGGGAGAAAGGCGCGCGAAATCTGTACGAGACCACTTGACCAGCTTGGGAATCAGTTCTGACCATCTCGCCATTATCAGTTTCGGAAAGGAGCGTCCTGCTGCAAGAGGGCATGACGAGGATGCTTGGTCGAAAAACCGCAGAGCGGAATTCGTCGAGAAGTAGGATTGCACAGCGAAAGACACCTCCTTGTTGCAGCGCCCTCCACGCCGTCACTACTGAGGGGCAGAGAGTTCAGCTCACGGAGACTCTCCAGCAGAAGTTTCGCAATGAGATGTGACATGATAGCAGAAGGGATTTTGTTGACATGAATCAAGAGAACTTCAAGGATCATTTTGAGCCCGGCAGTTACAATTGTGACCTCTGCGACCAGGAACTGTTTCTATCACACCAAAAGATCCTGTCCATCGGTAGGCATGCAAATTTTCGACGGCCGGTTCGTGGAGCAGTTGCAGTGACCCCTGATCTCTCGATTACGCCGACAGGAACCAAGGTGGTCTGCTCGGGCTGCGGTCAAATTCTCGGCCGCCTGCACAATAACAGCAGGTTGTTGGGAGATACCCAACCAGATGCCGGGCTGCAGTTTGAAGTTTTCTCTCGCGCAATCAAATTTGGTGCGGCCGCACAGGAACTGAAGTCCGATGTCGGAATACTTGATAATAGTTGTTACAGAGAAGGAGTCTCTCATGGGGAACAGAATCGGTGAAACGGCAGGAAAAGTCTGGCATGCACTGAATGAGCACGGCCAACAAGAGCTTCCGCAATTGGCAAAGATGATCAACGAAAAGGGCTTGCTCGTTCATGCCGCTGTAGGCTGGCTTGCTCGCGAGGAGAAGGTAGATATATGTATGGAAGGCAAGAAGGTCACGGTGAAGCTATCGTCATGAGAAAGATCAGGCTCATCGAGACCGCTGTTGCTGACGGCTAAGGAACCTGCTTGATGCAACTCCGTGATCCAGCAACACTCGCTCTCCGGCCGGTATTGCTTGAGAAGGTCGATAGGGCGGCAACTGCACGCTGCAAAGCTATCGCGCCGGGCAACAAACAAAAGAATCTCGAAGATGGAGGTATATGTTGAAATTGGAGCAGCTACAAGAGCACATAGTGCGACTTGCATACTTGAAGGGAGATTCGCATCCAGTTGTTTCTTGCTACGTAGATCTCACGTCACCTGAAGATGAGAGACGTACCTATTTGACAAAACGTGCGACAACCATTCTCGACACTTGGCCGCTTGAAACAGAAAGACCGTTTCTTGTTGATGCAATGTCGTCAGTTCTTGCGCAAGCCAATCAGAAGATCAACCTCATAGACAAAGGGCTAGCGGTTTTTAGTCGGGCAGGCAACAACGCGTTTTCTCTGCCACTGCGGTTTCCCTTCCCATTTCCGACTTCGCTTTCCGTTGACCGGGTGCCGCATCTTTTCAACCTGGTGGTCTCGAAAGACCAATACCACCGATTTGTCATTCTGCTGGCAACTGGCAGGAGCGCGCGAATTTTCGAGGTGAGCCTTGGAACTGTCACGCAGCAGATCACGGTGCCGCGACCTGAGGAAAAAGTACGTGTTGGTCGGGAATGGACTCGTCAGCACTACCAGAACTACCGAAAGGAGAAAGAAAGGCAGTTCATCAAGGAAAAAGTCAGCGTACTGAGTCGGCTCGTGTATGACAATGACCATAGTCATCTCATACTCACCGGTGAACCACGTTACGTGAGTGCTGTCCGAAGGGCTCTTCCCAAACGCCTTGCGGATAGGCTAGCCGATGTCTTGACGCTGCCAAATTCGGTTTCGGGCGGCTCGCTGCTGACCGAGACGATCCAAGCATTTATGCAAGCCGAGGATCGGGAGTCACAGTCAGCAGTGGAACAGCTGATGTCAGCGTATTACCGCGACGAACTCGCCCTTTTGGGAATTGAAGAAACGCTTGGTGCATTGCTCCGCGAGGAAGTGGATTCTCTGGTTATAGCCGCGGACTACGACTTAGGTGTCGTGCAAATCTGTGAAGTGTGCAATTGGCTGTCCTTGGCAGACGCAGTTCCGGAGATCTGCCTTGCGTGCGGATCTGCTTCACTGCAGACATACAACACCCGCGAGGAACTTGTGCGATTGGCGGAGCAGCAGTACTGCCGCATTGAGACCGTGGCCAAGTCTGTGCCACTCTGTCAAGCCGGTGGAGTGGGCTGTCTACTGAGATATAAACGAATGTGAGCAACGGCCAGACCATTAGAAACGACACTCCCTTAAGTGGTCCGATTCGTGGGGAGTTCACTAATCGGAGACCTGGAAGTTGGAAGGTAGCGTTTGAGGGCCAGGCTACCACCTTTGCTGTTGATGCCTTGCGGCAGCGTGTTGGTTGATAACCATAAAGTGATGAGAAAGTGAATATTCCATTAGGATCAGACTCATTACTTATCAAACTAGAATGGAGGTTCTTGTGATGTCCAAGCAAATGAAGTGTTTCGTGATGAAGGGAGTTGGAAAGGTCAGCTACATGAACAAGCCAATCCCGAAAGCAGGACCCAATGATGCAATAATAAGGGCAACGCATGCACTTGTGTGTACTTCGGACGTGCACACGGTCAAAGGAGCAATAGGTGATCGCCATGGTCTCACCCTTGGGCATGAGGCGGTCGGCCTCGTGCACGAGGTTGGTGATCAAGTCCGGTCATTCAGGCAAGGAGATAGGGTCGCTGTCAATGCAATTACACCATGCTACAAGTGCGAAAACTGTTTGCGTGGATTTCCCTCGCACTGCACCCAGATGCTCGGCGGCTGGAAGTTTGCCAACATCAAGGACGGGACATTCGCGGAGTATTTTCACGTCAACGATGCCGAGGCGAACCTGGCGCTGATCCCTGACGCGGTTTCCTCGGAGGCTGCCGTGTACACCTGCGACATGATGTCAACGGGTTTCATGGGTGCAGAGTTCGCTGACATCCCGCTCGGTGGGAGTGTGGCAGTGTTTGCACTTGGTCCGGTCGGTCTTATGGCGGCAGTGGGCGCCAGGCTCAAGGGCGCAGGTCTAATCATTGGAGTCGACGGAATGGAGAACCGGCTTAACCTTGCTAAGCAATTCGGCGTAGACGTACCCATCGACTTCAGAAGATCCGATCCAGTGAAAGCGATTTTGGATTTGACGGAGGGTCAAGGGGTTGATTCCGCAATCGAGTGCCTAGGTGGTCAGGTGACGTTTGAGTCCTGTATCAAAGTGACCCGCCCGGGAGGTACAATTTCCGTCACCGGTTATTTTGGTGAAGGTGAATTCGTGAACATTCCGCGTATGGAATGGGGCGTCGGCATGAGCAACAAAGTGATCCGCACAGGACTGTGTCCGGGAGGACGGGAGAGAATGAAGAGACTGCTTCGACTCATTGAAATGGGTAAGGTCGATCCAACTCCCCTCACGACTCATACGTTTCCCTTTGACCAGGTCGACAGGGCTTTTCACATGATGGAGACTAAGGAAGACGGTATCATTAAACCTCTCATTACGTTTTAGACATGCACGCAAGGCATCATCCGGTCGCAAGGGGCGTGCGTTTTTGAGACGAGTTGTGGCTAGGCGTGAGCCTCAGTGACATCGTTGCATTCGCGATGAAATCGGCATCGGAAATGCCAACCCATCGGAATACTTTTAGGACATCGATACCCTGAGAAACGGACATTCAGCGAAGACGGATAGAATGGAGGCTCCCCTCCGAGTCCCGCGACAGCAATTCCCGTTGCCTGCCCCTTTCGATTCGGGAGCCACTCTGCGCACATTTGCGAGAGGGAGAACATAGCAGAATCCAGTGCTGTTACCTGCTAGAAGGCAGATACCGAGAAGCGGGAGGAACAAGGACCTGCCCGAACAAGAAGCTACCAAATCGCATGAACCAACGAGAATTCCCCCGATGCCTGCAATGCATCCAGGCCCTCGTCTGGTCAACAATCTACTTGCATATACCACTGCAATAGTGAAGAGCAGAATGAGACAACCGAACACGACTTGGATTTGTACTGTGCTCAGATCATATGAATTTCGGAGTGGAGCAACGAAACAGCTCTATGCAAATAACCCGCCACGCAGGCTTGCATCAGGACAGAGAATAGCAGGACTACGTATCTCACGTTCGATGTCTTTAGTCCTTCCGTAGTCCAGACAGTGTGTCAATCGGGCCCGACTCCAGTTTTCTCGAAACCAATTCTCCTCACCGGCTTCGGTCCGTAAACATCGTTACTGCTGTCCTCACAAAACACCAACTCACCGTGGCCCCATCTGCATCAACCTCTTGCGCGTGTACGGAACAAGTCCACCAGCGTCGATGATCGCCTGCCGCGCCTTCGGCAACGGCGTAATCATGAACTCTTTCCCCGTAGTGATATTGCGCACACTGTCGCTCACGATCTCGATTTCATCTCCTTCATCGGCCCGGATGTCGGGGCAAATCACCGTGGGCAATCCAAGGTTGATTGAATTCTGCAGGAAAATGCGCGAGAAATGCCGCGCGATGATCGTCAACTCCCAACCTTTCAAGCAAGATGCCGCCTGCTCGCGCGAAGAACCGCAGCCGAAATTCTGTCCGGCAACGATGAAACTTCCTTTGGGAATCTGATTGTCTTTAAGCGTCTTGTTGAACTCGGTGTTATCGGCAAAAGCAAACTGCGGAGTTTCGGTAGGCAACACTGTTGCCATGAATCGTCCCGGGTAAATGATATCGGTAGAGATATCATCTGCAACTTTGAGCACGACTTTTCCCACGTTAACGTCCTCCTTCTCGCGGATCACTAATGGTTCCGGTGATCGCGCTTGCTGCAGCGACCTCCGGTGAACATAGGTAAACTTCGGAGTTTGGGTTCCCCATTCTCCCTTTAAAGTTGCGATTGGTAGTTGCCAACGCGACCTCCTTGTCACCGAGCGCGCCTTGATGCACACCGAGACAGGGCCCGCAACCAGGGTTGCAGACCACCGCACCAGCGTCGGCGAGATCGCTCAGATAGCCGCGCTTGAGTGCTTCACGATAGATGCGCCACGATGCCGGAAAGACCAGCATGCGCGTGCCACGTGCGATCTTCCTGCCTCTGAGAATCTGTGCCGCGGCGGCCAGATCGTCGAGGCGGCCGTTGGTGCAGGAACCAATCACAATCTGATCGACCTTGACGTGGGCGACGTCTTTCACGGTCTTGATGTTGTCGACCGTGTGCGGGCATGCAATTTGCGGATCGAGCTTGGCGGCGTTGATTTCAACCGTCTTCTCATAGACGGCATCCGGGTCCGGTGCTAGCATTTTGAACTCGTCTTTCACGCCGGCTTCCTGACCCAGATAACGCGCCGTCTCGGCATCCGGCGGCACAATACCTGAGGTTGCGCCGGCTTCAACCGACATGTTGCAGAGCACGAGTCTGCCGGAGGTGCTCATCGACTTGATTGTGTCACCGTGAAACTCGAGCACTTTGAAATTGGCGCCCTCGGCGGTGAGTTGGCCGATTAAGAAGAGTATCAAGTCCTTAGGGCCAACAAAGGGTGAGAGCTTGCCTTTGACGTTGACCTTGATGGTGTCAGGCACCTCGACGTTGAGAATATGTCCGAGCGCCCAGACGGACGCCATTTCGGTGGCGCCGATTCCGAACGCGAACGCACCCAAGGCGCCGTGGCTAGTAGTGTGACTATCGGTGCCGACGACAACCATACCGGGACGGACGTAGCCATACTCGGGGAGTATCTGGTGGCAAATGCCGCCTTCATCGCCGCGAATGTCATGAAACTTCGCGATACCCTGTTTGCCGGCGAAATCACGCAATTTCTTTTGATTAGTGGCGGTCTTTGAGCTCTCGGCCGGAACCCGGTGGTCGAGGATGATGGCGATGCGATCCGGATTCCAGACCTTGGCCTCCAATCCCGTGCCCCTATATATCTCGCTGAACTGGTTAATCACCAGCGCGCCGTTTTCGTGAGACATGGCGAGATGTACTTCCGGCTCGACCACGTCGCCGATCGCAACAGATGGTCGGTTGCAAGCAGCGGCGATAACTTTCTGAACATAGGTCATTCCCATAGAATTTATCTCCCTAAGCTGACTGAATTCTCATCCTGAAGCTAGATAACCTGCTTTACTTTGAGTTCGTGCTGTCGCTCCTTCGAGTAGCCCAGCGCACTGAGAATTTCTTCGGTGTGCGACGATAACCTCGGCGGCGGCGCTTTGATTTCACCCGGAGTCTTGGAGAACTTGGCCGACAAATTGAATATCTTGATATCGCCGATCAGCGGTTCCATGACGGTGGCGATTGTTTGCCGATGTTTGATCTGCTCGCTATGCAATGCTTTCTCAAGGCTAACGATATCGCCGGAGGGAATGCCTTTGTCGTTGAGCAATTCAACCCAGTAGTCGGTGTCTTCCAGAATTAGCCTTGCTTCGAGCAGCGGTGTCAGGAGTTTGCGATTGGCTTTGCGAGTATCGCGCTCTTGGAAGCGAGCATCGGTCCTGAGTTCTGGCAAGCCAAGCGCGTCAGCAAGGTCTTCCCACTGCTTCTGTTGATTAGCGGCGATGTTGATGAAGCCATTCCTGGTGCGGAAGACTCCGGATGGTGCCGCGGTGAAATTGTCGTTCCCCATTGGAATTGGCGGCTGCCCGCCGATTAGCAGATTTGCTGCGACCCAGCCCATTAGCGGCATGATCGAATCAAGCAGCGCGACGTCGATGAACTGACCCTCGCCAGTATGCTCGCGGTAGTAAAGCGCAGCCATGATCGCAAATGCCGCATTCAATCCCCCGACCGTGTCGCAGACCGGAAAGCCGGCGCGCAACGGGTGCAGCCGCTCGTCGCCATTGACGTCCATTTCGCCAGAAAGACCTTGAATGATCTGGTCGTAGGCGGGTTTGAAGGCGTCCGGGCCGGTTTGACCAAAACCAGAGATCGCGCAGTAGATGACACGCGGGTTGATCTTCGTCATCTCTTCGTAAGAAAACCCGAGCCGAATCATGACACCAGGTCGAAAATTCTCGACAACGACGTCGGCAGTCTCGAGCAGCTTTCTGAAGATCGCTTTGCCTTCATCGAACTTGAGATTCAGCGTCAACGATTTCTTGTTGGCGTTTTGAGCCAAGAAGCTAGTACCCATCAGCTCTTGGTTCAGTTTCGGCACGCTGCCGAGTTTGCGTGCCAAATCGCCGCCGTCGGGAACTTCGATCTTGATGACTTCAGCACCCAACAGGGCTAAGTGCAACGTCGCAAAAGGACCCGACAGGACGTTGGTAAGGTCGATGACGCGAATGTCTTTTAGCATTTTCATGACTAATCCATTTTATCCTTTCCGCAATCCAACGATTGAACCGGATTTCATCACCATACCGGGCAATTCGCGATTGAAGTACGTACTCACTTGTTTGGCAGTGTCGATCAGCATTGTCAGAGCGATGTCGCGGCGGATGCCCATACGCTGTAAAGAGTGAACTAGATCCTCGGTGCAGACATTGCCGGCCGGCAGCCTGGTGAATGGGCAGCCGCCGAGACCGCCAAACGCCGACTCGAAGTAAGTGACACCGCTACGTAGCGCTGCGTAGCAATTGGCCAGCCCGAGCCCATAAGTGTTGTGGAAGTGGCACGCTAACTTGAGATCGTTGTCCAGCCCGACAATAGCAGTGTATAGCTCCTCAACCTGCAGTGGCTGCGCATGACCGGCGGTGTCAGCCAGACTGATGTTCTTGATTCCGGCGTCGACATATTGCTTAACGATCGTCAGCACCCTCTCAAAGGGAATGGCGCCCTCGAAACCACAACCGAATGCCGATTGCACCGACACTTGCACCTGTTTACCTGCAGCGAGTGCCGATTTCGCCATCATGATAACTCGCGTCAGCGCCTCTTCGGTACCCATATTGGTATTTCTGCGGCTATGAGTGTCGCTCGCGGAGACCCCCATGCAGAACATCTCAGCGCCGCACGCCATTCCACGCTCCAGCCCCTTCTCGTTGAGGACGAGACAGGAGAGAACGACCTTGACCTGTTTGTTCGCGCTGCGACTATAATGCCGAAACAGCTCGTCGGTGTCAGCCATTTGCGGCACCTTCTCAGGATTGACGAACGAACCGAGCTGGATGATGTCGATGCCGCTGCCGAATATGTTGTCGATCCAGCCCACTTTCTCTTCAAGCGGCACTATGCTCTTCTCGACCTGCAATCCATCGCGTGGTCCGACCTCATGGATAAATACTCTTGGCAACATTGCTACCCCGCGCGGATTAGAGTTTCCTAGCGATTTCTTCTCCCATATCCAAAGTCGTGGCTTCGCCTCCCATATCATAGGTGCGCACATTGCCCTCGGCGATGACTTCCGCTACCGCTTTCTCGAGCCGGGCAGCTTTTTCCTTCTCTTCCAACCACTCAAGCATCATCTTTCCTGCCAAGATAGTGGCGATTGGGTTCACCTTGTATTGGCCAACGTACTTTGGCGCACTGCCGTGAGTCGGTTCGAAAACAGCGAGCTTCTCACCGATGTTTCCTGAGCAGCCAAAACCGAGCCCTCCTACCATTTGAGCCGCGAGATCACTGACGATATCGCCGAACATGTTGGTTGCAACCAGAACCCCATAACTCTTAGGGTTCTTAAGCAGCCACATGCAGATTGCATCGATATTGGCATCGTCCATTTGGATACTGGGAAAGTCCGTGGCGACGCTCTTGCCTGCCTCCAAGAAGAGTCCCTCTGTTGCCCGCACAACGTTGGCCTTGTGGATGACAGTCACTTTCCGGTAATTAAATCTCTCGGCATACTCAAAGGCGGCACGGATGATCCGCTCACAACCCTGCTTGCTGTTGATCTTGCAGGTGATAGCGTATTCGCTTCCCGGCATCTTGGCGAAATGAGCAAACGGTTTGCTGAGCTTGGAAAGCGTCTGGTTCAACTCGTCTGGCACTGGACTGAATTCGACACCAGCATAAAGATCCTCAGTGTTCTCACGGAAAACAACGAGATCAATGCCCTCCTTATAGTTGAGCGGGTTACCGGGATAAGCCTTGCAGGGCCGCAAGCAGGTATAGAGGTCGAACATCTGCCTCATCCGCACAATTGGACTCCGATACACTAAACCCTTGCCCTGAAGCTCCGGAATCAGCTCTCGCTCTGCATCCTTCACAGGTTTAGAGGTGATTGCACCAAAAAGCGCCGCGTCAGAGTTCTTTAACAATTCGACAGTGCGTGCCGGGAAAGATTCGCCTTCCTGGCGCCAGCATTCCCAGCCAATGTCACCGTGTGTGTAGGTCGCATCAAACTTCAGAGCGTCTAGGCATATCTTCGCCGCCTCCATAACTTCGATCCCTACGCCGTCACCTGGCAACCAAGCAATCTTGTACTTACCCATGAAACCTCCGATTCCTGTTCAAATTAGTTGACCGGCTCATGATCTTGATTTGGTCTCATCGTGGCTCTCGGATCGCAAAGTTGATGCCGTATAGGAATGATCTGTGCACTGTTACTCCATTGGATCAGATCTGCGCCGAGGCCATTTTTATCTTGCATCACTTTGACATAAAGTGTAAATTCTGCTCAATGTCAAACGATGATTCTGCAACAACCCATTCCAAAAAGTCATGACACCCGGTCGGATACTTCCATCTCTAACCTCTCTTGTGTGTTTTGACGCCGCAGTGCGTCATATGAGCTTTACCAAGGCGGCAGCTGAACTGAATGTCACCCAGAGTGCAGTAAGTCGACAGCTCCGGCAGCTCGAAGAGCACGTGGGACGACCGCTATTCCGACGGGACAAGCAACGCTTGGTTCTCACTGAGGCTGGAGCGGACTATGCCAGATCGGTTCATGACATACTTGAAAGGGCTGAATCTGCCACTCTCCAGCTCATGGCTTATGGTAGCGGTGGTGGTACGCTGACTATCGCTCTCCTGCCAACTTTCGGATCGCGGTGGCTCATCCCACGTCTCGGGGATTTCGCGCTTCGGTACCCTGATATACAGATGAATCTCGTGACACATGTTAAGCCGTTTAATTTTGAAGGGAGCAGCATCGATGCCGCGATTCACTTCGGAAGCAATGTCTGGCCCGGTGCGATCTGTCATAGGCTCATGGGCGAGACGATAGTCCCGGTCGCTGCGCCTTCCTTACTCAAGGGTAAATCTGAGCTTTCCGGTCCGGAGGAGGTCGGCAGGTACACTCTCTTGCAGCATGTTACACGTCCACGGGCATGGCAGGAGTGGCTTTGTGATTGTGGCGTGAACAACGTTGATGGCTGCCGCGGTCCTCGCTTCGAGCAGTTCCAGATGGTTATTCAAGCCGCTATCGCAGGACTCGGACTTGCTGTGCTGCCCCTCTTCCTCATTCGCGATGAGCTAGCGAGTGGCCAACTGGTGGTTGCCGTTGATCGCCCGGTGCGGAGTGATCAGGCCTACTATCTGGTTCATCCCGAACCCAAAGCAGACCTCCGACGAGTCGTCGCGTTTCGCAGCTGGTTGCTTGAGCAGTGTGCATTGCAGAAGTCAGAAACTTGACGAACTGACACAAAGTGGGTCATTGTCTGGCGAATGCAAACACGAAAGAGGCATTGCAGTTCAGTCACGCCTGAACGAAACCCTCTTCTTCCAACGGCGGAATGACTCGAGTCCCATTCAATTGCAGAGTTGGTGAATGAGTCCCGAATTAGATTCTATTCAGTTCTAACACCTGTCTAACATAACAGGCCGTAACAAGGGACAAAACGGGACAATTCAGAACCAAATGAACTTGTAAGTTTTTGCCACAGTTGTTACGTGTTAGGGATGCTAAAAAAGCTCATGACCCAAGGGTCAAACGATGATTTGACGCCAACAATAACTGGACGCCAATGGGGAGAGAACTAGGAAACGACTATGGGGACGAGCAGGTCTGCGTTGTGACCAATTTGTGACTATAACTAGTCCCAATTCGTCAAAGCTGTTACAAAGTAGTACTTAATGTGTGGTCGTCCAGACGATTGTCCCACAATATAATACATTGCGGTTCATTCATTTACGTTTTCTTTGGGTTTGCTTTTTAAGTCCCTTGCGTCTACCAATTTCGCCACTCCGGCAAACGTTGGACGATAATGATTTACGCGCCTTCACGCAATACTGATGTTGCATGAATTCACTGGCTGTAACTTACAAACACAAAATGTGATTGTCAGAATTACGAATACTCGTATACTGCACATATGTGCAGTATACGAGTATTGGCCGCTACAAAACAAACATCGCCGGCACGCGATCAAAGCTCACAAATAAACGGTGCTAACGGTTTACTCGGACTGCGAAGCAAGTATCCGGAAATGTTCCGGAGTGAACATTCCGGCAATCAAACATTCTTTGTAACCGGAGACTGCAAGTTCGACGGGATGTTCCCCGATTGTGGTTTACCTCCGGGGCTGCTGGTCGAATTGACCGGATCAACTTCAAGTGGAAAAACCGCTTTCCTGTATCATCTTCTGGCAGGCTATCAGAATTCTCATCAGCTTGCCTATGTCGATTGCAGCACAACCTTCTTTCCGATTGGCGCCATTACCGCTGGGATTAAGGTTGAACAACTTCTGGTCGTAGCGGCAAATTCAGGCAATGAAGCAGTACGCTCTGCGGAAAACCTCCTCCGCTTGACACCGGCACGAATTGTGATCTGTGATGTCACCGGCAAAAAAGACAAGTTGAGAATGGAACATATGCATCGGTTGCGAATCATCGCGTCAAAATTTCAAGGCATGTTGATCTTCCTCACTGATTCACGCTATCAAATGTTTCCACCCAGCCTGATGTCGGTACAGCTGACTGTGATCAAACGAAATCGGAGAACCGCAGTTGTCACAATAACCCGTAGTAAAATATGTTCTGAAGGAAAGAGCATGGAATTGTTACTGTCATGAAGACCCGTGTCGCCTGCATCAACGTCATTGACTTCCCGTTATGTGCATTGCTGCAAGACCTTGCTCTCAGGTCACTTTATCCTTATGCGGTAGCTGAAAATGAATATCCGCACGCATTATTAGTTGCAGTAAATCAAATTGCCGAACGCGACGTACATGTCGGGATGACTGCAGCACAGGCGCGTAATCGCTGTGCCCAACTCCGGATTCTGGTGCAAGACACAGAACAAGAACAGCACGAATCAGATAAACTATTGGAGTTATTGTATTGTGTAGGGCCACATGTGGAAGCTGTTGCGCCGGGTGAATACTATCTTGAACTTCATGGGTTAAACCGTCTTTACGGTGGCGAAGATGGGATCGGGAGACGAATCCGAAATCTGTTCCCCCCATCTACGTATGCGGTGCGAATTGGAATTGCCGACAATAAACCGGTAGCGCGAATTGCGTCACTCATCGCCCATACCAACGATACACTCATCATTCCTCATGGCAGCGAGCGCGATTTTCTTTCACCGTTGCCGATTGCCGCATTGGGACTCACAAACGATACTTATCTCACACTAAACTCGCTTGGACTCAAAACCATTGGTGAGATAACGCGGCTTCCGGTACACGAAATCACCCGACGTTTCGGCGATGATATGCGTTGTTTGGCGGAATGTTTGCACAGCGACAATGCATCACCCGTTTCGCCAGTTGCCTTCGCTAATGAACGTTTTGCGGAACTACGGTTTGACAATTCTCTGGATAACCTTGCACAACTTGAAGAAAACATTGTACGCCTTATGCAATCAATGTTGGAAAAGCTACAGTCCTCCGGAGAGGGCTGCGGGGAAATATCGATACTGCTTGAAGGCGCATATTTTAAATCCAAACTGATCAATGTCAAGTTAAACAAACTTACGTGCTCGTTATCGGCATGGAGACGACAGGTAAACCACTCACTATCGGGTATTCAATTCGCATTCGGTATCACAACAATTCGAGTTACACTAACAACTGTCGCGCCTCTAATCCCCTGTCAAATGTCGTTGTTTTCTTCCGCAATTGCGGACGATGTGTCTACTCATCATAATAAAATAGAAATGGAACAACTGCCTCTGGCTCGTATCACAATGTTGAACAAAGTACTTCCGGAAGAGAGTTTCCGATTTAATAGTCGAGATGATTATGTCCCACTCGAAATAAATCAATCCTGCATTACGCCACAGTGCTGCTATTCGGGTAGTTCGCTCGCCGGACTTCGCTTGTACAAAAACCCGCAGACTATCAAGGTTACAACAGATAAAAACAACTTGTATGGGATCGTTAGTGCTGCCGGTGTGGAGCGTGTTGTCTGGCAGTGCGCACCATACCACATTTCCGGAGGATGGTGGGAACGCGAATTTCAACGGTCTTACTATGAGGTCGAAACAGATCGCGGGATGTGTTATTTACTCTTCCGCGATGAAATCCAGTCGAAATGGTACCTGCAGGGATATTTTGACTGACCATGCACGGGTGATATGGATTACGTTGAACTTCACTGCAAATCAAACTTCTCGTTTCTGGAAGGAGCAAATCATCCTGAAGAACTTGTTAAACATGCCGCGCAATTGGGATACTCGGCACTGGCGTTGACGGACACAAATGGGGTCTATGGAGCAGTCCGGTTTGCCGAGGCAGCAAAAGTAAGCGGGGTTCATCCAATAATTGGCAGCGAGGTAATACTTGACAACAATACCCGCTTGGTGTTGTTGGCAACTAATCGAGACGGTTATCGCAATCTTAGCCTCCTATTGGCAGATGCGCTCCAGAATTATCCCAAAGGCGAGGCGCGCGTCGAAATTGGTCGAATTATGAACTTCGCCGGTGGGCTGATCGCACTTTCGGGAACAACACTACGTGACGTTGTCCTGTCTGATAAGATTGCGGACATGGAAGCGCAGGCTAAAATGCTGTCCGAGATCTTCGGCAAGGACAATTTCTTTCTCGAACTATATCACCATCAATTGCCGCAGCATGAAAAATATTGCGAGAAACTTGTGTTTCTTGGCGCCAAACTTGGCATTCCAGTCGTCGCAACAAATATGGTACATTACTGCGTTCCCGATGACCGGCGAGTTCAGGATGTCCTCACCTGTATAAAGCATGGCGTCACGCTCGACAATGCTGATAATCTGCTCTACCCGAACAACGAAAGACACTTAAAACCCAAATCGCTGATGATTGAGAAGTTTGCCCGCTCTCCGGATGCGATTGCGAATACACTGCTGATTTCTGAACGCTGTAAATTTGTAATGCATGACTTATCCACTGTCCTGCCTGATTTTCCTGTTCCGGATGGCGAGACGACAAGTACCTATTTACGCAAATTGGTGTTCGCAGGTGCAGTTCGCAGATGCGGTGAATTGTCGGAAATCGTCAGTGCGCAACTCAATCACGAACTCTCAATTATCGATCGGCTTAACTTGTCCGGATACTTTCTCATTGTCTGGGATATCTGCAGGTTTTGCCGTGAACGGGGCATCCTTTGTCAAGGTCGAGGTTCAGCCGCCAATTCCGCGGTCTGCTATTGTTTGGAAATCACCGCAGTTGATCCAATTCGACTCGAATTATTATTCGAACGTTTCCTCTCGGAAGAAAGAAAAGAACCGCCGGACATCGACATTGACATCGCTTCCGACCGTCGAGAGGAAGCAATCCAGTACGTGTACGCAAAGTACGGGCGTGACCACGCGGCAATGGTGTGCAATGTTATCTGTTATCGCCGCCGCTCTGCCGTACGAGAGGTCGCCAAGACGCTGGGGCTATCCCCCAATGACATTGATAAACTTGCCAAATGTCTTGACCACTTTACCAATGATTTGGCAGAAACCGAGGTTCGCTTTGCCGAACAAGGTATCGACCTCAATGACAAGCGAGTTAAGTTGCTGATCGAGATTTCTCGCCGGCTTCAGGGATTTCCCCGTCACCTGGGAATTCACTGCGGCGGCATGATTGTTACTAAAACACCATTAGCGGAGATTGTCCCAGTCGAAAACGCAACAATGCCTGACCGTACGGTGATTCAGTGGGACAAAGACGATTCGGCCGATATGGGATTGGTGAAAATTGACTTGTTGGGGTTGGGAATGTTGACGCTGATTGATCTGGCACTTAAGCTCATTCATCAACATCGAGGCGTTACTGTTGACATTAGTAACATTTCATATTCAGATCCCAGAGTCTACGATCTCTTGTGCACTGCGAACACGCTTGGAGTATTTCAGGTCGAATCACGCGCACAGATGAATACCTTACCGCGAATGCGGCCGCGGTGCTTCTATGATTTGGTTGTCGAAGTGGCAATCATCCGGCCAGGGCCGATCCAGGGTAAAATGGTTCATCCCTATTTGCGTCGTCGAAACGGCGAAGAGCCAATCAGCTACTTGCATCCAACGTTAGAGCCTGTACTTAAGCGTACATTGGGAATCCCATTGTTTCAGGAACAGGGGATTCGCGTAGCAATGACCGTTGCCGGCTTCACACCCGCCCAAGCGGATAGCCTTCGACGTTCGATCGGTCATCGACAATCTAAAGCTCGCATCGCCGCACTCAAAGAGTCTCTCCTCGACGGCATGAAGAGAAATGGGATAGACACTGTTACTGCAGAGCAAATTTATAACCAACTTGCCGCGTTTGCAGATTTTGGTTTTGCCGAGTCGCACGCCGCTTCATTTGCATTACTGGTTTATATCTCGGCTTGGCTTAAGGTGTATTTTCCAGTTGAATTCTACTGCGCATTACTGAATGCTCAACCAATGGGCTTCTATACCCCCGCAAGTATTGTCTACGAAGCGATGCGAAAGGGTGTAGTGGTGAAGAATGTCTGCATCATTAACAGCAATTGGGAATGTACACTTGAGGGTAATGCAATTCGGCTTGGGTTGAACCATGTGTTGAGTCTCGGGTCGGTAGCCGGAGAACATGTCCTGGCCGAACGGACTCGTGAACCCTTCTGCACTCTTAAGGACGTCGTCCAACGAACCGGATTGGCAAAACATCAGATTGAACAACTTGCACAAGTAGGAGCTTTTGACTGCTTTGGCATTTCACGTCGAGAGGCACTATGGCAAGTGCTTTCATTGACGCGGCAAACCGATTATGAACTGGAGCTTGTTTCTGCTGCTTGTGGATCTGAATTATTGCCGTTGATGCGTGCAATTGACGTTGTGCACTCAGATATCATTGGACTTTCACTCTCAACCGGACCGCACCCGATGGCTTTGGTGCGAGATTCACTTCGAAAGGAAAATGTCTTGTCGGCGCAAGAGCTTCATGATGTTCCTGATGGGCGCTCAGTATGCACCTGCGGTATGGTTGTCATCAGGCAACGACCGTTAACCGCAAAAGGTTTTGTTTTCATCACACTGGAGGATGAATCTGGATTCGCGAACATCGTGGTCAAACCTGATCTCGCCAAACGATTTCGACGCGACGTGATCTTTTCAAATGTGCTCTATGTCTGGGGAAAGATCGAACGCAAGGACGGAGTCGTAAATGTCGTCGGCTCACGTTTTCGCTCTGTGGCGATTGACAGTGAAAGTATCAAGCTGAAATCGCGGGATTTTCATTAACGTCAAGCAACGCGGGCAATACACTCCGGCGAATCATTTCGAGGCGAATTAACCATCTTCGAAACCTCGTAGACGGACAAGTCGGTTTCAGGGTATGAGCGCAGAAGGCTAGCCGCCGACTCATCATCCCCTTCCAGCCAGGTGGATTCCCCACTCCTCGGCAAGATCACCGGCATCCGGTTGTGGACCTGCGCTGCCAAGGCATTTGGCTCTGTCGTGATGATGGTAAATGTCGCCAGTTTCTTCCCGTCGAAGCGCTCCCACGTATCCCATAATCCGGCAAAAGAGAATGGTTCACCTTCCCGGATCGTGAAATACATCGGCGCCTTCAGTTTCTTGGTAGGCAATGAACCAGGCAGTTCCTTCCATTCAAAGTAACCGGTCGCCGGCACCAGACAGCGGCGCCTTTTGAAAGATGCCCGAAAACTTGGCTTCTCTCTCACTGTCTCCGCTCGAGCATTAATCAGCCGATTTCCAATTGTCTCGTCTTTAGACCACGAAGGCACTAATCCCCACCGCATCAGTTGCATTACCCTCCGGCCATCGTCAATAGCCACTACCGGGCTCTCCTGCATAGGCGCAATATTGTAGCGCGGACGAAAGGAAAAGTCTACATCTGTAAAGCCATACTGCAACAGCAGCCGCTCATGTTCAAGGGCTAGAGTAAATCGTCCACACATTATCTACCACCAATTATTAAGAGCAGATCCGACATCGCAGCCGCATCGACTGCTCGCATTAACGATCCTCCGGTGCGATCTGCTTTATCTTCGCAGCGAAAATTGCATGGCTGGCCAAGTCGACCTGCCTGTGCTTGACATTAGTACTCGCCGGGTCCTTTCCGAGGAAGTTGTCGCCTTTCCAGTTTTTCGCCGGTCGAATCGGCCGTTGTACAAAACCGCCGCCGCAGTTTGGGCAGACATTATCCAACGTAACTTCAGCACACGATGAACAGAATGTACACTCGTAGCTGCAGATACGCGCTTCCAAAGAATCCGGCGGCAGCCGTTTATTGCAGTGTTCACAGGTTGGCCTAAGTTGCAACACTTCGTCTCCTTTATTGACAATCAGAATCAACTTTATCAAGATCCGAGAACTTGAAGAGCCCCGTTTCTTTACGCTGGAGTTCGGTTACAATTGCGAATTGATATGAATCCTGCCCGCATCAAACTGCGGAATGATCGCGTCAGCAGTCAAAGAAGTGTCCGTATATCCAAACGGAAGAGTCGGATTCACCAGCAGATCGATTGCCACATTTGTATCCGGGGCATTGCCGAATGCCCAGAAGTGCAGGGTAACATAAAGCCCACTTCCAGCCTCAATACCCGCCGTATCGATGGCTCCAATCTGAATTGTGTCGTGGCGGACATAGAAACGCGTCAGGAAGAAATCTTCGCAACGACTACCGATAAAAGAGACCGAATCACAACGCATGACGCTCGATGCAAATCGTAATGGTAAGCTAAGTGCAGCAATCGGCTTGTCATTCTCGAAGTAGACCGGCATACTAAATGTATCTCCCCCGGTCACAACGATGTCAGTGGACATGTAGACTTTGTTTACAAGCGGCTTATCCGGCTCCGTCGAACTGCCACAACCCGTTAGTAGGCACGCAACTGTAATCGTAACCAATGCAATAATGCACAGACTGATCGGAATCCGGCCAAATATATGAGTCATCACTTACAAATACGATGCGGAAACGACGTTGTGCAATCATTTTTTTGTGCAAGCGGGGCTTCGTGTCGATTCGCCTGAATACGGTTGCAATTGTCCTTTTTTCGTGTATTTTGTGGCCCAAGAAGGAGAAGCAATGGGATCAATGAAGATAACAGACTGCATCCACTGGGTCGGCGCAAAGGATCCCGGCCTGAGAGTATTTGATCTATACGTTAAAACGACATACGGAACCACCTATAATTCCTACCTCGTCACTGGAAACAAAGTAGCATTGATTGACGCAGTAAAGGACGGTTTTGAAGAGCAGTTTTTCGGCGCGATTGCAGAAATTCTGCCGCTTGAAAAGATCGATTATTTGGTTGTGAATCATAACGAGCCTGACCACTCCGGAGCTGTCAACGAACTGCTTCGCCGCAATCCGCGAATTCAGATCATCTGTTCCAAGCCAGCTATCCCTTTTCTTCGCAATGTTATCAATGACGAAACACGAGTAATCGAAGGCGTAAAAGGCGGCGACAAGCTGGATTTGGGAGGGATATCACTTGAGTTTCTAACCGCTCCGTTCATGCATTGGCCCGATACGATGTTTACGTACTGTCCGGAGCGAGAAGTCCTTTTCCCGTGCGACGGATATGCAGCACATTTGTGTCCGGATGATTCAATGTATGCAAAAGTGGGCGACCCGGTACTGGAACACGAAGCATGGTATTACTATGACAGTATTATGCGCCCCTTCGCACCCTTCTCGCGAAAGGCATCCGAAGCAGTGATGCGGCGCGAAATCGCCGTCGTGGCACCTTCGCACGGTCCCATTAACGCCGACCAGCCGAAGCACTTCATACAAAAGTACCTCGAATGGACTGCACCAAAAATCAGCTCAGACAAGAAGATCCTCGCCATCTTTGTAGCTTCCTCTTACGGTAATACCAGGGCCATGGCTGAAGCGATAGCAGCCGCGGTTTCAAAGGATCGTTTCGAAATCTATCTCGTAGACACCATGGAAGTCACCCCCGAGCACGCAAGAGATATCATCGAAGCTGCCGACGGAATCCTATTCGGCACGCCCACCTTTGCCGGAGACGTCGTCAAACCCATTTGGGACATCGCCCATTTGCTTCCAAGCGTATCCGCCACTGGCAAGAAGGCCGCCGCCTTCGGTTCGTATGGTTGGGGAGGACAGGCTCCGGAGATTCTGGAAAGTTATCTCGAGCACTTGAAATTGAAAGTGTTTAAGCCGGGTGTCAAAGCGCGACTGGTCCCGTCAAGCGCGGAGTTGGACGACTGCCGCGCCTTCGGCAAAGCGTTTTCTGAATTTGTCTTGGGATAAACAAGATGATTATACAGGCGCCATTGCCTGTCGTTCTATCGTGATCGCAGATAACACCGAATCGACTAAGAAGTAGCTCTCTGTGTGAAACGGTACCAAGAACAGCGTAGCCCGGCTAATCTTGAGATCGAGTCCCTGCAAGTTTTCCGAATTATGCTTCATTTGCGTGCGCGCCTGCAAGGCATGAGCAAGCACCACTGCTTCGCGGAGGCTAACATTGGCAGGTGCAATTTCACATTCGATCTGGTTGTCGCTCGCAAATTCTATTCGCCCGACTGACGCTGACATACGTGAGGAGAGCCGGCACATTGCTTCGAAGTTCTTTATTCGAAAGGCCGGTACAGCGAGCTGGAGGCACCCGCCGCCAACCTGACGACATTCCAGGCGCCAGAATGGCAGTAACATGCTTCTCGCTGAACTTCCGTTAGCCGCAATCACAACTTTCCGGTCAAAGACACTGTTGGTCTCGAGAACGGTCGTTGATCCGCAGTTACGACAGTAGTATAGTATTGAGTTTTGCGTTGGCAAATCGTCTCCGCAATTAGTGCAGCGATGAAGCTCAACTCCAAGAGTGCCGAATGTCGGGCGGTCTATTGTCGTGATTTGGTCATTGACCAACTCCATTACGGCCTCGCCGACTACTCGCGCTGCTACTGCATCAACGACATAGCTCATTGCCTTGCCCCGCTCCGTGAAGGTAACAGTGTAATACGGAAAATAAACCAGCGCTGCCTTCAGTCCAAAAAGCCGGGTCGCATTGCGGGAGTTCGTTGAATTGCCGATGTCGGATAGTTTCAGGGCTCCCTTTTCTGCTTGTGCAAATGCGTGTGATACCGCAGTCTCAACCGGCTTGATGATCAATTCGTCGTCAGCTGCCAACTCTTCAAATGGACGCATTCGGATGTATTCAGTCCGCAGCCCCAGAGAATATGGAAACAACTCGGAGCCCGGTGATGCGGATATCGTTACTAGGTGAGGTGTCAATGTGATTTCCTGTTTCACTTCCTCGATTTGCTCGTACTCCTTTGCATCGCCGTACTCCGAGACCTCTCGTCGTACTTCCACTTTGTGGCGCAGGCGCAGGATTAGCGAATCGATCTTCCAGTAAGGTTGGTAAACCCCCTCGATGGAGATGTCTGGCGGTGAGAGAGCGCGATCATTCTCCTTGAGAAATCGATCGAGATACGGTCTAACCTGCATCCTCTTGAGCTTGGCCTGAATTAAGAATGCCGGCGGTAAATCTGGTATTGAAACTCGTAATGCAGAAGAGCAGTGATTGCAGCGAATAGAAGCGAAGTCTTCCTGCAGACTTAACTCGCCCCCACAGCCCGGGCAACTGACATCGATGCTGAAGCCCGTCCGAGAAGAGACTGTATTAGCCATTTCCCACTGACTTACCGCACGACCCGCAGTACTTTGAGCCGGCAATTAGATCGGATTGACAATGCGGGCAAACTGCCTTGGCGCCGAGATTTACGCCGCAATTCAGACAGAATTTGGCCTCGGAAGGCAACTCAGTCCGGCAACCGGGACAGACGTTCTGGGTAAATATAGCATGACCACAGCGATAGCAGTATCGCGATTGTTCTGGTGTATCGGTATGGCATTTCGGACAAGTTACTGTCGCAATCGGTTGACTGCGTAGTTCCTGTTGCTCTGGAGAAAACGCCTTTGAAAGCATGGTCGGCATCATAACCCCGACTCCAGCAGCCATGCCCAACGTATTTCCGGTCGCACCGGCAACTCCGGATCCCGAGAGTCCGCGCGCCATCTCGTATTTGAGAAACTTGTCAAGATCCCCGATCGCCTCCATCCCTGACCGCTGATCTATCAGTTTCGAGACCTCTTCTGGAGGTGTAATTGATGCGATGTAGAAGTCAATCAGTTCAAGTCCGTACTTATAGAATTCATTTGCCACGATTGACTTGAATTCTTTCGCCAACTCGCTGTAATCACGCGGCAGGTCAATGATCGAATCCAGTTTCTCGCCGAGCATGTCGTTCATGCGGGCGATAATGACATCCCGAAGATAGCTCTGAATGTCGTCGGTTGTAAAGCGCGACTGCCGGCCGACAATCGAATTCAGGAACAGCATTGGTTGCGAAACGCGGAATGTGAAGGCTCCATGCCCACGAAGCCGGATGAGACCGAGCTTGCTGTCACGGAAAGTCACCGAATGTCGCGTTCCCCACTTCAGATTCGTGAAAGTCTTCAAATTGATAAAGTACACTTCAGCACGAAATGGCGACTCGAAACCCCAAGGCAATGAGAGCAGCCGTGTCAGGATTGGAATATTGAGCGTCGTCAGAGTATGGCGGCCAACCGTGAAGGAGTCACAAGCATGGCCGTCCTTGAAGAACACAGCAAGTTGACTGTCGCGAACAACCAGTTGAGCGCCTAATTTGAAATCGGCTGAACCTTCTTGCGGGATACGGTGAATCATCTCTTCGCCGGCCGGGTCCATCCATTCGATGATTTCCATGAATACTGACATTGCAATTTCCTCTTACTATTGGGTACTACCCTATAATCGTCACACTTCGACGCAGACTTAATGCACCAGCCACGCGCCCGACTGCCGGGAGCCCGAAACGAGGATACGGTTGGAGGTGTTTCGAACTGGAATGTCAGTTTTTATGTCCTTTTATCGTGAAAAAGCTTAATTTGTCGACCGAATTTGAAAGCCCGTCGGAATCGTGTCAAAGATTTTACCAATTGGTATCTTTCAATTTACGTAGGAACTTAGATTGGAATTTCAACCACACGCGAAATCGTGTGCATAGTGATTGAGGAGAATTACGAATGATGATTTCTGATGCCATGTCGGCCAAGTTGAACCAACAAGTCAAGGAAGAATTCCATTCTTACTGGACCTATCTTGCGATGTCCTACAAACTCCACGAAATGGGATTTCGCGGCTATGCCAAATGGTTCGAGATGCAGGCAGCCGAGGAGATGTCGCATGCGACCAAGATTGCTCACTATTTGGTCGAGGTCGGAGCAGCCGTAAAATTGGGAACCCTCGAGACCCCCAAGTCCGATTACGGCTCAGTCAAGGAGATTGTCCAGACCGCGTTGGATCATGAAAAGAAGATCACTCGTTTGATCAATGAGTGCGTCGATATGGCTAACAAAGATAATGACCATGCGACCAACAATTTCCTCGCCTGGTTTGTCGATGAGCAGGTTGAAGAAGTGGCAACTGCCCAACAGCTGTTGAACCTAGTCAGCCTTGCTACTGAAAAGATTCAGCTCCTCATGCTCGAGGGTCGGATCTTTGAACTTCGCGGCAAAAGCTAAGCATCGAGTTTTGTATTAGTTTCGAAAAACGGTCACTTTTTGGTGGCCGTTTTTTTATTATTACCCAACCCAGTATTACAAGGAGTGCCTAAAGGTGTTTGGTCTAAAAGATAGAGTCGCTGTTGTGACTGGCGCGTCCCGCGGCATTGGTCGTGCCGCTGCCATAATGTTTGCCCAGTACGGGTGCCACGTCGTCATCAATTATGTCAATAATGAGTTGGCTGCAGGTGAGACCGCCAGTGTTGCATCTTCCCACGGAGTCAAGGTTGTTATCTGCCGAGCTGATGTTTCACGCAAGCTCGAAGCTGAAATGCTGATCGATACCACCCTCACCAAATTTGGGCAGATTGACATCCTTGTCAACAACGCCGGCATTTGGAAGGAAGCCGCTATCGACACAATGACAACAAGTCAGCTCGAAGAGATGCTCGATGTTAACATCAATGGCGTTTTCTACCCGACGACTGCTGCAGTCGCCTCTATGAAGAAGCAACGGTCCGGCAACATTGTCAACATCGCATCGACTGCCGGACAGCGTGGCGAGGCATTTCATTCTCACTATGCCGCATCCAAGGGAGCCATTATTAGCCTGACAAAGTCGCTCGCTCCGGAGTTAGCACCGCACAATATTCGAGTCAATTGCGTCGCGCCCGGCTGGGTGGACACCGACATGAGCCATGACGAATTGGTGGCACCTGATGCTGAACGTCACTTAAGGCTCATTCCGCTGGGGCGTGCCGGCACTGCAGAAGAAATCGCCGGGCCGATCTTGTTTCTCGCATCAAATTTGTCCACATTTATCACCGGCGAGATATTGAATGTTAACGGTGGCGCAGTTTTGTGTGGCTAAAGCGATCCGATTAGCATATATTCCCGCCCAATTGATTCATGAAATTGACTGGAAGAGCTCGACAATGGATTGTCTTGGCTCCGGTTAGATTTGCGTCAAGCGGAATTAGATCAGTATCTAGCATAAAGGTTAACTCAATTAATCAGGAAGGAGCGTCATGAGCGTTACGCCAACACACTTAGTTACCAAATCGAAAAGAGGTAATGACCTATGAGCAAGTGTGACAAAGCACGGTTCAGTTTCAACGGACTAGTGAATCGAATGATATTACTGGCCGCGATCATGTTCGGGATTGCGCCCCAAGCCTTTGGGAGTGAAGCCGACATCGTCGTTCCAGATCTCGGTATTCAGACCTTTTTTGGAATGAGCGGCTACACGCTGCTGATGATCGGGATTGTCGTTTGCTTCCTCGGAATGCTCTTTGGATGGTTCGCTTTTGCCCGCTTAAAGGGACTGCCGGTTCACAAGGCAATGGCGGAGATTTCTGAACTTATTTACGAAACCTGCAAAACCTATCTGCTGACCCAAGGACGTTTCATCCTCATCTTGTGGGCTTTCATTGCAGTAATAATGGTGGTGTACTTCGGTTGGTTGCGACCGGTTGGGGCAGCAAATCTCGTTATCATTATCCTGTTCAGCCTTGTCGGCATCGCCGGCAGTTACGTCGTCGCGTGGTTTGGAATTCGCATTAACACCTTCGCCAATTCGAGAACTGCCTTTGCATCGCTCACAGGAAAAGCATTCCCGACCTACGCGATTCCGCTTCGCGCTGGAATTAGCGTCGGAACCTTGCTCATCTCCATCGAGCTGATCATCATGTTGGCGATTCTGCTGTGGGTGCCGGGCAACCTAGCCGGATACTGCTTCATCGGCTTCGCGATTGGCGAATCACTGGGTGCTGCTGCCTTGCGAATTGCAGGCGGTATCTTTACAAAGATTGCCGATATCGGATCGGACCTGATGAAGATCGTCTTCAACATTAAGGAAGATGACGCCCGCAACCCCGGCGTCATTGCCGATTGCACCGGCGACAATGCCGGAGATTCAGTCGGCCCGACGGCTGATGGTTTCGAAACTTACGGCGTTACCGGCGTGGCGCTGATCACCTTTATCCTCCTCGCGGTGCTGGAGCCAAGCTATCAGGTACAGCTGCTGGTCTGGATATTCGTGATGCGTGTGATGATGATTGTCACGAGCATAGCATCTTACTGGATTAACGGCGCGATTGCCAAAGCCCGCTTCGCTAATCTTCCCAGCTTCAACTTCGAGACGCCATTAACTACGCTGGTATGGATCACGTCCATCATTTCGATTGTGATGACCTACCTGATTTCCTACTTGATGCTTCCTACTTTGGGCGACGGTACCTTGTGGTGGAAACTGGCATCAATTATCTCGTGCGGGACATTGGCCGGCGCAGTAATCCCGGAACTGGTTAAGATCTTCACGTCTACCGGATCGCGTCACGTTAAGGAAGTGGTCACAGCCTCGAAGGAAGGCGGAGCCTCACTTAACATTCTCTCCGGCCTGGTTGCCGGAAACTTCAGTGCTTATTGGATGGGATTGACCATCGTCTGCTTAATGGCGATTGCTTGGGTGTTCAGCACCTGGGGCGTCGGTGACATTATGGCAGCAGCGCCGGTGTTTGCCTTCGGCTTGGTCGCCTTCGGTTTCCTCGGTATGGGTCCTGTGACGATCGCGGTTGACTCATACGGTCCCGTGACAGATAATGCGCAGTCGGTATACGAACTCTCGACCATCGAGACCCTCCCCGGCATCAACGAAGAGATCAAGAGAGACTTTGGGTTCACTCCTAACTTTGAGAGAGCCAAGTTGTGCTTGGAAGAAAACGATGGAGCCGGAAACACTTTCAAGGCAACAGCCAAACCGGTGTTGATTGGTACTGCGGTCGTCGGCGCGACGACGCTTATCTTCTCGATCCTGCTGCTGCTTTCACAACGATTGGGCGGCGCTGACCACGGCGGGTTCACTTCGGTACAGGGCATCACTGATATGCTCAATTCGGCCGGAGCCCATTTCTCGCTCTTGAATGCACCGTTCCTGCTCGGGTTGATCTCTGGCGGAGCCGTGATTTACTGGTTCACCGGCGCTTCAATTCAGGCCGTATCAACCGGAGCTTACCGTGCCGTGGAATATATTAAGGCCAACATTCGTCTCGACTCCAGCGCTCAAAAGGCCTCTGTTAAGGACAGCAAGAAAGTTGTTGAGATTTGTACCCAATATGCCCAAAAAGGCATGTTCAATATCTTCATCACCGTGTTCTTCACGACGCTCGCCTTTGCCTGTGTTGACGAATACTTCTTTGTGGGATATCTGATCTCGATCGCAGCCTTCGGATTGTATCAGGCAATATTCATGGCAAATGCCGGTGGCGCCTGGGACAATGCGAAGAAGATTGTTGAAACGGAATTGCGTGAAAAAGGAACCCCGTTGCATGCGGCTACAGTAGTCGGCGATACAGTTGGCGATCCCTTTAAGGACACCTCCTCTGTCGCGATGAACCCGGTGATTAAATTCACCACTTTGTTTGGTGTTCTCGCGGTCGAATTGGCAATTGAACTGACCCGGTCTACTCGATTGCTTTTGGCAGCAGTGTTCTTCCTCATTTCCGTGATATTTGTCTATCGTTCGTTCTATTCCATGCGGATTAAGAGCGAGTAATAGATAAGCTTTAGATCGGAAGTCATTTGACAGTCAGGCGGGTCGATAACTCGGCCCGCCTTTTTTATGTCGCTGGTGCGCTCTTGCGATCTATCTGATTCCGGACCAGCGCAGAAACCACAAGATAGATTGCCAGCACAATGAGGGATAGCGACAGGACTCCATTGATTAGCGTGGTATCGAGTCCTTTCGCCCCAGCCAGACTCGATGTGCAAAGCTTGATAAGCGACCAAGTCGTGATTATCAACACGAAGAGCATCGGCACAAGCGTGAACGCGATCCGCTTGCGACTGTGATGAAGCCACATCGAAACGGTCAACAGAGTCAATGCCGCAAGCAGTTGATTTGCCGATCCGAACAGTGTCCAGAATCTCACCCACGAGCCTTCCGGCGAAAACAGAATAAAGTACACGGGCAAGGCTATGATTATCAGCGTACCAACAGAACCACCAATCCACGTTTGCCAGTTGGTAAGCTCTTGAAAGATGTACCGTCCCAGTCGCGCGCAAACATCCAATGTGTCAAATACGAACGTCGAAAAAGCCATTGCGCCGAAGGTAATCGCGAATTTAAGATTCTCTTCGCCGATGATCAACGACATGAACCTGCCTATCCCGTTTCCGTAGATCGTACCCGGCTTCAATCCAGTGATTTCGGCGCCTGAAACGATCATGATTGTGCCTAAGGCAATCAGCGCAACAAATCCCTCAGCTAGCATCGCGCCAAATCCGACAGGCTGCATATGCGATTCTTTGGCGATCTGTTTTGATGTCGTCCCACTGCACACCAGTCCGTGAAAGCCGGAGCATGCGCCACAGGCAATTGTGACGAATAGAAACGGGAACAGCGTTCCCGTCATCCCGCCGACATCCCAGGACCGAAACGCCTCCTGTTTGATTTCGTACCCGCCAAAGAAAACTCCCACGATTCCCAGCGCCAGTGCCATGTAAAGGATGAACCCGCCCAAATACCCGCGCGGTTGCAGCAGCATCCAAACCGGCATAACTGAAGCTGCCGCGCAATAAGCAAGGATGATAAGTCCCCAGGTCTTCACATCGAGTATCAGAAGTGTCGAGATCTGCGTCCCCAACCAGACGATCACCAGCGTCGCCGGTACAAAGATCGCCGTCAAGAGCCACAACGGTGGATTAAGAAAGCGCTGAACAAATCCCATGACGATAGCGAGTAGCAGATACATGATCGCCGCTGCAGCCACAGCACCGCCCGGATTGAATGCGACATCGACTCCGGCCATCTCTTCCGTCTTCCCGACAAAACTCGAAGCTGTAATGTCAGTAAATGCCACGATAACGTACATCAGTGTCACCCAGATGAGTGCCATCATGGCGCGTCCAGCCGTTGTGCCAAGATGTTCACGCGTAATCTCCGCAATTGAGCAGGCTCCGTGACGAACTGACGCTGTCAAACTGGAGAAGTCGTGCACGGCGCCGATCAGCACGACTCCTAGGCCGATCCAAAGCATACACGGAAACCACCCGAAGGTCTGGCAGGCAAGAATCGGACCCGCAATCGGACCGGCGGCGGCAATGGCCGAAAAGTGTTGAGCAAACAAATAAAAAGGTCTGGTCGGGACGTAATCCACGCCGTCGTTTTTCGAAATCGCCGGCGTAGTTTTGGAATCATCGATTACGAATTGCCTGGCGACCCAACGGCCGTAGAAGCGGTATGCCAGACTTGTGAAAACAACGAAGCAGAGTGCGATTAACGGTAACTGCATGATTTAACTCTTCATTCTCACAATGAATTCAACAACTTCACGATTGCTAAAATCTGTGCTCGTCTCTATATTTGAGTATCAAGAAATCGTTTGCAGCATTGTGGGCAACACATTTCTGCCTTGTAAAGGCATTTCCATTGGAAGGAGCACCCAATGTCCCGAATCCTGCTTTTAATCACGGTGACCATTTTGTTTACGTTCCTGCCGTCAAACGCGCACGCTCAAGCGTGTGGCGACGCTAACGGAAATGGTGTGCTGAATGTTTCCGACATCGTTTATATGCTCAACTACCTTTTCGAAGCGGGTCCGCCACCGCCCGATTTTGACATTGCGGATTTTGACCTGCATCAGGAGTGGACAGTAAACGATGCATCAATAATCTTATCCTGCACATTCGGAGGGTGTGACCCCAGTCAATTCTGTCCTCCTACCATTCCTGCATGGAATCCCGTCGCAACAGATGGCTTTCGAATCCGGCACACGGCTGCATTTCCGGCACATCTTGACCACAGCGTAGTCAATCTCGCTTTGGATGCGACGGGACTTACTGGTTTTCAGTTACCAGTGCGAATTTTGGTCGACACAATTCCAGCTCAAATCGACTCGGTTCAATTTCCGGTCAACGGAAGTATTTTCGAGGGTAATCCCAATTTCCTGGTTCTGCCGTCAGCGCCAGGTGTGTTCGTTATGGCCAGCCTTCCGATCTTCACGTATCCGTCCGGATCGGCGCCATTGGCTCGGGTGTTCATTTCGACCTCGGTTGACACAGCATCGCGCCTGATTCACCTCGAATTCGCGGACTACGTACCAGCACAAGCGCCAGTAGGCCACGACACACCAATCACGCCGATGATCGCCACTTGGAATGTTCCGGTCAAGCCCAGCTTCTTGGGAACTTGTTGTCTCGTGCCCGGTGATGCCAACGGCGACGGAGCCTGCACCATCTCTGATGCAATTTACCTGATTAACTACTACTTCGCCGGCGGTCCCGCGCCGATGGAGTGTTTGGCTTTGGGCGACGCCAACGGCAGTGGTTCGCTTAATATCAGCGATGCCGTGTGGATTATTAACTACATATTCATGGGTGGGCCAGCGCCGCTGTGTAGCTAGACCTAGGCGGCACCAGAAACAGAATTAGCCCTTTGCGAACCTGCGGGATTACACTACTTGTGTATCCGCTTCAGGAATTCTTCCACTTCGGGCACCCCGCCCTGGAATATCAAGTAGCCGTTATATGGCTCGCGGTCGGTTATTTCGTCCGCGACCGGTGTTAGCATCATTTCCTTGACCTTTTCGAGATCGCTCGTCTGACCCAGCGCCCACGCAAGCTTGATATACGCTACTTCCGGCAGCATATTCGCCAGCGGAATGATCCCTTTACTCATTAAGTCGCGACCCGTGTCATATACAAACATATGTACATATCCCCACAACGTCTGTACGGTCATGTACACCGCGATACCCTCTTTTGCACACCTTTCGATAGCTGGATAAAGCGGTTTGTTGATATGGCCCAATCCCGTCCCGGCTATGATGATCCCCTTGTAACCGTTGTCGATCAGTGACGTGATCATGTCGGGCATCATATTGGGGTAGTAGTAAACCAGTGCTACTTTTTCTTCGAAGAACGGCGTGATTTTGACTTTGCGATCAAGGCGACGACGGTTGTACTTCGGTTTTAGCGGTGTGATCTTCTGTCGATCCACCATTGCCAGCGGTATGTCCCCTATTGTCCGGAATGTCGACCGGTAAGAAGAATGCATCTTGCGCACACGCGTGCCCCGATGCAACAACCCGTACTCGTCCGAAGTCGGTCCAAACATGCAGACCATTACCTCGGCGATATCTGATTCTGCGGCCGTCTTCGTGGCATGCATTAGATTGAGCGCAGCATCCGAGGAAGGCCGATCTGAAGACCGCTGCGATCCGACCATAACGATTGGAACCGGCGAATCCTGCACCATAAAAGACAGCGCGCTGGCGGTATGGTGCATGGTGTCGGTGCCATGTCCGATGACGATGCCGTCGATCCCCTTCTCGATTTCTTTTCCTATTGCAATTGCCAGAGTTTTGTACTGTTCCGGTCCCATATTCTCCGAAAACACTGCGAACAACTTTTCCGTCGACAGATTGCAGATGTCGGCCAGTTCCGGAACCGCACCATAAAGTTCGCCCGGCGAAAATGCCGGAATTACTGCACCGGTTCGGTAGTCCAGGCGTGAGGCAATCGTACCGCCCGTGCCCAGCAACTTGACACTCGGTCTTCCCGGTTTGTAGGGAAATTCCTTTTCCGGAATCTTGTAGTGGGCTTCCTTGTAGCCCTCTTCGGTCATGTTCGTGATCGTCTCGGTGGCGATGCCGATATTGTAGCCGGTGGCCAGCTTGATCACTACATGTTGCTCATCATCGTTCTCGGATCTTGGCAACAGAATGCCTTTAAACTCGCCGCGGGTCGTTTCGACTTTCGTCTGGCTCCAGACGCGCGCATTGAATTTCTGCAGCGTCGCGAGAGCATCGCCCTTGTAGCCCTTGAACAAATCAACCATGGACGATCTCCTTCGAAACACGCTCGTGAAGTTCACGCAGCGACACATTGCCCACAGCGCGTTTGCGCATCTGCCCCATCACCCAGCGGATTTTCGCATCGCGCCCCTCGCGCTTGCGAATCTCCAGATATTTGCGCCGCAAGGCCGGCAAAAAATCGAGAATCTCCTCGATTCGTTGTTCGCGAAAATCAATCGTGGTGAGAACTGAATCGAAGTCCATATTGGGATGGGCGTAGATCACCGGAAGCATCTTTTTGAGAATCTCGTTGCCCAGCTTGCGTTGCTCCAAGAATAAGAGAAGTTGGCGTATCTTTTCGAAGCTGAAATCCGGTTGAGGCTTTTTCCTTCCTTCGAGATTCTTCAATCCGTGACCAAACATTGTCGCGA
Source organism: uncultured Ignavibacteria bacterium (assembly GCA_964592145.1). GTDB lineage: Bacteria > Zixibacteria > MSB-5A5 > CAIYYT01 > CAIYYT01 > JADJGC01. Next base: position 48,103 of record CAZQBX010000021.1, read on the forward strand.
CAAAACGCGGTGTTTGTTTGCACTCCGAAGTGATCGTTTCGATCAAGGGGATTAGATTATTGCGCAAAATGTATGCGAAACAATCCTCCGGCACCTGCCATTCGCGCAACTGCGCGATGCGGTCGGAAACTTCCACGGGAAGCGATCTCCGAACCTCGTTGATCACATTATCGTCGATCGAAATCGGTGCCGAATCGGTGTCAGGATACATGCGGTCGGCACCGGGCAGCACCCGTTCAAAAATCGTCGTGCCATCGGAGATAGACTTGCGGGTCTCGTTCGGTACACCCTGCATGGCAAGCTTACAGCGCTCTTCGATCGTTTCAAGTGCGGTCTTCATGTCGTCCGGCGGTCCCCACAACACAATCTGTGCGTCACCCGGCTGGGCATCGAGATAATCGCGTATATCGATTAATTCTTGTTCGTCGCCGAATAAGTGAAGCTGCTCCGAATGCAGCATGTTGGGACGTTCCAGGCATGCGATGACCTTGAGCCGGTCGCTGATTTCATCGGCAAACATCCGATCCGGCTGCGTGAAGTGTGACAGGATCCCTTCAAACTTCGGCAGATTAATTCCCAGCAGGTGCCAACCCCGCGCTCGGACCCGTTTGATCGCCTTCTGTTCGCGCGGCAGCAGGTCCGGGTCAAGCTCTTTGTGTGAAATCGCCCAGCTCTTCGGATCCAATCCCCGCTTCGCCAGTTCAGCTTTGATCAGAAGCAATGAACGCTGACGGAACGCTTCGACGTGAACCAGATTCGGAATCCATTGAATATGCGCTACGCCCTTGATTTCGACGCGCGTGCCCCCGGTGATGCTGACATTGACGTCTTCCCGCGCCGCTCCCATACCAACTCTGACCTTTCCGGAGGCTCGATTCAAGAATCGAATGTAATGTGCCGCTTCGGCAGCTTCGTCGGGTGTGAGCATATCAGGATACGTCACAGTCTCGATCAAAGGCATCCCCAGCCGGTCGGTGCGATAAACGCGCCAGTGCCCGATATCGGAAACCTCGCGGCAGGAGTCTTCCTCTATGGATATCTGAATTATGCGGACAGTCTTGTTCTTAAGCGGAATGCTCCCCTCGATACCGACAATCGCCGTGCGTTGAAACCCGGTCGGAATTGAGCCGTCGAGATACTGTTTGCGCGCTACGTGCAGTTCGCCGACGATATTCGTCTTGAGCATTAGGGCAATTTGAATCGCAATATCGAGCGCCTCGCGGTTTATGGGAAACGGCGGCGTATCGTCGATATCGTAGGTGCACGCAGTTGCGTCCTTGATGCGATACACGATGTTTTTGCGCGTCTTGAACTCCATCAAAGCCGTTCCATCGTATTCGCCCAGCTCCGAAAGAGTCGGCCGCATGTGACGGATTATCTCGGCGTCATAGTCGTCTGCCTTCTGATAGATTCCGGCAGGACAACGGCAAAATAGTTTCTGTTTGGTCAGTAATTGTTGGTGAACTTCGAGCCCGCACTTGAAGCCAAGAGCACTATAGGTTTCCGGAGTCGCTGCAGTTCGCGGCAAATAGCCCACTTCTTGCATGGTGCGCTCGTAGTTGTCGGATGGGTTGAAGCGGTAATTCATATGGGGGAGAGTATACTTAAATAGCCATTTAGATGCAAGCTGGATGGCAATGCTTAATGGTGCACTCTAGGAGTCTGAAGCCAAGATTCATTGACAGCAATTTGTCGAATTGGTCTCGAAATATTCTTATCTAAAACAAGCTTGCACGAACAAGACCATTAGCGCAATGCCAAGCACGGCAAGCATTCCAATCGTGGAGTATGCAAGAACCTTTCCCATTTTGTTGACCCACAATTCCATCGTCGCGTTAAGCAAGGACTCCAACCTTTTTATCCTAACGTTGATTTCTGTCACTTTGCGTGTCCTTTGAATATTGGTGATCAATGTTCCCGTGCGGCGACTGCCCTTACGGTGAAAGCTGCCGAAGTGATTGTTAAGAAGGCGTACTTGACATTTCATACCTATTTTAGGACGTAGATCGACCACGGAGCAATCTGCGTTTCGTTGACCCATTCAAACGGGTCTTCCGCGCGCGCCAGAGGATTATACTTAGCTTCGACCTCGAGTCCGACGTCAGAAAACAAAGCACGATAGTCGCTGTCTGGCCAGATAATATCGTCGACTGGACGGCTGTCGGCAATGTCAGTATTGATGATCTTTACGATTTCGCCGCATTTGGCATTTCGATTCCCGGGAAAGTCCTTGGTCGAAAATGACGCCCATTCGTACCAATAGATCTCCGGCGCCGAAACAAGATTGACGAAGCGTCCGCTCGGAGCGAGCATCCGCCTGATCTCCTTCAATATGCCCACCTTCTGCTCTCGTGTCGGAATATTATCGAAAGTAAAGGCTGACTGGATGAGATCGAATGAAGAGTTCGGAAATGACGCAAATCCATCGCTGCCGATCAAACGATAGTCCCCTTCCGGATCAATCTGTCGCGCCAGATCCAACATGCTCTCGGAAATATCGACTCCCGTCACACTGAATCCGAGCCTCTCGACGAAACGCGTCGATCGTCCAGCACCACAGCCAAAATCGAGTGCGCGCTTGCCGGATACATGTCTGGCAATAATATCCGGCAGATCGCGAAACGCCAAGTAATAGGTCCCGGGGAATTCCAGTTTCGCGTAGGCTTCCGCCATTTTGCGGTCTTCGTAGGCGTTGAAGAAGTCGGTCATGATGTGTTAAGGATTACTAGTTTCTGGTCCATGGGGCAAGGTTGATTTCCGAATTCGTAGGATCGCAACTTACCCTCTCCCCAACCCCTCTCCCTTTCGAGGGAGAGGGGCAAGGGGTGAGGGTGCAATCAGAATTCTGGTGATGCTCAATCACACTGCTCAGCTGCTTCGAGTATAGTAGATAAAACCCACTCCGTCCGTTTGATTACTTCCTCATTCCGAAATCGGAGAATTCTGTATCCTTTGCCCTTGATAATCTCGTCGCGATTGGCGTCGTATTCCGCCTGCAAACTTTCCGAGTGAATTCCTCCGTCGATTTCGACTACAAATCTTTTCTCCGTGCAACAGAAGTCAACTACGAATCGCCCAAGCAGGTGCTGTCGCCTGAACTTGAGCCCACCGAGTTGATGGCGCCGTAAACGCAGCCAAAGAATCTCTTCGCTCGGTGTTGCCCGCTTTCTAAGTTGGCGGCACAGGTCTATGAGATATGGTGGCACATTTCTCATGTATGGCCATTGAAACATCACGCCCTCTCCCCAACCCCTCTCCTTTTCGAGGGAGAGGGGCAAGGGGTGAAGATCTTCTTGAGGCCTACCTCTTCGGTCCAGCCGCGACAATGTCTGCCGGACAGCCGTCCTTGAACTTTTTGAAATTCTCGATATACAGCGCCGACAGTTGCTTATAGCGGTTGGCATACGCCGTCTTATCGGGCCACGAACTCTCTGGGTAGAGTGCTTCTGCCGGAACATCGGGGCAAGTCAACGGCACCTTGAAACCAAAGAGCTTGTCCTCGCGATACTCGACATTGTCCAACTGCCCCGTCAATGCCGCTTCGAGCATCGCACGCGTATAGCGAATGCTGATGCGTTTGCCGACACCGTAGGGCCCACCCGTCCAGCCGGTATTCACCAGCCAGCACTTGACGTCGTGTCGGATGATTTTGCGTTTGAGCAGGTCCGCGTAGAAGTACGGGTGATGCACCATAAACGGCGCGCCGAAACACGCCGAGAAGGTGATTTCCGGCTCCTTTCCGAGATCGATTTCGGTGCCTGACACCTTCGCCGTGTACCCGGAAATGAAATGGTACAGCGCCTGGTCAGGCGTCAGTCTCGCGATTGGCGGAAGTACTCCGGAAGCATCGCAGGTCAGCATGATAATATTCTTCGGATGCCCGGCACGCTTCTCGGGCAGCGCATTCTCGATGAAATCGAGCGGATACGAAGCCCGTGTATTTTCAGTGCGTTCGTCATCATCAAGATCGAGATGGCGTGTAATCGGATCGTAAATCACGTTCTCCAGAATCGTTCCGAACCGCCGCGTGCAAGCGTAAATCTCCGGCTCTGCTGTGGCGGAAAGATTGATCACCTTCGCATAACAGCCGCCTTCGAAATTGAAGACACCTTCATCACTCCAACCGGCTTCGTCGTCGCCGATCAGGCGACGCCGTGGGTCTGCCGACAATGTCGTCTTGCCGGTTCCGGACAAACCGAAGAACAGCGCGACATCCCCTGCCTTGCCGACATTCGCCGAGCAATGCATCGTCATCACGCCCTGGAGCGGCAGCAAATAATTCAAAATCGTGAACGCCGATTTCTTGATTTCACCGCCGTAGCCCGATCCGCCGATGATTACCAGCTTCTGCTCAAAATTAAGCAGAATGAACGTCGGTGTCAGTGTTCCATCAATCGACGGTACACCCTGAAATGAAGGCACTGAAATGATCGTAAACTCCGGCACATGCCGCTTTAGCTGGTCGAGCGCATCAATACGGATGAACATATTCCGCGCAAACAGCGAATGCCAAGCGTACTCGGTGATGACGCGGATCGGCATCTGGTAATTCGGGTCAGCGCCGACATAACAATCCTGCACAAACAAGTCGCGATCCTGCAGGAACGCCTGCAGCCGCGCATAGACCGCGCTGAACTTCTCGGGGCTGAATGGCCGGTTGTATTGTCCCCACCAGATCTTATCGGTGGTGGTGGCTTCCTGAACGACGAACTTATCATTCGCTGCGCGCGCCGTGTGCTTGCCGGTATTGACCACCAGTGGCCCGAGATGTGAGATGTTGCCTTCGCGGCGGAACATCGCCTCTTCATAGAGTGCCGGTTCCACCAGATTCCAGTATGCCATGTGCAAATTGGTTAGTCCGTGATGCTTCAGTCCAAAATCGCTGGCCCGGTCCTTGGCAATTGCGTGCGCCGGTGACTTTATATCCAGGTAGTTGCTGTTCATTGCCAATCCCTCACAAGTTTTCTGTCGCCGATGTAGATTTCGTTCGGAGAATTCGGATCAAGCACCCACTTGATGCGCGCCACGCCTTCCATGATATCCTTAATTGTCCCGCAGAAACTCAACCGCAGATGGCCCTCCATGCCGAACTCCTTGCCCGGAACTGCCACGACCATTGCCTTCTTTAGCAAAGTCTTCGACAGAGCCACCGAGTCGTTGCTGTACGCGCGGAAATCGGGCAGAGCATAGAACGTCCCGTCCGGCGGAATCAGCTTTACGCCCTCGAATGCATTCAACTCCTGTACCATCACCTTGCGGTTGTTTTCCAGCATCAACCGAAGGCTTTCAACGCCGGACTGAATCCCGGTGAGCGCGCCGACCGCCGCGATCTGCGACAACACCGCCGGACACGAGGTCGTCTGTGCCTGCACGTTGATCATCGTTTCGATGATCTGCGAATTAGCGATCGTCCAGCCGATGCGATACCCCGTCATCGCGTACAGCTTTGAGACTCCGTTGATCACGATCAGCCGCGAATTGTCGGTCTGGTCCTTGGCGTATTTGTAACACGACGTCCACGACTTGCCCGAGAACACGAGCTTGTGATAGATGTCGTCCA
>CAZQBX010000022.1:0-34256 GCA_964592145.1 uncultured Ignavibacteria bacterium
CACCCTCAGCTATCGTCTGGTTGGGAATGTCGGTCACGACCGGTGCATCATTCACGGCAGTAACCGTAAAGGTCGCCGGATCCGAATCGTTTAATAGCCCCGGATCAGTCGCCGTGAAAGTTATCGTCTCACTGCCCGACCACTCGGAGTTCGGCGTCGTGATCGTGGCAACACGGTTGACAATCGAAACCGTCAGTTGCGTGTTCCCAGAGTAAGTCCAGGTCATTTCCGTATCAGTATGGTCCGCATCAGAGACATAGTCATCAAGAGCGATCGTCGCAAACGTTCCACCTTCTGCAATTGTCTCACCGGGAATGTCGGTTACGACCGGTGCCTGATTCCCCGAGCAGTACGATTGGCCGTTGCCCGAATTATGATGATTCTGAATGTCGCTTAGGCTTAACGCCTGACTGTATACCGCAAATTCGTCGAGCATTCCCGCGTACTGAAATGCTGTTGAGTAATATCCCAGTTGTATCGGTCCGACGCCGGCGCGATTGAGTCCAATGGCCGAAACGCTGTTGTCTAAGGAACCGTCAATGTAAAGCCGATATTGACCGGCCGCTTGGTCAAACACGTAAACGACATGATGCCAGACATCATCATTTACAGTAGCATTGCTGTAGAAATCAGCCCCGCTGGCCCCGAAGTAACAGCGCAGCCTGTTCGTGTTACCTGCCGGCACGGTCTGGCAGTTGACGCCAATCCACCAGCCAGCCGCCACGCGTCCGGCGATGACCTGATTGCAGTCGTAACCTGACTGGGTGCAGCTGCACCCGGACGAGCGCATCCAGAATTCGATTGTAAAGCTGCTCGTCGCGCTCCAGTCGAAACTGCCGTCGTCGGGAATATCAACTCGATCATTGACTCCATCAAAATCGAGCCCATTGCCAAGTTTGCCCGTGACCGTTGCCGGGCAGTTGGTGCAAGTCGCGTTGTTGATACCGTAGAAATCATCATACGGCCCGCCTGATGATTCATCGAATTTCCAATAACCGGTCATCCCTGTTGGACAGCCGGCCGGTTGTGCGACAGCCGCCATTAATAGTCCTGCTGCGAGCACCATTGCCAGAATTGCCGGAGTACTGCTCCAGATAGTTCGCAAAACCCATTTACAAAGTGCCATCTCTCTCTCTCCTTGCATCAACGCATGCCACGGGACCAATCCCTGTGACTCCAGATCGGGCGGGGAAGTCGAATAACCATTCAACCTCCCCGCCTACAAACCACGTTTTAACCAGTCTCCTATGGACAAGTAGCGCAGGGTGCTGCCCCGCCGCTGAAAATGAATCCAATGAGATAAACTGCATCTGAAATTGTGATGAATCCGCTGCAGTCTGCGTCACCCGAGGCCAGAGGCTGCGGGGCGTTTCCACCCGCAAAGATGAAGTTGATCAGGTAGACGACGTCAGAAACAGTAACTGCTCCGCTTGCGTCGGCATCGCCGCAGATATAGCAATAGCGGCCGCCCGCGCCGTGGTTGTAGTGGTCGTCGATTGTCGGCTCGGTTAACGCCAAGCTATAGAAAGCCAACTCATCGAGGATTCCGCCATAACGGTACTTGCCCGGGGCAGGACCGTTGAAATAACCGATTGTCAGTGAATCGGCACCGACAAGGTTCTTTCCCGACGTCACCAGTGTCGCCTCTGCAGTTCCGTCGACATAAAGTGTGAAAGCGCCTGCCACAGCGTCGCGAACAAACACAATATGATGCCAAAGTCCGTCATTCACGACCGTGGTGCTGAAAAGCTCCGCGCCTTGTATGTATGCCCGAATCTTTTGCACCGGCAGCGGAGTCTCGCAATTGACACCGATCCACCATCCCGCGCCGGAACGCCCAACAATGACCTCGTTGTTGGCTTGCACCGTTCCACCGCAGGTTGAGGTTTCATTCATCCAGAACTCAATTGAGTAACTATCGGTCGTACCCCATTCGAAGCTGCCATCGTCAAAAACATTCAGCCCGTCATCGGTACGATCAAAGGCCTGAGCTCCGCCAATGTGACCGGCGGTCGGAGTCGGGCAGCTTCCACAATTAGCGTTATGTCCACCCTGACAGTCTGTGAAATTGCTGCCGGTCGTCTCCTCGAGTTTCCAGTAATGTGTCAGCCCCGGTGTGCAGTAACAGAATGGGTCAACCGCGATGGTAAATGCCTGCACATCACTGCCCTCGGTATTGGTCGCCTGCACCTGAACATTGAAACTGCCAGTGAGCAGGGGCGTCCAACTAATAACTCCAGTGATTTCATCGATCGTCATGCCGGGGGGCGCTGCTAGCAGCGAATACGTCGGTATTGGTGAGCCGCTGGCATCAACATCATAGGCGTAGACCTCACCAACGGTTGCAGTCGTGATCGGCGTTGAGATGATCACTGCACCTGCGGGCGCATCGCAGTAACCCTGCCCGCTTGAACTTGCGGTGTAGTGATTCTCGATTTCCACCTGTGTGAGAGCGCTGTTGTAAAGCGCAAATTCGTCGAGCATTCCCGCGTACTGAAATGCTGTTGAGTAGTATCCCAGTTGTATCGGTCCGACGCCGGCGCGATTGAGTCCAATGGCCGAAACGCTGTTGTCTAAGGAACCGTCAATGTAAAGCCGATATTGACCGGCCGCTTGGTCAAACACGTAAACGACATGATGCCAGACATCATCATTTACAGTAGCATTGCTGTAGAAATCAGCCCCGCTGGCCCCGAAGTAACAGCGCAGCCTGTTCGTGTTACCTGCCGGCACGGTCTGGCAGTTGACGCCAATCCACCAGCCAGCCGCCACGCGTCCGGCGATGACCTGATTGCAGTCGTAACCTGACTGGGTGCAGCTGCACCCGGACGAGCGCATCCAGAATTCGATTGTAAAGCTGCTCGTCGCGCTCCAGTCGAAACTGCCGTCGTCGGGAATATCAACTCGATCATTGACTCCATCAAAATCGAGCCCATTGCCAAGTTTGCCCGTGACCGTTGCCGGGCAGTTGGTGCAAGTCGCGTTGTTGATACCGTAGAAATCATCATACGGCCCGCCTGATGATTCATCGAATTTCCAATAACCGGTCATCCCGGAAGGGCAACCGCTCGGTTGCGCACTAACCGTTGTTGCTCCAAGCAGAAGAGTCACAGCTGTCAATAGGCAGAGCAAACAAAAGGAACTTGCTCGCGTGAACACTGATTGCATTGTTACCTCCAACCTTGACTTGTATTGACCCACGTGGGTCGAAGTTTTCGAATTGTCTGAAATGGCGAATGCGCGAAGGAATTCCATGTTGACAACGAACCGCAATTCGCGTCTATCTAACCTCGTCCATCCCCATGGTGCAGGAACGGCGATTGGTTTATTGAGAAATAGGTTGACTGAAAAATCCTCAAATACGTGAGGCTGCCTCCTCCTTATAACTTGCTTATAGTTACCCCAATACCATTTTGTGGAATAAATAATCCAGAATCACAGTTACGACTCACAAACGTTCTCCAGCTATCAAAAACGCATCGCAGTTTCTGCTATCTCCAACAGAGGAGGAACGCCTGCAGTGCTTTTTCGCAGGGACTTACGCGTATAGCTCTAGGCGCACCATTCACAGCTTGCTGCTGCGTGAATATTTTTGGCCGAATACCGGCATGTTATGAAATCACTTCGACTGGTATTTATTCGGGATCCGAATAAATCTGCAAAAGTAGACCAATGTTAATTCAAAGATAACAATAGAGATGATTTTGTCAAGGAAAATCACGTCTATGTTTGCAGTTGCTCACATCTGTCGCTGCTGGCTCCAGTACCACCGCAAAGCTCCACCACTTAACTTGCAGGTCGTCAGACCGTCACGGTAGGTATCACCCATTCCCAATTCGTACTCACTCTGGACCTGCACGTCCTATTTGCAGTTCTCACAAGGAGTTGCTCCGCCGGCAAAAATGTAATCAATCAAGTACACGACGTCAGAAATCGTGATGAACCCGCTGCAGTCAACATCTGCAGCCTCTGAGGCCAGCGGCGGATTACCTCCACCAAATATGAAGTTGATCAGGTAGACTGCATCAGAGACAGTTACTATCCCGGTTCCATCGACATCGCCACAGTTGTAGCAGTAGGTGGAGCCCCAACCCAAATTGTAATGCTGCTCTATCACCACTGCCGGCAACTTATCATCGTAGAGCGCCAACTCGTCAAGGGTCCCCCCGAATCGGTACTTGCCCGGATCGGGACCGTTAAACCAACCCAAAGTCAATGGGTCGGAAGCCGACAAACTGTGGCCGCTGCCGGTCACATTGCGATCGAGAACTCCGTCAATGTAAAGGCGCCAACTCCCTACGACATTGTCGCGCAGGAAGACAATGTGATGCCACTCCCCATCCGTGACCAATGAATTGCTTGTGATATCTGTACCCTGAAAGTAGCAGCGCAGCTTGCCCGCATTACCACCCGATTCACACATAACGCCGATCCACCAACCCGCACCAGACCTCCCAACGACCACTTCATTGTTTGGCTGCGATTGACCAGCACAACCCAAAGACTGCCTCATCCAGAATTCTATCGAGAAACTCTGCGTCGCGCTCCAGTTGAAAGTGCCGTCGTGACTGATTGTCACTGCATCGTCAATTCTGTCGAATTGCTTGGCAACGTTGATCTTTCCAGGCACCGGCTGGGGACAGGTCGAACATACCGCCGATGTCGTCCCCACTTGGTCGCTGTATACCGAGCCCGAGGTCTCATCCAACGTCCAGTAGTGAGTCAAGTTTGACGGACATGAAGGTAGTTGGGTCACCACAACCGAAAAGGACTCTGTATCTGCTCCAATTGAATTAGTCGCAATTAAGGTCACCGGAAATGTGCCTGCCATCGTTGGTGTCCAGTTCAAGAGCCCCGTAATGCTCTCAATGTTCATTCCCATCGGTCCGGATACCTTTCCATAATGCGGAGCCGGATTTCCGGACGCATTCATGTCATAACTGTACACATCGCCGACAAAACCTTGACTGAGCGGTGTAGAGGTGATAACCGGAGCAGCAGGGTCGCCATCGCAATAGCCCAAGCCGCCAATTCCTGCGTTATAGTGAGAGACCAATTCCGGCGCAGCGAGCGCTGCATTGTAGATGGCTACTTCGTCTATTTTCCCCTGGAAATGTGAACCTGCTTCCAAAGCGAGATATCCCAATGTAACGTCTGATGTCGAAACGAAGCTCTGTGAAAAGGCCGCACTTGTCATAGCTTGCTGATTGCCGTTCACATAGAGTTGAATTAGCCCGCTGTTGCCGTCCCGCGTTGCTGCCAAGAGATACCACAGGCCCGGTTCCAAAGTGGTACTCGATATGAGATCGACGACATTTACGCCATCCTGGAGATGGAGCGTTGCCTTCCCCTCACTGTTGACTCCCAGCGACCAGGCTGTAAATGCACCGTTTCCAGCCCGTCCGATCAAGCCACAGTTGACCCCACCGACCGCCGTCGGATTGCACCACAATTCGATTGAAAAATCACTCGTCGGTGTCCAGTCAAAGCTGCTTTGACTCAATACCGTGACAGAGTCCGATGGTGAGAATAGAAGACCTCCGCCAACGATTCCTGTTGCGGCTTCTGGACAACTCCCGCACACTGCGTCCGCTGTGCCATATGAATCGAGGTAGGGGGAGCCGCTCGCTTCATCGAAATTCCAGTAGTGACTGATCCCGTTGGGGCATCCGCCACTAAGAAGGAATGGTCGCAAATGCGCAAACCACTGCGTAGCCATTTTCGGATATCCATGGGAGTTTGGATGCAAGTAATCGTACATGTCACCCGTCAGACCTGAAGTGTCAATTGTGTAAATCAGTCCGGCGCCCTCCTCCATGTCTACCATCACGATTCGATCATCTTCGTTTGCCACCCGCGCGAGCGCCATTGCTTCAACATTATCGTTGAATTGGGTCGTTGTGGAGCTATATGGAACTCTCTGAATGATGCGGGCAATAAATACTGTGATCGGCATGTTGTGATCCGCTTCATAGCGGTCAACTTCATCAAGTATGCTTGCCACATCGTTGGGACTGGCATCAAGGCCATTGGTTCCGATATGTAGAAGTATTACATCCGCCGGATTTGCGGTTAGCCAGTTGTAGATGTTTGCTGCAATCTGTGCGTCGGTCCAACCGGAGTGGCCTTCATTGTCTGGATCAAAAGCCGGCACTGCATCCTGTCCGGCAATTAGACTACCGACGAAATCGACATCAAACCCTTCTGCTTGTAGTGCTAACCACAGCGGCTGGCGATAGCCGGTGCGCAGACCGTCCGGCCTGGTATCGCCAAATGTTATATCCCAGGTAATCGAATCACCCAGAGGCATAATGCGGATCGCCTGACGCCGCTGCCCAGCGACACCAGCAAAAAGAAGAAATGCAAGGATGCAAAGTGCGAATAGAGAGGACCTTCGAATCATGAGAGGTTTCCCTTCTGATTGCTGCCAACCATCTGAAATCATTCAAGTACTGAACGAAGTAGCCTGCCTCCCGGTAGTGACGATCACGATCGAGGACTCTTCGGATGACTAAAATACTGTGGATGATGTAATCGAGCGTCGACGATTCGCCGTGGTCTCACGCGGTCCCATGAATTGCACCGGAACGGCCGAATCTGACCCCGTATGGAGCCATACTTCATCCCGTCAAATATAGATAGATTATTCCAAATGTCAACTCCTGGATACAGCAGCGAAGCGACTGGAATCGGTTCGCTGCCGTTAGGCCGCGCTCACTGGCGCTTGTATCTCCTTTGCGCCCTTTGCTTTTTCAGTCTCCGACTGCTTCAGCATTTGGTAAGCTCTTCTGCTGCTCTAAAACAGCACGAATATACCCGGAAGCAGCCGGACAAAACGCAACCTTGTAAAAGGCGACACAGTTGACCGGATCTCCATTGCCCGCCGTACGGTGACATCGTCTCTGGATTCAGAGCCAAGAACTCACCGCAGGTAGTCAATCGATGGCTCGTAGACCTCCATCAGATTCGAAGTCGGGATCTTTACGTCGAAGGGCTCATACTCGCTTTCCATCATTGCCTGTGCCGGGGATAGTAGCGTTAAGGATGAAACCAAGAGGACGATCAGCGTCACCTTCCACGGTATGTGCTGGTTTTCCAAATGTGCGGTCGTTGAGAATTTCGTTGGCCCTGAGACAGCCAGAATGATCCGCGTCTTTAGCGATTCTGTACAGCACCTTGATCCGGGCCACATCATCATCGTCGGAAATGCAAGCCATCTCAAGCAGGGTCGTCCAATTTCTCGATCCATTCGGTCGACCGCCTCTGCCTTTAAGTAGATTCGCACGGCTTGCAACAGGAATACCTCGCCGATCACCTCTCCGATTAATTTTCGATTGCTTCGAAATTGACCGTATTTTCATATTAACCCGCCTTAATCAACGCGACGAATGGTATCACGGGAAGGCTATAATTGTCGGAAGAGCAGTCCCCCGCTACCAAATTAACCCTTTGAAGTTTAATAGCTTCAGAGGGTTTTTTTGTATAGAGAAGTCCATGTTTAAAGTAGTCTGTCGGTGTTTTGCCGGCACGCCCCTAACTACATGCTACACAACCAATTTCCAACCCGCTGCATAGTCGTTTTGCAGACGATGAAGTACAACGACATGGCATCTTAGTGTTCCGCAATGTCAGACTGGTAAGTATCATTCATTATGTCAGACTCCAAGAGGTGAGATGAGAGCGATTGACCATGCCCGAGACTGGGCAATTGCGATTCAGAATTTGCTCGAATTCCAATTGAGGCTCAGAAAAACTCAGTCTGCCAATAACTGGTCGTGCCAAGGAGATTCTCTAACTGCAGACCTGCAGATACCAGAGTAATGTGTGTTCTTCTTCCAGATCAGTATTAAGATATCGGAAATCAATGTAACGCAGCCAAATTAGAAAACGCACCTCTGAACGTTGTCAAAACGTCAAAGTGAAGACGGTTCTCTCATTGGGAGCAGACTTCACGGTAATGTTTCCGCGATGCAGTCTCATGATCTGGCGTGACAGCGCTAACCCGATTCCGGTACCGCCCTTTTTCGTCGAGAAGAATGGAATAAAGACCTTGTCAAGAACGGCAGGAAGAATTCCAGGCCCGTTGTCAGCGACTTCGATCACGACACGTCCTGCCCGATTAATGTTCGCAGTGACTTCCAGTTTGCCGCCGGGAGTGTTTCGCAATGCCCAAATGGCATTGCTGAAAAGATTGATGATGACTTGCTCAATCAAATCGATATCACAGGCAACTGTCAAGTCACTCGGTGCGATGACTGTACTTCGCTTGATCGCAGCATCCTGAAGTGAATTCTCCAAGAGTCGATCGACTCTTGCGATCAGTTCTGAAACTAAGACAGTGCCAATGTCGGGTTGGGGAATGCGGGTCAGATCGCGGTATGATTCAACAAAGTGAATCAGCCCCTCGCTCCTTCGCTCGATCGTGCCGAGGGCATCACAAATCTCTTTCGGGAGACCGCTCGCTTCCGGATTCAGTTCAATCTGTGAACGCACGGCCGCGCCGATTGACTCTGCGAGAGAAGCTATCGGTGTCATGGAGTTCATGATCTCGTGAGTGAGCACACGAATCAAGTTCTGCCATGCCGCCATTTCCTGTTCAGCCAATTCCGAGCCGATGTTTTGCAGTGAAACGAGTGTCAGCGGCTTATTGCGCAGTCGAATTTTCGTGGCATGAATCGACAAATGCAGTACTTCGTAATCGGTAGGATATTCCACCAGCGTCTTCTCGCCGGCGCCAATCGCTTCGAGCTTGTCTGCCAGTTGAGGCGAGCGATTGCGAAGTGCCTGCAGGTCGGCAAGCTGCGAGGTCTGCAGCAGGCGCTTCGCAGCGGGATTCAATAGTTCGATCCGGCCGCTTTCATCAAAAGCAAGCAACCCGACACCGACATGCTGGATGATAGTTTGCAGGTAATGATATTGCTCTTCTCTCTCCGATCGCGCCGTCTGAAACGCGGAAGAAACCTGGTTCATTGCGCGAGATAGCTCTGCGAATGAGCTGCCGATCTGGCTGCCGGTACTTGTCTGCAGGAAGTCGCCATAGCGGATCGCATCAAAAAATCGCGACAGACTGAAATTGGTGCGGTCGACAAAGCGGATCAGCGACCAGACTTGATATGCCGTAAAAAGTAACAACAACAAGCCCGTGGCGTAGAGGCTCGTTTGAATCGCGAGATAGACAAGTGTAAGTAGCGAGACGGCAAGCAGGAGAACCCGCAATATGATCTGTGTTCGGAAACTCTTAAAGACCATGTTTCATCATCCTGCGGTAGAGCGCGGCACGAGTCAGTCCAAGTTCCCGTGCGGCATGACTAATATTGCCATCATGTTTCTTCAAAACTCGCTGGATGACCGTGCGCTCGACTTCGTCGAGATCGTAATCGCTAACCGTCAATGATTCGGATGATTTGCCGGGATCGCGCGCGAGCGGGAAATCAGCCGCACGAAGCGTCTTGCTGTCAGCAAGGATTACAGCGCGCTCAACCGCATGTCGAAGTTCGCGAACATTTCCCGGCCAGTTGTGTTCTTTCAGCTTCTGCAGCGCTGACGCCGCGATTTGCATGGCCGGCTTCTTGTATTTGTTACAGTAAACTTCAAGATAGCGTTGTGCCAGCGGAGGCACATCCTCGGGCCTTTCACGCAACGGCGGCAAGGCGATCTGGACAGTGTTGATTCGATACAAAAGGTCCTGCCGGAAGCGTTGCTCGCTCATCAGTTGCGCCAGCGGGACGTTTGTCGCGCAGATCAGTCGAATGTCGATTGGGATCGGTTTGTTCGTTCCCAGCCGGACAACTTGTCTTTGTTCGATCACAGTTAGAATCTTGGATTGCAGACGCAGCGGAAGATTGCCGATTTCGTCAAGGAACAACGTCCCGCCGGTAGCGGTCTCAAACCGTCCCGCCCTGTCGGTGCGCGCATCAGTGAAGGCGCCTTTTGCATGACCGAACAACTCGCTTTCGAACAGCGTATCGCTCACGGCCCCCATATCGACGGCGATGAATGGCTGATCAGCTCTCTGAGACTGACGATGTATCGCTCTTGCGACAACTTCTTTACCAGTGCCATTCTCACCCAGGATTAAGACGTTGGCGTCGGTGGGTCCGACTCGTTGGGTTGTGCTGACAACCTCGCGCATCGCCGGGCTTTCCGCTACAAAGTCCTTAAACGGCTGGTCAATATCGCTAGCGAGTTGTTGTTGCCGATGCATAAAGGCTGAAGCTGTGCGTCGTGATTGTCTTAGCTTCAACGCAGCAGAGACGGTAGCAAGCAGCTTCTCGTTCTGCCACGGTTTTACGACAAAGTCGGTTGCGCCGAGTTTTATTGCTCGAACCGCAAGATCAACGTCTGCAAAAGCGGTCACTGTGACGACAACAACCTCCGGGTCGATTGCAAGGATTTGCTGCAGCCAGCGAAGACCTTCCTCGCCGCTGGCGACATCCTGTGAGAAATTCATGTCGAGCAGCACGACATCATAACTCTCGTTCCCCAGTTCGTCCGGAATTGATTCAGGTGAAGAAATCGCGCGGGTAATTTCGAAGTGCTCCTTTAGGAAGAAAGTGGCAGCGGACAACACATCTTCATCGTCATCAACGATGAGAATACGCCCGGGGGCTTTCGAATGCATTTGCTTTGGTGGCGTCGACATCTCGTCAGGAACTCCCAATTGCTGTTCGCGACCGAACACCTACTGTACGTTTTCGAACACTTTTAGTTACTAATATTTTACAAGTTTCTGGCTAAGTCATTGTCTTTCAACGTTGGCACGATTTTTGACATTGGTAAGTGCAACGCGTAAAGAATTCATGAGAGTAATACTACGATGAGTATGGATAGAAAAATCGAGAAGAAGAAGTGGCCCCGGAAACGCGTGGTTATCTACGCTTCCGGATGTGTGCTGGCTTCCGCGCTGATCTATTTGCTATTGACAGCTGACACCGGGTCGGCTCTCCACGTTGAATCACAGAAGATCACAATCTCGACAGTCGAGAAGGGTCCGTTTCAAGAACTCATTCCTGTCACCGGGATTGTCTTGCCAATCAAATCGGTCTATATGGATGCGATAGATGGCGGACGCATCGACCAGATCTTTGTTGAAGAAGGCGCGATGGTGAAACAGGCCGATCCCATACTCCGTATGACAAATACAAATCTGCAGATGGAAATGATGTTTCGTGAAGCAGACCTCTTTGAACAGATGAACAACCTGCGTGCCGTTCGACTGGCGATGGAGCAGAATCGGCTCAACCTGCAACAGCAGATGGCCGAGATCGATTACCAAAATGGCGTGCAGACACGAAACTACGAACGCGCCAAGGTTCTGATGGAGAAGAATGTAATCTCCCGCGATGAGTTCGATCGCGCCCGCGATGACTATGAATACTGGCGAACTCGCAAGCAACTGGTGACCGAAAGCCAGCGTCAGGACTCCGTAATGCGCGACCTGCAGGTCCAACAGCTGGAGGCTTCGATCGAACGGATGCAGCAGAATTTCAAAATTGTGAAAGAAAACTACGAAAACCTCGTGCAACGGGCTCCTATCGATGGGCAGTTGTCACAACTTAACGCCGAAATTGGTGAACTGAAAACCGCAGGTGAGCGTCTCGGTCAGGTCGATGTGCTTGACGGTTACAAGATCCGTGCCTCAATAGACGAGTTCTATATCAATCGCATCGCTCAAGACCAGTACGGTGAGGCGGAAATCTCCGGTCAGAAAGCGCAGTTGAAGGTCACGCGCGTATATCCCGAGGTCAGGGATGGTCGCTTCGAAATCGATATGGTCTTTCTCGGCAGTGCACCGGAGGGAATCCGGCGCGGGCAATCGATCCAGGTGCGTCTGGCGCTGGGTGAACTCGCCGAGGCCGTTATGATCGCGCGTGGTGGGTTTTACCAGACCACTGGCGGCAATTGGATTTATGTAATCGACGAATCAGGTGACTTCGCGCGCAAGCGCAAGATTCGACTGGGGCGGCAGAATCCGCGAATGTATGAAGTCGTCGAAGGGTTGGAGCCCGGCGAACGCGTTATAACTTCGAGCTATGATAACTATGCCGACTTTGAGAAGCTCAATCTCAATTGACCGGCCAATAAATCAGGAGTCAGGATGATCAGAACAGTCAACTTACGCAAAATCTATGCGACCGAGGAGGTCGAAACTTCAGCATTGAATGAAGTCTCGATCTCAATCGAACCCGGTGAATTTGTCTCGATCATGGGTCCGTCGGGCTGCGGGAAATCTACCTTGCTGAATGTCCTTGGCCTTCTTGATAATCCTTCCTCCGGCGAATACCACTTTCTCAATGAAGAAGTTTCGAAATACAGCGAGCGCCAACGCGCCCAACTGCGAAAACGCAACATCGGATTTGTCTTCCAGAGTTTTAACCTCATTGATGAGTTGACGGTATTCGAGAATGTGGAGTTACCGCTGCTCTACTTCGATGTGCCATCCGGCGAACGCAGGAAGAGTGTGGAGGCAGTGCTTGAACGGATGAACATCATGGCGCGGCGGAATCACTTTCCGCAGCAGCTCTCGGGGGGGCAGCAGCAGCGTGTCGCCGTATCGAGAGCGATTATCGCCAATCCCAAGCTGATCCTGGCCGACGAACCGACCGGTAATCTCGATACGATCCACGGCGATGAAGTTATGAAGATGTTGACCGACCTTCACACCAACGGCACGACGATAGTCATGGTGACTCACTCTCCGGTTTATGCCGAATACGGTACGCGTACAATACATCTACTCGATGGCAAAGTCGTTACTGAAAACATCCTAAGGGCGCATCAGCGAGTGTAAGATCATGCTGAAGAACTATATCTCGATCGCGCTTCGTAACCTGCGCAAAGAAAAAACCTACGCTGCAATTAACATCGCAGGGCTGGCGATTGGACTGGCAATCTGCCTGCTGGTAATGGCCTATATTGTTGACGAATACACGTTCGATAGCTTCCACACCGACGGCGACCGCATTTACCGACTGATTCAACCTCCCCGCGAGGGAGAAACCGGGTACTATGCAGGAACTCCTTTTCCCGTTCGGCCGATGCTGATCGACAATGTTCCCGCGATCGAGATGGTGACGCAATTGACTTCGGCAGAAGAAGCCATAGTCTCGGCAAATGGCAGGAATTTCCGCGAACAAATTAACTTCGCCGATTCGGAACTTTTTCGCATGTTTTCATTCAGACTGATTGAAGGCAATGCCGAAACTGCGTTGGCCAATCCGAATTCAATCGTTTTGGATTCGTCTGGAGCCATGCGGCTCTTCGGCAGCATTGATGTCGTTGGCCGCACGTTAACCGTCACGACTTCGGGTAACGAATATGACTACGCGGTCTCTGCTATCGTCGAAGATCTGCCAACTAACTCAAGCCTCGTCTACCATTTTGTTTTGCCGGCAAAGGAGATCGCGAAGTTCCTGCCGTTTGAGCTGGGATGGAATCTGACATGTGCCGAGACCTTTATCAAGATCCGACCGGATGCGACCGTTGGTTCTGTTACCGCTGACGTTCAAGCCGCAGCAGATGTTGTGCCTGGCCGCGCAGGCAATGAGTCGGTTTGGAAGTTCGAACTTCAGCCGCTGTCTGATATTCACTTGAACAATGCCGTATCAGGCGAAACCCGGACTTCCAGCCCGACCTACTCCTATCTGCTTGGTGGAATTGGCCTCATAGTCCTCGTGTTGGCATGCATCAACTTCACGACGCTCGCGATTGGCAGGTCGCAGCGCCGTATCCGCGAGATGGGTGTGCGAAAAGTCATGGGCGCGTCGGAGAAACAGCTTTTCGGGCAGTTGCTCTCTGAAGCTGTCATCGTATCAGTGGTTGCTCTGCTGCTCGCCTTCGTGCTCGCCGAGTTAGCGCTGCCGACATTCAACGAACTCTCCGGAAAATCGATTTCCTCGATTCTGCTGACAAATGGTGTGTGGTCGATTGCCGTTGCCGGGCTGGTCATTTTGACCGCCCTCTTGGCGGGTGGCTATCCCGCCATGGTGCTCACGCGGACTACGACGGTTCAGGCTGTTCGCGGCAAAGCCGAGTTGTTGTCGGGCGGCCGGTTAACAAAGGTACTTGTAGCGCTGCAGTTCTCTTTGTCTGCAGGTTTGATCGTGGTGACGTTGACAATGTCAAGTCAGCTCAACTTCATGAGAACCGCTCCATTAGGTTTCGATAGAGAACAACTGGTGATGCTGCAATTGCGCGGTGCTTCTGGCGCCCAGAAACTCGCAATCATTGACCGGCTACGCAACACCCTGAACGAAAGCGATGGCGTGCTCTCGGTCTGTGCGTCCGGGACATCCTTCACCGGCGGTGGTATGCGCAATGGCACGCCAGTCGGACCTGACTCGGTCAATTTCACTGTACTTCTCAATGCCGTTGACCACGAATATATCAGCACAATGGGTCTCGAGTTGGTCCAAGGCACTCCGTTCCGGCCCGGTGTCGCCAAATCGCGGGAGCAAATGATCGTTAACGAAACATTGGCAAAGACGCTGGGTGGCATAATGAACTGGACTGATCCCATCGGCAAGGCAGTGCCGGGTATTGACAGTTCCGAAATTGTCGGCGTCATCAAGGATTACCATATTCAGTCGCTTGCGCAGAAAATCGAACCAGTGGCACTGATGCAAATCGCGCCCGGCAGCGAATGGTCGGGAGCGGTGAGATTCGCTTTTTTACGTATCAGCCCGAATGACATCTCGGCCACGATGAAGCGGATCCAACAGACCTGGGAAGACGTCGCACCGCATCTGCCTTACGGCTACGAGTTCATGGATGAACATATTGATGCCCAGTATCGCAGTTACGAGCGGTGGGAATCGATTATGAACAAAGCGGCGTCCCTGGCAATTGTCGTCGCCTGTTTCGGTGTCTTCGGATTAACAGCGTTGGCGATTGCCCGCAGGAGAAAGGAGTTGGGCATCCGCAAGGTGCTCGGCGCCAAGTCGTCGCAACTTGTGGCGTTGTTGAATCGTGATTTTGTCTTGCTCGTGGCGATCGGAAACTTGATTGCCTGGCCATTGGCATACTATGCGTCTGGACAGTGGATGGCTAATTTTGCCTATCGCCAGTCGTTCTCACTTTGGCCGTTCATTATTGGTGTTACTGCCTTGCTGGCAATTGTCATCGCGACTGCTTCCGTTCAGGCGATTCGCGCATCGCTGACAAATCCGACCGAGGTCCTGAAAACTGAATAGGAGCATGAGATGATTGGCCACTATGTCAGATTATATTTGCGGCAGCTCGCACGCCAGAAAACCTATCAGCTCATCGGTGTGATGGGACTGGCAGTGGGAATTGGCGCCGTAATGATAATCGCAGCGTGGATCCGCTTTGAACTTAGCTACGATAGTTTTCATGCTCACGCCGACCGCCTGTATCGGATCTATGAGATTCAGGAATACCCCAACGGCGACCTCAATGTCGCCGTCACACCGTTTCCATTGGGGCCGGCGCTCGAACGCGAATTTCCGGAGATCGAATCTACCGTGCGGCTCTGGTATGGTCCGGGTATCGTTCTCAGCCGCGGAGAAACTCGTTCGTTTGAATCTGGCCTCATTTATGCCGACAGCGCTTTCTTTGAATTGTTCAGCTATCACCTTGTTTCAGGAGATAAAAGCTCCGCCTTGAACAGGAAGAATTCCGCCGTGGTGTCCAAATCTGTAGCCGAGAAATATTTCGGCGATTCCGACCCGGTCGGGCAGACGTTGCGGGTAAACAATCAGAGCGACTTGCTCATCACCGGTGTGATGGATGACCTGCCCCAGAACAGCCACTTGAGTACGGGAATGGTGATTTCGTTGCCCACGGTTAGCGATGATTGGCCCGCACAGCGGCGCGAAAACTGGGGGAGCAACGGCTACTCAACTTACGTGCTGTTGCACGAAGGGGCAGATCGGGCGGCTTTCGATGCACGCCTTGAAAAAATCTTGACTAAGTTCCGTAAGCCTGATGCTACAACTCGACTCTACTCCCAAAAGGTGACCGACATCCACCTGGGCCCGGAGCTGGTGGCCGACAATTCCAGTGTTGCTGACCCTAAGCGTCTCTGGGTCTTTGCATCCTCGGCATTGATAGTGCTTCTCATCGCCTGTATCAATTATGTCAACCTGGCCACAGCGCGAGCCGGGCTACGGGTCAGAGAATTCGGAGTCCGGAGTTGTCTGGGAGCGGGATTTAGTCAAATCCGCCGACAAATTGTCGTCGAAGCACTCGTTGCCGCCGGGTTTGCCACAACTCTCGCCATCGTGCTTGTCGAATTGTCATTTCCTTTCATGCGCGACATTCTGAATCCAAGCCTTCCACGCGAGGCGCTGCGAGATCTTTCGTTCTTAATCATCCTGCCGGGAATCTGGTTGATCGCCGGACTCTCTTCGGGATTGTATCCGGCACTTGCATTAGTCCGACGAGCACCCTCGCGAATGCTCCGTGATCACAACCTGCGTGGACGGCGGCTTCGTCATGGGCTCGTGGTGTTGCAGTTTGCGGCATCAATCATATTAATCGTTTTGACTTTTGTCATTCTGCGGCAAGAGAACTTCATGCGCTCATCAACATTGGCTGCGCATGCGGATCAGGTTTTGATTATCCCACTTCGTGGCGAAGAAGCACGCACACACTACGCCGCACTGCGTGAACAACTGCGCCTGGTCAACGGCGTCTCAAGCGTCTCGGCAGTCGCGCAGTTACCGCATCAAATCGTATGGTCGTCGACATACAACTGGGAGGGGCAGGACCCTTCTAATGAGGTTCTGTTCAATACCAACTACGTCGACGAACAGTTTTTGGAGACGTTCGGTTTGTCGCTGGCTCAAGGGAGAAATGTGCGCGACAGCGAAACGGACGTTTGCCTGATCAACGAATGCGCCGCCAAACAGATGGGCTGGCAGGATGCAGTTGGCAGACGAATGTTTCTTGAAGATAGTCTCGCCGCAACCGTCATTGGTGTTATAAAGGACTTCCATTTTTCATCCATGCGCGATGAAATCGCACCCTTGGTCGTCTTTCCAAGTCCGGAAAAATACTCTAATCTCGCAATCAGAGTCGTTACGGATGACCTGCCGCAATTCATGAAGGAGATCGAAACTACATCGACACGTGTTTTGCCGAACACGCCATATCGATCATTCTTCATGGATCAAGCCTTCGATCGGCTCTACGTGACAGAGATGCGGATGCAACGGACGATTTCGTTCTTCGCGGCACTGGCGATCATCCTGGCGTGCCTCGGGCTGTTCGGACTCGCGACATTCAGCATCGAGCGTCGCACGAAAGAAGTCGGTATTCGCAAAGTTCTGGGTGCGGGAGTTGCAAGCATCATTGGCCTCCACATTCGTGAACACGTCGGTTGGGTTGTGGTGGCAAACGTGCTGGCTTTACCGATCGCCTATTGGGCCGGCAACAAGTGGCTGGAAGGGTTTGCCTACCGGGCAGCGCTCCCCTGGTGGATATTCGTTTGTGCCGGCGTGGCGACGCTGGCTTTGGCTATGTCTACTGTACTGCTTCAGACAGTCAGAGCGGCGTCCGCAAATCCCGTAAAAGCTCTAAGATATGAATGAGAATATGACGAAGGAGTGCCCATGTTCCGACACTTCCTCTTAGGAACGATCCGCCAACTCGCCCGCGATCGCGTCTATGCGGTTGTGACGATTCTTGGTCTCGCAATCGGTTTAGCAAGCTTCCTTGTTACATCAAGCTGGCTGCGATTTGAGACAAGCTACGATTCTGACTGGGCAAATAGTGAACGCATTGCCCGTGTCATCGGCACGCAGAGTTTTGCCGCCGGCGAACAAATCCTCGCACCCCTTCCGTACAATCTCGCTCCAGTTCTGTCCTCTGAGTTTCCGGAGATCGAACAGGCTGCGCGAATTCAGGCTCCTTCTTCGCTCCTCTTTTCGTCAGGTGATAAACAGTATTACGAAAGCTCGGTATTTTACGCCGATTCCAATCTGCTCGACATCTTAGCGCTTCCGCTTAAACGTGGTAGTCGCTCAACGGCGCTTCTGGGTCCGGACAAAGCTGTCATCAGTTCAGCAATCGCTGAGAAGTACTTCGGTCAGAGCGACCCTGTTGGCGAAACCCTAAGACTTGACAACCGGGTCGATCTCACGGTGACAGCCGTCATGGAGCCGCTTCCATACAACATTAGTTTTCGCCCGGAAATCATCGTAACGATGAGCACCCATGCTGCCCTTGCTGCCGGGACGTATCTTCATGATTGGCGGACGAATGCCTTCGGGACGTTTGTCCTGCTTGGCCCGGGCGTCGACAGACGGACGCTGTCCGACAATATGCGCGACCTGCTGGTGAAATTCCGACCCGACGGGACGCCGCCGAAACTCTCATTGCAGCCACTGACGGAATTGCATCTGACACCAAAACTGCAGGCGGATTTTGGTCCGCGGCGTTCTAAAGTCATTCTCTGGATGTTCGGAGCAACGGCGCTCTTCGTTCTGATCGTCGCCGGAGTCAACTACACCAATCTGGCTACGGCAAGAGCGCTTCGCCGCACTAAAGAAGTTGGCGTCAGGAAAGTCCTGGGCGCAGATCGCCGTACGTTGCTTTCGCAGTTCTTCAGTGAATCGTTTGTTGTCACCGGTATCGCCATGATCATCGCTATTGCTCTTGCGGAGTTGATTGTTATTGGAGCGAACTCTTGGTTCGGTGCAAACATGCATCGTTACTATAGTCTGAACGCCGTGACTTTAATCACTATGGGAGTGGTCTGGGCGCTGACAGCAGTTCTTTCGGGGCTGTATCCTGCGATCTGCCTCGCTTCACAGCGTCCGGCGATTGCAATCCGGCCACTTAGCCGGGGGTTGTCAAGGTCAACACTCGTGCGGAGCACTCTGGTGATTCTCCAGTTCATCATCTCGATCGCACTCATCATTGCCTCGATCACAGTTTACCGCCAGCTTGATTACTTCAACTCGCGCGATCTCGGATTCGGACACGAACAAATTGTCACTGTTCCATTGGCAGGGCAGGAACTGCATGAGAAAGTTCCTGCACTCAAGTCGGCTTTGATGAGCAACCCGGCAGTTATCGCCGTTACTGCAACCGGAGCGCTGCCCAGCAGTCAACAGCAGTCATCAGCGTCTTTCAACTGGGAAGGCGGCCCGCCAAAGGAACAACTGCTTTTCAATCTGAATGTTGTCGACGAAAACTATCTCGAAACGTTCGGACTCACTCTGGCCGCCGGAAGAAACT
This sequence comes from uncultured Ignavibacteria bacterium, assembly GCA_964592145.1. Taxonomy (GTDB): domain Bacteria; phylum Zixibacteria; class MSB-5A5; order CAIYYT01; family CAIYYT01; genus JADJGC01. The sequence goes on from CAZQBX010000022.1 coordinate 19,204, forward strand.
TCATCATGACCGATACCGCAGCCGGAAGTTCCATGCCGTGCATAATCAACGAAATGGCGGCAGAGAAAATGGGTTGGACCGATGCCATAGGCAGGAACATCATCCAGCCTCCCGATTTAAAGATCAATGTCATTGGCGTTGTGAAGAATTACAACTATGCCTCGCTGCACACGCCGATCCGACCGTTGATGCTCTACATGGATCCGACAAGATCAACGAACCTGGCAGTCAAAATCTCGACCAACGATTTTCAAGCTACCTTGAGCCAATTGGAAAGCCTATGGCTATCGGTTGCGCCGAACCGACCGTTCAACTACACATTCCTGGATGACGCATTCGTCGCGACATATCAGGCTGAGCAACTGGCAGGGAAGATCCTCCTGTTGTACACCGTTCTCGCCATCGTTATCGCAAGTCTCGGTTTGATTAGTCTTGCCTCCTATCGGATCGCCGGCCGGACGAAGGAAACCGGTATTCGCAAGGTATTGGGTGCAACCGTGAATTCGCTCGTGTTCATGCATTTGCGCGAGTTTGTTATTTGGATTGCGATCGCAAATCTGGTCGCCTGGCCGCTCGGCTATTTCGCGATGCAAAAATGGCTCGAGAATTTCGCTTACCGCGTGGACGTCGCCTGGTGGACCATCGCGCTTTCAGGAGTATCGGCTATGGTCATTGCCGTATCAACGATTGCCTATCAAACTGTCAGGGCAGCTTCCGAAAACCCGGTTAGATCACTTCGCTACGAATGAGGGAATTATTCAAGTGAATACTTCGAAGCAAGCTAATTTGAACGACTCGACTAACCTCCAGTCGGCGAATCCTTTGATAGAAGTTCGTCACTGTTCAAAATGGTATTCCTCTGGCGCCGGCCGCAGTTATGTACTGCAGGACGTCTCGCTGGCAATCGCAAAAGGCGAATTCGTGTCGATCATGGGTCCTTCCGGAGCAGGTAAGTCAACGCTCCTGCATATTCTCGGTCTCCTCGACGCCATGTCCGATGGACAGCACTTGTTCTTAGGACAAGACGTCACCGGACTGAAAGAGAAACAAAAAGCGCAAGTGTACAAGCAGCACATTGGATTTGTATTTCAGAGCTATCACCTGATCGACGAGCTGACCGTGTACGAGAATCTGGAAACGCCGTTGCTCTACAAAGGTGTTCCTACACCCGAAAGAAAATCACTGGTCGCGGACACTCTTGACCGATTCAACATTGTCGGCAAGCGCGACCTGTTCCCGGCGCAGCTTTCGGGAGGTCAACAACAACTCGTCGGGATTGCCCGCGCTGTGATCAACAACCCGCAACTGCTTCTCGCCGATGAACCGACCGGCAATCTGAATACTGCACAGGGAGAAGAGATCATGGCGCTATTCACCAAACTGAATAAGGGCGGTACGACCATTGTGCAAGTCACGCACTCGGAGAAAAATGCCGGTTTCGGATCCCGGATCATCAGCCTCCTTGACGGACGGATCGTGAAAACATGATCAGGCACTATATTGACATCGCCACGCGCAATCTCCGAAAGCATCCGGGTTATACGCTCATTCACCTGGCGGGATTGTCATGCGGATTCGCTGTTGCCCTGCTAATATTCGCTTTTGTCCGCGACGAGTTGTCATTCGATCGATTCCATAGCCGTGCAGATCAGATTGCCCGCCTTGTGGCCTATCGCGAGTATGAAGCCGGTCAGTTTACACCGGTCAATCACATGCCGCTGCCCCTCGGACCGGCGATGGCTGGAGAAATTCCCTCAGTAACCGGATACGTTCGCTTGAGCGCGAATGACCAGACTCATGTGATCGGCGGCACGGTTCAAGGTAACGAGTTAGTGACCTACGCCGATCCGGACCTGTTTACCATGTTCGATTTTCCGCTGCTGCACGGAAAGACTGGCTCGCTGTTCCAAACTCCCGCCGAAGCTGTCATCACCGAGGCGATTTCACAGAAGTATTTTGGGACCACCGACGCTGTCGGCAATACCTTGGAGATGTTTCTGCAAGGCGAGCGACGATCGTTTATGGTCACAGGAATAGCCCGCAACATTCCGTCAAATTCCACAATTCAATTTGGGATCGTGATACCGGCAACCGCGATGTATCGCTACGAAACGGCAATGACTCGCTGGAACTGGTGGCGTGTGATTACTTATGTGCAGTTTGATCGGCCAATTGCGCAGGTCGATACCGCACAGTTTAGAAGCTTCATCTCCCGCCGGTGGGACGACAAGACTGTCAGCGAAGAAATGCCACTTGGGATTGAACCTCTCAAAAGTGTCCATCTCAACACCCAGACCGGAGCTTCGAGCCCGCTGTATAGTTACATTCTGACCGGTATTGGATTGATCATTCTTTTCATCGCGGGAATCAACTACGTGTCACTGGGTATTGCACGCGGCGCCGCACGCGGCAGGGAAGTAGCGTTGCGAAAGCTGTTCGGTGCTGTCCGCAATCAGGTTGTCACGCAGTTTTTGGCAGAGTCAGTTGTGTTGGCGTTGTTGGCGATCATTGTTGGGTTTGTGATTGCAGAGCTTGTATTGCCGGTCTTCAGTTCGTTTGTCGGAAGATCGCTGCAAGTATCTATCACCGCCGATCCGCTGTTGGTCTCTTTCGGGCTAGTCATGGCGATAGCCACGGGTGTCGCGGCCGGCTTGGTGCCCTCAATCGTCCTTTCTCGCCCGCAGCCGGCGGACATCTTCCGGCGAGCCGGCAGCGTTGCGCGGTCGGGCCTGATAACGCGGGGAATGATCGTCGTCCAATTGGGACTGTCAATATTTCTATTCATCGCCACTATCGTAATGCATCAGCAGAATCAACACATTAAGAATCGACCGCTGGGTTTCTCTTCGCGAGCCGTCATGGTAGTTCAACGTCCTCCGGACAACAGCATCAGCGATGTCGATTTCCTTCAGCGCTTCAAGAACGAGCTCGCCGGTAATCCGGGAATAATCAGCGTCGCCGCGACATCAGCGTCTTTTAACCACGGGTATGATGCCTACGGCTGGGGTGATGCCGGCAAACACTATTCGGCATATGTGTATCGAGTCGATCCTGGCTATATTTCAACATTGGGAATGAAAATCGCCGCGGGAAGAGACTTCGCGTCAAACCCGTCTCAGGATGCGACCAATCCCATCATTGTCAATGAATCTCTCATGAGAGAGTTGGGTTCGCGCTACGCGGTCGGTTCTATGGTTCCTGCATTGGATACGATGTTCGACAACATCGGCACACCGACGATTGTCGGGGTCGTCAAGGACTACCATTTTCTGTCTTTGCATGAACAGATCGGCCCGGCGCTGCTGTTTACGCGGGAATTGTATCCATACTTTCAGATACTTGTTCGTATCGATGAACGGGATATGCAGGCCGCAATCGCGGCAGTGGAAAGAGCTTACGAGAGAGTCTCATCAGGCTTGAAATGCACCTGGTCGTTTATGGATGACGATTTGGCGCGGCAATATGCCGACGAACAACGCTGGTCAAAGATTATTACGGCATCGGCAACCTTTGCGATTTCGATCGCCGCACTCGGAATCTTTGGACTTGCCGGAATCACGGCGGTTCGTCGGAGTCGTGAGGTAGGAATCCGCAAAGTCCTGGGCGCATCGATGTATCAGGTGCTGGCAATCATCAATCGTGAATTTATCATAATGGTCGTTCTGGCAAACATCCTGGTCTGGCCGATCGCCTGGTATGCCGCGCTGAATTGGCTGCAGAATTTCGCATATCATATCGACCTGTCGATCGGTAGTTTTATCATCGCCGCAGTCGTTGCCGGCGCCGTAGCGATGGTCGCGGTCAGCGCCCACACAATACGGGCTGCTCTGGAGTCTCCTGGCAAGGTCTTGCGGCAAGACTAACCCGTCTGCGTTCCAGCCAAGCGCCGCGTAGCCACAGGCTCCTCAACCCTCTCCTCTTCTAACTTGCTGCTCGCCAAAGAAAATTACGTAGTTGACTTCCAGAGCATAAATCGTAGACTGTTGTGTACGAATTATCTCTATATCGATCTCAATAGTATCAATGGTGAGTCATTAAGTCCAGGAACATAGATGACCCATGCTATGCGCCGAATTGAGATTCCGCCGACGAAAAAGATTTATTGGATTTGAACAAGAGGACATTGAATGAACACATGTTTAATCACCGGTGGAGCCGGTTTTATCGGTTCACATCTGGTGCGCGAACTGCTTCAACGCGGGAACGCAGTGAAAGTTTTCGACAACTTCTCGACCGGTAAAGAAGAAAACCTCGCCGAGTGCCAACGTGATATCGAGATTATCCGCGGCGATATTCGCGATTTGCCGGCTCTGGAAAAAGCAATGGCGGGCGCCGGAGTGGTTTTTCACCTGGCTGCGATATCCTCGGTGCCCCTGTCCGTCGATCAACCTCTGCCGACATTCGACGTAAACCTCGGCGGCACCTGGAATGTCCTCGATGCCGCAAGACGCAACGGCGTCAAGAGAGTCGTTTTCATCTCTTCCGCATCGGTTTACGGAGCTTCGGCGAAGATTCCCTTTCGCGAATCCATGAAGTTGGCGGGCAGTTCTCCCTATGCCACCAGCAAGCTTGTCGGCGAACAACTTGGAGATTTGTACCTGCGTCTCTATGGACTGGAGGTCGTTTCCCTTCGACTCTTTAGCGTCTACGGCGCCCGTCAAAATCCGCAATCACAGTACTCCAATGTCATCCCGGCATTCGCCACCCGCGTCTTGCGTGGTGAAACGCCGGTCGTTTACGGTGACGGTAAACAGACCCGGGATTTCGTTTACGTCAAGGACATAGCGCGCGGACTGGCTGAAGCCAGTAAGCGTAAGGGTGTAGTTGGTGAAGTCATCAATATTGGCACTGGCCGGCAGACCTCGGTGATCGAGCTCCTCGCCCACATCCAAAAGAGCTTGAAAACCAATGTGCCGCACACATTTCAACCTCGGAAGCCGGGAGACGACCCACGCACCTGCGCTGATCCGACCAAGGCGATGACTCTTCTTGGCTTCAAGAAATTCACTCCATTGGAAAAGGGACTAAGGGAGACCTTGAGTTGGTTCAAAACCGCATACGCGCAACAACCATAATGGCGAGCCACCATCGGTGAGAAGATCATGAATATCCGCTCTAAGCTGCTGCTCTCATACAGCATCATGCTCGTGACTGTCATTGTCGTGGCCGCAGTCTCGATCTGGTCCATCAAGCGCTGGCGGACCGCCGCAGCAGAACTCACCGTTACTCGCGAACAGAGTTTCCTTGCGGAAAGACTCCGAACGGCGATGACCAGAAAAGTAAACCTTGGAATTGACTATCTGGACGGCGAAGACATTACGTCGTCTGACTTTGAAAAAGTCGAAAACCAGATTCACTCATTTATCGCCCCACTTAAGGAACAAGCAGAATCGATGGCCGAACACGATCATATTACCGGACTCGAACAAACGCACGAAGAATTGAGTTGGGTGATCAATTCCTTCCGCAGCCAGCCGGGCTCTGCTATGGTTACATTCGATCCTGTTGGTGAACGCCGTCGCTTGCGCGAGATCGCCGATGAAGTCAGCGATGATGTGGCGGCGCTCAACCAATACTATCGCGGTAAAGTCGACAAGAGCGTGCTCGCTGCGTCCGAGGCCGGTCAATCAGCAACCTGGGCGATCCTTGCCTCGGTTCTCGTCGCACTTCTTCAATTGATTGCAATGGCGGCGCAAATGCAGCGCTGGTTGGTGAAACCGTTTGCCGATGTCAAGACGGCAACTTCGGCAATCAGTAAAGGAAAACTGGAAACACGAATCGCAACCAATACGGCCGATGAATGGGGCGAGCTTGCGCAGTCAATCAATGAAATGGCGCGGTCCCTGAAAACGCTTCAGCAGCAGCTGGCGACACAGGAGCGGTTTGCGGCTCTTGGCGAACTGGGAGCTTACACCGCCCACAACATACGAAACCCGTTGGCCGGTATTCGCGCAGCGATTCAGGTGATGATTCCCGATATACCGGAGACTCATGCCGACGTGCGGGAAACGATGTCCGAAGTAATCAACACAATCGACCGGCTCGATGCATGGGTTAAAGGGTTTCTGGAATTTGCGCGCCCGCTGGAACTGAAGTGTTCGCCAACTGATATCAATCTTCTGATCGGAAATGTGTTGGAGGTTGTCCACGGAAAGTTCTCCCAAGACTCCGTCCATGTCGGATCCACTCTGGGAGAACATCTGCCGCTTCTTGAAATTGACTCAATACTGGTTGAACAGGCAATTGCAGCGCTGATCACCAATGCCTGTGAGTCGGGAGCGAATCAGGTCGCTGTCGCGACGTCAAACTCTGCGTCCGATGACGAAAGACATTTCGTGCGAGTTACCATAACCGACAATGGCCGAGGAATCTCCGAAGCGATGCAGAACAAATTATTCCGGGTATTTTCCACGGACAAAAGGGGAGGAACCGGCCTCGGCTTGGCGCAAGCTAAGAAGATTATAGAACTGCATTCGGGAAGCCTTTTACTTGAACATTCGTCGGAAAAGGGCACCCGTTTCGCTATAAATCTGCCGTTAACCAAGACGTCTGCAAACGTCACTTGACAAGGTAACAAATAGACAGGATGGAGATAGATGGCACAAATTCTCATCGTCGAAGATGAAGTTCTCTTGGCGAAATCGTTGTCGCGAGCTCTCACAACCCGCGGGCACGATTGCATTCATGTAACCACTGCTGAAGAAGGAATCAGGCTGCTCGAACAGATGCCCATCGACATCGTGTTGCTGGATATACAACTTCCGGGTATGAGCGGGCTTGAAGCAGTCAAGCATGTTCGCAGCATCGACCCCAACATCTCGGTAATCATCGCAACAGCATATGCGACTATGGCTTCTGCGATCGAGGCAATTCGTTCCGGTGCGAGTGACTTTTTACGTAAACCCCTTGACACCGAGGAAGTCGCATTGGCAATCGAACGCGCTGTCACCGGTGCAAGATTGCGCCAGACCATCTCATACTACAATGCCGTCGAGGCGGAAAAAACTGATGAAGATGCCTTGGTCGCTTCTTCAACCAAAATGCGAGAAGTGCAGAAAGTAATCGAGCGATTACGTGTCATTGAACTCAACAACCCGTCGGAGTTCCCCCCGGTACTCATCCTCGGTGAAACCGGTACGGGAAAGGACTTAGTTGCCCGCACCATTCACTACCGCAGCAAGTTCGCTGATCAGCCGTTTGTCGAAGTCAACTGCACCACCCTCCCGAAGGGACTTGAGGAAGCGGAGCTGTTTGGGTACGAAAAAGGCGCGTTTACCGGCGCTGATCGCTCGAAACGCGGTCTCTTTGAAGCAGCCTCCGGAGGCACGATTTTCCTCAATGAAATCGGCGAACTACCGATGTCGTCGCAAGTCAAACTTCTGCAGGTCATTGAAAGACAATCTTTGAGACGAGTGGGTGGCATGCGCGACATCGCAACGAATGTTCGCATCATTGCTGCGACCAATCGCAACCTTCAAGACCAGCAACGCTTCCGTGAAGACCTTTACTATCGACTCAATAACGTTACAATCCAGGTACCGTCGCTTAGAGATCGACGCGACGACATCGTTGGCCTTACCGAGTTGTTCTTGAGTCGTTTCAATCGAAAGTACCGATTCAGCAAGACGCTCGACCAAAGCGCAATCGAAGCTCTTACATCCTACAGTTGGCCCGGAAATGTCCGCGAATTGCGGCAGATAATCGAACGGGTTGTGTTCCTCGACACCAAATCGGTCATCGATGCGTCAGACTTGAGTCTGCCCATCGCTTCAACAACGCCGGTTCGAATTGGTCGCGACGAAAGCATCCAGATCGACTTCCCGGCTGATGGCATCGACATCGAAATCGTCGAGCGCGAGTTGATTTTGAAGGCGCTGGAGTCATCCGGAGGCAACATTAGTGAAGCTGCTCGCAAGCTCCGACTTGGCAGAGAAGCGCTGCGGTACCGAATCAAGAAATTCGATATTCAGAAGCAGATCACTATAGTTGGTTAAAACCAATTGGTTCATTTGATGCAGCAGAATCAGAGTACCTCAGACTCGCACGATACGCTAACCACCTCTGCTGCAATAGATTTCTCGCCGTGTTACAAGTTGGCAAGGAATTCGCTAATAGTTGGTTAGCAGGCACTGACAGTGTCGCATCAGTATCTAACTTCGAGCAGTTCGAAGCAGACTCCTAACTAACAGGAACTATTTCGCCAACCCCACACGGAGACGATTGGAAAACTATGGACCGCGTATCGAAAGACAGCCCATTCACGCAGCAGGCAAAAGCCACCCTTCATGAAAGCAAACCCTTGTCCGGGGTACCCATTTGCGTAATCGGCGGGGGATTCGTTGGGCTGGTTGCCGCTGCGGGATTTGCCCACTTCGGTCATTCTGTGATTTGCGTTGAAAAAGACGCCGGAAAACTGAAGCAATTGCAGGCAGGCAACGTTCCCTTCTACGAGAAGGATCTCGAGGGCCTATTCCGCGACGCTCTTCGGTCCGGCAGAATGTCGTTTTCCGGTGACTTGGCCGAAGCGGCAAAAGGCCAAAAAGCGATATTCATCGCTGTGGGAACTCCGCCCTCCGAAACCGGCAGAGCCGATATGGGTGCGCTTGGCGAAGTTACGGAGATTTTGGCGAGAGTCTTGGAGCCATCCCAGATTGTCGTTCTCAAGAGCACCGTGCCGGTTGGAACCGGCGCCGCTGTCCGCAAGATTCTGGCAACTCACGCCAAGAATGGTGCAGTCCCGCCCGTCGTAAATAACCCCGAATTCTTGCGCGAAGGAAATGCTGTTTACGACTTCTTTCATCCGCCCCGAATCGTTGTCGGCGGCGACCGCCCCGATGCCGTCGAGTTCATCTCCCACATTTATCGACTCGGAATGACTCATCCCGTCCCGATCGTTGTCACAAACAATGAAACCGCCGAACTGATCAAGTACGCCTCCAATGCTTTCTTGGCCACCAAGATTGGGTTCATCAACGAGCTCTCCGGCCTTTGCGACCTCTCCGGCATCAACGTGCTCGAAGTTGCTCGCGCCATTGGCATGGATCCTCGCATCGGTTCGGAGTTCCTTAACCCGGGGCCGGGTTGGGGCGGTTCCTGTCTCCGCAAGGACCTGCAGGAACTCTCCGGACTTGCCGCCACACATGGCTATGAACTAATGATCGGACGCGCTGTCCTTGATGCTAACATTCGCCAGCACCAGTATGTCGTCGAGCGGATTGAAAAACTGGTCGGGAACCTTGCCGGCTCAAAAATCGCTGTGCTCGGTCTTTCTTTTAAGGCCGATACCAGCGACATGAGAGATTCTGCAGCAATTCCGATCGTGCGCCGTCTGCAAGAGTCGGGAGCGCATGTCACCGCCTTCGATCCCAAGGCTATGCCCGAGGCTCATCACTACCTGCCGGGACTGAATCTCGCGGCTGATCCTTACGAAGCGGCAGTCGATGCAGATTGCATCGTCATTCTGACGGAGTGGCAGGAATTTCAACTTCTGGACTTGCGCAGGATCGCGGACGTGATGCGCCATCCCAACATGATGGATGCCAGAAATCTCCTTGCCCCCGAATTGGCTCAACGCTACGGCATTAACTACGCAAGCATGGGGCAAGCCTGATGCACGAGTCCAAAGGCGCAAATACTTCTGCTTGTGGCCGAGGAAAGAACGGGACCGACCACGCCTTTGATGGTATCCCGCCGACTGTGTCTCCCCCCGCAGTTGGCTCTGGTCTTCGACTACTCATCTACTCCCACGACACGTTTGGACTTGGCCACTTGCAGAGGTGCCTCAAAATTTCCCGGGCGCTGATGAATCGCTTTCCCGGCTTGGCGATTCTCATCGCCACCGGCTCGCCGGTTGTACATCGGTATCAACTTCCGGCTGGTGTTGATTATGTCAAATTGCCTGCCGTTCGTAAGATTGGTCCCGAGGAATACGAAGCCAGAATTCTGGCCACATCTTACGAAAGAATCATCGCCGTTCGAACCAGCTTGCTCTCGGGATTGGTCAAGACGTTTCAGCCGCACGCCCTGCTGGTAGATCACTCGCCTGCCGGCATGAAAGGTGAAATGCTGCCGGCACTCCGGTGTTTGCAGCAGGACTCGCCGGAATGTGTGAAGATCATTGGCTTGCGCGACATCATCGATGATCCCGGATCGGTTCATGAAGTGTGGACCCGTACTGGTGTGTATCGTTTACTGGAAGATCTCTACGATCACGTGCTCGTCTACGGAAGCCGGCAGATATTTGACACTGCAACTGAGTATCGGTTTCCGGAAGTTGTCCGCAACAAGACGACATACTGCAACTACATCCGCGAGACGCAGGGTGTTCGCAACGAGTCGGTCCGCCGCAGCCGAAAATCTATTCGTAAGAAACAGGTCGTTGTCACGATTGGAGGAGGAGATGGTGGCGGCGAAATTGTTATCGGCAACTTCCTGGCAATGGTAAAGAAGTATGCTAATGTCATCGATTTTGAAAGTACCATCGTGACCGGTCCGTTTCTGCCGGACAACCTTGCCGCGGAATTTGAACTCACGGCAAAGGAACTGCCAGTAGTCCTCAAGAGTTTTGTCCGCTCGACTACCCCATTGTTCCGTTCAAGCGATCTTGTCGTTTCAACGGCCGGCTACAATTCGATCTCGCAGATTCTGGAGGCGGGAAAGCGGGCGATAATTATTCCCCGCATCTTGCATCGCGATGAACAGCTGATTCGAGCACGCCGACTCGCGGAATTGGGAATCGTGTCGATGATTCATCCCGACGAGGTCAATGCCGATTCGCTTTATCATCAAGTGACAGCTCTATTGACAAGTACGACTGAACCCTTAACCGATGCGCGCAAAAACGCGAGAGTCAAACTCGACGGTACGGAAAGAGTCGTTGAATTCTTCGAAAAAATCTTTGTTAAATCCGCAACACGTGAGGCCGAGCATGCAAAATCCTGACCGCCCGTTAGTCCGCGTTGGCTACGTTGTCAAAATGTTTCCGCGCTTGTCGGAAACCTTTATCCTTAACGAAATTCTCGAACTTGAACGCCGCGGAGTTGAGGTGGTCATCTTCTCACTCAAGAAACCGAGCGAAGGAAGATTTCACCCGCAGGTTTCCAGTCTGAAGGCCGCAGTTCATTACCTCGAGGACTTTGAGCCGTCAAAGTGGCCGAATTGGATCGGCAAGGAATGGCCGATACTTCAGCTCTATTCCGGATCATTGTTTTCCTTGCTGGACGAACTGCTCGCAAAAGGCGACACCGGCTCGGAAATCGCCAATGTCTGGTTCTCCGCCTGGGTCGCATCGCAGGCCCACAAGCTCGGAGTTCAACATCTACATGCACACTTCGCGTCGCAACCGAGTACGATCGCCTATTTTGCGCACCGGATTTCGGGCATCCCATTCAGTTTCACCGCACATGCTAAGGACATTTTCGTTTATAGCAACGAACAGCATCATTTGCGGGAAAAACTTCACGCCAGTGCTTTCACCGTTACGGTAACAAACTTCAATCGGCGTTACCTGACTGAACGTGTTCCCGATCTGCCGACCGACCGAATTCGCGTGATACATAATGGTATCAACCTGGAGTACTTCGTTGGCAACCCCAGGACCGTTCGCAAGACAAATGAGGTGCTCGCCGTTGGGCGATTGGTTACAAAGAAGGGTTTTGATGACCTCCTGAAAGCTTGCGCGGTACTCAAAAGCAAGAACCAGAGCTTCCACTGCACAATCGTTGGCGAAGGACCAGATAAAGAAGCGCTGGAAACACTCCAGCGAGATTTGGGATTGTTAGGCGAAGTCACGTTTGTAGGCCCGAAAAACTTGTCGGAAGTGCTTGAGCTGATGCAGACCTGCACCGTCTTCTGCCTGCCCTGTACAGTCGCTCCCGACAACAATCAGGATGCTCTGCCAACTGTGCTTCTCGAAGCCCTCGCCAGCCAACTACCGATCGTCTCGACTTCGGTTTCCGGGATTCCCGAAATTGTTGACGATAATGTTGATGGGTTCTTGGTCCCACAAGAACAGCCCGACCAGGTCGCAGACCGATTGATGCAACTTCTGAAGTCGCCCGATCTGCGCGCCCGCTTCGCGCTTGCCGGCCGAAAGAAGGCCGAGCTGAAATTCGATCTTCGAAAAAATGTGGAAACGCTTTTGAACGAGTACATTGCCAGCGCAACGAGGCACGCCGGTGTCAAGAATGCTGCCGGCTCGATCAAGATGGCGGAGGCTGATCGTGAGCGAAACTAAGCGGCGCCTCCTGTACTTCTGCGGCGATCGCGGCATCCCTTACGGTGGCACCAAGGGAAGCTCGATTCATATGCGGGAATTTGTCGAAACGCTTCGCTCAACCGACTATTCACCGACGGTCTTGGTAACCAAGAGTTTCAGCGATGGAAGGTATGTCCCGAGCGTTCCAATTCACTCGCTCAATATGGATTCGACTCCGAATTTCTTCCACGAAATGGCGGGCCGCTCCGGCATGGAACGTTCCATGTTGCGCGAGGTCGAAGACTTCAATCGCAATCAGGTGTTCTTCGCAAAACTGTTCGCCTTGTACAACGAAGAGAAGTTTGACCTGATCTACGAGCGCTACTCACTTCTAAGTGTAGCTGGACTCGTGTTTGCGCGGCAGGTGAAGATCCCATTTGTACTCGAGATCAATGCTCCGCTGGTCAAAGAAGCTTCGCAGTATCGTAATCTCTACCTGTACGAGCTAGCCAAACATGTGGAGCAGTACTTGTTTTCTCACGCTGATCACATTGTCACAGTGTCGAATTCGCTGCGAGACTACGTTCTCACCATCGCCCCCAAAGCAAAAGTTACCGCGATCCCCAACGGCGTGGATCTCGACAGATTTCACGGACTAGAAGAATCCACCGATTGGCGAGCTAAGGTGACGGCTGATCCGGCAAATGACTTTGTCATCGGATTCGTCGGCAGTATCAAGCCCTGGCACGGTGTTGAACTGCTGGTAGATGCTCTGGCGGAACTCGTCAAGACTGACCGCAAGTTCAGCCTCTGCCTGGTTGGGAACGCCGATCAGGTTAAGGAAGACCTCCAACTACGCGCACAGGCACAAGGTCTAAAAGATCGCCTGACAATCGTCGGAGCAGTCTCCTACGAAGATGTGCCGGTAATGACTCGCAATTGTGATGTGCTCGTCGCTCCTTATCCCGACCTGACCGATTTCTACTTTTCTCCGTTGAAGGTTTTCGAATACATGGCTGCCGGAAAACCAATCGTGGCGTCCGGCATCGGCCAGTTACGCGACATTCTTGTCGATGGTGAAACTGCCCTTCTGACCACGCCCGGAGATCGCGACAGCCTGTGCAACGCTCTGTTGCGCTTGAAATCTGATCCAGCCTTGCGTTCGCATCTGGCTGCCCGTGCCTTGGAGACCGCGACAGAGAATCACAGCTGGAAGAGTCGAATGCTAACGGCCACCGGCATTTTCGACAAACTGCTGAAGCCAAAAGGACTGGCAAAGGAAGCAGTAAATGAATCTTAAATTCGACGGCATTCCCCGTATTAACTTCCCGGCAATTCGCCGAATTGCTCGTCACTTCGGGAAACATCTCAAACCGCATCGCGGCAGATTGGTCTCAAGCGGCGTTGCGAAGATCGCTGCGACGATTATCGCCTTGGCATTGCCAATCCCGCTCAAGATCGTGTTCGACTACCTGTTACTACCGTCGCAGCAGGCGACCGGAAGCGGGTTTTTGTCCTTCTTAACCTCTTGGGATGCGACTTCCATACTCGCATTGGCAGCCGGTTCTTTCCTGATTCTGGTAGCGGCACGGGGCATGCTGGATTACACCAGCAATGTTCTCTCCAAAATCGTCGCGACGGAATTTGTCGCCGAAATTCGCCTTCACTTGTTTTCACATGTCCAACGCTTGCCGCAGGCCTACCACGACTACCGCGAAACTGGCGATCTCATGACGAGATTGACGGGAGACATCTCACTGCTGCAGGACTTGTTGATTACCTCCTTTGTGACATTGGCCAGCGAGTTATTCCTGATTATTGGTATGATGGCATTAATGTTCTGGCTCGATTGGCAACTCGCGCTGATTATTCTCGCATTGATGCCGTTGTTTCTCCTGGCGGCGCTCCGTTTTAGCGGACGCGTGAAGACTATGGCTCGCAAGCAGCGCGAAGTCTACGGCAAAGTTGTGGCCTCGGTACAGGAGAGCTTGGCTGGTATCAGTCATGTCAAAACCTATGCGCTTGAAAACAAGCGTGAACGGTTTGTCGCCCGGTCGGTAGATCGTGATGTGCGCGCCAATGTCAAGACCGCTCGACTCACCGAGAACTATACCCGCATCGTCGAGTTGATTACGGCAGTAGGGACCTGCCTGGTATTGTGGTTCGGTGTGAAGAAGGTCTTGGGTGGATCAATCACGGCCGGCGACCTCTTGGTGTTTCTGACATACCTTCGCAGTATTTATCGCCCCTTGCGGCACGTAGCAACTCTATCAGGCCAGATTTCCAAAGCAACGGTCCGTGGCGAGAAGATCATGGAACTGCTGGAAATGACACCCGAAGACTTAGATAATGAAGTCGGACTATCCGCACAACGCATCAAAGGCGAGATCTCATTTCGCGATGTCAGCTTCCAATACCGGGCTGGCCAGCCGGTTTTGAAGAACCTGACTTGCCACATACCAGCCAATAAGACGACCGTTATACTTGGACATACCGGAGCTGGTAAATCCACTATTGCAAAATTAATTCTGCGTTTGTACGAACCTTCAGCGGGCTCGCTCTGTTTAGATGACAAAGACATTCGTGAATATCGAGTTCGAAGTTTACGAAAGAGAATCACACCTCTCGCCCAGGACACATTCTTGTTCCGTATGACTATCGGAGAGAACATCGGCTTTGCCAACAGCAAGGCGACTCAAGACGAGATCGAGCAGGCCGCCAGAACCGCCGGCCTCGAGGAATTGATTCTCGGCCTTCCTCAAGGATACGACACACTCGTGGGGGAAGGCGGGCTTACTTTGTCGGGCGGGCAGAGACAGCGATTGAGTTTTGCCCGTGCCATCTTGCGTCAATCTCC
>CAZQBX010000022.1:34266-45120 GCA_964592145.1 uncultured Ignavibacteria bacterium
TCTTTGATGAGCCTGCAACCGGTCTCGATGTTCACTCTGAAGCGAAAGCCAAAGAAGTCTTGAACCAACTTCGACCGGACCGGACCATAATCATTATCACGCATCGACTGCATTTCCTCGATCTCGCCGACTGGGTCATTTTCTTGCGCGATGGCAGTGCAGTGGAAGAAGGCGAGCTTGCGGCTCTAATGAACCGCCACGGTGAGTTCGCTGCATTTGTTGGCCAAGACAAGAGTGCGGCGAATGTGGAAGAAGTGTTGAACAGCAAGAAAGGTACAGAGGCGACATCGTGACCGATATGCGCACCAGATCGAACCAGCCGGCCTTTCGATTGGATACATTTGATGAACGTTCCTTCGAGAAAGTGAATACTCATGAACGCGGCTAATTACAGCGATTCACTTCGTGACTCTTTCAATATACCTGTCGATGAGAGTCTGCCGGGAATGAGAACGCTTCTCGACGCGGGTCATATTGGCAACGTCATCCGGAAACAACTGCAAACAGCCGGTCATGAACTGACAGCATGCACGATTGAGTACATTCGCTACAAGCCATCTACTAATTGCCTTGCAACTTACCGGGTCACATATCGAGATGACCAAAACGAAGTTCTGGAGACTGTGTTATGGGGCAAAGCATTTGCTCGCGCTGATTTTGCCGTCGCCACAGATAAGCTGAAATCTCGACAGAAACGGATGACTAACATCCTCGCCGAAGGAATCGTCTTGGAAAGCGCGCTGATCATCATCGATGACATCGCGAATGACATGCAGCTGGAAGGTCTACAGACAATATTTGATTCCCGTAAACTGCGTCGCATTCTATACGAGCTTGTCCCCGACTATCCTGCATCACAGTGGCGGATTTCGCACAAGCGGCTGACGACATCGATCATTCGCTTCAAACCCGAAAAACGAGCGGTCGTCAGAATTGCCACCATTGCCACAAACCTGGCAAGTGGCGAAGAGCGCAGTCTCATCATGTTCTTGCGCTGCTATTGCGATTCCCGTGGCGAGAATATCTTCGCCGTTATGCAGAATCTGGCATCGGGCACCGCCGGCCTGGCCAGGGCCAGCGTACCGCGGCCCTTCGCATATCTTTCCGAAAAGCGTCTCCTGATCGTTGAAGGAGTCAATGGCTTTCCGCTACTTGATTGTTTGGGACGGCCAGATGGATTGACCTTCCTCACTCGAACCGCCGGTGCTTTGCACGAGTTGCACAACGCAAAATCCGGCACACTTGCTCGTCGAAATCGAACGGACATTCTGGCAGACGCACAATCTGCGGCAGCAGCGATCAAGGGTGTTCTGCCGATCGAGGTTTCAACCGTGAATGCAGTTTTGAAATCAATCGAGAATGGCCTCGTCGAGTCCGCCAGTCGAATCGGCTTTGTACACGGTGACTTTCACCACGACCAGGTGCTGTTCCAGCCTGCAAAAGATATCTTGCTCGATTTTGACCGCTCTTATCGCGGTGACGTCAGTGCCGATGTGGGCAACTTCTGCGCTCACCTACGCTTGCTCGAACTCGAAGGTCGAATAAAGAATGCAGCAGCCGCCGAAGAGCAGTTCATTGGCGGTTACGAGAAATGTTCCGGCGCTGCAATCGATCGTACCGAACTGAAGTACTGGACAGCGCTCGGAATTCTGTTGCGCGCGATCCATCCCTTCAGATCTCTTCAACCAAATTGGCCTGAACAGATGTCGAAAGCGCTCGGCGCTTGCCGGGAGTGTCTGTCATGAGACTCGTCGCCAGAAGCCCGTATTTTGATCGTGCCACCGACCCTATGGTTATGCGCAGATTGTTTTCCCATGAGAGCGACCGATTCTGCAGCGCCGAAGAGAGACTGATCGAGGTCGATGTGCCGCGGGTTTTCCCACGTTCCAGCGATACTCTGACGATTCAATACCGGCTGCGGATCGAAAACGTCCGTTCGAACACTCAGCGAACTCTGCTGCTCTGCGGTACACAAGAGCTTGGAATTAGCAATCGGGCTTCTGAAGTAACCTCGCAACCGGAGGACTCGTTGTCTTGGCCAGAGTTGCGTCTAACCGTCGCGCTGTTTCCATATGATCCAAAGTTGAAGGCCCTGCGCACCCTGTGCGATCCCGTCGCCGGACTCGAATATATTGCGAAACACTCCCGCGACCTGGGATGGGAATGCCGGCAGCTTCGATCTATTTCCTATGAAATTCTGGGCTACCGCCTCGAACGGCGCGCCGTATTGCGCCTTCGTATCGCCATGGTTGATTCAGCCGGCGGACCTGATATTGCAGAGAGCGTCATTGTCAAGATCGTTCGTCCTGACAAGATCGAGCGGTCGTTGCTTGCCCAGGAGTCGGTGCGAACCGCATTTCGTTCGAACACGGGAGACTCGAAGTTTACAGTGCCATCGATATTGGCCGTCGACCTTAAGCACGGTGTGTATTTCATGGATGACATCCCCGGTAGTGACTTGTGCGCTCTCACCGGTAATGATGACTTTGTTCGTGGATGTCGCCAGACGCAGCGTCTTCTCGATGTGTTGCATAATTCTGTGAATGGAAACTGGCCGCTCTACACCGGAACAAACGAAATCGAAGAACTCAAGAAGAAGCTGGAAATGCTGGGTAGTCTCTTCCCGGAGCATGCTGCAAAGGGAGCCACGATTTTGTCCCGACTGCGGGATCTGAAACCGGCGACCGATGCAGACTTCGACACTTGCACAATTCATCGAGATTTCTACGACAAGCAATTGATTGTTAACGGAGAGAGTGTAGCGCTGCTCGACTTCGATAATCTTGCCACCGGTGACAGGGCACAAGACTACGGTAACTTTCTTGGCCATTGCCGGCTTCGACAACTCCAGGAGCCGCACAATTTGCAGAACATCAGCGACGGTGCCATACAGTTCATCGCCGCCGGAGATAAGATCGATGAAATCTTCGACAGTCGCGTCGCTTGGTGGCAGGCTGCAACGCTATTGAGATTAGGAATCATTTATCTACTTCGGCCAAGGTGGCGCGATATCTCTGAACCGCTTTTCGACGCCGCCGCAGAACGTCTGCAATTTCTGGAATCCAACCCGAGGAATACCTATGCAAAAAGCGAGTAATTCACTTAAGTCCGCGCCGCCGCAAGCGTTCTGGACGGCAATTCTTATCTTTGCGATCGTATCGATCTCATTCTTTGGCAGCAATCTGCTGGCGGGAACACCCGAGTATATGCAGCTTACCTACCGGGTCGGCCAGGCCTATGAGATCGAGCTTGTCACGGATAAGAACGGCGCTCTGACGGCCAACGACATTGAAGAACTCCCCAAACCGCGCGAGCCGAAACTGCGCGGCGAAATCAAGGCATTGGTCGGCGATAGTTCAATTGTCAGAATGTTCGGCATCAGCGTGAGGTTCACCCCCGAAACTGAATTTGTCATGGACGGAACGGAAAAGTATTCCTTCTCTTCGCTGAAACAGGGCCAGCGCGTCGAAATCAGCTGCAAGGTAACTGATGCCAATGAGTGGATCGCGCGTAAGGTCAGCGTCACCAATATCAAGAAGAGTGACAAAGTCAAAGGAACCGTTACTCGAGTCGCTGTCGATGGAAAAGCTCCCGACACACTCATCATCTCCGGAATCAATATCCTCTTGGTGCCGGAGACCGACGTTAACAAACCCACAAGTTATCGCGACGTCGTAAAAGAAGAGCTGTTTGGCGCCCTGGCACAAGATACGCCAACCGAAGATATCGGCAGACTCCAGCTAGGGAAGACCATTGTCGTGAATGGTGATTACCGCCAGACATTCAGGACAGAAAGTGAATTGGACCTGAGTCGCCGTTTCGATTCCAATCAGAGCGAAATCGAACCATATCTTCGCTTGACCGCGATGGGCTATATCAATACCGAGCTTCGCGGCTTGGCGCAGGCGCGTGTTTGGAAGAACTTTGTGATTTCAAGTGAGCAAGATGCAGCTTCGACTTCAGTACAATTGGAAATGACCCAACTCTACCTCTTGGCGCCAAATATCGGCAATACGGGTCTGGCGGCGCAGGTCGGGCGACAGAACTTCGAGTCACCGCGGGAATGGCTCTTCGATGACTACCTGGATGCCGCGCGACTCTATTTTTTCGGAGTAACGCCACTTCGGTTTGAAGTGGCGGCCATTCATGCAGTCAACCCTTTGAATACCAAGTTTCGCACCTGGACTGACTTGTACGGCATGGCGGCAGTGCGTCTGGACGAGTACAACAGCATCAGCGCTTATGTCCTTTCTCGCAGCGACACTGACATCCGCAATCGCGAGCCCATCTGGTGGGGAGCTACGTACACGGGCAGGATTCACTCGAGATTTCGCCCATGGGCGAACTTCGCGCTCATGCGGGGTACCGATAAGCAACGGCCACTCAGTGCCTATGCTTACGACTTGGGCGGCGCCTATGTCGCCACCGGCACCGAGTGGTCGCCCTCGGTCACATTGGGCTATGCTTTCGCCAGTGGTGATGACCTTGGCAGTGCTGACACCGATCAGGAGTTTCGACAGACTGGTTACGAAGACAATACCAGTCGGTTCGGTGGTCTCTCGAAATCCAGCATCTACGGACTTGTGCTCAATCCCGAATTAAGTAATCTCGCAATCCTGACAATCGGCGCCGGCTGCCGCCCATTTGAGCAAGCTTCATTGGAATTCTTCTATCGAGTTTACCGCCAACATCATGCCGCGCCCGATTTGCAGGGAACCGGGCTCGTCGACCCGCCTGCTCGCCCCAATGGTTCTAACGACGACATTGGCAGCGCGATCGATCTCGTCGCCAGTTCACCATTAATAATGCAGTCAATGCGCCTGGTCTGGAGTGTCGGTATCTTCAATCCCGGAGATGCCTATGAACCACGGCAGAAACGTGCAAGTGTCAGCCGCTTGGAATTGAATATCAGTTTCTAACGAGGGAATGTCCGTAACTTGAATAGCATCAAACCAGCAACTGCTTGCCTAAAATGGAGTGCAATAATCGTGTTCCTCCTCTTAGCCGGGACCGACCTTTTGCAGGCAGTCTGCCTTTCAGGGTATGTGCGCGACCCCAATGGACTGCCAGTGGCAAACGTTGACCTGGACTTTATTGACGCAACTACAGGCGTAAAACTGGTTACGCCAAGTGACAATACGGATATCACCGGCTACTACAGCGTCTGCGTGCTTCCGGGAGTCTACCACGTCGCATATGCACCAAGACGAGGATCACACCTTCTCGGGACACAGATATTCGATCTAGATCTTCGCGACAATCAGTCGCGCCAACGCGACGTCTCGCTGGAAACCGGTATTGTTGTCAGCGGGCGAGTTACCGACAGCCTGGGCTCACCGGTTGGCGACATCGACCTCGACTTTGACATGCTTTCCGGCGGAAGAGTTTACACAGGAGACGACAACAGCAGTCCGGTAGACGGCAGTTTTTGGGTCGTTGTTCCCGCAGGCAGTTATCGATTGCGATTCGACCCGTTGCCGGGAAGCGGTTGGCGCGGTCTGCAGATCGATACCTTCATCGTCGCTACCGATATGGTCTATGATGCCGTTATGCATCGCGGTTTCAGAATGACCGGAGACATCAAGGATTCACTCGGCAGCGGAATACCAGATGTCGACTTCGAGCTTAAGGTCGAAACGACCGGAGAGAAGATTTTTGTTTCAGACAATACAACCGACGTCAACGGCCATTACGAAGTCGTAGTTCCTGCCGGCATCTTTGAATTGAGACTGGTTCCGTTATCCGCAAGCAAGTTTGTCGGCTCCAGCCATCTCGGTTTTGTCATCGAAGGCGATTCGTCCTGGAGTGAAGTTCTTCACCAAGGCGTACTGATATCTGCGATCGTAGTGGATGAAAACGGCAATCCGGTTGAAGGCGTCGACCTCGACTTCAATGTTCCAGGCTCTGCGGTCAAGCTTTTCACTCCCCATGACAAGACCGACCTTGCCGGTGTGTCAGTTAATGTTGTGCAACCCGGAACCTATGACTTGGAATTTGACCCGCCCATCGGAGCACCTTATGATCGCGTCACTCTACTCGCCTTGCATTGCGGGAGAGATACCTCCGTTACGGTCACGATCCCGGAAGTAACTCGCGTGCAGGTGATGGGGCAAGTACGGAATGACCGGGGAGAAGGGCTGCGGCAAATTGAGCTCCAGGCTCGCAGTTCGATTACTGGTGCTAAGTTATTTGTGCAAAACAATACCACCGACCAGTCCGGCAATTTCAACGTCGCTCTTCCGAAGGGAATACTCGATCTGTACTTCATTCCCGCGGTAACCAGTCGACGTGTTGCGGCCGTTGTCAATGAGTTGAACGTTAATATTGATACTGTCCTGTCGCCAATCGAACTGGATTCGGGAGTTGTCATCACCTGCCGCGTCATCGAGACCGACGGTTCGGTCATCGAAAACGCCGATATCGATGTCAATCTCGCAGACGAGCCCGAAGTCTTATACACTCCCTTTGACAAGACCGACGGTAAAGGCATCGCTGAAATTGTACTGCTTCCCGGCAGATATGACCTGCGAGCGTTACCGCCTGACGAGACCGACTTAATCAGCGCGAATTCACGGGGACTGGAACTGACAAAAGATACGCTTCTGACATTTGTATTGACTGCAGTGTCATCTGAAACTGAAGATGAAGTTCTCTTCTTCTCGAACTTCCCAAATCCATTCGCCGGCGAGACAACATTCCACTACGAACTCGCAGAACCGACCCATGCGAGTTTGAAGATATTCACGGTGGCTGGCGAGTTGATCGAAACCCTGGTAGATGAGACCCAATCGGCAGGAGAGTACATGGTCACTTGGGATGGTCGAAATCGCGACGGCTCAGAGATTGCCGATGGCGTTTACATTTGCCTGTTGAACCTCAATGAGAGTGCAAAGACTCGTAAGATCGTCCGGATCCGATAGAGGCTTGAAAATGATGATTACTAAGATTTGTAATTCTAAACCAACTGAAAGGACCTTTGATATGCGGAGAACCGCTCGCACACGCCCTTTGATGACGCTCATTCTTTTGCTTGCCTTTGCGGGACAAGCACTCGCATTCACGATTTCGGGAACTGTCACTGACCCCGGCGCACTTCCGGTGCAAGACACCGATGTATTCCTTTATGATGAATTCGGTTCACCGATTGGAATACCCCAAACCAGAACTGATGTCAACGGATTGTACTCAATTCTAAATATCCCTGCCGGCACGTATGGTGTCGAGTTTGTGCCAAAAACAAATACCCAGCTCCTGACCAAGTTGATTTCACCTGTCGTCGTTTCTGGCAACACGACCGTAAACGCGCAACTGGAACTGGGAAATCTGGTTTCCGGCTTCGTCACGGACACGCTCGGTAATCCTCTCCTTGATATTGACCTCAACGTATATGTGCAATCGACCGGCGCACTCTATAACACTCCGGGCGACAACACTGACGTCACCGGACACTATCAGATTCTCGTCGGAGATGGTACCTACACCATTCGCTGGCGCTCTACTTTACCCGGTCAACGTTGGGTACCGTTGGAAATCGCCAATGTCAATATCGCAAACGATACAACGATCAACGTCAGCATGGTCTCCGGGTACTTCCTGAGTGGAACCGTGCGGAATCAGGCGTTAACGCCCGTCTTCGATGTCGACCTCGATGTGATCGTACCCGCAACCGGAGCTGCTCTGGTTACGCCAAGCGATAATACTGACCTTGCCGGATTCTATCAGCTGCTCATTCCGGGCGGCACCTTCGACATTCAAGTTGAACCTCTCGCTGCCACGAAATTGGTGGCAAAGGAATCATTGTCCGTACTGATCAACGCCGACAAGACAATTGACTTTACGCTGCAGTCCGGATTCTTGGTTTCAGGTAACGTCAGTGCCTCCGGAGGCGGCGGACTTGCCGGTACCGACATTAACGCCAGCTACAGTTCCAACGGGGCACGGCTGTTTACGCCTACTGACAACACGGATGGTGCCGGCAATTACGCAATGGTGTTTCCCGCCGGAACCTACGACATCGCTTATCGTCCAGCCCTGGCAACACAAAGGGCGCCGGTCGTGTTTACAAACGTCCCGATTACGAAAGACACGGTCATCAATGTCTCGGCGCCGGCCGGAGTTGTGCTGACAGCGACTGTAACAGGACCGGGCGGCCCTGTCACTGGAGTTGATGTCGACGCGTTCAAGTTGCCCGGGGGAACTGAATCATACTTATTCAATGATGTTACAAGTGCTGCAGGTACCCTGTCAGTGGTCGTGCCCCCCGGTCAGTATCGATTGAATTTTAATCCGCCCTTTGCCGCCAAATTAGTTGGCAAACAATTCGCCAGCGTGAACTTGAATACCAGCACGAATCTTCCTGTCGCATTACAGAGCGGTTTCATCCTATCGGGAACCACGCGCGACTCTGCGGATATTGAAATGTCCGGAGTCCGTGTGCGGGCAATCGATGCTTCGACAGGCGATACCATCTTTACCCCCGGCGACACGAGCTCCGCAGCCGGATTCTACGATATTATTGTCCCCAACGATGTCTACAACCTCCTGTACATTCCCAGAGCCGGATCTGCCGTTACCGATTCAGTCAAACTCTTTGCCGTGCCCGTGACAAAGGATACAACCGTTAATGTTGTGTTCCTGACCGGCGGTCCATCCTGCACGTGTGGAGATGCTAACGGCACTGGGTCGATCAATATTTCCGACGCCGTGTATGTCATTAACTACATCTTTGGCGGTGGCACAGCCCCGAATCCACTGTGCCGCGGTGATGCCAACGGCACAGGCAGCGTGAATATTTCTGATGCTGTTTATATCATCACGTTCATTTTTGGCGGCGGTCCAGTCCCACACTGCCCGTAGTTTCAAACGCAATGCAATTATCTTGTGGCGCTCCTGCTTCAGCAAGAGCGCCGTGGATCAGACTGCATGTGCCATTCAAGTATCCGACTAGATACTACAGATAGAAAAACGGGAGGTCGAAAACAGCGACCTCCCGTCTGCTAGTAGGCTCAAGAAAATCTACTCGAGATCAAAGCGATCAAGATTCATGACCTTGGTCCACGCCGCAACAAAATCATTCACGAACTTCTTCTTCGCATCGCTGCAGGCGTAAACTTCGGCAATTGCTCGAAGCTGGGAATTGGACCCGAAGATTAGGTCAACGCTGGTTCCCGTCCACTTGATCTTTCCGGTTTGGGATTCGCGACCTTCATAGACGTCCTGCGAAGACGATGACTTCTGCCACCTCGTGTTCATATCAAGCAGATTAACAAAGAAGTCATTACTTAGCGTTTCCGGCCGTTCAGTGAAGACGCCATATTCGGCCTTGCCGAAGTTGGTATTCAACACCCGTAACCCGCCCACAAGAACCGTCATTTCGGGAGCCGTTAGTGTCAGCAGATTCGCGCGATCCAAGAGCAGTTCTTCTGCCGGACCATTGATTCCTTTGCGCAAATAGTTGCGGAAACCATCAGCCTTCGGTTCAAGTACGGCAAATGACTGCACATCGGTCTGTTTCTGCGATGCGTCCATGCGTCCCGGTGTGAAAGGAACTTTGATATCATATCCACCGTCCTTGGCTGCCTTCTCAACGGCGGCACAACCAGCCAGCACAATCAAGTCGGCAAGCGAGACGTTCTTCTTACCAGCTTGCTTACCGTTGAAGGCCTTCTGAATGCTCGCCAGTTCACGCAGTACTTTCGCCAATTGCTTCGGCTGATTGACTTCCCAATCCTTCTGCGGTGCGAGCCGAATGCGCGCGCCATTTGCTCCACCCCGCTTGTCTGAACCACGGAACGTCGAAGCCGAGGCCCAGGCCGTCGCGACCAACTCCGAGATCGACAGCCCGGTTGCCAGAATCTTGCTCTTGAGATTGGCAATATCCTTTTCGTCAATCAGTTTGTGATCAACGACAGGAATAGGATCCTGCCAGATAAGCTCTTTGTTTGGTACTTCCGGGCCAAGATAGCGCGAGCGAGGACCCATATCACGGTGAGTCAGTTTGAACCAAGCCTTGGCAAACGCATCTGCGAATTCTTTGGGATTCTTCTGGAATCGCCGGGCAATCGGCTCGTAGATTGGGTCGAAACGAAGAGACAGGTCTGCCGTGGTCATTATCGGCTGGTGCTTTTTCGTGGGGTCGTGTGCGTCAACGACCATATCTTCGTCGGCCACGTCCTTCGCCAGCCACTGATGTGCACCTGCCGGGCTCTTGACCAACTCCCACTCGTACTTGAATAACATGTTCAGGTAGCCCATGTCCCATTTAGTCGGATTCGGTTTCCAGGCGCCCTCTAATCCGCTGGTGATCGTATCACCGCCTTTGCCGGTACCGAAACTGGATTTCCATCCTAAGCCCTGTTCTTCGATACTGGCTCCTTCCGGCTCTGGACCAACAAGCGCCGCATCACCGGCGCCGTGACACTTGCCAAACGTGTGCCCACCGGCAACTAGCGCCACAGTTTCCTCGTCGTTCATAGCCATTCGTGCGAAGGTCTCTCGAACATCACGTCCGGAGGCGACCGGATCGGGGTTTCCGTTCGGCCCTTGAGGATTCACATATATCAGGCCCATCTGCACAGCAGCAAGCGGATCCTCCAAATCTCGTTCGCCGGTATAGCGCTTATCACCCAGCCACTCGGATTCTCTTCCCCAGTAGATGTCCTCTTCTGGTTCCCAGACGTCCTCACGCCCTCCGGCGAATCCAAAAGTCTTGAATCCCATCGATTCCAGTGCGCAATTTCCAGCAAGAATCATCAGGTCCGCCCAGGAGAGCTTCTTGCCGTACTTCTGCTTGATCGGCCAAAGTAACCTTCGCGCCTTGTCGAGGTTTGCATTGTCCGGCCAGCTATTGAGCGG
>CAZQBX010000023.1:0-44839 GCA_964592145.1 uncultured Ignavibacteria bacterium
CATATGTAGCCGGCGGCGGAATCGGGTTCTACAGCATGAGTTACTATCCGCACAATATTCACTTCCTGGCCGTTTCCTGCGCATTTGCAGGACGGTATGAAGAAGCGATGGCGGAGACAGGGCGGCTTGAGCGGGAGATCTTTCCCTATGCAAAACTGGATCCGATGGTAGCAGGGATTCTACCCACTCGGTATTTCGTCTTGGCACAATTCAATAAATGGGATGAGATCCTCGCGACGAACATTCCTGACAGCGGCTTGGCAATCATGTCGACCTTTAAGCACTTTGCCCGCGGTATGGCGCACGCTGCCAAGGGGAATGTAACGTCTGCCCGAGAGGAATTTGCGGCCTTTGAAAGTGCCGAAAAGCAGATGCCGGAAGTTTGCATAATCGGTGCAATTAATGATGCCAGGAGGGCTACGGAGATTGCCCGTCACATGCTAAGGGCGAAGATTGCAGAGGCGGAGGGCAAGAGCACCGAAGCAATCGGCCACTTGCGTCACGCGGTCGCTGCGCAAGATACCTTGAGCTATGATGAACCAGAAGGCTGGTACATCAATGCTCGCGAATCGTTAGGAGCGCTTCTACTCAAGAACAAAATGGCGCCCGCAGCCGAGAAGGCGTTTCGGGAGGAACTGGTTGTTCACCCGAAGAGCGGGCGGGCACTCTACGGCCTATGGGAGTCATTGAAGGCACAGGGTCGCGAAGAGGAGGCGAAGAAGGTACGAGAGGAGTTTGACGCGGCATGGAAGATTGCGGATGTTGAACTGGCATTAGAGAGCTTGTAGTATTCGTCAGCTGTTGCTGAAATTGATTCCGCAATGATGGCCGGAACGGTTGGTTCCGGCCATCATCTTTTGTGCGTCCGTTGTATATATTGTCGTATAACAGGTTACAGCAGACAGTTAAAGTAAAGCAGCAAGAGACAGCTGCGACCCCGTTTTGACTCGACAGTTTTAGTTGACAAAATTGAGGATCGCCAGTATCTAACCCGCCGGTAAGGTATTTTGATGAGATTGGTGCTGCAACGCGTTTCGTGGGCGCGAGTAAAAGTAGAAAATGAAGTTGTCGGCGCTATCGGTAATGGAATCATGGCGTTAGTCGGGGCGACAACAGGCGACACAGAATTGGATGCAGATACTCTGGCGGACAAGACCGTAAATTTACGAATCTTTGGAGATGCTCAAGGCAAGATGAACTTATCGTTGCTTGACTCGGGCGGAGCGTTACTTGCGATCAGCCAGTTCACTCTCTACGCTGACACGCGCAAAGGTAGGCGACCGGCATTTACTGACGCTATGGAGCCGGTTGGCGCCGAGCGTTTGTTCGAGCGTTACAAGAGCAGGATTGCTGCAGCTGGTGTAATGGTGGCGTCTGGCAGATTCGGCGCCAAAATGGATGTGGAACTGTGCAACTCCGGCCCGGTCACCATTATTCTGGATTCTGACGAGATGAGAAAATGACAAGTATGACAATAGAGAAGCGATTTGTTCTTGATGTAGACGAAGAGATACGAGTTACACTTCGGGAGTTGCTCGGAGATGAACAGATTGTACTGGCGTCGGGATCTCCGCGTCGTCGTGAAATCCTGCGGTTGGCAGGAATAAACTGTCGGATTGCTCCACCGGAAGTCGACGAGACGGTTCCGGAATCGGTAGATCCGCGGGAGTTTGCAGTAGGACTGGCGAAGGCTAAGTTAAGCGCGACGCCTTCAAAGAGTCAACTAACCGTAGCCGCTGACACAATTGTTGTGTTGGGGAACGTGGTTTTAGGAAAGCCGAATGATGAAGCCGATGCGCGACGGATGCTGCATCTTCTCTCCGGACAGTGGCATTATGTTTTGACGGCGCTTGCCGTACGCGACCGCGATGAGAAAATACTGGTGGATGCAGATAAGACCTTTGTGAAGTTCCGGCAGTTAAGTGAAGCCGCGATTGGAGCGTATGTCAACTCGAGGGAACCATTAGATAAAGCGGGCGCCTATGGAATACAAGGAATGGGAGAACTGCTTGTAGAGGATCTTAACGGAAGCCTGCACAATGTGATCGGCTTCCCAATAGAGATGTTTGTCAGGATGATGCGGGAGTTGAGATCGTGACATTTGAGTTTGGATCAGAAGAAGATATTCAGTCGCTTGGAGAGTTTCTCCGCAGACGACGGCAGGGAAAGGACCTGTCGCTGGAGGATGTTGCGGAGAAGATCAAGATTCATGTGAAATACCTGACCGCAATCGAGGAAGGCAAGGATGCTGACCTGCCGGGCCAGGTCTATAAGGAGCTGTTTCTTAAATCCTATTGCGATTTTTTGGGGATCTCATTGGATGAGCTGCTGCTGCGCCTGCCTGAACACGAGCCGCTGCCCGCGGAGGAAGAGAGTGCAGAACCGGCGCCGCAAACGGTGAAACGTGCACCGTATGGGCCGACGGTGTCGCCAGCGCAGTCCGAAGCGGAGGTACAAAAGAATAGCGGCGGCCACAGATTTCTGGTTGCGACTCTGACAGTTTTGGTTATAGTCTTGGCGATAGTTGCCGTTCAGATTTACCGCGGCGAATTGTTTAATGATCCGCCGATCCCAGCTCCGGTTACAATTCCTAAGAAGGTTGAACCAAAACCGGAGCCGATCATCGCCGACTCCTCGGTGACCGACACGCTTAGTTCTGTACCGGCAAGGCAAGAAATGATAAACCTGCTGATGGTGGGACGGGGCGAGTGTTGGATTGAGGTCAGTATCGACGGCGACAGCAGTTTTTCGGAAATCATGAAGCCGCAGGACACATTGTGGCTGGCGATGCAGGACAGTATTTCCTTCAAGCTCGGCCGTGCGAACAATGTCGATGTCTGGTGCAATGCCCAGCCGCTGGCATTAGCTGCAGCGGATGATGGCACGGTGAGAACGTTTACGTTGACGCGCAGTAATTACAGAAACTTTATCGACAGCACGAGGATTGTGCCTTGAAATTTCGGGATAGAATGCAGCAATGGTATGTGCGGATGCAATCCCGCCAATGCCGCATGGTTGCTTACGAGTTTCCCGGATCGATTCGTGGTTCCAAGCGCATCGTGGTAACCTTGCCGGCAGGGATTCAAACGAACAGCGTCTTGCTGCGAATGATCGGCGAATTGCCCGTGATATTCCCCTCAAGCGACTTGATGGTCGTTGTTCCGAATGGCTGCACTGAAGTTGCGCGCAAGACCGGGATGCACGCTATCTCGCCGGATTTGTATGCGGCGAACTTAATCGGCTTGCCGAAGAGCGATTTCTTCAAGAAGGTTGCCGACTTTGATTGTTCAGTCTTTATCGATTTCGAGACGCACCGTAATATATTCAATGCACTGGTTGCGATAAACTCCGGCGCCGGTTTGCGAATCGGCCTGGCCGGCGTTTGGGGAGCACCGATTCACAACTTTGAGATTCGTTCAAGCTTCCAGCATGACGAACTCAAAGTTTACCGCAGTATGATCGATCTGCTGACGTCAATTCAGTTGACGTCCGTCATGCCAGACTTTCGCGAGACGAACTAACTACGGGGACAGGAGTCTAACTTGTATTTATCTGGATTAGAGATACTTGGATTTAAGTCATTTCCGCTGAAGACCTCGGTTGAGTTTGCTGCGGGGATTACCGGCGTTGTCGGCCCCAATGGTTGCGGCAAAACCAACGTGCTTGATGCGATCCGCTGGGTTCTTGGCGAGCAGCGAATTTCAGTTTTGCGCGGCGGCAAAATGGAAGATGTCATCTTTGCAGGAACGCGCGAGATGAAGCCGTTAGGAATGGCCGAAGTCGCGCTGCATATCGTCAACAATCGCGGCGTTCTCCCGACCGAGTACAATAATATCACGATTACTCGTCGACTGCATCGTTCCGGAGAGTCAGAATATCTCCTCAATAACGTGTCTTGCCGACTGAAAGACATCAACGATCTGTTTGCCGATACGGGAATGGGCGCGCACGCTTATTCGGTGATCGAGCTGGATATGGTCGAGGCGATTCTGTCCGACAAGGCTGACCAGCGCCGGATGTTGTTTGAAGAAGCAGCCGGTATTACAAAATACAAACATCGCAAGAAGGCGGCGCTGCGCAAGTTGGAGGCGACCGAACAAGATTTGTTGCGCCTTCTGGACATTCTCGGCGAAGTATCTACGCAGGTAAACAGTTTGAGCCGCCAGATGAAAAAGGCGGAGCGATATAAATACTATGAAGATCGCGTCAAGACTGTCGGGCAAGTCATCCTCAAGGAAAAATATCGCCGCCTGCATGGGCAGTTGCAGCAAGTGCGCGACGAGAAGCGCCTAAGCCAGATTAAGCTTGCTGAACTAAGCGGCGAAATCGATCGGTGGGAGCTGGCACGCGAAGATTACGCGGCCAAGAGCCTCGAACTCTCGGAGCAGTTGCGCGGAATTCGTGCGAAGGTGGAGGAAGTTTCCACGCACTGCTATCGGCTTGAGTCGGAAATCTCGGTCACAGAAGAGCGGATCCATTCGGCCGAAGTCGGAGAGCAAAACGACCAGCGGGATATTGAGAATCTGAAGCTGAAAATCGAACAATTGGCGCAGGAAAAAGTCAGCCTTCACCAAAACTCCGAGTCGCTGCAAACTGCGCTTGCCGAGACACGAGCCGAGCTGCAGACGCGCGAAGCAACGCTAAGTACGAAAATTGCCGAGCTCGATCAGGCACGCAGCTCAACCCAGAATCAACAGCGGGATTTGTTCGAGATTGAAGGGCGGAAGAATCTTAGCGAGCAGACGCGGGTGCAACTTCGCGACCAAATCGAAGAACTCCAGGTGCAGTCGGAAAAAGTCCGCGAACGAGATCTGCTTCTGACAACTGAAAGCGAAGAGTGTGTTCGTCGATTAGCGGCAGTGGAAGAGAGACAGCAAAAGAGTCGTGCTGAAATTGAATTCCTGGAAGAAGGCTCGGCGGCATTGGCTGCCGACCGCGATGCGACCGTACTGCGACTGATGGAATTGCAGACATCCCTGAATACCAAGAGCGTACAACTCAATACTGTGCAGGCACGGGCTGAACTTCTGTCGCGGATGATGGCACATTACGAAGGCTATGGTTCCGGTGTGACAAGCATTTTCTCTCATCGGGAAGAGATTCCCGGTATTGTCGATACGGCCGCGAATTTGATCCGTGTCAAGCCGGAGTATACGGCTGCGATCGAAACGGCACTGGGAGACGCCGCCGAATACATCGTGGTCGATGACAGGCAGTCAGCCCATCGGGCGATCAGTCACTTGCGTGAAAACAAGCGTGGTCGGGCGACTTTTATCATCAAGTCTGAACTCGAAAGTTGGTCGAAGGATCACAAGCTTGCCCGCCCGGGCGGATTTGGCGGAAATCTGGTACATGCCGCAGAGGTGATTTCGGCGGTGTCTGGATATGAGAAGCTGGCCGACCTGCTGCTCGGCGATGTCCTGATTGTCAACGATCAGCATTCAGCGGAGAAACTGATTGAACTTGGCCAAGGCGAGTTCCGGGTAGTGACACTTGACGGACACTATTACCCGGCGCGTCAGATTCATACCGGCGGCGGCGATAAGCAAATGCCGCTGATGGGCCGGGAAAGTGACCTCACGCGACTAAAGACAGAAATTGAAGAACTCACCGGCGAAACTGAATCAATCCGGGGCGAGATCGAGCGCTGGGGAGTTCACCGGATGCAGATTGAGACTAATCTTGCTGATGCCGCGCGGCAGGTTTCAGTCTTGCGAAACTCAGCAGCCGAACTGCAGATCGAACATGCAAGCCACAAGCTGCGCATCCAACAGATTAGCGATTCCCGCCGTGAGTTCGATACTGAGATCAATCGGCTTGACGAGAAGAGCAGTAACCTGGCTAATCAGCTTGAGGCGTTGGAAGGCGATGTCTCGCGACTGGTTGCTGATTCGGAAGGACGATTGATTTCGCTGCAATCACAGCAGTCGACTGTCGAGTCCTTACAACAGGATGTGAGCAGCGCCGCGCACCAGGTCGAAGATTTGCGGCTGCGGTCGATTCGCCAGCAGACCGAACTAAACTCGCTTGAGAACAATTTGCAGCGGATCGATGAACTGTCAACCGAGATGCATTCGCAACGGGAATACCGAATTCGAGCTTGTGAATCACGGGTTTCTGAAGTTGCCGGATTGCGGGACCGCATTGCCGAATGCCGCAAGCAGCTGGAAGAGAAGTCGCGCGAACGCGAATCACTGCGCAATGAAGAATTGGCACTGACGGTTAAACAAGGTGAGCTGGCCGAGAAACAATCGGAGTTTGACCAGATACTCAAGGCTAACCGCAGACAGCGTGAAGAAATCAATGATCAGAACCAGACTTTGTTGGTGCATGAAACAGAACTAAATGCCCGTCACGAAGACGTCATCGGTCAGTTGCGGGAGTTGTACGGAATAGACGTGATTTCGATCATCATGCCGGAGCCGCTCGCTGATGAGACCTTCCATGAGCTGGAGGCGGAACTGCAGGATTGCCGCTCGAAACAGCAGCAAATCGGCATGGTCAACATGTTGGCGTTAGAGGAGTATGAACGGGAGTCAGAGCGAGAACGCTTTCTGCGCGGCCAAATCGACGACCTTACCAGGGCGAAGGATGATCTCAAGTCGACGATTACGCGCATCAATTCGACTGCACGCAAGATGTTCTCCGATACGTTTATTCAGGTTCGTTCAAACTTCCAGCAGGTTTTTGCCGAGCTATTCCAAGGCGGCGAAGCCGACCTGCGCCTGGAGAATGAAGACGATCCACTGGAGTCGCCGGTGCAGATTTCGGCTCGCCCACGAGGGAAGCGCTTCTTGAATATTACCCAGTTATCCGGCGGGGAGAAAGCGCTAACGGCGATTTCGCTGTTGTTTGCGATCTATCTTGTGAAGCCGTCGCCATTCTGTATTCTCGACGAAGTTGATGCGCCGCTCGATGATGCCAATGTGATGCGTTTTCTGCGCATGGTGCGCAGTTTCATCGGTAAAACTCAATTCATTATCATCACGCACAATAAGCGGACGATGGAACAATGCGACCGGCTATATGGGGTGACGATGCAGCAGCCCGGTGTGAGCCAAATCGTGTCGGTCGATTTCGAAGGTAAGGGACGCCGCACAGAACTGGAGGCGATGAAGTTCACCGGATTAGAAGCGAAGTCGATCGAGCCCGAGCCGAAACCGGAACCGATTCTAGTGATGGCGGCCGCAGAGGAAGAATTGGGAGCAGAGTTCGATGAGCCCGAGGCAAGTAGTGAGAAGGCTGCCGAGGCGGATTCAGAGCAACCCCAAACTGGATACTCCACAACAGACGACGATGAAGAATATGACGACGATGACGATGAGTATGAAGATGATGATGAAGACGACGATGAGGACGATAATTAATGGGCTTCTCGTTCAAGAAGCTGGCGCAGGGACTTCTAAAGACTAAAGAGAACATCGTCAGCAAGCTCAAAACGGCAGTCGGACTGCACAAGAAAATTGATGCTGCGCTGCTGGACGAAATCGAAGAAATCCTAATCTCCGCCGATATTAGCGTAGAAACTACCGGAAAAGTGGTTGATGACCTTAAACTGCGTGTTGCCAAGCAGGGAATCGACAACTCTGACGAGGTGTATGGCCTTCTGAAAGATTCGCTGACAGAGCTATTCTCATTTCAGAATCAAGAGAGGTCATTCTTTGAAGTGATTCCGAAGCCCTACGTGATCATGATTGTCGGCGTCAACGGAACCGGCAAGACCACCTCGATAGCCAAGATCGCTCGGCGGTTTATGAGCAACGGCAAGAAGGTCACAATGGCGGCGGCGGACACGTTTCGTGCTGCGGCGATTGACCAGCTGACGATTTGGGCAAACCGGGTGGGCTGCAACATAGTCAAAGGGCAAGAGGGAGGGGACAGTGCGTCGGTGGCATTCGATGCCGTCTCAGCGGCGCAGGCACGGGGCGACGACCTGGTGATTATTGACACGGCCGGCCGGTTGCACACGAAATTGAATTTGATGGAAGAACTTGGAAAAGTTAAGCGTGTAATCAAGAAAGCCATGCCGGACGCGCCGCATCGGACCTTGCTGGTTATTGACGGAACGACAGGTCAGAACGCTCTGCAGCAGGTAGAGATCTTCAATAAATTGCTGCAGCTTGACGGAATCATCATTACGAAACTGGACGGTACTGCCAAAGGCGGTGCTGTATTTTCGATCGTAGACAAGTTCAAATTGCCGGTGGTGCTCATTGGGATCGGGGAGCAAATGGATGATTTGGACGAGTTCAACCCCCGCGATTTTGTAGACGCAATGTTCGCATGATCGGGCGATTCACACTCCGGACAACCGCACGCAACCAACTCATAGATATTTCCGCGCCGGTTCGCGAGTTCATCAACTCGTCGAGATTTCATAGTGGTTTTTGTGTTGTGTTCACTCCGCATACCACGGCAGCTATAACGATCAACGAAAATGCCGATCCGAGCGTCAAATCAGACATCCTGCAGAAACTGAACAGGACATTCCCACAGGAGGACGGCTATCGGCACGTCGAAGGCAATTCCGACGCTCATATCAAGTCGTCGCTGATTGGCTGTTCCGAGACAGTCGTTGTCGAAGAGGGTGAACTTGTACTGGGGACCTGGCAAGGAATATACTTCTGTGAATTCGACGGGCCGCGTCATAGGCAATACATCGTCAAATTGGTTAGCGGCTGATGTTGCAGATCGAAATCATCACGGTCGGAAAAATCAAATCCAGTTGGATTCAGGAAGGGATTGATCACTACCTCAAACTCCTCTCGAAGCATGCCGGCGTCAAGTTAACTTGTGTAAAGGAATCTGACAGCGCGACTATGTCTGTCGAGCAGGTATTGGCCGGTGAAGCAGAACGAATTCGTAAGACAATTCAACCGCGCTCACAGGTGATGCTGCTGGATGCGGCAGGAAAGCAGTGCGACTCCTCGCACTTTTCCCAGCTAATCAGCCGCATCAAGCTGGCCAATTCGCAGATCCAGTTGGTAGTCGGCGGGGCATTTGGATTGAGCGAGGAGTTAAAACACGAGTATCCGCATCATATTTCAATGTCGGCAATGACTTTTCCGCATGAGTTGGCTGTGGTGATGTTGATAGAGCAGTTATACCGCGCTTGTTCGATCGAAGTCGGTTCGAAATACCACAAATAGGTACTGACAATAAAAAAGCCCCACTGCCGAAACAATGAGGCTCTACCCCGAAGCCCGACTAGCCGAGACCTTTGCTGTTAGTTGCCTGCAAGCGCAGTTAGTCGCTGCCAACTCGATTGGGTTGACATGCGGGCAATTTGGCCGGAAGTTGCGACTTTGCGGAATGAATCATACGCCTTGCGGGCGTCGCTCTCATCGCCCTGTGCCAATTCGGTGAGCGCCAAGTACGCGTAGATTTCCGGATACTCATCGCCGTTCTTTTTGATCTTTTTGAGTATCTTTTCGGCATCCTTGTAGCGATTGGTGATGTAGTAAGCTTTTGCCATTTCGAACTGCGCCTGCAGATCTTCCGGCGTGAAGCTTAATGCCTTTTGAATATCGTCCAATCCGTTGTCAAAGTCACCGACCGCGATCTTAGCCCAACCGCGCAAGCTGAACGCATCAGAAGCATCCGGCTGGAAACTGATGATCTTGTCATAGCAAGCAATCGCCTGGTTGCCCATACCCGAGTTGATATACAGATCGGCCGCCGAGCGATAGTCAGCACGGGCATTCAGCGGCTTGCCAGCCTGCAAATGTGCTTCTGCACGGCGAAGATATGATTTCACCATTGATGAATTCTTTGCCAGTGCCAGAGTGTAGTATCCGACTGCTTCAATATATTTTTGTTCCCCGAAAAGCACTTCTGCCTGCTCAAAAAAATCGTCGGCCGTGTATTCGACCGGTTGGTTGTCATTAAGCGAAAGTAAATTTGCCGTCAGTTCGGTAGTCTGACCGGCGACAACATTGACGACTTGAGCGACCTCTTGATAACCGTCAGCCTGAATGACGATGTTGCGCGTGCCGGGTTTCAGTCGTTTGAAGACCTGGCTGGCTTTCCCGAGGGTTTTGCCATCGAGGAGCACAGATGCATCGGCGACATTACATTGGATTTTCAGCGTGCCGTACTCCGGCTGCTCTTCTGTCGGTACAGACGCGACCGTTACGCTGCGTGCCGGAGTTGAAGTTCTCGACGACTTGGGCAGCAACGGAGTGACAGTACCAAAGAGAATGTCGCTCTGATTGTTTTGGATAATAATAGGGAAGAAGCGGGCTTCGTAAAGTTCGCCCTCGAGCTTGACATCATAACGGCCGTCAGCTACGCCGGCGAACTTGAATACTCCGTGTTCATCCGTGACGGTTGAGATGTTCAACTGAGGAATAGAGACGGAAAGCCCGGCGAGTACTTCATTGGTCTCGGAATTTGTAGCCACACCGAAAATCGTCGCCTTCATTGGTTCCGGTGCTGTAAGGCTCTGCACAATCATAATGATCACAAGAACAGCGCCAAGAATTCCGCCGAGGATCCAACTACGTCTGTCAATGGCGCCCGGACGGACGATGTATTCACGATCATTGTGAAGGATACGATCACCCGGCAGCATACGAGTATTATTGGGGAAGGTCAGCCTGTTTCCGCGAATATAAGCAACGGGAGTCGCAGGCACGATTGGTTCCGGTGCGACGACCGTTTCTTCCATGGTCGATGCCTCAGAACGCTGTTTCTGCACAATTACGTTGTCAGCGCGGGAACTGTCCGACGAAACGGTCGCAAAAGTCACTTCGGATTTCCGGTTCTGGGTAACAGAACTCTGCAGGTTCGACAGTGGTTCATTATGAAGCGTTTTACTCAAACTGTCGAGCAGCCGGTGTTTCTCGTCAACCGGTACCGCCGACGCAGCGGATTTGGACTTGGGACTTCCCATCGGGTTCTTGATTTCGGCTTCGTTGTCATCGATATGAGTCAGTTTCGACTGTATCTCTGAGAGTTTATCGTGCTGTTGCTCGATTGGCCGCTCCGGTTTTGGCGCCGCGACAGATTGACCAAGATCAACGGTAGGTTGTTCACGCAAGAGGTAATCGGAGGCGGATTCGATGCCGAGTGATTTTGCCTCGGCGGTATCGTCTTCAACGTCAGATTGTGCCTGCTCGATTGGACTATCATTGCCATAGAGCGTGAGCAACTTGTCAATTCCGCCTTCTTGACTCGAAGGGCTAAGGCGCTTGAGTTCTTCGGCCTTTTCATCAGGGTCAGAGACATCTTCGACAGTAAATTCCTCGCTTGAGGATGCCGTCGAGACCCTAGCCGACTTGCCTTTAACTTGAATCTTCTCTGTCTGGTTAAGTTCGTTGGGTTCGGGGATGACTTCGACAGCAACCTTTGCGGAAAGTTCAGCCCCGCAACGTTTGCAGAATGCTGCGCCGTCAAAATGATTTTCAGAACCGCATTTGCTGCACTCGATCATAATACTCCCGCCAAATGTTAAAGGATTCTTATCATTGGATTTATCGTCATATTTGCGAAAGACTTTTAGCCAGAATCCGCCCTGATTCGTCTTATAAACGGCATGAAAATTATCACTTGACACAACCGCCGACAGCCGATATCCTGATGGCTTGATAAACTGTCGGAAGTTGTTGTTTTTTATATGGTTTGGGAGGTTGACCCGAAATGATTAAGAGACTTATTGCTTGCGGAATTCTGGTTCTGGCGATTTTTGCAGTTACTGGTTGTGATGATCCAAAGGAAGAACTGCGAGATGGATTCAATTCCGTGTTGCTCCGCCCAGATAGGTTCCCGTCACTATACGAGGGACTCGTCTACGAGGGCTGGATGGTCAACATCGATGAAGACTCGAATTGGGTGGAAAGTGCATCAATCGGCAAGTTCTTCTGGGACGAGTATGAGTACCGTTTCTTGACTCCAAACGATGCCAAGACTGTACGCGATTCAGTTTTCGCTATTCCGGGAACTAACCCCGATGCTTACGATTGGGATATGATTGCGATTACGCTGGAAGAGTATCCCACAGACCGAAGCACGGAACCATCAGCGACAATTGTCGCTCAAAGTGCAATTGAGCGCGACATATCAACGTTTATGCGCTTTCCCGTCAATTTCGACGGCATTCAGCCCGGTTCATTTGTAGTGGCCACATTCTCGAACGGATTCTGGAAGACGTTGGGAGAACCGAACGCCGCCAGCGAGCGGTATGGATTGTGGTTCCTTAATTACATTCCCGGACCGACGAATTTCGAGGAAAACGAGCGCCTTGATATTGGAATGACCCTGCCGGTTTTGCCCGATACTGGGTATCTCTATGAGGGCTGGGTGGCGTTGAACGGTGGTGATACGGTGTCGACCGGAAAGTTCTATTATTCCGACTACCTGGATTATGACAATGATCATTGCGAACTTCGGGCAATTCCGAACTTCCCGGGCGAGGACTTCCTGCTCAATCGGCCGGCCTGGATACCCGAAGATCGGTGGCCGCTGGAAATCACCCGAGGTGGAGTAGCGTTCATTACGGTTGAACCAAATCCGGACAACGATCTTCGACGCCCGTCCAACCTTGTGGTATTACGCGGCAATCTTCCGCAGGCGGTCCCGGCGCCTTACTCGGCGATTCGGAGAACAAACTATCCGATTGGAAGTGTGGCGGGTGTGACTTTCCCGAAGGTCGAAGCTGTGTTTCTGCAGCGCTAATTGCATAGAATAGTGGACTCACGATGAGTCTTGAATGGGCCGGTGCTGCCAAGCGCCGGCCTTTTACTTGGCTGGGCGTTGGTATTGCGGGAATTGCGGTCTGGCAAATCAGAATGGATTCAGAAGTCAACATTTTTTGGTCTAAAAGTGGGTCTATCAACCATTTGTGCCAGTGTAAACGGTTGTTTTTTGAAACTTTTGGGTGTAACTTTCGTTCATCGAGAACTAAGTGAGGGAGAGTAACATGACAAACGAACCTAACGCAATCAGCGCCACCGCTGAAACAAATTCCATGTCGCCGTGGTCTATGTTAGTGAGCATATTTTACGAGCCGACAAAGGTCTTTCGCGCAATCAAGGAGAAGCCAACTTGGATCGTTCCGCTAATTGTGTTTCTGGTGGTGATGACAGGGGCAACTTACTTCATGATGCCGGCCGCGCAGAAGTCGCAAATGCAGCGAATCGAACAATCGGACCTTTACACTGCAGAGCAGAAGGCCGAAATGAGAACGCAGATGGAAGCGAGCAAGGGATTCGCAATTATCGGCGTGATCTCATCGCCGATCGTCTGGACGATCTTCCTGTTTATCGCCGTCGGTATTTTGATGCTGATGGGGAATGTGATCTTTGGCGGAAAAGCGCGATTCGCGCAAGTTTTTGCCATGGTCATCTTGTCTTTTATGACGTGGGTTGTTTCCGGTATCGTAAAGACGCCACTGATCGTGGCCAAAGATTCGGTCGACATACGAACATCTCTGGCCATCTTGTTGCCGGGCGAGACAAACTCGGGTCCGCTGTACACTCTCCTGAACACTTTTACCGATGTTTTCGTGATTTGGCAGATAATCCTGCTCATAATCGGTGTGAAGGTGATATACGATTTCGCTTCGCAGAAAGCCGCCATGACTGTGATCATACCGACGGTCGTGTTGGCACTGATTTCCGCCGGCGTAAGCGCGCTAATACCATAAGACGAAATGTTTGATCTACTGATAAGGAGATTTCAATGGGACGAAACGGAAGACTTGCAGTTGTTCTTCTATTGTTCATAGGAGCAAGTATTCTTGGCTATCCGACTAGTGCTTTGGCACAGACCGAGCAGCTATCGTTGCAGCAATGCATCGATATGGCACTTGAGAAGAATCTGGGGATCATTAGCAAAGAAGCTGCTGCCGAACGCGCAAGCCTTGACCGGCTCGACGCGTGGGGAGCGGCGCTGCCGAGCCTAAGCGCCGATGCACGCTACAACTTTTCGAAATCTTATGGTCCGATGTATATCCAATTGCCGGACACAGCCTATATCGGAACCGATCCCGGATCCAAACGGTACAGCACGGGCCTTGGGCTTTCGATGACCTTGTTTGACGGCGGCTACACCTGGTTCCGTATCAAGCAAGCCAACCAATCAAAAAGTGCCGCTGAAAACGATCTTCAGGATGCGATCAACGGCACGGCCTATCAGGTCAAAATCGCCTATTACACGTTGTTGCGCGAAAACATGCTCAAAAAGGTCCAACAGGATGCTCTCGCGCGCTCCAAGAAGCAGCTTGAGGTTACCAGCAGCCGTTATGATTTGGGTTCGGCCTCATTGTCGGAGAAACTCAAGGCGCAGGTCACCGTCGCCAATGATTCGCTGCAACTTCTCCAACGAGAAAACAGCATTCGCGCCGCTGAATTCAATCTCAATGTGTTAATGAAGCGTGATGTGGCGATGCGGCTCGTTCCGATTGACAGCATGCGCGCGCAAACAACTAATGAAGGGCTGGACGAACTTCTTCGCAAGAGCGCAGAACTCAACCCTGCCTTGAAGCGCAGCAAGGCACAAATGGATGCCGCGAAGACCGGCGTGTGGATGTCGAGACGTTCGTGGTTGCCGCGGGTTTCCGCCAGCATGAGCTGGAGTTGGACCCCGAGTGACGGGAGCGACTGGTTCAAGTATAAGTCCGACGACCGGTCGTACAGTTTCGGAATCGGTATCAGCTACGACATATTTGACGGATTCGCAAAGAAGACCGAACACTCACGTGCAAAACTGACCGAAATGACCGCGCGCGAGTCGTATCAAAACGATCTGAATACGCTTAATTCTGAAGTACGCCAAGCCTATCTGGATTATGACAAATCGCGGCTGCAGCTCGAGGTTGCCGAACTGGGAGCGCGCTCGGCTGAAGAGGACATGAAGTTGCAGCAAGAACGCTACCGGTTGGGTGCGTCCTCGATTCTGGAACTACTTGATGCCCAGGTATCACTGACTCAAGCGCAATCGAATCTTGTTCAGGCCTACTTTGACTTGAATAAAGCGATTGCCGACATGGCCAAAGCAGCGGGGGGAAGGTAACGGAATTCACTGTCGCAAACAGTTGCGGCGGGGAATTCGGAGTGGATTATGACAAAGAAGAAACGCACAATTCTGATTGTCGTCGGCGCCGCGGTGCTGCTGGCAATCTTTGTAATCGCCAATCTTAGCAAGAGTTCCGGCGTCGTCAATATGGTGCAGACGGACAAGGTTAAGAAGGGTTCAATTGTATCCGAAGTCACCGCGACCGGATCGGTTGTGGCGCGAACGACGGTAAAGATCTCGGCGGATGTATCGGCCAAGATCACCGAGTTACCAATCAAGGACGGTGACATCGTCAAGAAGGGGGATGTACTTATCCGCCTTGACCAGACTCGCTATCGTGCGGCCGTTGGTCAGGCCGAGGCTTCACTAGCCGCCGCCAAGGCAGCTGAAAAGCGCGCTGAAGCAAGTCTGCTTGAGGCAGAACAGGCGCATCGACGCAACAAGGAGATGTACGAAGGGAAGCTGATATCCGAGGAAACGTACACGCAGATTGAAACTAATTACCAAGTCGCGAAAGCCAATCTGGAGTCGGCGCAGTATTACACGAAACAGCAAAAAGCCGTGCTTGAAGAGGTCAAAGACAATCTCGACAAGACGATCATCACTTCACC
The DNA here is from genome assembly GCA_964592145.1 of uncultured Ignavibacteria bacterium. GTDB lineage: Bacteria > Zixibacteria > MSB-5A5 > CAIYYT01 > CAIYYT01 > JADJGC01. The sequence continues at coordinate 15,627 of CAZQBX010000023.1, forward strand.
GATTGACGGTACAGTGGTGAGCTTGAATGCCGAGGTTGGTGAAATCGTCATGATCGGCACAATGAATAATGCCGGGACGGTAATTCTCACGGTCGCCGATTTGAACACGATCGAGGTTGAAGTTGAAGTCGATGAGACTGATGTTGCGCGGGTTAAGCTCGACCAGGAAGCGCGCATTTCCGTTGACGCCTTTCCTGACACAACCTTTAAGGGAAGAGTTGTAGAAGTCGGTAATGCGGCACGATCGTCTGGTTCGACCACTGACCGCGTGACGAATTTTCTTGTTAAGATACTGTTGACCGAAGAAGTGCCCGGGATCAAGCCGGGAATGACAGCCACTGCCGATATTACGACTGCGAAGGTCACTGATATTTTGCATGTTCCGATTCAAGCAGTGGTAATGCGCCCGGAGAAAGTGGATACTCTTGACAAGGCGCCGGAAAAGGAGCCGGAATCGGGAGTGATTGCGGCTGAAGTGACCGCCGGATCGGGCAAGGCGACCGACGGCAAAAGCGAGCCGAAGGAAATCGAGGGCGTGTTCAAGATCGTCGACGGTACTGCGAAATTCATAACGGTGAAGACCGGAATCTCTGACCAGCAAAATGTTGAGATCAAAGAAGGCCTGGCACTGGACGATCAAATCATTTCGGGCAGTTACAAAGTATTGCGCTCGCTGGAAGATGGCGCCAAGGTTAAGGTTGAGTCAACTGCGAAGGAAGGTGAGAAGAAGTGAGCCACCTAATTGAAACCGCAAATCTCTGGAAGACTTACAAGATGGGTGGTGAAGAACTGCACGCGCTCAAAGGCGTCAACTTGACGGTCGCCAAGGGCGAGTATCTGGCCATTATGGGGCCCTCCGGTTCAGGTAAATCAACGCTGATGAACCTGATCGGATGTCTGGATACGCCATCGCAAGGATCATATATCCTGAATGGACGTCAGGTCGCCAAAATGAATGACGATGAGCTGGCACATATTCGCAATCGCGAAATCGGATTCGTGTTCCAGACCTTCAATCTGCTGCCGCGTGCGACGGCGCTGCACAACGTCGAGTTGCCACTGATTTATAACGGCACCGACTCCAGGACACGAATTGAGAAAGCCAAACAGGCGCTGAATTTGGTGGATTTGAGTGATCGCATGGGGCACAAACCTAATGAACTTTCGGGCGGACAGCGCCAACGCGTTGCCGTCGCACGGGCATTGGTGAATAATCCCTCGATCATTCTCGCAGACGAACCGACCGGTAATCTCGATTCGAAGACGGGCGAAGAGATTATGGGGCTGTTTGCACGTCTTCATTTAGAGGGCAACACGATCATCGTAGTAACTCATGAACCGGACATTGCTTTGCACGCGAATCGCGTCATTTATATCCGCGACGGAAACATCGAAAAAGAAGTCATCACTTCCAGTGATACAGTGAGTCTATGATTCTTGAGACCCTCAAATTGGCGTCATCCGCCCTGTGGGTCAACAAACTTCGCACCGGATTGACGTTGTTGGGGCTGATGATCGGCATCGCGTCGGTGATCGGCATTATTTCCCTTTTGGAAGGGATGATGACGCGCATTAACCGGCTTTTTGAAGAGCAGGGCACGACTACAATTTTTGTTACTCGATTTGGTATTATCACTTCCGAAGACGAATTCCTGCGCGCGATAAAGAGGAAGAAGCTCACGATCGCCGACGCCAAGGCAATTGAGAAGGGCTGCCCGTTGGCGGAAGAAGTCGGACTGGAAGTCAGTGATAACCTGACGGTCAAAGCCGGCAGCGAGACGCTGTTCAATGTCCAAGTTTTTGGAAACACTGCGAACTCAATTCTGATGCGGGATCTCGATGTGGAAGAGGGCCGATTCATTTCCGAGTCGGACGATGAACATCGCGCGAATGTCGCCATTATCGGTCAAGAAGTTCGTAAGCAACTATTCCCAATCGGGAATCCAATAGGCAAAGAGATTACGATTCAGGGTGTTCGCTTCACAGTCATCGGCATCGGCGAAGAAAAAGGCTCGGTATTCGGTGAAAACATGGATCGTTACTGTCGAATCCCGGCCAACACGATGCTCAAGATGACGGGCCGGCGGCAGGACATTGACATTACCATCAAAGTGCGTTCGGAGTCAGTACTCGATGCGGCGATGGACGAAATCCGCACCGTACTCAGGGCACGACGCGGAGTCAAGTACCACGATCCTGATGACTTCGCTTTGCTGACTGCGGAAATGATGATGAAGTTCTTTGACTCGTTCAGCAGTAATGCCAGATTGATCGCATTTGCAATTCCTATGATATCAATCGTCGTCGCCGGCATAGTGGTGATGAACATCATGATGGTCTCGGTTACCGAGCGAACAAGGGAGATCGGGATTCGCAAAGCAATTGGCGCCCGGCAACGGAATATCCTGGCACAGTTCCTGTTGGAGGCTTCTTTGATGTCGCTATTGGGCGGAATCATTGGCACGGCGCTGGGATTGTGGCTGTCATACTTGGTGGCGGATAAGTTGAGTATTATGTTTGTTTTCTCGCCATTGGCTGTGGGCATAGGTCTGGTTATTCCGATCGCAATCGGTTTGTTCTTCGGCATCTATCCAGCCTGGAAGGCAGCCAATTTGGATCCAATTGAAGCCTTGAGGTTCGAGTAGTGAATATCTTTGAAACCAAAGAAGGAATCCTTCTCGCTCTCGATTCGATACGGGCGAATAAGTTTCGATCGTTTTTGACGATTTTGGGTGTGATGATCGGAGTCAGCTCGGTCATTGCCATGGTCGCATTGATCGAAGGTTTGAATTCGGCCGTTGCAAATGATATTGAGTCGATGGGGAGCAATGTCATCTATATCATGAAATATCCGCCGGAAATGAACCACAACGAGATGACCGAAGAGGATCGCAAGCGCAAACCGATCACAATGCTGGAGGTGGAAGCAGTGCGTGAGAATTGCCCGTCAGTTGACGGCGTAAGTCCACAGAATTACTATTTCCGACCGGGTGGCAATCTGGTCAAGTATAAGAACAAGTCTTCGGATCGAACGGCGGTATTCGGTACCAGCGAGGATTTTGAAGCAGTCAACAACCGTTTCGTTGAACGTGGCCGCTTCTTTAACGAGTCCGAGGACAAGAATCGCTCGATGGTCTGTGTCATCGGCAGTGATTTGGCTGATGCATTGTTTGAGAACAGCGATCCCCTGAATAAGAGCATTCTGATGAACAATACGCGCCTGCGCGTGGTCGGTGTCCTGGAGAAGCAGGACCGGACTTTTGGAGGCGGACAAAACAATTTGATTGCTTTGCCTTACGGCACTTTCGCTAAGCTATATCCGTGGGAGAAAGAGCTGTTTTTGGCCGTAAAGGCAAGAGATGCCGCGATGATAGACAAGGCGCAGGACGAAATCAGGCAAGCTTTGAGGAGAGTCAGGGGCGTCAAATACGACCAGGAAGACAATTTCGCGATGTTTACACAAGAGTCGGCGACGCAGATGTACGAAGAGGCTACCAACATTATCTGGCTGATCATGATCGGCATTTCGTCGATCGGTTTAATGGTCGGAGGTATCGGCGTGCTCAATATCATGCTCGTTTCCGTAACGGAACGGACTCGTGAAATCGGCGTTCGCAAGGCGATCGGCGCGCGTCGTGCCAATGTCTTCTTCCAATTCCTGATTGAGGCGATGACGCTGTCCGGTTCCGGAGGCGTAATAGGTATCGTTTTTGGTCTACTTTTGGCGTTGCTCATCTCGGCAGTTTCTCCGTTACCGATGGTTGTGCCGTTGGCAGGCGTCCTGGTCAGTTTCACGTTATCGGTGGGAGTAGGTCTGGTTGCTGGGATTGTACCGGCTTGGCGTGCAGCCTCTGTTGACCCGATAGTGAGTCTCCGCTACGAATAGCAAATCGCGCGTTTTCCGCCCAGATTTGAAGCTCCTAATCGCCAAGACAGTCAATCTTCATCAGACTGAACAATTGCCCGCGGCTGCGCGTATAAATTGTGCTTGCCGAAGTCTTTTAACGCCATAAGTTGGCACCCATCGAGCAGGAGATCTGAATGTTGATTTTATCCAGGCTGGCAATGATCGCGACCGCGATTTTGTGTCTTTTGGCGACTCAAACGTATGGCGAGGAAGTCGAGGACATTAATCTTGTTCGTTCTAAATTCTTCATCGATCACACAGTTTTCGCCGATACGGGGGGCAATCGCCTCGAGGTTTATTACAAGATCTTTAATGACGGTTTGCACTATGTAAAAAAGGGCGACAAGTATGTGGCAAATTACGAGATCAGCATCATTATCAGCGGCGACAAGGACAAACAGGTCACGGGCCGTTCGGTAGAACGTAACTACGTGCTCGAAAACTATGAGCTAACACATTCCGACGTCGGTTTCCTGATCAATCAAGTATCATTACCGCTTCCCGCCGGTGAGTTCGAAATGAAATGCAAGTTGATCGACCACAACTCAAATGAGGCGTCATCGATTGAGGCCAAAATCAAGAGTCCGGAATATCGTCTGAGCGGAGACGTTTCCGACATTCAGTTTGTTCAGGAAGTTGCGTCGGTCGATGCCAGTTCTCCGTTCAACAAGGGTGGGATTGCGGCGGTACCGAGCGTTGAGCGCTCGCTGGACGGCGAGCTGCAGAAGGTCGGGTTTTACTGCGAGCTGTATGTTGCTGATTACGTTGGCAAAGAAGTTGATTTGCTTACGATGGTTAAGTCGAAGCGTTCCGGGTTGATCACCGAAAAGACAATTCCGATAACGATAGATTCGGCAGTTATTGCGACGACACAGTTTCTGGATGTCTCCGGCCTGGTTCCCGGGGACTACTCGCTTGAGGTCGAGCTTGCGGCAGGCGGAAAACAGATTTCCCGTCGCGAGGCGAGGTTCATACTTAAGTGGTCGATGGCTTCCTTGATAAAGAACGATTTTGAATATGCGGTTGAGCAGCTCAAATATGTCGTCGCCAAGGATGAAAAGAAAGCTCTGCTCGCGGCGCCTGATTCAGAGCGAACAGCGGCGTTCGAGGCTTGGTGGAAGACTAAGGACCCGACTCCGACAACAGCAGAAAACGAGTTTCGAGAAGAATACTATCGCCGCATTCGCTATGCTGACCAATATTACTCGACGATAAATCGCGAGGGCTGGTTGACCGATCGCGGTTCGATCTACATTCGGTGGGGGGAACCTGATCAAATTGACCGATACCCGTTTGAGCTGGGTAGGAAGCCCTATCAGATCTGGTATTATTATAGTCAACGACGACAATTTTACTTTGTTGACGACCGCGGTGACGGCGACTTCCAATTGCAGTATCCCTACGACGGAGACTGGCGCAGCCGCGGAAGCATGGGACCTTAGGAGTAGAGTAAGGGAGATGGTGAGAGCATGAAACGCTTTTTGATTGTGACGTGTCTGCTGGCGAGCTTGGCAGGAACAGCAATGGCCCAGGCTCTGGTTGATCCAATCCGTATTTGGGCGGATGGCTCGTCTTATCTTCATTTCCAGGACCGGACTAAGAGCTATGTCGAGGTTTACTGCGCCTTTCAACGCGCTGACTTCCAGTTTGAGGATAAAGAGGGAGTCTTTGAAGCCATCGGTTTTCTCTATGTTGAGGCATTTGACAAGAACGGCGTGTTAGCAGACAGCGCTTCGCGATTTGTTCCCATGTCTGTGCGCTTCCTTGAGGACGCTTACAAGAAAGATGTGAGAATTTTCGATGTGCTTCCGCTTCTGTTAGCACCTGGCAGGTACAATCTGAAGGTTACAGCGGTCGATGCCGTAACGAAACGGAGCGGGATTGCCACGTTTGAACTCAATGTCCGCGACTTCTCCGGAGACGACTTGAAGATGTCTGATCTGGAGATGGCTTATGATATTCAGTCTCTGGACACAACTTCAAGCATTTCATCGTTGATAAAGGCTAATCGTCGTGTTCTGCCCAATCCCAATCGCTATTTTTCCAACGAAGACTCCTTGATTTATTACTATACCGAAGTCTACAATCTATCCGACAAGGCGGATGCGAGTAATGAGTTTAGCGTTCAGGCAACGCTCCATGATGCATTTGGCTACGAATTGCGGAAGTATGCATTGCGGACTCATAAGAAGCCTGGCACCACGGCAGTCTTGACAGATGCTGTGCCGGTGAAGGGAATTCCAGGGGGAGCGTACGAGCTGCACATCGAAATCAAAGACTTGGCAACAGGGCTCAAGGCTTCAGCCGCAAAGAAGTTCATGATGATTTATGGTTTTGAGCAACTCGCTCCGACCATGGCCGACTCTTCTGCATTTACTGACCGCGATGCACAACTGATGGAGCAGGTGATTAAGTACATCAGTACTTCAGAAGAGAAGGACATGTATCGCGATTTGGATCTTGACGGCAAAAAGGCATTTTTGGCGCAGTTTTGGGATCGCAAGAATCCGAAGCCGGGGAGCCCGGTAAACGAATTCAAGAATGAGATCTTCCGCAGATTTGCGTATGCAAACCAGTATTACTCGACCACACTGGTTACGAAGGATGATGGCTGGAAGACCGATCGCGGCCGCGTCTATATTACCTATGGCAACCCGGACAACATCGAAAGGCACCCGTCGTCAATGGGTCAAAAACCGTTCGAGCGCTGGTACTATGATCGTCTTCCGGGTCAAACAGGGAACGATTATTGTCTGTTTGTCGACCTCGACGGCTACGGCAATTACCGATTAGTCCACTCCACAATTAAAGGCGAGATTTCCAATCCGGAGTGGGAAGCGAAAATCGAAAACGATTTACTGCGCTAAAGCGTGACGCGACCTAAGCGAGCATTGCTGACGGCACTACTGACCCTCGCGGCGGCATACTTGGCAATATGCGCAGCGGCCTACTTCTGGCAGCGGAAGATAATCTATCATCCCAACCCCAAAGTGTTCGCGACACCGGTAGGAGCCGGAATGCCGTTTGAGGCATATAAATTTGCCTCGTCCGACAGTGTCAGATTCACGGTATGGCGAATTCCGAACACCGAAACTCAAATGGTTGTCGTCTGCTTCCACGGCAATGCCGACAACATTTCGGCGAACACTGACCTCTATCTGACATGGTACAATCTCGGCGCGAGCGTTATTGCGTTTGAGTATCGGGGTTATCTTGATTCAGAAGGTGAACCATCGGAAGAGGCGATCGAACGCGATCTAGCGGTCTTAGCGGACACAATGAGGGCGTGGTACAGGGGGAAGGAGATCAAAGTTGTCGCGATGGGTCGATCACTTGGCGGGGCGGTGGCTGCGAAGTTTGCGACAAAGTATCAGGTTGATGGACTCATCCTTGAGTCAACCTTCAGCGCCATGCACGATATCGCTCACCTGCAGTTCCCGTTTCTTCCTACCAAATTGCTCTTGCGGGAACAATTCGATTCGGAGTCTATCCTTCGTGAGCTGCATACACCGGTAATGGTGATTCATAGTCCGTCGGACGAGATTGTTCCGTTTCACCTGGGTCGCAAACTCTACAATGCTGCAAACGAACCCAAGGAATTCATTGAAATTCAAGGCGGTCATAACGCCGGCGTGAACGTATCTCGAAGCCAGATAGAAGCGGCTTACCGAAACTTCCTCAAGAAGATCCGCCTAAAGGACTGATTTCCGAGGTTGCCGATCCTAAATCACGAATCTCCAGAAGCATAAAACAAAGCCGCCGGATGCTCGTTCCGGCGGCTTGAAAGAACCTTCCGTATGCTCGACGTGACGGAAGATCGGACTAATTTGAGCCCTTGGTGTTGTCGCTCGCGTTCGACTTGGTACCCGCAGTCTTTTGCAGTGGCGGTGCAATTGCTGCGACTTGAGCTGACAAAACAACTGGAATAGAGTAGCGGGTTTTTGCGGCGTCACTGCACTCAAAGGTGAACGACTTGGTAAAGTCCTGGCCCGTGAAATTCTTCGATATCGAGAATCTCAGTTCTTTGGTTCCACCCGGCGGAATCTCTCTGGCATCCATGTCTAAGTCGACAAATCCCTTGGGACTGGCGACGACAGAGAGTTTCACCGGTAATCTGGAGACGTTCTTCATTACGATCGACTGAGAACTGCCTTTGGAGGCTTGATCCCACTTAACGGAACCTGCGGAAAGAGTCAGGGGTGCCAATGAGTCGGGATGTTCGTTGGGATAGATCGAAGCACTGAACTTCAACTGAAAATTACCCATGTTGTTGTCGTTGCAGGTTACCGTCGCAGTTTTTGTGACATTTCCTCTCTGTCCGGGGTTGGCTCGAAATACCAGTTCGACCTCGCCACTATCACCAACTGCCACGACTTCTTTTCTAAGCGGCGCCTTAGTGCAACCGCAGGCAGGTTTGACTCGCAAGATCTTCAGGGAGTCTTCGCCGCGGCTGTGAAGCCAGTAGGAGTGGCTGACGCTGGCATCGTTGGGCATGTGGCCAAAATCGAAACTAACCTCACCTACTTGAACCTTAGCTTTGCTTGGTGGAAATGCGCTCAGTTCCGGCGTCTTCGCTTGTGCGAAAAGCAGAGAGGGCATCAGAAGTGAAATCGCAATGTTGAATACTTTTCTCAATCTATCCTCCAGTTGTTCGTTCTATCCAAAACTCTTGATACCTAATGGTGGTTTTGCAGGCTTGTTCGCAACCTGCAAGACACTCCGAAAAAAAAGCGCCAATCGTGTGATCGGCGCTCAGTTCCTTACCTGTCCTAAAGGGTTGGCTTATTTCTTGCCGCCCGGTTGGACAGAAGCGCCAGCCTTCGTCGTATCGACGTAAGGCACTTTTTTCGCCGGCCCAGGTCTGGTGACCGGAGCTGCTATTTCTGTGACCCCGTAGGTTACGGGAACAGTGAATCTTGTTTTGGCCGAATCGGAGAGTTCAATGGTAAATGACTTCTTGAACTCACTTTCAGCGAAAAGTCTGTCAACCTTGACCTTGACTTCCTTGCTCTTGCCCGGTTTGATCTCATCATCGGGCAAGGCAATTTCGACAAAACCAACCGGCTGGCTGACCAGCTTCATCCGGACAGGAGCAGAAGAGATGTTCTTCACGAGAAGCTTCTGTTCCTTCGCTTTTTCGTCCGCATTCCATTTCAAGCGAGTCGCTGACAGACTGACTGTCGACAATGAATCCGGGGACTCGCCGTTATAGATCTTTACATTCAGCCTCAATTGTAAAGTCGAGCGATCGTTATCATTACACGTCACCGTCGCACTCTTGGCCAAGATACCTCTCTGAGTTGCCGTGGCGTGAAATATCAGTTCAACCGAGCCGCTGTCACCGACAGCGATCACCTCTTTCTGCAGAGGCGCCTTAGTGCATCCTCAGCCAGGGCGGACGCTAAGAATCTTGAGCGAATCCTGGCCGCGGCTGTGCATCCAATATGCGTGGCTGATGTAAGAATCACTCGGGATCCAGCCGAAGTTAAAGTCCGTGTTATCAATGTATATTTTGGCTTTGCTTGGTGGAACTGCGCTGGGCGTGTTCTGGGTTGTTTGACCGGGCGTCTGCGCCAGTGCAATGCCGCAGATAACTAAGCAAAGCAGACATGTGCTGACGAGTTTTCTCAAGTAATCCTCCGAAGTGAATTGCTACAATGAAGTAGTTTAATGCCAAAAGCGTAAACTGTCAAGATGCATTCTCCCGTTGTTTATGAGCCTTTTTGCAGATTCGCTTTGGCGGAGCTTAGAGACTCGGCAACGCGGACAGGGATCGTATAACGGCTCTTTGAAGCGTCATTGAATTCAATCGTGAATGATTTCGTGTAGTTCTTTTGAGGCGGAGCCGCCTTCATCTTGACCAATATCTTGCCGATCCCGTTCGGCGGAACCGGTACTTTCGGCATCTCCAGTGACAAGACCTCGGTCGGCCAGATTACGGCGCGCGGGAGAATTTCGTTGCTTGTACGATTCTCAAACTCGACCATGATTGTCTTCCCAAAGTCGGCGTTCGTCAGGTTCAGCTTCTCATTCTTTGTGATTTTGACCGGGCCAATTGACTCTTTGTCTTCATGGACATAGCCAGTAAACGCGAGCTCAAGCGAACTGCTGATCGGGTCATTGCAACTGACGTTGACTGTCTTGTTCTGTACCTTGCGGCGAGTACCGATATCAAAGACTACTTCGATCGGAACGCTGTCATTGACCGCGATGGCGCTGGTCGGATTGGTGGTTTTCGTACAGCCGCAACTTACTTGTACGCTGTGAATGCGCAGACTGTCCGTGCCAATATTATTGACCCAGAAGGTGTGCGCAACCTTTGCGCCCTGCGGCATGTAACCCATATCGAATCTCGGCTCGACGACCAGTGCTTTAGGTCCCCGTTGTTGTGCGAAGAGGACACCGGTGCAAAGGGCCAGTGTCATTCCCAGCATCATGTATTTAGCTCTCATTTCAACTCCTACAAGATTGAATCAACTAGTCTAAGACTAACGGGTAATGGAAATCGGAATCGTAAATCGTGATTGCTTTTGGTCATTGAAGATCACGGTAATCGATTCATCAAGTTTATCTTCACTTACCATGCCGGCTCTCAATTTTACGCGCATGGTTTCCATTTTGCCAGGTGTTATTTGCCGGTATGGCATTTCAATGTCGAGGAAGCTCGGTTTGCCGCCGTCCGCGACTCGAGGCATGATGTTCTTGCTGGTGTTGTTGACAATCTCAATCTGCCCCGGTGCGCTGTCTGCATCCTTCTTCAAGTGAACCAACTCCGGCGTGACCTTGATCGGAGGTTGTGGATCGTTCGATTTCAAGTTGATGCCTGTCAAAGTGACTGTCATTCTTGGCGTCTCTCGACTGTCAGTATAGAAAACCGGTGCCTTCTGGAAGCTACCTTGGCGAATCTTGTTCGTTTCGAGCAATATCTCGACTTCAAGTGATTCGCCGGGCGCGAGCTGTTTCTTCTTAAGCGGTATCTGTGTGCAGCCACATCCCGGGACGACGCGGGTGATGGTGACGATTGTATCGCATTGATTGACCAAAGTCGCCCGGTGTTTGATAGTGGAGCCAAAGGGGACATACCCGAAGTCGAATTGACCTCCGATGACTTCGACGTCCTCTTTGGCAGATGCGGTGGTAAATGCTAAGGCTCCGATCGCAAAGGCGGCGGTGAATCTTCGGAGATTCTTAACAATGTTGGCTAATTCAAATTTAACATTCATCGACAAGGCTAAACCTCTGATAGTTCAATTGTTACCGCAGTTTTCGGCCAATTTGTAGATTTATACAAGCCGAATGACGATAGCGATACACTTTTTTTGAAAATTATCGATAAAAAAGATTGACGACTGCACACGCGTGCAGTATGTATTGCGGGGAGCTAGATTGGAAGTTAGGAGGAATCAATGTCCCCGTATGAAGATCTCACTGATCGCCAGCGCGAGGTTTATCGGTACATCGAGGAGCGCATAAATCGGGAAGGTCGACCGCCGACAATTCGGGAGATAGGCGAGGCGTTTGGGATTAGCTCCACCAACGCGGTTCGTGACCTGGTAAAGGCGCTAATCAGAAAAGGTTACATCGAAAAATCTGCCGCGGTATCACGCGGGATACGGCTAGTAAAGGAGAGCATCACCGATGCCGTTATGGTTCCACTGGTCGGAGAGGTTCCGGCCGGTCAACCAATGCTCGCTGAAGAGAACATCTCGGACCGGATTGTTGTCGATCGTTCATTCCTTCCATCGGGAGACTTGTTCACGCTAAAAGTGAGGGGGGAGAGCATGAAGAACGCCGGTATTTTTGATGGCGATTTTGTTCTGGTAAAGAAGCAGTCTTCAGCCGAACCGGGCGACATCGTTGTGGCAGTGATCGGTGACGAGGCAACCGTCAAACGGTTCTACCCTGAAAAACGGCGAGTTCGACTTGAGCCGGAGAATGAAGCATTTGGTCCAATCATCGTAGAGAAGAATGCACCTGGCTTCTATCTTGCCGGTAAAGTCGTTGGTTTAATGCGGCGAATGTAATGCGATTTCACATTCAGGTTGCAGCAGATTCTTGAGAGACGGAATGTACCAGAATCTTGATGACGAAATTGAAGTGATAGCTGTCTTCGAGCGGCGCAGTCTCAAACCGTGCAGATTTCGTTGGAAGGGCAAGACCTACAAGATTGATCGTATCACGGGAGACTGGACTTCGGATGTCGGTCAGGCGAAACTCCGGTATTTTGCGATAGTAGATTCGACTTCGAATTTCTTTCAGCTGTGCTATGATGAACGCGCTGTGAGTTGGACGATTGCCAAGGTGTGGGTGGAATAGAGTGATTACCATTCCGATTCGCCAGCTCTCGACTTAGATCTGACTTTTGAGTTTCTTCGCGACCGGCTGACCGATTACACCCAGCTTGTTTAGCCCATTCAGTGCCGCCGTTTTGTACGCATCGGCGATTGTCGGATAGTTGAATACCGTGTCAGCAAAATAATCAATCGTACCGCCGAATGACATAACGGCTTGGCCGATGTGGATTATTTCGGTGGCGCGTTCGCCGATGATATGAACACCCAGCAGTTTGCGCGTGTTGCGGTCAAAAATCAGTTTCAAGATACCATCGTGATCATTGTTGATTTGCCCGCGTGGCAATTCAAAGAAGTGGGCGATGCCGGTTTCGTAGGCGCGTTTTTTCTGCTGGAGTGATTCCTCGGTCTCGCCGACATAGGAGATTTCCGGGATGGTGTAGATTCCAAAGGGAAGAGGCACTTTCTTGCGGGTTTTTGCATTCCCCCCGAATGCCGACAATGTTGCGCGTCGGCCTTGATCCATCGAAGTCGAGGCAAGGGATGGGAAGCCGATGACATCACCGACAGCATAAACGTTTTTCACCTTGGTGCGGAAATTGCCGTCCACGGCGATGATCTGGTAGCTGTCAGTCTTTAACCCGATTTTGCCAAGATCGAGTTTGTCAGTGTTACCGAGCCGACCAGCGGTGACAAGCAGGACATCAGACTTGATTACTTTGTTATTTTCGAGCGTCAGCGAAACGCCTGTGTCAGTGGCGGTGATATTGCTGACCGGGGATCCAAGTTCCACATCGATTCCGCCATCGCTCATTAACTCGAAGAGTGTTTCGGCAAACTTGGCGTCCAGGAAGCTCAGGAGTCGATCGCGCTTATCGATGAGAGTGACCTTAATATCGAGTTTCGAAAAGATACTTGCCCATTCGCAGCCGATCACGCCGCCGCCCAGAATCGCCATCCGCTCGGGAATATCCTTTAAGTCAAGTATCGACTCGCCGTCAAAAACGCGCGTGCCATCATAGTAAAGTCCGGGCAGGTGCATTGGCCGCGTGCCGGTTGCAATAACGACGAACTCGCACTCAAGTTCAGCGACCTGGGTGTCACCTTGAAAAACTCCGATTCGGTGCGGATCAAGGAATCGCGCAGCACCACCGAAGAGCGAGATGCCGTTACGGTGGAGTTGGTCGATTATCACCATCATCTCGTTCTCGACAACGATATTCTTGCGATGCATCAGTTCCTGGATGGTAACGTTCTTTTTGAATGCGATCTCAAAACCGTAAAATGACCGCTTCTTGAGGCCATCATAGTACAAGGAAGTTTCGCGCAGGGTCTTTGAAGGTAGCGTGCCAGTGTGAACGCAGACGCCGCCAACGACTGCATTCTTTTCTACAATGGCGGACTTTTTCCCAAGTTTGCAGGCCTGGATTGCGGCCCAGTTTCCGGCCGGGCCCGAGCCTATCACAACGACATCGAACTTATCTCTAATCACAGCAGCAATATACGACGGTTAAAATCGAATGACAAATGCTCTGTGGTCGGCAGCGTATTCTGGAGCGATAGGCGGAACCCGCCGCTCGGTACTGGGACTGTCCTTGGAAGTTGTTGCGGTACATGAGAATTCGCCCGTATTATTTTTGTTGCGCTCGAGACCGGATATTCGTATCATATGCAATTCCCACGGTCAGTGCCGTGGAATTTGTTTTTAAGATGAAGAGTTCGTACCAGATAGAGATCGAGGGAAAGCTGACGGCCATTGTTGAACCGGTCGTTTTGGAAGCGGGGGCTGAGCTGGTCGAACTTCAATTAGTACAGCGAAAGTCAAGCGCGCTGCTTAGATTACTGGTGGACAAGCCAGGCGGGATTACCTTGGATGATTGTACCGCAATATCCAGGGGAGTCTCTTTCTTACTGGAAACAGCAGATCCACTAGAGGGTCGATACACTTTGGAAGTGTCTTCTCCAGGTCTCGATCGGCCACTGACGACAGAGGCGGATTTTCGCCGGAAGATCGGCGAAGAGATAAAGTTGTTCTTTAAGCACGATGATCGAACGGTAGAAATCGCAGGCGAGATCGTTAAGGTAGAGAATAAGCGTTTGACTCTAATGACAGATGAGGGAGAGACCGATTTTCCTCTGGAAAATGTCGTGAGGGGCAAGATAATATTTTGATCCTATTCGGAGTAGTTGATGGAGTATAATGTCATTGAGGCGCTCAATCAGATCGCCGCTGAAAAAAACATGGAGATCGATTACGTAATCGATACCCTGAAGTCTTCGCTGGTCACTGCCGCCAAGAAGAAGTATGGCGATGGCGACAATATTACGGTTGACATCGACCGGAAGAGCGGCGAGATCAAGATGCACGCGGTGAAAATGGTTGTTGAGTCGGTAGATAATCCCTACACGGAGATATCGCTGCTCGATGCCATGGATATAGATGACAGCGCCGAAGTCGGCGACGAAGTTGAAATCGATATCCCGTTTGAGGAATTTGGCCGCAATGCGATAGCTTCCGCCAAACAGATCCTGATACAGAAGGTACGAGAGGCCGAGCGCGAGACTGTTTACAACGAATACTCCAAGAAGATCGGCGAGCTGGTTACCGGGTCGGTACAGCAGGTTGATAAAGGAAATATTATTGTCAACCTGGGTCGCGCCGAAGCAGTGATACCGGTGAAAGAACAGATCTCGAAAGAGAAATATCGGCAGGGCGACCGAGTGCGCGCGATTATCAGCGAAGTTCAGAAACAACAACGCGGCCCGCAGGTTGTATTGTCCCGCGCAAACAATTCATTCTTGATCAGGTTGTTTGAACTCGAGGTGCCCGAAATATTCGAGCGCATCATCGAAATCCGGGCAGTTGCCCGTGAACCCGGGGAACGCGCAAAGGTTGCCGTGAGTTCTGCTGACGAGCGCATCGATCCAGTCGGCGCTTGCGTGGGCGTCAAAGGCGTCCGCGTCCAGGCGATTGTGCGCGAGCTCAATAACGAGCGAATTGATATCGTGCCGTATCACCCGGATCCGGAAATCTTCGTTACTCGCGCTTTGGCGCCGACCAAAGTCGTTCGCATCGAGACAGTCTCGGAAGAGAACACGATGGTGATTGTCGTAGAAGACGACCAGTTGTCTTTGGCGATTGGCAAGGGCGGTCAGAATGCCCGCCTCGCGGCCAAGTTGACCGGCTGGAAGGTGAATATACTTTCCGAGACCGACTTCTTTGACAAGAAACGCGAGGAAGCCGAGTCAAAGGTCGAAGTGTCGAAGCTCTCAATTGGCGACGCAACGATCAAGAAACTGATTGAGAACGATTACAAATTCGTGCAAGACATTCTCGAAGTGCCGGCTTCCCGGTTGACGGAAATCGAAGGGATTGGCCCGAAGAAGGCTGATCAGATCATCGAGGCGGCTCGCGAGTATATATTCCAGCTTCAGGCTAACAAAGCCGAGGCCGACCAGCTTGAGGGTGAAGAGGAAGAAGTACTGGATCAGCCAAAGAAGAAGAAAGGTCCGAAGAGTATCAAAGACCTCTTTGTCGACGACGACAAGATCGACGACGATGCGGGTGGAGACAAAGAGAAATAGTAACAGTGCCGACGGGCCGGTTGGGGTGAATCAGGGATGGTCCCTCAACAGTGAAAGTGGAGCATGGGTAAGAAGCGTTTATACGAAGTTGCCAAAGATTACAATATCTCCTCTGACGCGATCGTAAAGCTGGTTCGCGAGTTGGGATTCGACGTCAAGTCGCATATGTCGACTGCTGACGACGAAGTGCTGGCGGCAATTGCATCGAAGTTCTCGGCCGAAAAGGAATCGGTCAAACTGGAGATCGATCGCCGCAAGAAGATCCAGCAGGATGCCGCCGAGAAGGTCTTTGAGGTGTTCGAGGAAGCTGAAGCGGCCGGCACGGAGAAGATCGTCTCAAAGCCGCAGATTATCGAGCGCAATGCACGGCAATTGACGCAGCTTCGGAAGAAGAAACGCGACCGCAAGAAAAAGAAACGCCACACGGACATTAATGTTGCCGACGTGAAGGCTGCCGTCAAAAAGACGATGGCGAAGATCGATCTTGGCAAACGTGTGAAGAAATACAAACGCCGCGAAAAGCCAGATGGCACCGTGGTCGAAGAAGAGACCAATGTAATTCAGGTTACTGAATACATGTCGCTTGCGGAGCTGGCGGCCATCATTGGCGTGAAGCCCGCCGACTTGATTGCCAAGTGCATGGAGTTGGGTATGATGGTGACCATCAATCAGCGGCTCGATTTGACGACGATTGAGACACTCGCTCTCGAGTACAGTCTCGAGATTGAAGAAGTCAAAGAAATCGGGATAGAAGAAGAAGAAGACGAAGATGATGACGACGGCGATCTGAAGCCGCGTGCTCCGATTGTCACCATCATGGGGCACGTCGATCACGGCAAGACCTCACTTCTCGATTTTATTCGCAAGAGCAACGTCGCTGCCGGCGAATCAGGACTGATCACCCAACATATTGGCGCATACCAGGTGGCAACACCGTCCGGAGAAATCACGTTTCTTGATACTCCGGGCCATGAAGCGTTCACGGCGATGCGCGCCCGTGGTGCACATATCACGGACATTGTCGTTGTGGTGGTCGCTGCCGACGACGGTGTAATGCCGCAGACAATTGAGGCGGTTGACCATGCGCGCGCCGCCGATGTTCCGATCATCGTGGCGATTAACAAGATGGACAAACCGGGCGCTAAGCCGGATCATATCAAACAACAGCTTGCCGGAAGAAATCTTGTTCCGGAAGAGTGGGGCGGTAAGACAATTTACGTCGAAGTGTCGGCCAAGACCGGCGCCGGCGTCGACAAGTTAATGGAAATGATTTTACTTCAGGCGGAAGTTCTGGAGTTGACGAGCAATCCCGATCACCTTGCGCGCGGAACTGTGGTCGAAGCCAAGCTTGACAAAGGTCGCGGCGTAGTCGCGACGATCATTGTCGACAAAGGCACTCTTTATGTCGGCGATCCGATCGTCGCTGGTAACTTTGCCGGCCGAGTTCGCGCCTTAATCAATGACAAGGGTGAGAAGCAAGAACAGGTTTTACCGGGTGAGCCATCGCAGGTAGTTGGACTGTCGGGTGTACCCCAGGCGGGTGACTCGTTTATGGCAGTCGGCAGTGAATCAGAAGCTCGCGAGATTTCACTTAAGCGCCAGCAGATCAAGCGTGAACAGGAGTATCGCCAAATCAAGCGCGTCAGCCTGATGAATGTCTACGATCAAATCAAAGAGGGTCAGATCAAGGACCTCAACATCGTAATCAAGGGCGACGTCGATGGTTCCGTTCAGGTATTGCGCGACACTCTCGAGAAGATCAGTACTTCAGAAGTGCGGGTCAATGTGATCCACCATGGCGTAGGCGCAATCACCGAGTCTGATATCCTTCTGGCTGCCGCTTCCGATGCAATTGTCATTGGGTTCCACGTGCGGCCGGATTCGCGCGCCCGTGAGGTTGCGGCTCGCGAAAAGATCGATGTTCGCCTGTATACTATCATTTATGAAGTCGAAAGCGATATCCGCAAGGCACTCGAAGGATTGCTTGAGCCGGATCACGAAGAGCGCATTACCGGTGTCGCGATGGTGAAAGACCTATTCCGAGTGCCGAAGGTTGGTGTCATTGCCGGCTGTTCGGTTCAGTCCGGAATTATACACAAGAGCGACCGTGCCCGTATTATTCGCGACAGCATCGCGATTTATACCGGCAACATCCACTCATTGCGACGGTTCAAGGATGACGCGCGTGAAGTGGCAGCAGGCTTGGAGTGCGGCATCAAGGTTGAAAACTATGACGATGTCAAGGAAGGCGATTTGATAGAGGCCTTCGAGACGGTGGAGATTGCCCGTAAGCTCTAAGACCAATGTACCTCGGCACGCTTCGAATTGTACTTCACATTCCGCAGTCGCGTTCACTGAAATCAAAGCGCCATGTCATCAAAGCGATCAAGGACCGATTGAAGAATAAATTTAACGTTTCCGTGGCTGAAGTTGACGACAACGACCTCTGGCAGCGCGCCACGCTTGGTGTCGCGATTGTTGCCAACGAGGGTCAGTTTCTGGATCAGGTTTTGTCGCAAGTAGAGTCCTTTGTTGCCTCCAATCCCGAAGTCAACATAATTGATATTGAGAGAGTAGACTACTAATGGCGGATACCAAACGCACTGATCGTCTACGCGTCCAGATCAAGGAGATCATCTCGGAGATCATCCAGCGTAAGCTAAAGGACCCGCATGTCGGAATGATCACCATCACCGAGGTGACCGTGACCCGTGACCTGAGCGAGGCGGTCGTGTACTATTCGGTATTCGGCGATACGCTGGTACGGCGAGAAACGAACAAGACGCTTGACCGCGCAAAGGGCTTCATTCAGTCAGAGTTGGGTAAGATCCTGCATATTCGCAGGGTTCCAAGTTTGCGATTTGAAATCGACAAGTCCATTGACCAAGGTCTGCGGATACAGCACCTGCTCGACCAAATTCATGAGAACAAGCCGGATGACAACGAACCGGAATAACCTAATCAAAAGCATCATCGCTCGAATGAAGCAAGGCGGCAGAGTTCTGATCGTCTCGCATATCAGCCCTGATGGAGACTCTGTCGGCTCACAACTGGCGCTGTATGCACTGGTCAAACGTCTGGGCGGCGATCCAATGATCATCAACCACGACAGTGCATTTCCCAAATACGCTTTCCTTGGCAAACATCCGGCTGTGAATGTCTATGATGCCGGCACGGAGTATCCGAAGTTTGACTTCGCCGTAATCCTGGAGTCACCGGATCTTAACCGAATCGGCAACGTCCACAACCTACTCTCGCCCGATTGTGAGATCATCAATATCGATCACCATCGCGGTAACACGTTGTACGGAAGCATTAATTGGGTTGACGAGTCGGTGGCGGCGGTTGGGATCATGGTATACGAGCTCTTCAAAGCTGCCGAAGTGCACATTGACAGCGACGTTGCCGACGAGTTGTTTACGGCGATCCTGACCGATACCGGTCGGTTTCGGTTTGGTAGCACGAATCCCCAGGCGATGCGCGTATGCGCGGACCTGCTGGAGCAGGGCGCTTCGACAAAGAAAATCAGTGATGCACTCTATGCAACGTATGAATCGAGCCAGCTTCGCATGCTGGGCGAACTGCTGGCGAAAATGGAATTGCATCACGATGGCCGGAGTTGTCTGCTGCTGTCGGACAAGACGATTCGCGACAAGTATGTCAACGGTTCTGATGAATTAGAGGGACTTTCGGAGTACTCGCTGTACACAAGGGGTGTCAGAATTGGTGCCCTGTTACGCGAAATCGAGCCGACACGCACAAAGGTGTCACTTCGCTGTCACGAAGACTATGACGTGGCATCAATCGCCGCGGTCCATGGTGGCGGAGGGCATCGCAACGCCGCTGGTTGCACGGTGCCGCTCCCGTTTGCACAGGCAAAGGAGCGGGTGTTGGAGCAGATTCACGAGGCGCTGGGACTATGAACGGATTTCTACTGATCGACAAGCACGAGGGGATCTCTTCGGCGCACGCCGTAAATCGAGTTAAGCGCCTTCTCAAGGTCTCAAAGGCAGGACACAGCGGGACTTTGGATCCGCTGGCCACGGGACTGCTCGTGGTCTGCCTCGGCAAGGCAACTCGCCTGGCGCAATTTTTGAGCGAAGCGAGCAAGAGCTATGAAGCACAGATTATGCTGGGCGGGAAATCAGCGACCTATGACCGAAACGGTGAAATCACGCCGGTCGAAAATGCACCGATACCGAAACTGTCAAATGTCGAAGCAGTGGCCAGTCAATTTGTTGGTACGATCGAACAGCGGGCACCGCTGTACTCGGCCCTGAAATACAAGGGAAAGCCCCTCTATGACTATGCGCGGAAGAACATTCCAGTAGAGCTCAAGACTCGCAGTGTACACATCGAGTCACTGCGCATTGTAAGCTACTCATATCCGGTTCTAAATATTAGCGTGCGCTGTTCGTCCGGCACCTACATTCGCAGTCTGGCCCACGACATGGGCGAGCAACTTGGCTGTGGCGGATACATCTATGGGCTGCGGCGAACGAGCATCGGCGGATTGGATGTCGCAAACGCGATTCTGATGGCGGATCTGGAACTGGCGGCAAAACAGCATGAGGCTGATACTTCCGGATTACTCACGGATGAGCGGTTCTTGCGCAGTTTCGGCTCAATCGAGCGTGTCTTGAATCTACCAATCATCTACGTCTCTGCAGAGCGGGAAAACTTCGTGGATCGCGGCGTACCGATCCGCGGCCTCGATGTGATCAATATGGATATCCGCATTCGTCCGCGAGATTTAGTTGCTCTACGTAATGCCGACAATCGCCTGCTGGCAGTTGGACGAGCACTCTACGGAAGCGATACCTTGCGTGGAATGGCGGATGAAACAGTTGTCGAATATGTCAGGGTAATGTAGGTGCAGGTATTCCGTTCCATCGACGAGGCGGCTCCGACGGTTGCTAACGGCAGCGCGGTCACGATCGGCAATTATGACGGCATTCACTTAGCCCACCAGTCGATAATCTACGAACTGGCGCGAAAAGCCAAAGTGCGCGGCCTCAAGTCGATCCTGGTGACATTTGATCCTCACCCTTCGCTGACGATCAGCCCGGCCAGAGCGCCAAAACTACTGACGACGACAGAAGAAAAGATTCGCATTCTGCAGCAAGGCGGTCTGCTGGATGCGATAGTGATACTGCGATTTGACCGGGACCTGGCGAGTGTTAGTGCAACCGACTTTTTGGTGCGCTATCTGTTGGCCGGGCTCAGGATGTCGGTTCTCGTCATCGGTTTCAACCATGCCTTTGGCCACAAACGCGAGGGCAATGTGCACTTTCTGGAGGGCATGGCACCACAATACGGGTTCGAATTGCAGTCTTTGGCACCGGTGCTGGTGGGAGGCGAGATGGTCAATAGCAGTCGGATTCGCAGCCTCATTGCGGAAGGGGCATATGAACGGGCAACAGCTTTGTTGGGTCATGAGTTGGAATTGTCCGGCCAGGTCGTCCACGGCAAGGGAATGGGCCGGAAACTGGGTTTTCCGACCATAAACATCAAATTGCCGCCGGATAAAATTGTTCCAAAACCGGGTGTTTACGGTGCGTATTCTTTAATTGGGTCTGACAAGCTGTCCGGAATGATGTATATTGGCGAGACGCCGCAACCGGAGTTTGACCTCGAAGTCAACCTTTTTGATTTCGCCGGTGATTTGTACGGGAAGACGGTCAGAGTATTTCCCACCGCGTATCTTCGCCCGCCGATGCGATTTGCGCGGGATTCGGAGTTGATTGAACAAATCGGCAAAGATGAAGCTATGATAAGAATGAACTATGATATAAGGCAAAATAAGGAGTAGTAACAGTGCCACTGTCAAAAGACAAGAAACAAGAGATCATCAGCCATTTCCGGCTGCATGACACCGACACCGGTTCTCCCGAAGTTCAGATTTCGCTGCTGACACAGAGAATCAACGAGATGACCCTGCATATGCAAAAGAACCCCAAGGATATGCATTCGCGTTACGGGTTGCTCAAAATGGTCGGACGTCGCAGAAGATTGCTGAACTATCTGCGCAAGCACGACATAGAAGGATATCGTCATTTGGTCAGTCAGCTCGACCTGCGGCGCTAAGAACTAGTAGAAGGATAAGGAAAATTAATGCAAACATTCTCAATTGAACTGGGTGGCCGGACTCTCTCTGTCGAAATCGGTCGTGTCGCCCGACAGGCCGATGGCTCTTGCTGGGTTCGTTACGGCGACACGGTCAGTATGACCGCAGTCTGCGCCGCTGACAAGCCGGATTTTGGCAAGGGTTATTTCCCGCTTTCCGTGGATTATCGCGAGAAGACCTATGCTGCCGGAAAGATTCCCGGTGGCTTTTTCAAGCGTGAAGGACGTCCCTCTGAAAAAGAGATACTTTCTGCCCGTTTGATCGACCGCCCGTTCCGTCCGTTGTTTCCTGAAGGCTACTGCAATGAAGTGCAAGTGATGGTGACGACACTGTCTTCGGATCAGGAAAACGACGCTGACATTCTAGGAATCATCGGCACGTCGGTTTGCTTGAACATCGCGACTGTGCCGTTTACCGTACCGATTGGTGCAGTTCGTGTGGGGCTTGTTGATGGTGAGTTCGTCGTAAACCCGACGTTTGCCCAGCTCGAGATCTCTGATCTAAACCTCGTTATCGCCGCTACTGCCGAGCATATTATGATGGTCGAAGGCGGCTGCTCGGAGATCAGCGAAGACCAAATGCTGGATGCTCTGGCATTCGGTCACGAACAAATTCGCAAGATCTGCAAGATGGTCAGCGAAATCCGCGCCGCAGTCGGCAAACCGAAGGCGCCGGTGATCCTGCCGGAGATTCCGGCCGAGCTATTTGGCCGTGTTGAATCACTTGCCAAAGATCGCATTGTCGCTTCGCACGACATTCATGACAAGCAGGCACACGCTGACGCAGTTAACCAGATCAAGGAAGACGTCCTGAAAGCCCTGGAAACGGAGTTTCCTGAAAACGAGATGTGGATCAAGCAGTATCTTGAGAAGCTCGAACAGGATGACTTGCGCGCGCGAATACTCGATCGTAGCCTGCGCATTGACGGACGTGATCTCGATACGATTCGACCGATCGTTTGCGAAGTTGGCGTACTCCCGCGCACTCACGGTTCAGCGATCTTCACACGCGGACAGACTCAAGCGCTTGTGGTGACGACTCTCGGCACCAAGATGGACGAGCAAATTGTCGACGCACTTGAAGGCGAATCGAAGAAGAGCTACATGCTGCATTATAACTTCCCGCCGTATTCAGTCGGAGAAGTCAGACCAAACCGCGGACCGGGGCGGCGCGAGATCGGTCACGGTGCACTTGCCGAGCGTTCGCTTGAGCCGGTGCTTCCGGCGGAAGATGCCTTCCCGTATACAATTCGAATTGTCTCGGACATCATGGAATCCAACGGGTCGTCTTCGATGGCGACGGTTTGCGGCGGCACGCTGTGCTTGATGGATGCCGGAGTTCCAATCAAGGCCCCGGTGGCCGGTATTGCTATGGGATTGGTGCTTGATGGCAGTCGTTATGCCGTGTTGACCGATATCATCGGCAATGAAGATCACTTCGGCGACATGGATTTCAAGGTTGCCGGCACGCGCGACGGGATCACCGCTTTCCAGCTTGACATCAAGATCGGCGGCTTAACACTCGAAATCATGCGCAACGCGCTTGATAAGGCGAAGATCGCCCGATTTAAGATTCTTGAAGCAATGGAGCAGACGATCGCGGCGCCGCGAACTGATCTCTCGATCTATGCCCCGCGCATTATCACGATCAAGATCAAGCAGGACAGAATCGGCGAAGTGATTGGACCCGGCGGCAAGATGATCCGCTCGATTATCGAAGCTACCGGCGCAAAGATTGACATCGACGACGACGGTACCGTCGTTATCGCTTCAGTCGATGCGACGGCGGGAATCAAGGCACGCGATACGATTCTCGCGCTGTTGGAAGAGCCGGAAGTAAACAAGGTGTATCAGGGCAAGGTCAAGCGTATCGCCGATTTCGGCGCGTTTGTCGAGATTATCCCGAACACCGATGGTCTGCTTCATGTGTCTGAAATTGCCCATCACCGCATCGAGCATGTCGAAGACGTTATGAAGGTCGGAGATATCATCGAAGTGAAAGTGTTGTCCGTCGAGCCGGATGGTAAGATTCGTCTTTCGAAAAAGGCGCTGCTTCCGCGCCCGGAAGGAATGCCTGAACCGGAGGAGAGAAGCGGCGACAGCGGTGGATATCGTCGTCGCGAAAGCGGCGGACATCGCGGCGGACCGCGCCGGGAGCGTCGTTAATTGACTCCGAGCGAGTACCGGCGTACAGCTCTGGAAAACGGCATTCGTGTCGTGTCGGAAAGTATGCCATATCTCAAATCGGCCTCGATCGGCATCTGGGTCGATGTCGGTAGCCGCAATGAAATGCCGCGTGAAAACGGCATCTCACATTTCATCGAACATATGTGCTTCAAGGGTACCGAGAAGCGCACCGCAAAAGAAATCGCCCAGAGTCTCGAGATTCTGGGCGGTTCACTTAACGCTTTTACCAGCCGCGAGAATACCTGCTACTATTGCCGGGTCATCGACGAGAACTTTGATACGGGTTTTGATGTCTTAGCTGATCTGGTGACAAATTCTCTCTTTGATCCTGCCGAACTGGAACGCGAAAAGGAAGTCATCTGTGAAGAGATCAAGGACGTGTTTGACACGCCCGCCGAACTTGTGCATGACTATTTTGCCGGTGCATTGTGGGGCGCCCATCCGCTGGGACAAACGATTATGGGCGAGGCAGACGGCATTCGCAAGCTTACTCGTCCGGATGTTCTGGACTATATTCGGCGAAATTACACGACCGACAAGGTCGTCGTCGCGGCAGCCGGTGCGATTGACCACGATCATTTGGTGGAGTTGACCCGCGAGAAGCTAAAGATCAACCAACCGAATGGACCCGAGGCACTCACCGCACCAGAGTACGAACCGGGAAAACGAATCGTCCATAATCGCGACCTCAATCAAACACATATCTGTCTCGGATTTCCGAGCATTAGCTTCGCCGACAAGAACAAATACGCGATGTTAATTCTGAACACCTTGTTGGGAAGTGGTATGGGCTCTCGGTTGTTTCAGTCCGTACGAGAAGAACTTGGGCTCGTCTATACCATCTACTCGTATCAAGATTTTTACAAGGATACCGGTCTATTCGGAATCTATCTGGGTACTGACACAAAAAAGGCCAAGAAGGCTCTCAACGTAATCCTTGGTGAGCTTGCCAAAGTGAAAGCCAATTCGGTCACAGAATTGGAAGTGGCGAACACAAAATCACAGTTGAAGGGGAACCTGCTGCTCTCGCTGGAAGGATCCTATAATCGGATGAATCGTCTTGCTCGCCACGAGCTCTTTGCAAATCAGTTTATTTCTCTCGAGCAAACTGCCGCAGAAATCGACGCTGTTACCCTAGAAGATGTTCGCGCAATGGCACAACGGATCTTTGACGAGAAGTACCTAACGATGGTCACTCTCGGATCAGCGAAAGAATCACTGGTCAAACAAGTCGACTGGTCGGTGCTCAATAGCTGATGGCTTACCTGCTCATCATCTCGGGATTTGCAGTCGCTTTCATCACGATAAGTTTGGTCTTCTGGGGACGTCGAGTCAAATCGTCGCCGCGAATACTCTTACTTCACAGTTTGGAATCCAAGGGGATTGATACTGGCAGTATCTCATGCCGGCGTTTTGAACAACTTCTGAAATCTATCAATGAAAGCGGAATGACGGTCGGTACGCCCGCCGAGGCGCTCCGCGACCACACCAAGGTTGCGATTACATTTGACGACGGTTACGACGACCTGATGCAGATTGCCTCACTTCTCCGGAAGCAGTCAGTATCTGTTACAGTGTTCATTCCGACAGCTTACATTGGGAAGCACAATGAATGGGACCATTTCCTTGTGAGAGGGCGTCGACAACATCTTGGAAAAGACCAGATTCGCGAGCTTGCCGGAATAGGCGTGCAGTTCGGATCGCATGGACACCGACACTGTGATCTGACGTCGTTGAACGAGACCGAGCTTCGCAACGAACTTGAGCTTTCGCGACGCGTCCTTACCGAGCTAACCGGTCAGGCAATTGTCAGCCTTGCCTTTCCTTTCGGACGCAGCAATCAACAAGTTCGTGAAGTAGCCGCGAGCCTCGGACTGACGCAGCAATATGGTTCGTCCATGCATACAATCGCTGGGCGCCTGATAGGCCGAATACCGGTGACGAGGTTTGACAATTCCTTCACAATCGTCCAGAAACTCCGCGGCGGGTTCGTCGCCGGAATCGAGGCGTTCAAGTCTGCGATCGTGAGCCGCTTTTCGCATCTGACCCCGGTCATCCGTGGCCGATCTTAATGCACAGACGGCGTAGCCGACATTCAAAACCGCCATCCTCTTCTCTAAAAATCGCTTGCGTGAGCTAGTTTATGTCCTATTTTCAACGAAAGTTTTTACAGAGCGAGATAAAGAATGAACACATGCCACATTGAAAATATCAGCGAATTTGTTGGTCAGGAAGTGACCTTGAAGGGCTGGGTTTATAACACCAGGTCGTCAGGGAAGATTCGCTTCATCATTTTCCGCGACGGTACCGGAATGATTCAGGCCGTCATCGTCAAGAGCGAGGTGTCGGAAGAAGTCTTCAACCGTTTCGATCAGTTGACGCAAGAGACATCGATTGAAATTAGCGGCACCGTCAAAGAAGAGCCGCGATCGGTCGGCGGATTTGAGTTGTTGCTTAAGGACCTGAAAGTCGTGCAAGTGGCGACTGAGTATCCGATAACGCCGAAGGAACATTCAACCGGATTCCTGATGGAGCATCGCCACCTGTGGTTACGCTCGACCCGGCAATGGCACATCATGCGCGTTCGAAACGAGATTATCCAGGCCATTCGTCAGTACTTCTATGAGCGCAAGTATGTCCTGATTGACACTCCGATTCTCACCGGTGCGATAGGGGAGGGCGCTTCGACGCTGTTTGAGACGCAGTATTTTGATATTGGCAAGGCGTACCTTGCTCAGACCGGGCAGTTGTACCTTGAAGCCGCCTGCATGTCGCACGGTAAGGTGTATTGTTTTGGCCCGACGTTCCGTGCCGAGAAATCAAAAACGCGCCGCCACCTGACCGAGTTCTGGATGATTGAAGCAGAAGTCGCCTACATGGATATTGTGGGCGATATGGATCTTCAGGAAGATATGATCTGTTATGTCATTGACTGGGTCCTGGAGAAAGCCTCCGATCATCTGGTCGCCCTCGAGCGCGACGTGATGAAGCTGATTTCGGTCAAGAAGCCGTTCTACCGGATCAGTTACGATGAAGCCGTTGAGCGTTTGCAGAAGATTGGCTCGAAGATCACGTGGGGTATGGATCTCGGCGGCGAGGATGAGACTGTATTGACTAATATGTTTGATCGTCCGGTTTTCATCTATCAGTATCCACGTGAAGCTAAGGCATTCTATATGAAGCGTAACCCCGAGCGTCCCGAAGTCGTAATGTGCGCTGATCTTCTGGCGCCAGAGGGCTACGGTGAAATCATCGGCGGTTCGCAGCGCGAAGACAATTTGGAATGGCTGATTGAATCAATAAAGCACCACAACTTGCCGCTCGAACCATTTGAATGGTACCTCGACTTGCGGCGTTACGGTTCTGTGCCGCATTCCGGTTTTGGATTAGGAATTGAGCGCACAGTGGCGTGGATCTGCGGTCTGCCCCATGTTCGCGAAACAATTCCGTTTGCACGAATGTTGTATCGACTTTACCCGTAATCAGACGACAATACTTGTATGAGCACCGATCACGAATTGAGATCTGAGCCCCGCTCAGGGTATGACTTTGCCGCCATTGAAGCCAAATGGCAAAGGCGCTGGGATGACCAAAAGTTGTTTCATGCTCCGGATATGCCTCGCGAGAAATATTATCTGTTGGTGATGTTTGCCTATCCGTCCGGCGACATTCATATGGGTCACTTTCGCAATTATATCATCGGCGATGCGATGGCGCGCTATCAATGGATGCTTGGAAAGGATGTGCTTCACCCATTTGGCTGGGACGCATTCGGACTGCCGGCTGAACAAGCGGCAATCAAGCGCGGACTGCACCCGGCGGAGTGGACGGTTAAGAATATTGAGGTTTCGCGGAACACGCTGAAAAAGGTCGGCATTTCCTTCGACTGGGACCGTGAGATCGCCTCGTGTTTTCCGGATTATTATCGCTGGAGTCAGTGGATTTTTCTGAAGATGTATGAGCGAGGGTTGGCGTATCGCAAGGATTCGCTCGTCAACTTCTGTTTGACCTGTAATACAGTCCTCGCAAACGAGCAGGTCGAAAATGGAACCTGCTGGAGATGTCACAATCCCGTCAGCAAGAAGCGTTTGAATCAATGGTATCTGAAAATCACCGAATATGCTGACCGACTGCTGGAGAGCCTCGATCACCTTGATGGTTGGTCCGAGCGTTTGAAGACTATTCAGCGAAACTGGATCGGTAAGTCGAGCGGCAGCGAGGTCAAGTTTAGACTTGAAGGTTCAGATATCGAAATTCCGGTATTCACAACGCGGCCGGATACAATCTTTGGTGTTACTTTCATGGCCATTGCTCCGGAAGCGGAATTGCTTGAGAGACTGCCGATACCAACCGACCGCCAAAAGGCGGTGGCGGAGTACATCTCCAAGTCAGTCGCCAAGTCCGAAATCGAGCGACAAGCCGTCAGCGAAGACAAAGACGGGGTATTCACAGGCCTGTACGCAATAAATCCACTTTCGGGTGACAAAGTACAGCTGTGGATAGCAGACTATGTACTGGCTTCCTACGGAACCGGTGTGGTCATGGGGGTTCCAGCTCACGACTCACGAGACTTTGCCTTCGCCAAGAAATATGGAGTTCCCGTAAAGGTAGTCATTAAACCGATTAACGGTGAAGTTCCCGATGCTGCGACAATGACTGAAGCCTTTGTCGATAAGGGTGAAATGGTCAATTCGGGGCAATTTGACGGACGCGTTGGAAGTGATGGCATTGATGCCGTAATCGATTTCGTGGAATCAAAAAAACTCGGTTCCCGGAAGATAAACTTCAAGCTGCGCGATTGGCTGATATCCCGCCAACGCTACTGGGGAACGCCAATACCGATCATTCACTGTCCAAAATGTGGCGAAGTGCCGGTGGCATTAGAAGATCTTCCAGTTGAGTTGCCGACCCAGGGCGTAGACTACATTCCCAAGGGTAGATCGCCGCTGGCAGACGCGACGGAATGGGTCAACGTGAAGTGCCCAAAATGCGGCGGGCCCGCGCAGCGTGATCCCGACACCATGGACACCTTCATCTGTTCATCTTGGTATATGTTGCGTTATACGGACAATAAGAACGACAAAGCCCCTTACGACGTTGCCAAGTGCGACGCCTGG
>CAZQBX010000024.1:0-42729 GCA_964592145.1 uncultured Ignavibacteria bacterium
ATTATGATTCCGCTGCTCTAACCAACTGAGCTACACCGCCATCAACGTTCAACCAATGGTCAGAGAATTTAAACCTTCCCGCACATTTGTCAAGCGCTAACAACTCATTTTCGTTGCTCTCGAGAACACAGTGACTTATTATTCACATTCACCAAATTCCGGAGACTGAACCAAATGATTGTGACAACTACACCTAATGTCGAAGGCAAGCCCATACGCGACTATCTCGGAATCGTCGCAGGTGAAGCCGTCATGGGCGCCAACATCGTCAAGGATCTCTTCGCTACTGTGACCGATATCGTCGGCGGCCGATCCGGTGCCTACGAAAACGAGTTGATTAAAGCGCGCCAGATTGCTCTCACCGAAATGGAGCAGGAAGCCATGAAACTCGGCGCCTCGGCGGTCGTCGGCGTCGATATCGATTATGAGGTCATCAGGACTGGAATGCTCCTCGTAACGGCTTCCGGAACTGCGGTCAGATTGTAAAAAATAGTATCGTCGCAAATAGTGCAGGCATTTGCACATTTTGTAGTTTCGTTCGTTGCCAATACGTCGGGTATGTTCCGAAGGGAAACCGATTGACTCTGCAAGTTGTTATTCTAATTGAAAATAGGTCGCCGTCGGGAAAATGTTCCCGCGTGGCCATTTCGGGCATAATCTTCGCTGAAAGATACAGAGGATGACTACGATTACTACGACATGCTTCCGTTCGATTGTCGGCGCCATGCTGATAATTGCCTCCACGTCAACTGCGTTTTCGGCTCAATTTAGCGAGCGACTCAATACAACGCTTGCTGACGTTCGTTCGAATGAAGTGATTTCAGTTCTCGTCTTTATGTCGGAACAGCTTGACGTCGAACAGGTAAAGCAAGTGCGCAAGCTGACATCGTTTTCCAGACAGGCTGCACACAAGCTTCTGGTCGATGAATTGAAAGACTTCGCGGCAGAGAAACAACTGCCATTCCAAAGAACACTCGAAGCTGCCGTTTCAAGCGGCGAAGTCGAATCGTTTGAGTCATATTGGATCACCAACGCATTTCGGATTTCAGCTTCACGCAGTTTCATCGAATCTTTGAAATCGCGTCCCGACATCGAAGCAGTTATAGTGGATCTCCCGCCAACATCACTTTACAATCCCAACCATAACGAATCTGGCCCGATCGCAACTGGCACTTCCAGCCAGGCTATCGGCGGCCTTCGCACGATCGGCGCCGACGAGATGTGGCAAATGGGGTATACCGGGACAGGCCGATTGATAGCGTCGTTTGACACCGGTGTCGACGGCAGCCATCCGGCACTCTCCGGTTCATGGCGCGGAAATACGCACTCCGCCGCCGAAAGTTGGTTTGACCCAGTCTACCAGGAAGAAACACCGCACTGGAACAACCAGCTTAGCGTCGGCTCGCACGGCACATCAACATTGGGGATCATGGTCGGTAAGAACGACGCGACCGGCGATACCGTCGGCGTTGCCTTCGGCGCTCAATGGATCAGCGCAATGGTCGTCGATATCCCCGGAGCCAATTACCTGCAGGCCTTCCAATGGGCAGCCGATCCGGATGGAAACCCGAACACTATTGAAGACGTTCCCGATGTTTTAAATAATTCCTGGGGATTCTTGCAGGACAACATCGACTGCTCCGACCTTTTCTGGACTCCGATAGACAATCTTGAAGCGCTTGGCACCGTCGTCATTTTTGCCTGCGGTAACGAAGGTCCCGACGACGGCACAATTCGTAACCCGGCCAATCGAGCAACTTCCGAGCTGAATACATTTGCGGTTGGCGCAACTGACTCTACGGGTAGTCAAATCTGGCAATCATCCAGCCGCGGGCCTTCCGACTGCGATGGAGTTTCCATCAAACCAGAGGTTGTTGCACCGGGTTGGGAAATCTGGACCACCGTTCCCGGTCCCACTTTCTTCTACGGCCGCCGCAGTGGTACTTCCTTCGCGGCGCCGCATGTCTCCGGCGCAGTCGCATTATTGCGTGAGTACAATCCCAATGCCACCGTCGATCAGATCAAATCAGCTCTGCTCAACTCCGCTGTCGACATTGCCCCTGCCGGTCAAGATAATACCACCGGTTACGGACTGATCAACATTCCGGCCGCAATGGCTCTACTGCCAACGAATAATCAGGTCAACATCTTCGTGCAAACCATCGAACACAATCCCATCACTGCCGGGATGCAAGTCTCAGTTGTTGCAACACTCAAGAACTCCGGTGTCGGTACCTTGAATGTTAATGCCGAGTTGCTCGAACCCGAAACCGGTGTGACAATCGTAAACGGCGCGTCAAGCTTCGGCGATCTTCCATTTGATGCCGGCGCCAACAACAGCTCTGATCCCTTTGTTCTGCAGTTTGACAACGGAATCGTCAACGGCACGCAGCTGTCGGTCGACTTGCATATTACCGCAACCGCCGGCTATGAAAAAACGGTCAAGTTGTACTTCACCGTCGGTGAGGCTCTTGTGAAATCTATCTACACCCATCAATCGGACAGTTTGAGATTCACGATATCCAACGTCGGTGCATACGGTCTTGCTCCCGGTTCGGTCCTTCCGAATAACGGTGTCGGATTCCTTTATCCGGTCAACGGAGTCAATAATCTTTATCAAGCGGGACTTCTGGTCGGAAATTCTCCACTCGGCGTTTCTGATGCCATTACCAACACGATCTTTTCGGTCGACGCCGATTTCCGCGTCGCACCTGGCGGTAACTTGCAGGTCAACTCCGGCGGCATTCTTGGCGATCACGAAACGTACTCGCGCTTTGATGACGGCCATGCCTATCGGCCCCTGGGTATCACAATCGAACAACGCACTGCAAGCTTCAATGGTAGTGCCGACGCCAACTACGTCATCATGGAATATACCGTAATCAATGATCAGGACACCGCGATCAGCGACCTCTACGTCGGTATGTACTTCGACTGGGATTTTCCCCCTAACAGCGGCCAAGATCGCACCGGTCTCGACGAGGCCAACCAACTTGGCTATATGTGGCACAACAATCTGCCACAATATCGCGGAACCTCGGTATTGAACCATGAGGGACTCAAGACATATTGGGCCATCCCCAACTCGGCGATAATCTACGATGGAGTAACCGAACAAGAGCAGTATGACATGTTGACCCGGGCAATCGTTCCAACATCCAACTTTGCGCCCGATCAATCATACTCGATTTCAACCGGTCCTTTCAACCTCGGCCCAGGCGAATCAGACACCGCCGCCTTTGCAGTCATTACCGCAGGAAGCGCCGCAGAATTGACGCTCATTGCTCAACGCGCAAAATCATTGTATCGCCAGGCCACACCCGTCGATGATGACGGCGTCGCATTGCCCAACGCTTATCAACTGGAACAGAATTTCCCCAATCCGTTCAATCCCGTAACGCAGATTCAGTTCAACCTCAATCGTGCTGAAATCGTTCAACTCCAGATCTTCAACTCGCTTGGACAGAAGGTCGCGACGCTGCTTGACGATCTGCGCGCCGCCGGGATGCATACCGTTTACTGGAACGGCGTGGATGATAACGGTCAGGCTGTTGCAACCGGGGTTTACTTCTACAAACTGACAGCGGGGAGTTTAAGCGAAACCCGCAAGATGGTGCTGTTGAAGTAGTTCGAGCCGTTCGCGAATTCTGCGAATTTCAAACTTGAAAAGCGGGCCTCACTAAGTTAACCTGCTGCTTGTGACAAAGCGCTTACTTCTGTTATTGTCCCTTTTTGCTGTCATCGCTTCAGTCAGTTCTTGCGGACAGAAAGCCACCGATGACACGTTGTGGGAAATCGCCCTCGCCGAGGACTCTCGCCTATTGCCGGCCGAATTGATCGACAAGTCGATGGCCTCGCCCGACTCAACCGTGCGGGCTCGCATGGCCTACGCGATCGGGATTGTCGGCGAGCCGGTGACTTTTGACCGATTGCGGCAGCTCCTCTCTGATGAAAGCGAATTCGTGCAGATTGCGGCCACCTTTGCCGCCGGACAGGTTGCCGACACGGCCTCTCAAGATCAATTGGTGACGCTTTCGAAATCCATCAATCCCGAAGTCCGGAAATCAGCCCTCGATGCACTCTCCAAATTGGGGACTCAATCGGCTTCTTCGCGGTTGTCGGAAGTTCTTAATGACAACAACGAAATGTCGACGATTCGCGCATTAGCGGCCCAATGGATGTTTCGTCTCAAAGATGAACCATCGGGCAACGCACTCATCAGTCAGGCAATGTCGACCCATGACACAATTCGCGAACGTGTCCACTATTCACTTATGCGTCGCAGTATCAAAGACGCCCAGCCGATCTTTCGGTTGGGACTCAATGACAAAGTCGAACAAATCCAGATTCTCTCCATCAACGGTCTTTCAAGAATTAACGATACCGCGGCATCAATCGCGATTCAGCCGCTCCTGTTGAGCGCGAACTCGCGGGTGCAATATCACGCCGTGAACTTCATGTCCAAATTCAGCGTGACGGAAGCGCTGCCGCAGTTGATCAACCTGACGAAGGGTGGTAACGACCCGCATGTTCGCCTCGCCGCTGTTCAAGCCCTGGCAAAGTTCAAAGATAATCAGACTGCGCTGACTTTGATGGAACTGCTTAATGATAGCGATGTCAATATCGCATCAGCGGCATTGGTCGCCTACTCCGCGACAGGTCGGCCCGATGCCGCGACATTTGCACAGCTATTCGTGGGCGATCCCGACCCGCGCAAGAGAGTCGCCGCAGCGCAGGCGTTTGGTGCGATCAAAACCGACACAGCCCGCACAATGATGGAATACCTGTTTAGAGATCAAGTTCCGCTCATCCGCAGCGAAGCGCTTGAACAGCTGATTGGCCTCAAAATACCCGAATTGACGAATCGCCTGATAGAATCAGCGCTGGCTGACACTGACTTCATGCCGGTCGCAATAGCCGCTGGTCATATCGCGACCGAGAAGAACATGCAACATTTGGGACGGTTGTGCGGAGTATACTATGCTGGCTCGCCGATTGAGAATCAACAATCGGCCCTGGATGCAATAATCGAATTAGCTGATTCAGTTAATGACAAGTCGCCTTTGGCTACACTTGCCGACTCGGCCATGCACCACCGCGAATACAGCATCCGCAAACGCGGCCGCGAACTTGCACAAAAACTGTTGCTTAAGATTCCCGGCACTGCGGATAACTTCGAGAGCGACCTGTCGCGTGACAGGTTTGATATAGTCTACGGCCGAACCGACTCGCCCCGCGTTCGCATTGTGACCGGGCGAGGTGATATTGTCATCGAGTTGTTTCCGTCAATCGCTCCCAAGACTGTTGCCAACTACCTTGAATTGGTAAAATCCGGGTTCTACAACAACCGAATTTGGCACCGGGTCGTGCCTGATTTTGTAATACAGGATGGCTGTCCGCGTGGCGATGGCTGGGGCTCGCCCGGATATGAAATTCGTTGTGAGTATAATCATCTGCCGTTTGAGCGCGGCAGTGTGGGAATGGCCACTTCGGGCAAAGATACGGGCGGAAGCCAGTACTTCATCTGCCATTCAAGCCAGCCACATCTCGACGGCCGGTACACGGTTTTCGGGAAAGTGATAGCAGGGCTCGAAATTGTCGATCAAATTCAGCTCGGCGATAGTATCATTTCTGTGACGCAAGTAACCGACGGAGACAATCAGTGAGATTCACCTTCCTCGCCCTGATAGCCCTACTGATGCCGATAACACAGCTATGCGCCGCACCGCCGGTCGAAGAAATCATCAGCAATGCCATTGCCAAACTTGAATCCGACAAACAAGTGTGTTCCACTTACACCAATAACACCGTCACCAAGTCAATTAAGTACAACAAGAACATGCAGCCCGATGAAGTGACGGTCATGAACAAACGCTCCTATCATATCAACAAGCGCATCTCGGAGCAGATCTTCTCGATTGAAAAGGACGGCAAATTGATGACAGCCGAGCAAATCGAGGAGAGAGCTGCAGAGCAAACGAAGAAATGGGAAGATGAACACAAGGAAGGCGGCAAAGCGCGCGCAGCTTCGCGCGAGAACTATGTCGACCCGCTGACAGTGGCTGGAATCGATACCTACAGCTATCATCTCATCGAAACCCGCGACTCGGCATTCGGAGTCGTATCTGCTGCAGTTGCCGGAACCACGGAAGTCGTCGACCAATCAGTGCAAAGACTGACGACCTACTACATCATTCAGGTTCTCGCCAAAGTCGCCGATGAAAAGCATCTCAACGCCACTTACTGGATCGACGCCAAGACCTACGGGGTTCTGCGTACCGAGTTCAAGCCTTCCAAGATGCCGCGCTTTGTGGAAATGCTCGATTTCCAACTCGACTACGAAATCATCCAGCACGGTAATTCGACGCTCTACTTTCCGCGTCGATTTGAACTCAAAGGCAAAGCCGGATTCCTTTTCTTCAAGGGAAGATTCGGCGCCATCGAAGAGTATTCCGACTATCGCTGCCAGGATGCGATTGACGAGTCGCTCCTCAAGACGCGATACTTCTTTAAACCCGGTGAGAGTCCCAATCCATGAACATTGAAGTCGTAAAGATCGATATGCCGGAGGGCTGCAACCTCATTTTCGGCATGAGCCACTTCATAAAGACTGTCGAAGACCTGCACGAACTGATGGTTAACTCGGTACCCGGAGTGAAATTCGGTGTCGCCTTTAGTGAAGCCTCCGGCGACCGCCTTGTTCGTTTCTCCGGCAATGACAACGAACTTGCCAATGCCGCCGCGCAGAACTTATTGAAGATTGCCTGCGGGCACTGTTTTCTGATCTTCATGAAGAACGCTTTCCCAGTGAACATTCTGCCGGCACTCAAAAACGTCTATGAGATCGTCAATGTGTTCTGTGCTACTGCCAATCCGGTACAAGCACTGGTCGTTCGTACCGAGTTGGGCGGCGGTATTGTCGGTGTTGTCGATGGCGAAGCGCCTCTGGGGATTGAAGACGATGCTGGTCGCCAAAAGCGACATCAGTTTCTTCGCAACATCGGTTATAAGCAGTAAGAAGATAGGGACATGACTTTGAGCAAAGTGTTCTCATGCCGCCGCTGATCAAGTACGACAACGGCATTGAAATCGAAGGACTCGATTTTCACCTCGATGCGCACCGTCGCGCCGAATGCAGTTTCGTGTCGCACGCCCACTCGGATCACGCCCGCAAGCACGGACGTATTCTCGCCACTGCCGAAACAATCCTGATGTATCGGCGCAGTTTTCCCGGAGTGCCGACTCGCGCATTGCCGATGAATCGGCGCATCAAACTTGGCGATGCCACAATTGAACTTTTTCCTTCCGGCCACATGCTCGGGGCTGTACAGATCCTGATCGAAATCAAACGAACTCGCATCGTCTATACCGGCGACTTCAAGGTTTATCCCAACATTACGTGCCCGCCGATTGAGTCGCGTCGCTGTGACATTTTGATAATGGAATCGACGTATGGTGATCCGATGTATTCGTTCCCCCCGCAGAACGAGGTCTACAGCCGCATCGTCGGATTTGTCAAACGCGCGCAGTCTGACGGTTACATCCCGGTATTAGCCGGCTATGCCATGGGCAAGGCACAGGAAGCTGTCTGCCTCCTGCAGCAACATGGATTCAAAGTCGCCGTCGACAAGGCTGTAAACGACATTAACCATCTCTATCGCGCATCCGGCGTAAAGATGGAAGCTACGGATCACTACCTTCATACTTCACTTGACGATAAAGTCGTAGTCGTTTGTCCGCAGACGCTGCGCAATGAACAGTTTCGAGCGTTGCGGCGGAAGCGTTCGCTGTTTCTAAGCGGCTGGTCACAAGGTGGCCGAGGTAAGAACAACTTCAGCACCGATTTGGGAGTTCCGCTCTCGGATCATGCCGATTTCACCCAGTTAATTGCCTATATCGAATCCTGCAGCCCGCGCAAGATTTACACCTTGCATGGCGAGGCGAAATTTGCACAAATTCTGCGTGAGATGGGTTATGATGCCGAATACTTGCACAAAGGATTTCGCAGCGACCAGAATCCGGTTCGCCCGATCGACATCACCCAGCCGAAAGTCGCCATCGGCACAAATTTCGAGCTGTTCTGACTTCCCCAATGAATCGTCTCCCCCGCACGTCCAGCTTGGTCATTGCCTTATTGCTCATTTGTAGTTCAAGTGTCGCACTTGCCGATTATCTCTGGCCGCTCCCTTTTGGGAACGAACTGACTTCGATTTTTGGCGATTATCGAACCCGCCGTTACCACCTCGGCATCGATATGCGCACCGGCGGCGAAATCGGCAAGACCGTCGTCGCGCCGGCTGATGGTTATATCATGCGAGTGCGCACGGGCTACTTCGGCTACGGAAAGGTCGTTTATTACAAGCTGACTGATGGTAATATTTGCGTCTTTGCTCACCTGAGCGCCTTCACGCCGAGACTTGAAGATTTCATACAACAGCGCCAAATTGCCTCGGAATCATACAATCAGGATATTGAGTTAAGCCCAGACAAATTCTCTTACAAACGCGGAGAGGCTATTGCATTTTCCGGTGCTACCGGTGTCGGCGCTCCGCATCTGCATTTTGAATTTCGTACTCCGGACAATGTTCCGGTAAATCCCCTGACAGTCAAAGGGTTTGGAGTAGCAGACAACAGCTCTCCGGTGTTCCGCAACCTCCGTCTTGTTGGATTCGATAATGAAGAACTCGCGCGTGCACTTGGATGGGATCTTACCCATGAGTTTCGCAGATCCGCGCGATCCCCCGATTATAACCTGAACGTGACACTGCCGTGCGGTCTCGATGATTTCTGGCTTTCGGCAGAAATTGTTGATAAAGTCGGTAAGAGCCCTGCGAATAAACCAATCTACGACCTTGAAGTTCGTTGTCTCGATCGCGTGCTCTACCGTCTTCGTTACGACAAGGTTTCGTTCGACGATTCCTATCTGATCGATGCCCAGCGCAATTTCACAATGGCGCAAACCGGAAATCAGGAGTTTTACAATCTTGTGGATATGCACGCTGTTCGCACAATGTCTGGAATTTGTGAATTAGTTGGACAGGATCCACCGCCGATTGAGATTATCGCGACTGATGCCGCCGGCAACTCGTCCAAAGCGATCGTTAGACTTTCCAACGCAGACCACAGCTCCTCGGACGGAAGGTTCGCCGTTCCCAAGCCCGATACAGTGAAACTCAACTCGCTTCTCGACAAGCATGGCCAGGTCTACGGCGCTTTTCAGGCTGCCTGGCTTCCGGGCGGAAGAAACCTCTATCTGCTGGTCAAAGCACCTTCGGCAAAGCCTGCACAAGTAACTGCGATGAATCTCGAAGCCGGGATCAAAAGGACGTTGGATCAGATCATCGGAAAATACTATCTCGGTACCGTCGATCAAATGTCCGATATGGAAACGGGCGGAAAAGTGCTCGAATCCGATTCAGTGCATCTGCTGTTCGAACCTTCAGTTGGTGAACGTGCCTCATTCGCTGTCCCTGTAAGTTACCATCGAATTCGCCATCGGTCTGGTACCTCGCTGCCGGTGACTTCGAACGACGGCCGTTACACAATCGAGATTCCCGCAGGCGACAATGTGATGTTTCCACTCGAGGAAAGTTACTACTTCAAAGTTGAACGCTCGGGAATTGGACCCTTTGCCACCTACGCATTGACTCCGTCAAGTTCGGCTTTAACCAAGCAGGTAACCTACACCTATGCTCTCGGTGATTCAATCCCGAAGGGGATTGGCCTCTACTCCGTCGGCGGCGACGGGCTCTTCTATATGGGTGGTACAGTTGACAGCGTTAAGAAGACCATCAACGCAAAATCCTATGTATTAGCGACTATCACCGCCCGGCAGGATACGGTACCTCCGCAAGTCCGCCAACTGCGTCCAGCAGATGGCGCGGTCGTGACCAGCGCTCGGCCAAAAATCAGCTTCAAGTTCAGTGACGACCTGTCCGGAGTCAGCGATAACATCGATATTCGCATTGATGGCAAATGGTGTATTCCGGTGTATGATCCGGAGTCAGGCCTGGTAACTGCCGAACCTCATTTTGATATTGCCACCGGCAAGCATTCGCTCGAGATCAGGGTCGCCGACAAGAGCGGTAATGCCCGGCGCATCGCGACCGAATTTACTCGCGGCAAAAAGAAGGCGCGCTAGAATTCTGCCACCGGCCTTGAATACTCAAGGCTCATCGCATATATTCAGTAAAATGATACCATTGCGCGACGAAGTCCCGACCCGGCATTTTCCTCTCATCACGGTCATTCTGATTGCGATTAATGTCGCAGTCTACTTGTACCAATTGTTTCTTCCCGAATTGCAATTGAACATAATGGTCTATAAATGGGCGTTTATTCCCATCGAATACACCCGATTCGAGCAGGTCTATCCGGAACTTGCTGTGCCCTATGGTCTGACAGTTTTTACCAGCATGTTTCTTCACGGCGGGTTTATGCATCTGGCGGGCAACATGCTCTACCTCTGGATCTTTGGAAACAATATCGAAGACTATCTCGGCAAGGTCAAATTCGTCGTCTTCTATCTGGTCTCCGGCATTGCTGCCGTAGCATTATTCACGATTTTTGATCCCAACTCCGAAGTTCCGATGATCGGTGCATCAGGCGCTATCGCCGGAGTTATGGGCGCCTATATGGTGCTTTTCCCCAATGCCCGAATACACACCATCATCTTCCTCGGCTTCTTTATTCAGGCAGTACGGGTCCCAGCCAAGATTCTCCTTGTCTTCTGGTTCGCAATGCAGATTATATTCGGTTTACCCTCGTTGTTGGGACCATCACAAGGCGGGGTGGCATGGTTCGCACACGTCGGCGGATTTGCTTTCGGTTGGCTCTACTTCAGGTTGACCAACAAACGACCCCTTAACCAATATTGGAATGAATAGATAAGATGCCTGATACTGCCGAATTCGTCCATCTGCATAACCACACGCAATACTCGCTGCTTGACGGCGCGTGCCGCATCGAGCGCTTTGTCGATTTGGCAAAACAGATGGGCTTTCACGCGCTCGCCATCACCGACCACGGCAATATGTTCGGGGCGATTGAGTTTTACAAGGCGGCCCTGAAAGCCGGCATCAAACCGATCATCGGCACCGAAGCATATGTCGCCCCCAAATCGCGCGAGCTGAAACAATCTGTCGCCGGCTATCCGGATGGCGGCAACCACCTGCTCCTGCTCGCCAAAAACAAGCAAGGCTACCAGAACCTGATCAAACTATCGACCATCGGATTTCTTGAGGGCTTTTATCATCGCCCCCGCATCGATAAAGAGTCGCTGAAGAAATATTCCGAGGGCCTGATTTGCACGTCGGCATGTCTACAGGGCGAGGTCGCATTTCATCTACGCAATAACAACCACGAGGAAGCCAAACGCGCGGCGTTCCAGTTTGCCGACATTTTCGGCAAGGAGAACTTCTACATTGAAATCCAGGATCATACCATCGATGACGAAGACAAAGTCCGCCCGCTCTTGCTCAAGCTTGCCAAAGAAAACAACTTCAACTTAGTCGCTACCAACGATTGTCACTATCTGCAGAAGGATCATCATCAGGCCCATGATGTCTTGCTTTGTATTCAGACCGGCAAGCAGGTCAACGATGCCGACCGCATGCGTTACACGACCGACCAACTTTATGTAAAGACAGTCGCTGAAATGAAGGAGCGCTTCGGCAAGTACCCGAATGCAATCGAAAACACTCTCAAGATTGCCGAAGAGTGCAACGTCGAAATTGAGTTGCACGTCAATCACCTGCCGGCTTTTCCTCTGCCGCCGACGGCAAGCAATCCGGACGATTATCTCACACACTTGGCGGAAGAGGGTTTACGCCAGCGCTATCCCAACCCAACCCCGGAAATCCGCGAACGACTCAACTTCGAACTTGGTGTCATCAAACAGATGCAGTACGCGGGATATTTCCTGATCGTACAGGATTTTACCCGTCAGGCTCGCGAAATCGGCGTCTCGGTTGGTCCCGGCCGTGGCTCGGCCGCGGGATCGATTGTCTCGTATGTGCTCGGCATCACCAATATCGATCCGATCAAGTACGACCT
This sequence comes from uncultured Ignavibacteria bacterium, assembly GCA_964592145.1. Classification (GTDB taxonomy): domain Bacteria; phylum Zixibacteria; class MSB-5A5; order CAIYYT01; family CAIYYT01; genus JADJGC01. Next base: position 12,055 of record CAZQBX010000024.1, read on the forward strand.
GCTATTCGAACGCTTCCTTAACCCCGAACGCATCAGCATGCCTGACATCGACATCGACTTCTCCGACCGCGGTCGCGATAAGATCATCCAATATGTAATCCAGAAATACGGACAGGAAAATGTCGGGCAGATCATCACTTTCGGTACCATGGCCGCTCGCGCCGTCGTCCGCGATGTCGGTCGCACCCTGGGTGTTCCTTATGGCGATGTCGACAAGATTGCCAAGCTGATTCCCTTCGCCGTCGACATGACCATCGAGAAGGCGCTGCAACTTGAACCGCAACTGACGGAATTGACCAAGACCGATGCCCGCATCGACAAACTGTTGGAATACTCGAAGATCCTCGAAGGGCTAACGCGACATGCCTCGACACACGCTGCCGGCGTCGTGATTGCACCCTCGGCGCTCACCGACTATGTCCCGCTCTACAAAGGCAGCAAGGACGAAATAACGACGCAGTGGGATATGAAAGCAGTAGAGGAAATCGGCTTGCTCAAGATGGACTTCTTGGGATTGCGCACGCTAACCGTCCTTGATGACTCGCTCGCCATGATCAAGAGTGGTCGTGGAATTGAAATCAACCTCGACTTGATAGCGCTTGATGACCGCGATGTCTATAAGCTCTTCGGCGCCGGATACACGATCGGGATCTTCCAGTTCGAATCATCCGGCATGCGCGACTACCTGCGGAAGCTCAAACCAGAAAATCTCAATGATCTTGCAGCCATGAACGCTCTCTATCGCCCCGGTCCGCTCAAGGGCGGAGTCGTCGACCTCTATATTGACCGCAAGCACGGCCGCGAAAAGACCGAATACGTCCACCCATTGCTTGAATCGATCCTCAAAGATACCTATGGCGTAATCGTGTTCCAAGAACAAGCGATTAAGATAGCCTCCGAGATGGCCGGCTACTCGCTTGGCAAGGCGGACATACTACGCAAAGCGATGGGGAAGAAAAACGCCGAACTAATGCGCTCGCAGAAGGAAGAGTTCACTGCCGGCTGTATCCAAAAGGGAATCGACAAGAAGACCGCTGAAACCGTTTTCGACCTCATCGACAAGTTTGCCGGATACGGATTCAACAAATCGCACTCGGTCGGTTATGCCTTGCTTGCCTATCAAACCGCGTATCTGAAAGCTCATTACCCGCACGAATTCATGGCCGCCAACATGACATCCGAAATGATCTCCACGGAGCGGATCATCATTCTGATGGAAGAATGCCGCCGCATGGGAATCGAAGTCTTACCGCCTGATGTCAATGAATCGCAGGAGTCGTTTACTGTGGTCGACGGCAAGATTCGCTTTGCGCTGACTGCCGTGAAGAACGTCGGGCAGGGTGCTGTGCAGGCGATCCTAAAGGCCCGCAATGAAGGCGGAAGATTCACTTCTATCTGCGACCTGACGACGAGAGTTGAGCTCAACGCACTCAATCGGCGAACTCTTGAATCACTCACAATGTCCGGCGCTCTCGACTCTCTCATCGGTAATCGCGCCCAGCTGTTCGAAGCGATCGAAAGCGCCCTCAACTTTGGCCAGTCAATCCAGCGCAAGGAAGCGATCCACCAGGTGGACATGTTTGCAGCCATCGGCGGTGTCGACGCTACTATACAGGAACCGCCCCTACCCAAAATCGATGAATGGAATCGGTCTGTGCTCCTGCAGAAGGAGAAGGAGGCACTCGGCTTTTACGTGAGCGGACACCCGCTTGAAAAGTACCGCCTGGAGTTGTCGGCCTTCGCTACTGTCAATTCTGAAGAAATCTCCGAGCAACCTGACGGCGCCGATGTTTCCCTAGGTGGAATCGTCCAAAATCTCAAGATAAACTACGACAAGCAGGGCCGGCAGATGGCATTCATCACACTCGAGGATTTTTACGGAGTGATTGAAATCATTACTTTTGCCGATCTATATGAGAAATCTAAACAGTTAATTCAGGTCGATGCCCGCTTGCTTTGCCGCGGGAGAGTTTCAACTCGAGAAAACGAAAAGCCGAAACTGATTGGCGCCGAAATCGTTAACTTAGAGGGTCTATTTAATTCACGGCCCGCCGTTATGGAAGTCTTTGTTAATGGGTCTACTAACGATAAGTTATTGCAGGATATATGCTTGGAGCTGGCAAGTCATCCTGGTCCGGTAAAAGTCCATCTTTCGATGATTTCGGGAAGTCAGTTGTTCACTCTTTCACCACGCAAAATCAAGGTCTTGCCAGATCAGCAGTTGTTCGATAAACTTGAAAATCTTGTTGGTAAGGAAAATATATCTTTTCGCAAATCGGTTTGATTTCGGGAACCGGAGAAATTCAATAGGGTTAAAATGAGTAACTGTTACCGGACGACGAAAGTCCTTGTACTGCAAAAGAAAACGATGACAAAGATGACCACAACTAACTACTGGAATCCTGCAAGAACATCAGTTTCGCTCGTGGCCATTTTCGCATTCTTTGCGATTTTCAGCACCGCGCTGATTGCTGATCCCGGATCAAAGAAGGGTATCTCCTGGATGCCTTACGACTCGGCTATCGTCAAGGCAAAGAAAGAGAATAAACACGTACTCATCCACTTCACGACAACTTGGTGCGGATGGTGCAAGAAGATGATCGCGGAGACCTACACCAATCCGAATGTCATGAACTTAGTCAACAGCCAATTTGTCACTGCGCGTGTCGATGGAGATTCCTACGGTGTATTGAAGCTTGCAGAAGGCGACATCACTGAAAAGGGACTGACGATGCAGTACGGTGTGCGATCATATCCAACAACGTTCTTCCTCGAGCCGAGCGGCTCCAAAATCGCTGGCGCTCCCGGGTATCTTGATACGACGCAAATGCTCTATGTGCTCGGCTTCATAAGTGGAAATTACAACGAAGACATCGCTTTCACCGACTATGTAGCCATTCAGCAGAAGCTTGGAACCGTGAGGCCCGACGCCAAGCTCAAACTTGGTATGACTTCCAAACAGGTCAAAGCCAGTTGGGGTGAGCCGGCAAAAGTCGAGCCGAAGACCGGGGACAAAGGACCTACAGAAGAATGGCTCTATGGAGCTAACCAATACCTGATATTTAAGGATGGAAAGCTGCGAGGATTTCAGGAGCGCGAAGCTACCGCAAATTCCACAAAAGTGAAAGCGACGAATCCGTAATATGAAACAGGTACGATTCTACCCACTGTTACTCTTGGCGGCTGCACTTATTTTTGCTTCGTGTTCCTCGTCGGAGTCGCCGGCAACAAGCCAATTGGGAAAAGCCCCTGGTTTTGCACTGGAGGGAATGGACGGAAAGACTATTGACTTTGAGCAATATAAGGGTAAATTAGTCTTGGTAGACTTCTGGGCCACGTGGTGTCCGCCATGTCGTCGGTCCATACCGCATTTGGCGGAACTGCACAACAAGTATTCAAGCCGAGGCTTTGAAGTCGTCGGCATCTCGTTAGACAATACCGGTAAAGAATCTGTCGCCATGTTCGCCCGCGATTACGCGATCCCATACACAATCTTGATGGGAACGCAGGAGACAGCGATGAGATGGAATATCGGCAGCGGTATCCCGGTTGCAATCTTAGTTAACCGCGAGGGTGCGGTTGTTGAGAAGATTGTCGGTTATAAAGACACGCAGTTCTGGGAACAGAAAATTGCCCAGTATCTGTAGGCGCTCTGGCGCAATGTTACAATTGAAGTAAACTGAAGTAAATAGAGAAACCAAAACCCACAACACTACATCAGGAGGAGAGAGAATGAGAAAATTCGCTTTCATCTGTATGGTGATCGCAGTAGCTGCGTTCCTCGCAGCCCCGGCGATCTTCGCGTGCGATGGCGACAAGACAGGCGACAAAGCTTCCGCCTCAAGCTGCGGCAGCTCCAAAGTGACAACGGCATCAGCTACCAGCAAAGACAAGGTGACTGTTGCCAACGTTGGCGCTAACTGCTCAAAGGAAGGCGCTGCCAAGACCGGCACGACTGCCGGTGCTACCTGCACCGCAGCTGAAAAGGCTGCCTGCGCCGCCAAGACCGGCTCGAAGGCCGGTGCGACCTGCACCGAAGCCGAGAAGGCCGCTTGCGCTGCCAAGACGGGCACAACCGCCGGTGCTACCTGCACCAGCGGCGCTAAGGCCACCACGGCCGGTGCTACCCTTCCGAACGGTCATCCGGACCTCAAGGTTGCTGACGCCCTTAAGTGCGGTACCGCTATGGTTGCTTTTGTCAATGTCGACAAGATGACCTGCGCTGGCTGCGTTGCCGGTGTCAACAAGGCCGTTGGCTCGATCGATGGCGTGTGCGCCATTGAAACCAGCCTCGACAAGAAGAGCAGCACCATCGTGTTCCATCCGGACAAAGTGAAGACTGACGACCTCGTCGCCAGCATCACCAAAGCCGGCTTCACCGCCAGCTTGAAAACCGAGTGCACCGAAGACATGAAGGCCGTATTCGGTGAGAAGATGGATGTTGAAACCTGCAAGAAGGTCTGTGCCAACTACCCAGCTTGTGCTGCAGCGAAGGACACCAAGAGCAGCGAATCCTAAATCGATTCCTGAACTTGTAAGTTTGAGGGCGGTTGATCTGATTCAACCGCCCTTTTTGTTGGTATAATCTGCGATGGAAGTGTATTATTAGCTGAATATCACATAGAGAGTTCAATGAGCCGATCGACCTTAATCATATTGCTTGTTCTTCTATCGCAATTCCCCTGCCTCCACGGTGCCAAGTACGCGGGTGAAGCATTCACGCTTGGCGCGGGCGCCCGACCGTTGGCTCTGGGTGGAGCTTATACAGCACTCTCTGACGACCCTTCCGGCCTCTACTACAATCCCGCCGGATTGGCATCGACCAATGGTCGCCAGCTGCTGCTTTTGCACTCGGAAACTTTTGGTTCATTGCTGAATCATGATTTTATCTCCTACACAAATCCTGTTGTCCTGCGCAGTCGACCCGGTTCGGTGGCAATTGGTATCTATCGCGTCGGTGGGGGCGGTATCATCTTGACCGAAAAAGATCCCGTGACCGGCGGACCGCGCGTCCTCTCTGAAGAAAGCCACTACGACTATCTCCTGCTTCTAGGCGGAGGAGTCCGAATCTCAGAGAAATGGCGCGTTGGCAGCTCTGCGAAGATTATCGTGCGCTCGCTGGCCGAAAACTCCGCCTGGGGCCTCGGTCTGGACCTCGGTGTTCAGTATGGCAAAACCAATGGTTTCGCAGCCGGAGCAACTTTGACAAACGCAACATCCACGTTTTTGTCTTATGACAACGGTACTCGCGAGTCAATCCTGCCGGCACTCAAGATCGGTGCGACTCATGCCGCCAAAGTTGACCAGTTTACATTCCGGGCGATCGCTGATCTGGACTTGCTCTTTGAGGGACGCGATGCCGCAGCACAAATTGCCCTTGGCACCATATCAATCGACTCCCACCTGGGCGGGGAAATTTCCTATCACGAAATTGTATACTTCCGGGGAGGTTCCGATATCGGTCGGTTAACCCTGGGTGTCGGCATCAAATTCAATCGATTCTGCCTGGATGGTGCCTTCCTTGACCATAACGACCTTGACAATTCGTACCGCGTTTCGCTAAATATCGCGCTTTAGGAGGATTCACAATTGCGGATAGCTATTACAAAAGACCTTTGCAGAACAACTGCCGTGGCGCTCTTGATCGCCCTCATCTTGGGTTGCTCATCGGAAAAAGCTACATTTCAGCAGGAAGGGCCGATCAGCAGTAATACCTATTTAGCAACGGTCGACGGCAAACCAGCAGTCACCTTGGGTGCGCTGTTCCAGGAACTCCAGCAAATGAGCGCTCCCGGCGGAAACAAAGCCGCCACACCGGAGAATGCCTTCAATGAACTACTATATCGCGAGCTGGCAAGCGTCAAAGCGAAGACCTTCAGAGATTACGACAAAAAGGAAATCGATCGACTCGCGAAGAACCGATTCCACGATGTCTTAATGCAATACCTGTACGAGACATCAATTGCCAATCGCGCCGTGATTTCCGATGCCGCAATCGATAGCTTCTACAAGGCAAATATCGCCAGTTACAGCATTCCGGAACGCCGGGCTGTTACTCATGTCCTCTTTTCGGAGAATCCCAAGGCTTGGGAAGCCGTCGGCGTCGACGTGACCGGACTGACGACTGAACAACTCCGCGCGAAAGCCAAAGCTGAATGTCAAAAATGCTATGAACAAGTCCTGGCCGGTGCCGATATTGCCGAAATTGCCTCCAAATACTCGCATGACTCTAATTCCAAAGCCCGTCGAGGAGCGAGTGGCTGGTTTACCCGGCCGGAGATGGTTGACGAATTTTCCAATGTTGCGTTTAGCCTTGGACTGGGCAAGGTCAGCAAACCGTTCGCCTCAATTTATGGCTGGCATCTGCTTCGAGTCGATTCGACGGCGTCTGAATTGATTCAGCCGCTTGATTCCGGTCTGCGCGAGCAAATCCGTACAGAACTACGCTCACAAGAGGAATCCCGCTACGGCCAAGTACTGGTCGACAGTGTTTTCCAATTGGCCGAATTCGACTGGAACGAGCCACTTCTCGAAAAATCCACTGGCGACTACGATCCATATGATTGGGTTTGTATTGTTAACAAGACTGATACGATCGATGCCATTATCCTGCGTGAGAACGAACTGATGTATCGTACACGCACCCGTAACTCGGAAATGACACCCGACATTCGCAAGGACATTATCCGGTCTAAGGCCACACCTTGGGTGCTGTCGGCAACGGCCAGGAGCATGGGCTTGACAGATACTGATACGATGCGCCATGCCTTTGAGAATTTCCGGCACGCCGAAATCGTCAATCGCATCTTTCGCGATCGCGTACCGACTGATCTGAATTGGACGGACGAGCAACTCGAAAGCTATTACAACGCCCATGTCGGTGATTTCAAATCCGATAAGCCAATCCAACTTCAACATATCATTTTTGAGGATTCGCTGCGCGCCGTCGAAGCTCTCAAAGAGATTCGCGCCGGCGCTGACTTCAGAACAATCGCCATGAAGTATTATCCCGGCGATGATGACTTTAAGGAAGCTGCTTTTGATCTGGGTTGGATTAGCCGTAATGATGTCAGTCCCGAACTCTATGACCGTGCCTGGCTCACTCCGGTAGGCGAAGTCTCGGGACCCCAGAGAACCCAATGGGGTTTCCACTTGATCAAGGTTTTGGATCGCAAATCGCAGCTCGATTTTCAGGGCGCCAAGACCGAGGTGCGGCGCAAGATGCGTGAAGAAGCCTACAAGAAATCGGAAGAGAATTGGATAGCAAGCCTCAAATCGGGCCGTGATATTGTCCGCTTTGACGAAATCTGGAACCAAATCGATTTCGCCAATCCCGCGTACTATCGCGCCGTCGCCGATTCGATCACGCAGGCACAGGCTTCGAGTGCTCCCAGCGGACAATAAGAACATCACTTATCGACAGGAAGCGTTGCGCAAGGCGACGCATTTCATTGCCCTGTTGATACCGACCAGCTATGTCATTTTCCCAAGGGAATGGGCGATCGCGGTCATGGCGATCGCCTTTACGGTCGTAGCCACCTTCGAGTTTTTCCGGCTCAAACGAATGGCGCCCTGGAAGATGATTGAACCTGTCGTTGGATCTATGATCCGGCCCAAAGAACAAAACGGCAACTTCACCGGAGCCTTTTACATCCTCTTGGCAGGTACCCTGACCATTGCTTTCTTTCCCCGTTGGGTAGCAACCACCGCGATTACCTTTGAGATTCTCGGCGATGTCGCTTCGGCGTTAGTCGGTCGCAAGTTTGGCCATCATAAGATTCGCGGGCAAAAGTCGATCGAGGGCGCGGCCGGATTCCTGGCTGTCGCGCTGCTAATCATCGTTGTGATGCCCAAAGTCCCATACACGGTCGGAATCGTCGGCGCTGTCGTGGCCTCTGTTGTGGAAGCCGTTTCCATCCACCGCGATGACAATCTGACCGTACCGCTTTCCTCCGGCCTGGTCATGTACCTGATGATGCAGCTCTGGCCAAATCTACCGTAGTCGATTTGCAAATTTTCATTTCCCAAGGCGAGTGAGCGATTAAATGCTTGACCGCCCGCACACAACATACCACTTTTAGAAAAATTATTTAAGCGTACCTAAGAAATGAATTTCATCGATCTCAGGTCTGATACTGTTACCCGCCCTTCTGCAGCAATGCGCGAAGCCATTGCTAATGCCGAAGTCGGTGACGATGTCTTCAACGACGATCCCACGGTTGCCCGCCTTGAACGGATGACAGCCGAACTCCTCGGTAAGGAAGCCGGTTTGTTCGTTCCGACCGGAACCATGGGGAACCAAGTCGCGATTAAGACACTCTCAAATCCGGGCGACGAGATCATTTGCGACGAAGGCTGCCATATCTTCAATTACGAAGCTGCCGCCGGTGCCGTGGTGGCCGGGCTGCTCTTTCATGTAGTTCGTGGTGTGCGTGGCGTTATCACCGCTGCGGATATTGCGCCGCTCATTCGCCCCGGTGACTTGCACTCACCCCGAACCAGTATCATTGCTCTCGAGAATACGCATAATCGTGCCGGCGGAACCGTTTTTCCTATTGAAGTCATGCAGTCAATCCGCCAACTCGCCGACGAACAACGCGTGATGGTGCACCTCGACGGCGCGCGACTTTGGAACGCGCACATTTCCACCGGTATTCCTTTGGCTGATTACTCACAGTGCGCAGACACAATCACTGTTTGCTACTCCAAGGGCCTCGGTGCTCCGATAGGCTCCTGTATCCTCGGCGACCGCGAGTTCATCGCTGAAGCACGCCGAACCCGTAAGATGTATGGCGGCGGCATGCGCCAGGTCGGTATTCTCGCCGCTGCTGCCATTTATGCACTGGAGAACAATTTGTCGCGCCTGGTCGAAGACCACGAGAATGCCTGGTATCTGGCAGAATCATTGTCGGAGATCGAAGGCGTCTACATCGATCTCGACAGCGTTCAAACCAACATCGTCGTCATGGACATCGCCGGTGCCGGTCGCGAGGTCCCTGATGTGATTTATGCATTGAAGGAAAAAGGCGTGCTGGCAGTCCAATTCGGGCGCACCAAGGTCCGTTGTGTTACTCATCTCGATGTCAACCGGGAAGATATTCGCGATGCAATAAAGGTCTTCAGGGAAGTCTTCGAGTCGTAGACCTTCATATCTATTGCGCCGTCCCACATTTTCCGCTTGACTAAGCTTCTTTCACCGAGCTTCTTGGATACGATTATACATTTTAACGCGGGAGCGACTTGATGGGCAGATGGTCGCAGCAAGGTGGGGGTATACAGGTCTTCAGAAGTTACCGAAGAGCCTGCTTGGCTGTTGTATTCCTCTTGTCGGTGCTCGTCAGCGGCGGCTGTGGAGTAAGCACCGTTTCAAAGCAACTAATCGCACCAGAACAAATTCGCAGCGCCCAGCATGGTTCTGGAGTTCTCAAGGCGCACATGGTGGCCGGCGACATGTACATTCTCAATGACTGGCAAGTCGACTCGACGCAGACCCGAATCAACGGCAGCGGAAATCACCTCGATTGGAATCGCGATCTTCTCGATAGCGGGCTCTGCAGCGTCCTGTTAGATTCGGTCGTCATTTTCGAAATGAATGAAGTACACCCTTCGGCGTCAATCGCCGCACTGGGAATAGTGACGGTAGCCTCTGCTGTTGTCTCCGTCATCTGCCTCGCCAATCCAAAGGCCTGTTTCGGGTCCTGCCCAACATTCTATGTCGACGATGGTGATTCACTGCTTCTGCAGGCAGAAGGATTCTCCTCCAGCGTATCTCCAGCATTGGAAGCCACCGATATTGATGCGCTCTATCGTGCAAAATTCGGTGATGCGACTACTACTATTACAATGACCAATGAGGCTTACGAGACTCACGTCGTTCGCCATGCGGATCTTCTTGCCGTCAAAAAACCCACTTCTGGACGAATAATGTCGACCTCGGACAGAAGATTCTGGGAGGTGGTGGCGTCCGTTGCTCCCAAAGTTGCTGCCGATAAGAGTGGAGTCGAAACTTCGCTCTTGACGGACTTTGATGGGGAGGAGTGGTACAGTCTGGCCGATTCAACCGACCTCTCCACCAAAGAGGAGATTGAGCTGCAATTTCCATCCCTTGACGGTGAAAGATTTGGCATCGCTATTGCCAGTCGACAGTCTCTGATGAGCACCTACTTATTCTACCAAACCCTCGCTTACATGGGAACCGGTGCCGGAGAGATCTTTGCAGCCTTGGAACGACGCGGTCCCGGAATGATCAGCGAATTCCGCTCATTTGGCGAGGACCTCGGCAATATCGAAGTTTTGCTTCCGGACTCGGTCGACCACTGGAAATCGGCTGGCGTAATCCGTGAAACCGGACCTCTCGCTACCGACATGCATTTGCTGCTGCTTCCTTCAAGCGAATCTGCTCCGAATTCCATTCGAATTCGAGTTACGAAGGGATATTGGCGGCTCGACCAAATCGCATTAGTCTCCGTTGGCGAACAACACCTCCCGCAACGGATTCATCCCTCTATGGCAAGCCGTCAGGGCAATTCCGATCCAGCGGCACTGGCCGCATTACTCGACGATAGTCGAACCTTGGTTACGCTTCCCGGCGACACGGTGCAATTGACTTATGAACTGCCCCAACCGCCACAGCACTATGAATTTTTCCTTGAGAGCCGCGGTTATTACCTGGAATGGATGCGAGAAGATTGGCTTGCGCAAGAGGATCGCGCCATGGCAATGCAGGTCATCACCAATCCACGGTCGGCGTTGAAGACACTGGCCGCCGACTACAAACGTGTCGAAGCTCAAATGGAAGATTATTTCTGGAGGAGCCGTTATGCGAAATAATCTCGCTGCCAGCTTCTGTGTTATCGGATTTACACTGCTGGCGGGATGTGCTTCGACTATCGCGCCCGCGCACTGGCTTCCCGAGGCAAACGAAGTCCCACATGACGGGTACGGAAGCTGGGCATCAGTTACCCTTTCCATCGGTCCCGGCGAATTCTCCGAGGGTGAACTTATTGCAGCCTCCGACGATACGCTCTATATATTGGGCTATGAGAAACTGGAGGCGTATGGGTTCAATGAAGTCGCTAATGTACACCTTCAGAGTTATGATGCCAATTATTCAGGGCTAGCGATGTGGACCACACTCGGCTCGCTCTCCACCGGCACGCACGGATTCATCCTGGCTATTTCAGCACCTGTCTGGATAATCACCGGGACAATTGCTACGTCTTCGCAGTCAAAAGCTCCGCACAAAACGATTACAGCCGGTGGTTGGAAACAGCTACGGCCGTACTGCCGTTTTCCCGGTGGTATGCCGTCATCAATAGACAGGGCGGGAATCAAGCCGAAGCCGCTTAAGCTTCCCGACCAGTAGAGCCCGGCTCAATCTCTGATTTTCAGACACTCACAGTCCTAACCTATGGTACAACAACATCTTGGGGCGAAATCTGCCTATTAGGGGTTTCCGCCAAATACCCAATGTCGAAATACAGACATTGTTAAGGAATCATGTTACGAGGATCATACTCCAACAAATTGGCGAAGCTACCAGAAAAATGGGGGAGATAATGCTATACGTTTTTGGATATTGGCAACAAAACAAGTTGACATAGGGGGCATAGTCCCTATATTTTTCAACATTCTATGGGAATTACGGTGTGAAAAAATTCACTAAAGTTCTCGACATTGTTATCTATGTTTGCGGAGGATCTGATGCCTGAAGTATATAAAAATTTTATTAATGGAGAGTGGGTTAGTTCTCATTCGGGGCAAACTTTTGAAAACCGAAATCCTGCCAACACCGATGAGGTCGTCGGTGTTTTCCAGAAATCGGACAAAGTAGACGTTCAGAATGCGATCGATGCCGCCAAAGCCGCCTATAAGAAATGGCGCCTCGTACCAGCCCCCAAACGGGCGGAGATTCTCTACAAGGTTGGCCAAATGCTCGTCGAGCGTAAAGAGAAATACGCTAACGACATGACTCGCGAAATGGGCAAGGTGCTGAACGAGACTCGCGGCGACGTCCAGGAAGCAATCGATATCTCCTACTTTACTGCCGGCGAGGGTCGCAGATTGCACGGTCAGACTACCCCATCCGAGCTACCCAACAAGTTCCAAATGTCGGTGAGACAACCTCTCGGAATTTGTGGGATGATTACCCCCTGGAATTTCCCGATGGCAATCCCCTCATGGAAGATGATCCCTGCCCTCGTTTGTGGGAACACGGTGGTAATCAAACCGGCTACTGACACCCCGCTCTCTGTCGTGAACTTCGTTAAGACTATGGAAGAAGCCGGGATGCCCAAGGGCGTTGTCAATATGGTTACTGGTACGGGCTCCGGCGTTGGCGATCCGCTCATGAATAATCCCGACATCAAAGTCGTTTCCTTTACCGGCTCAACCGAGATCGGGTCGGTTGTTTCTAAGGCTTGCGCTCCCGACTTTAAGCATTGCTCGCTGGAAATGGGCGGCAAGAACGCCATGATGGTCATGCCATCTGCCAAGCTCGACCTCGCCGTCGATGGCGCACTCTGGGGAGCTTTCGGTACGACCGGGCAGCGCTGCACCGCCACTTCACGTATCATTGTACACAAGGACGTTTATAAGCAATTTGTCGAAAAACTTGCCGAGCGCGCCCGCAAGCTTCGCGTCGGCAACGGACTCGACCCCAATGTTGACATGGGTCCGGCGGTGAATCAGAGCCAGCTCGACACCGACCTTCGCTACATTGAAATCGGCAAGAAAGACGGAGGAAGAATGGTTTGTGGCGGTGAACGTCTCACCGGAACCGGCTACGACAAGGGCTATTTCGTCCAACCGACCATCTTCGCCGATGTCACGCAGAAGATGACACTCTGGAAAGAAGAAGTCTTCGGTCCCGTCCTTTCGATTGCGATGTGCGATTCTGTGGAAAACGCCATTGAAATGGCAAATGACAGCGCCTACGGTTTATCCGCCTCAATCTACACCATGGACATAAATGAGGCTTTCACCGCGATGCGCGATGTATATACTGGTATATTCTATGTTAACAGCCCGACAATCGGCGCCGAAGTACACCTGCCGTTTGGCGGCACCAAAGCGACCGGCAACGGCCACCGCGAAGCCGGGCATCAGGCGCTCGACGTGTTCAGCGAGTGGAAGTCGATTTACGTCGATTTCTCGGGCACTTTGCAGCGCGCCCAGATTGACGCATAATCAGGAGAGTCGATCGCGATATTCGACCGGCAACTGAAATGGCATATGAATTATTCGCACTATAGAAACAGACTTCACTTCAAGCAGTTGTTGATGCAGTATATGCTGCTCACCATCTGGCTCGCTTCGGCTGTCTGAACCTCCTGTAACAATCGGTTTGTTTCAGAGTAATTCCGAGACTTTAAATCTGTTTACACAGGAGTTGTTAGATGGCCAAAAAACGAATTCTGATAATGGGCGCTGCCGGGCGCGATTTTCATAATTTCAATACCTACTACCGCGACGACAAGTCTGTCGAAGTAGTCTGTTTCACCGCCACTCAAATTCCCGATATCGATGATCGCAAGTACCCCAAGGAACTCGCTGGATCGCTTTATCCCAAGGGAATTCCAATTTATGCCGAAGAAGATCTGGTCGATTTGATTCTCGACGAAAATATTGACGAAGTCGTCTTCTCGTATTCCGACGTTTCCCACGAATACGTCATGCACAAAGCGTCGACCGTTCTCGCAGCTGGAGCTAATTTCGTGTTCCTCGGCGGCAAGGCGACGATGATCAAATCCACCAAGCCGGTGGTGGCAATTGCCGCGGTTCGCACGGGCGCCGGCAAGAGCCAGACCACCCGCAAAGTCTGCGAAAATCTCAAGGCACTCGGCCTGAAAGTCGTGGCGATTCGTCATCCCATGCCGTACGGAGACCTGGTGAAGCAGGCGTGTCAGCGCTTCGCTACCGTGAAGGATCTCGAACTGCATAAATGCACGATCGAGGAAATGGAAGAATACGAGCCGCATATTTCCCGCGGTCAGGTGATCTATGCCGGCGTCGACTACGAGATGATCCTCCGGCAAGCCGAAAAAGAAGCCGATGTTATTGTCTGGGACGGCGGCAATAACGATATGCCGTTCTATCAACCCGACCTTTGGATCACTGTTGCCGATCCCCATCGCCCGGGTCACGAGATTCAGTACCATCCGGGTGAAACCAATCTTCGTTGGGCGGATGTCGTCGTGATCAACAAGGTTGACACGGCAGATGGCGAATACATCAACTATGTTCGCGGTAACATCCAGCAGTATAATCCTGATGCTATCATCGTCGACGGTGCTTCGCCGATTTCAGTCGAAGACGCTTCTGTCATTCGCGGGAAACGCGTTCTCGTCATCGAAGATGGCCCAACGGCCACGCACGGCGAAATGCAGTATGGCGCCGGCACCGTAGCCGCCCATAAGTTCGGTGCGGCTGATATTGTCGACCCGCGTCCTTTCCTCAAAGGCACGTTGCTCGACACATTTGCGAAGTACCCGGACATTGGCGCTGTTCTCCCAGCTATGGGTTACGGCGGCAAGCAGGTCAAGGATCTCGAAGCGACCATCGCTGCGACTCCTTGCGACGGTGTTATCATCGGAACTCCAATTGATTTGCGACGCATCTGCAAAATCAAACAGCCTTCAACAAGAGTAGGTTACGACCTGCAGGAAATCGGCGAGCCGACACTGTTGGGTATCTTGACTGAATTTGTTGCCAAGTTGAAGAAAGGCCGCAAGAAGTAGATCATGGGCAAGACAGCCGTAGTGGCGCTGGGCGGGAACGCTATTACCCGCAAAGAAGTCGAAGACACAATCACCAATCAGTTTGCGAACACCCGCGGCTCACTGCACGGGTTGCTTGAACTGATTCGACGCGACTACAAAATCGCCATTACGCACGGCAATGGCCCGCAGGTCGGTAACGCTATCCTGCGGGTCGAATTAGCGCGCGGCAAAGCGCCGATTCTGCCGCTCGGAATCTGTGTCGCCGATACCGAAGGCGGCATGGGTTACATGATCGGCCAGAGTCTGTTCAATCGACTTCACCGCGACAATATCAAGCGCGAAGTCGTGACCATCATCACCCAGATCGAAGTCGACCAACACGACCCGGAATTGAACAATCCGACAAAATACATCGGCCAGTTCTATACCGAGCAAGAAGCCGTGCTTTTCCAGACCGAACGCGGCTGGACAATGAAAGAAGATTCTCATCGCGGTTGGCGGCGGGTTGTCGCTTCGCCAAGGCCGCGCAGAATTGTCGAGGGCAATATCATCAAGCGCCTTGTTGACGACGGCGTCATTGTCATTGCCGCCGGTGGTGGTGGTATCCCGGTCTATGTCGAGAAGGACGGTACACTTGAGGGTGTCGATGCGGTCATTGACAAAGATCGTGCTTCGGCACTCCTCGCACATGAGATTGGCGCCGAAATGCTGATTATTCTCACTGGTACCGACAAGGTAGCCTTGAATTTCGGCAAACCGGATCAGAGATTGCTCGACAGGCTCAGTGTTGAACAAGCCGACCAATACTTGCGAGCCGGACATTTTCCCGCCGGAAGTATGGGGCCAAAAATCGAAGCTGCTATCGAGTTCATTAAAATGGGCGGCGACCGAGTGATTATCACCTCCATTGAGAAGGCATCCGACGCGGTATTTGGAAATGCTGGCACTGTCATCGAGCGTGGGTGAGGCCGCGATGGGTCTATCGCCAGTAGTGGTCTCTGCGATCACGGAAAGGGGTCGACTGTATGAAGTTGGCGGTACTGTCCGCGACTCAATCCTGAAATTACGGGAGACCTCCAAAGACTCCGATTTCCTGGTCACCGGCATCCCGTATCAGGAGCTCTTCTCAATCCTGCGCAGATTTGGACGTGTCGATGTTGTCGGCAAGTCTTTTGGTGTCATCAAATTTTCCCCTTTTGAATCAGCCGGAGACGCCGCTTCTCAAATTGATTTTGCCCTCCCGCGTCGTGAACATTCGACCGGTACCGGACACAAGGACTTCTCGGTAAACTTCGATCACAATATTCCCGTCGAAGAAGATCTTTATCGCCGGGATTTTACCATCAACGCGATTGCCCGCAATGTCGACACCGGTGAGATCGTCGATCCACTCAATGGCAGAAGCGACATCGAAGCAAAGATCATTCGTTACACTTCGGCAGAGAGTTTTCGCGAAGATCCATTGCGGATGCTCCGAGCCGTCCAGTTTGCAGCACGTTTGAATTTTACGATCGAACCGCAGACCTATCAGTCGATCTGTGACTACGCCAGGTTGATCGAGACGGTGTCGGCTGAACGTATTGCGGAAGAACTCAACAAGTTGCTTGTCAAAGCTGACAAGCCATCGGTTGGATTCAGATTAATGCAATCCACTGGAATGCTTCAGTTTGTGTTGCCGGAATTACAGAGAACTGTAGGGTGCGACCAACCGGGACCGTACCACGCCTGGCCGGTCTTCGAACACACAATCTACACCGTCGATGCCGCACCCAAACGTTTGCTGGTGCGTATGGCCTGCTTGTTCCACGATATCGCCAAGCCGCAGGCCAAGCGCCTTACTGATGAAGGCGGCGCTACTTTTTATGGCCACGAGACCTTCGGCGCCCGCATCACCAGAAACGCACTTGAGCGCCTGCGCTATTCCCACGATTTCATCGACGATGTCGTGACACTGGTCGACCGTCACATGTTCACCAGCGACGTCAGCGATAAGGGTCTGCGCCGGCTCATCCGCAAGACCGGCCTTGAGTTAATCTATGATCTGCTTGACCTTCGTCGCGCCGATGTCGTCGGACAGGGCAAGGGCGGCAGGACCGACGACGTCGACGAACTTGAACAGCGGATCCGCGAGGAAATAGCCAAGAAACCGCCCTTTGGGTTTAGCGACCTTGCAGTAAACGGCAATGATCTGATGCGCGAATTCAATCTTCAGCCCGGTAAAACCGTCGGCGATATCCTAAATCACCTACTTGAAACTGTACTGGATTATCCAGATAAGAACGACTATAAGACACTTATGTCAGAAGCTAAGAGTTTTTTACACAACTCAACTCATGATGGGTTGAAGGAGTCATAGATGAAGATACATGAGTACCAGGCAAAGGAGATTTTTGCCACATTCGGTATTCCCGTACCGAAAGGTAAGATGGCCACGACTGCCGAGGAAGCTCGCAGCATTGCCGCCGACTACGGCCGTCCGGTTATGGTAAAGGCGCAGGTTCACGTTGGCGGTCGCGGCAAGGCAGGCGGCATCAAATACTGCAACAACGCCGATGAAGCATTCGCCAACGCCCAGAAGATACTGGGAATGGACATCAAGGGATTGACCGTTCGCTGCGTTCTGGTAACGGAAGCCTCCGATATCGCGCATGAAGTCTATTGCGGAATCATCATCGATCGCGCGGCTAAGAAACCGGTCATCATGGTCTCTGCTGAAGGCGGCATCGATATTGAAGAAGTCGCCGCCAAGACTCCCGAGAAGATTCACAAACTGCACGTCGACCCGATACTTGGTATCCAGGGATACCAGGCACGCGAGTTGGCGTACAAAGTATACTCCGACCCGAATACCGCCAATCAGGCCGCGAAGATTATTCAGAAGCTGTATCGTTGTTTCATGGAAAGCGACTGTACACTTGCCGAAATCAACCCGCTGGTGACAACTCCGTCGGGTGAAGTCATCGCCCTTGATGCCAAGATCAACATCGACGACAATTCGCTCTATCGTCACAAGGACTTTGAAGGTCTTCGCGATGTCGCACCTGCCGAAGAAGCTGAAAACGAAGCCCGCGAAGCTGGCCTTTCCTTTGTCGGCTTACACGGCAACATCGGTTGCGTCGTCAATGGCGCCGGATTGGCAATGGCCACAATGGATCTGGTAAAGCACTACGGTGGCGAGCCGGCAAACTTCCTCGACATTGGCGGATCGTCTAATCCGGATAAGGTCGTGACGGCGATGCGCATTATTCTCCGCGACCCTAATGTCAAAGCCATCCTGTTCAATATTTTCGGCGGCATCACGCGTTGTGACGACGTCGCGCACGGCATTGTCAAGGCCGTAGCCGAATTCAAGCCGCAGGTACCGATTGTCGTCCGCCTCACCGGCACGAACGAAGAAGAAGCCCGTGTCATTCTTGCCCAGTCAAATCTGCCTGCGGCCGACACGATGGACGGCGTTGTCATGAAGGCTATTGAACTGGCGAAGGTCGCTTAACCGGGAAAGGATGATACGATGGGTATTTTTGTAGATAAAAAAACGAAAGTCGTGGTGCAGGGCATCACCGGACGCGATGGCTCGTTCCATACGCGTCAAATGAAAGAATACGGTACTAACGTCGTTGCCGGCGTCACGCCGGGTAAAGGCGGTACCGGTTTCGAGGGTATTCCGATCTTTAATACAGTCGACGAAGCTGTCAAGAAGACCGGTGCCAATACTTCAGTCATTTATGTTCCGGCTTCCTTCGCCGCAGACGCTATCCTTGAGGCCGCCGACGCCGGTGTCGAGCTTGTAGTCTGTATCAGTGAAGGCGTCCCTGCCAATGACATGCTCAAGGTATACAACTACCTGAAGTCCAAAGGCGTGCGTCTGATTGGCCCGAACTGCCCCGGCATTATTACTCCGGGAGTGACCAAGGTCGGAATCATGCCGGGCCACATCCACAAG
This sequence comes from uncultured Ignavibacteria bacterium, assembly GCA_964592145.1. Classification (GTDB taxonomy): domain Bacteria; phylum Zixibacteria; class MSB-5A5; order CAIYYT01; family CAIYYT01; genus JADJGC01. The sequence goes on from CAZQBX010000024.1 coordinate 30,718, forward strand.
AAGGGCTCGGTTGGGCTTGTCTCGCGCTCCGGCACGTTGACCTATGAAATTGTGTACAATCTCACCCTGCGGAAACTCGGCCAATCGTCGTGCATCGGCATCGGTGGTGACCCGATTATCGGTACAAACTTCATCGATTGCCTTGCGGCATTCCAGGCTGATCCGCAGACTACCGCCATCGTGCTCGTTGGTGAAATCGGCGGGTCGGATGAAGAAGAAGCCGCCAAGTTCATCAAGAAATACGTCACCAAACCGGTGGTCGCTTTCATCGCCGGCTTAACGGCTCCGGCCGACAAGCGCATGGGTCATGCCGGTGCGATTATCTCCGGCGGAACCGGTACGGCTGCCGAGAAGATCAAAGCCTTCCAGGCGGTCGGTGTTCCCGTTGCAAAGACACCCGGCGAAGTCGCCGCCCTTGTTGAGCAGAAGCTGAAAGCTTCCGAGACCAAATCCAAAGCTAAACCCGCTGCCAAGCCTGCCAAGAAGGCCGCAGCAAAAAAGCCGGTGAAGAAAGCAGCGCCTAAGAAGACTGCAACGAAACCGGCCAAGAAGACTGCCGCCAAGAAAGTCAAGGCAGTCATCAAAAAAGTCAAAGTGCTTAAGGCGGCAAAGAGCAAGTCTGCGCCGAAAGCCAAAGCAAAGAAGAAGTAATTTGCTCCTGAAGCAAGAGTAGGAGATTAAGATAATGACAGAGACACCCGGCGGTACAGAACAGACGACCGAGTCCAAAGGCGTCGGTGGCCGTGAGCCGCTGACTATCTACATGCACTGGTGCAAAGCCTGCGGCATTTGCATCAGTTTCTGTCCGCACAAGGTCTTTACGTCCGATCGCGACGGCAAACCAATCATCACGCATCCCGACAAATGCACCCAATGCGCGATCTGCTGGCTGCATTGTCCCGATTTAGCCATCGTGTCGAACGAGAAGTAGGAGGAAGTATGGCTGATGTTAGATTACTACAGGGAAATGAGGCTGTGGTCGAGGGTGCCATGCTCGGAGGACTGACGTTTTTTGCCGGTTATCCGATCACTCCTTCCACCGAAGTCGCTGAAGGCCTGGCGCGCAAGCTGCCCAAGGTTGGTGGCAAGTTCATCCAAATGGAAGACGAAATCGCCTCCATGGCGGCTATTATCGGTGCTGCGTGCACCGGCGCCAAAACAATGACCGCAACTTCGGGACCCGGCTTCTCGCTGATGCAGGAAAATCTCGGCTATGCCTATATCGCCGAAGTGCCTTGCGTTATCGTCAATGTCCAGCGCGGCGGGCCTTCGACCGGTCTGCCGACAAAGGTTGCGCAAGCCGATACAATGCAGGCCCGTTGGGGAACGCACGGCGATTATGTCGCCATCGCCCTTGCACCGCAGTCGGTGGAGGAGACGATTATGCTCACTATTCGGGCAATGAATCTATCAGAGGAGTATCGCACGCCGGTAATTCTCTTGCTTGACGAGGTCCTCGGTCATATGCGCGAAAAAGTCGTCATGCCGGAGCCCGGGTCATTTAAGATCGTCAACCGCACCAAGCCGACCGTACCGGCAAATTGGTACAAGCACTTTGAGATCACTCCGAGCTTCAAGTCGCCGATGGCCTCCTTCGGTGACGGATATCGCTTTCATGTTACTGGACTGACCCACAATGAGGAAGGCTTCCCGACTAGCGAGGCGAAGAAGATTCACGACAAGCTGTTTAAGCTGCAAAACAAGATCATGCGCTATGTCGACGACATCTGCGAAATCGAATCCGATGGTATGGAAGATGCCCACGTGGCAGTCGTCGCCTACGGTAATGTCGCCCGCGCCGCCAAACAGGCAATCCAGATGGCGCGCCACCGTCGCATGAAAGTCGGACAGGTTCGCCCAATTACCATTTGGCCTACACACGACAAGAAATATCACGAAATCTTCAGCTCGAAGAGCCTCGAAGTCATTATCGTCGCCGAACTAAACCAGGGCCAGTATGTCACCGAAATCGAGCGTATCGCGCCGAAACATGTCAAGGTTGTTAGTTTGCCGCGCTTCGATTCCGAACTGATCACGCCCGAACAAATTCTCAACAAGATTAAGGAGGTGAGGTAAGATGTTGCAGAAATCTGATGTCATTCATCAATACTTGCGCCCCAAGAAGGCATTCCCGAACGTCTGGTGTCCCGGTTGTGGAATCGGCATCGTTATGGGATCTCTCGTACGCGCCATCGATAAACTCCAGATTGCCCGCGACGACGTCACGCTGGTGTCGGGTATCGGCTGCTCATCGCGCCTGCCGGTATACCTCGACTTCAATACCCTGCATACCACGCATGGCCGCGCTTTGGCATTTGCCACTGGTGTAAAACTTGCCAAACCGAAAATGAAGGTCATCGTCATTACCGGTGACGGCGACTGTCTTGCGATTGGCGGCAATCACTTCATCCACGCCGCCCGGCGCAACATAGATATCACTACAATCTTGATCAATAACATGATCTATGGCATGACCGGCGGACAATTCTCGCCAACAACACCGTCCGAGTCTTATGCCACAACTTCTCCCTATGGCAACAAGGAAAATCAATTTGATATTCCCAAGCTCGCCATTGGCGCCGGCGCTACCTATGTCGCCCGCGGAACGGTCTATCATGTTAATCAGTTAGACGAACTGATTACCGAGGCTATTACCAAACGCGGTTTCTCCGTCGTTGAGGCATTCTCCAACTGCCATACCTATTATGGCCGCCTCAACCGTGCCGGAGATGCCGTAAAGATGATTGAAGATATGAAGAAGAACGTCATCCCGCTCAAAGCTGCAGCTAAGATGCCCCCGGAGAAACTCGAAGGTAAGATGCTCACGGGTGTCTTCGCCGATATCGAGAAGGATGAATATTGTGATCGCTACGATCAGCTGATCGAAAGTCTGAAAGGGAAGTAGCCATGACACCAAAGACAAAAGCCAACGAGGCACATGAATCGGCTAAACCCGCGCAGGTTTTCGATCGTTTCGAAATCCGCCTCTCCGGATCGGGTGGCCAGGGCCTGGTACTTGCCGGCGTGATTATCGCCGAAGCGGTATCGACACTCGACGGCAAGAACGTCGTCCAGACCCAGTCGTATGGGCCCGAAGCCCGCGGCGGTGCATCACGTACTGACCTGGTTATTTCGGAAGGCGAAATCTATTACCCCAAACCGATGGCGATCGATTTGCTGCTGGCAATGACGCAGGAATCGTGCGACCTGTATCATCATTACCTTAAGGATAATGGGATACTGATCTATGATAGTCACCTGGTAACACAGGTACCGTTCGCCCGCTCTATTGGAATACCCTTTAGCCAATTGGCCCGCCATGAAATCGGTCTGCCAATGGTAGCAAACGTCATTTCACTCGGTGCCATCTGCGCGATTACCAAAATCGTGTCGGAAGGAGCGTTGACTAAAATCGTCACCAAGCGTTCGCCGCGCGGTACCGAAGAAAAGAACATGCAGGCTTTGCAGCTCGGTCTCAAAGTCGGCAAGGAAGCACTGGAAGGAACGAAACTGTGATTGAACGCACATTATTGATGATAAAGCCGGACGCGGTTCAACGCAATCTGATCGGACGGATTACGGATCGTCTCGAAACTGCGGGATTCAAGGTCGTCGAGCTTAAGATGGTCCACCTCAAACCTGCCGTCGCGCGCGAATTCTACAAGGTTCACGAAGGCCGTCCGTTTCTTGATGAACTAGTCGAGTTTATGTCATCCTCGCCGATTGTGGCAATGGCGCTCGAGCGAGAAAATGCGGTCGCCGCACTCCGCGAGTTGATCGGCGCAACCGATCCGAAGAAGGCGGCCGTCGGCACGATTCGGCAGAATTTTGCTATCGATGTCGGCAAGAACTCCGTGCACGCTTCCGACAGCGTCGAAAACGCCGCGATCGAGATCAAATTCCACTTCGGCTCGTAACGCAATCAGTGCATCTCAGGGATATCGTATTCGGTGTCCCTGAATCGTCAGCAGAGGGTCGCTTGAAAGTTTCCGTTTGGTACTGCGATGACAATATCGATATTACGCTCCCCGATAAGGGGAATGTAGTCGTATATGATTTACCGTCCCGTCGATTACATCAACTTCCGAATACCCATTGGCTGAATACAGGCGTGGTACCAGCCGCCCTTACGCGATTCCTTAAGGACTCTCAGCGGCTGGTCGTCGTCGTTAACGATGCGCAGCGACCAACGCCGACGGCGAGAATCCTCGATAGTCTCAAATGTTATCTGAACCTCGACGCTACGAGGTTTCTCGTCGCAACCGGATTGCACTCGCCAAAATCCTCCGCTCCTCGCGAGAAGCTCTTTGGCGAACTTCCAGTCGCCGAGAACCTGTACGTGCACGATGCCTACGACACCGACGGGCTTCGCTCGTTTGGAGAGGGGGAAAGTGCCGTGCGCCTCAACAAACTCCTCGATTGGTGCGACTCGATCCTGATCATCGGATCGGTTGAGCCGCATTATTTCGCCGGATTCACCGGCGGCCGCAAAATCATCCTGCCCGGCTGCGCGTCATTTGCCGATGTCGAACGCAACCACGCACTCGCCGTAAAAACCGGCAGCAGGCCGTTGGCCCGCAAGGGCAATCCAGTCTGGGAAGATATCCAGAATCGAACGCGCGCTCTCGATAGCAAGAAACGCTATGCCGTCCAGGTGGTCTGCGATCACGAAGGCAGTCTCTTTTTCGCAAGCGACGGCGATTGGGATCTGTCCTATGATCAGGCCTGCGATTTTGTCATCGCGAATTATGCCTATGACGTGACAGAGAAGTTCGACATCGTCATTAGCGCCGTATACCCGCCGTTGGATCGTAACTTGTATCAGTTGCAGAAATCTTACGAAAATGTCGCAGCCGCTATCCGCGATGGCGGAACAATACTCTTGATTTCAGCCTGTGTTGATGGCGTCGGCGATGACCGATTCCTGAAGATCGCCGAGTCGTTGTCCAGTTCCGACGAAATACCGGGTGCCGGCAACGAAGCGTTGATTATGGGCATCCACAAAGTCAGTCGCACATTCGCACTTGCCAAGCGGGTCGACCTTGTGCTATGCTCTAATCTGGATAGTTTACTGCTTGATCACTTGCCGATCGCTCCCCGTTCGGACGTGCAGACAGCAATCGATAAGTTGATTGGTAAATATGGAGATAATTGCAGAATTGCAGTCGTGCTCGATGCCGCTTCGCAGGTGCTCTATCATCACGCGGCGTAGCGGGTACGGAGATTCCTTAGGGAGGAAGTTATGAGAAAAAAAGTATCGGTCATCGGAGCGGGTAACGTCGGCGCGGCAGTCGCGCAGTATCTCGCCGAAGACAATGTTTGCGACATCACCATTTTCGACGTCGTCGAAGGTCTGCCGCAGGGAAAGGCGTTGGATCTCCTTCAAGCCGGCCCGGTGCGCGGCTACGATGTCAGCATTCGCGGCACGAATGACTTCACCGAACTCAAAGGCTCGGACATTGTCGTTCATACTGCCGGTTTGGCGCGCAAGCCTGGAATGTCCCGCGAAGATCTCCTGACGAAAAATGCCGAAATCATCGGCACCGTCGCCAAGAGCGTCAAGGAACACGCCGAACATGCCATGATCATCATGGTCGCCAATCCGCTCGACCTGATGACTTACCACGCCTACAAAGTCACCGGTTTCCCGTCGAACCGCGTATTCGGCCAGGCCGGAATTCTTGATTCGATCCGTTTCCGCACCTTTGTCGGAATGGAACTCGGCGTCGCCCAGACTGAAACCGAAGCTATGGTGCTCGGCGGTCATGGTGACACAATGGTACCGCTCCCGCGCTATACCACAGTTGCCGGCGTTCCGATTACCGAATTGATGGCGAAAGAGCGTATCGATGCCCTTTCCAAGCGCACCATCGACGGCGGCGCCGAAATCGTCGCTCTCCTCAAAACCGGCTCGGCCTACTACGCCCCGGCGGCGGCCTCGGTCGAAATGGTCAAGGCTGTGCTGTTCGATTCCAAGAAGGTCTTCCCGTGCTCGGCCTTCCTCACAGGCCAGTACGGTATCAAGGACATCTATATCGGCGTTCCGGTCGTTCTTGGCGCCGGCGGTGTCGAGAAGATCTACGAATTGAAGCTTGAAGCAGCCGAATTGGCAGCGTTGCAGAAATCTGCCGCTACCTATAAGGACCATCTCAAGGTTCTCGGCTACTAATTCGTCATTCCTATCATTAGAACCCCACAGTTTCCCCTCTCCCGTTTTAGGGAGAGGGGTAGGGGTGAGGGCGCCAAATCCAATGTCACTATTTTCGACGATCCCTGAATCCCGGCACCAACTGAGGCTTCACTCCAGTTTTCTCTTTGTTCTTTCGGGAATCGGTCTGACGGGAGTCTTTGCACTTGGCTCAATAGTCGTTTGGTCGATACTCTCGCGAAACCTTCCGCCAAACAAGTTACTTGCCGCTTTCCTTGCTTCGATCCTTTTGTCTCTATTGTTGTGGCTGGCACGAAAACGATTCGCCTGGTTATTGGACGAAGGAGTAATCAAGGGAATACAGTTTGGATCTAGCAGAGTCTTTGTCATCAGCGCCATACGGTTTGCGAATGTACGCACACTCAATGCTGTATGTGACACCGGCTCAATCTTAGACAGAACCGGTTACAGTTTTCATCTGACAAGTCAGTCTGGGTGGTTTAGAGGCGTATCTTTCTCAGTCAAACATGGGCGAGATGCGGCAAATGCCCTGGAATTCCTCATGCTCCACACCGACCGCTCGGTCTGGGATCCCGAACTCGAGGATTGGGCATACTCCTGGCTGCGCAAGCAAGGCAAACATCTGCCGCGAATCGTTTAACTCCGCCCCCACCGACAATTTATTCCTTGACACTACCCCCACACTCCCCTAACTTGGCACAAATTTCATCAGCCTGCTAAAGGCGCCAGTTGAGTTGAACAAAACCACGGTGTATACGTCTATAATCAGGCGTGACCACTAAACCAACTCACTAATCTCGGCGAATTTCGGGAGGAGAATGCACGTCTTGAACAAGATCATTTGCGCTGTCGCATTCGTGCTTCTCATTGTCTATTTCCCCGCAATCGCCCAGGAAGATGCAACCCCCGCAATCATAGATTCTCAAGCCGTCGCAACAACCTTGCCGACGCCGGCGCCTGCTACGAATGTCAAGGTCGTCGATACTCCAGACGACAATGGCAAGAGTCTGAATATCTCGTGGGAGGCGTCGACCGATGACGCGGCACTAGTGGACAAATATCAGGTGTTGCGCTCGACTTCACCCGATGGACCATTTGAGGTCATCGGATCGACGACCAAAGGACAGCATGATTTCACCAATAACGATCTTAAGAGTGGGACAAACTACTATTTCAAAGTTGTTACTCTCAACGAGCCTCTTGCCACTGAAATCGGAATGCCCCCTTCGTCAAGTGAATCGGAGATAATTGGTCCGGTCACGCCGGTGGCACAATGGTTTAATATGCGCCGCGCCTGGTTATTGGTCTGGACAATAATTGCCTGCATTGCGATTCTCTACTACATTCGGCAAGCCAAATCAGGAAAAGAGCTCTATGTCCGCAAGATCGCCGGTATTGACGCCGTCGATGAAGCCATCGGTCGTGCCACCGAGATGGGGCGCAAAGTCTTCTATGTCCCGGGCATCCAGGATATGGACGACGTCCAGACTATTGCCGCCGTGATAATTCTTGGACGTGTCGCGCGAATCGCCGCAGAAAATGACACAATGCTCGAGGTTCCTGTCTGCAAGTCGCTGGTAATGGTCACCGCTCGTGAGGCTGTTCGCGAAGCCTACCAAAAGGCTGGTCGGCCCGACGCATTCCATGAAGATCAGGTGCACTATGTGACTGACGATCAATTCGGATACGCCGCTGCAATTGACGGTATGGTCGTTCGCGACAAACCCGCGACGATGTTTTACATGGGTGCATTCTTTGCCGAGTCCTTGATCTTGGCCGAAACCGGTAACGCCGCCGGAGCCATTCAAATTGCCGGCACCGGTCAACCTTCACAATTGCCATTTTTTGTTGCCTCATGCGACTATACTCTCATAGGCGAGGAGCTCTTCGCCGCCAGCGCCTATCTTGCCCGTGAACCAAAATTACTCGGATCGCTCAAAGGACAAGATCTCATCAAAGGACTTTTTCTCGTCTTTATTGCAGTCGCACTAATTCTGGAGATATTTGGCTTCTCACTTCTCTTCCTAGTGGAAGTCAGCTAAGGTAAAGATGGCATTGGTATGAAACGCGAAGTTCCATTCATAATTACACTGGTTGTTGGCGTTGTATTCGTCCTCCAGTACTTCATCCCGCATGCGCCATTTGATATGGCCGAAAACGCCTTCTCCGACTGGTTCTCAATCGTTGCCGCCTTTGCAATTTGGCTCGGTGCCCTTAGCCTTCTCAAGATTTCGACTGACAAGATTCGTCGCAAGAAGCACGATTGGCAGATGGCAGTTGTCATCATAATCTGCTTCTTTGCCACAGTTTTCGTCGGGTTTTACGACGCCATTGCCGGCATGCAGTCCGAGCCCGCGGTTTCATTCCGGGCCCCGGGCACCCACTTTGACTGGATCTACGTAAACGTCTACACACCGCTTTCGTCAACGATGTTTGCAATTCTGGCATTCTTTGTCGCATCGGCATCTTACCGCGCATTCAGGGCCCGAAATGTCCAGGCCACTCTTCTGCTGCTTGCAGGGTTCTTCGTCATGCTTGGGCGTGTACCGCTTGGCGACATGCTAACCGGATTCATACCCGAAGGCTGGCAGGCTTCCGATCTGGCCAACTGGCTGATGGGTTTCCCGAACACCGGCGGTCAGCGGGCAATCAAGATCGGCGTCGCACTCGGTATTGTCTCGACAGCGCTGCGAGTGATTTTGGGAATTGAAAGGTCGCATCTGGAGGGATGATACGTTGAAGAAGTACATTTTCCCTGGATTGCTGGCTGTACTCGTTTTGACGGCGGCCGTGCGCGGTCTGCTGATGGACAAACCTGATCCGCTCAACTTCTCTACCACTGTCTCTTATATTGTCATTGCCCTCCTTCTTATATCTTTGGGATTTGTGCTGGTACTTACTCTGCGAGGACACCTCATCGAGCGCCGAACAGTGTTTGTATTTATCGGTCTTGCTCTGACAATGCCTTTCTTCATGTCGATCGCACTCAAAATCAAGGTCAGCCCGGAGGTCCAGCAATTGTATGACGCAATTGACAAACTTCCGCCAGGGTCCAAAGTACTCGCCTCCTTCGATTATGATCCGCCTTCCGCTCCGGAACTGCAGCCGATGGCAGATGCTTTCATGAAGTATGCGTTCAAAAATGATATCAAAGTCATCATCATTGGTCTCTGGCCGCAAGGTCCTCAGCAAGCAATTCTTTCTACAATGAAGGCACTTGAAGACCCGGATGTTATTGCCAAGAACATTACGTATGGCACTGATTATGTAAATCTCGGTTTCCAGTCGGGTAATGAGTTTGTCATCCAGCGTATGGGTTCATCTTTCTCTTCGATGTTTCCTCGCGACATCAATGCAACTCCCTATGAGCAGATTCCATTGCTCAAAGGCGTCGAGAACTTCAGCAATGTTGATTTCATCGTGAATTTCTCGGCCGGGTATCCCGGCACCAAAGAATGGGTTCAGTATGCGGTCGATCGCTTCCAAATCCAGTGCGGTGCCGGCAACACCGCTGTTCAGGCACCGGAAATGTATCCCTATCTGAGCGCCGGTCAATTGAAGGGTCTTGCCGGAGGAATGACTGGTGCCGCTGAATTTGAACTGGCAACGACTGAAACCGGCAAGGCATCACTTGCCATGTTATCGCAGGTTTTCTCTCATGCGGTGGTTATCGCTTTCATTATTATTGGCAATTTCGCGTTCCTTCGTAGCCGCTACAGAAAGGAAAAGTAGGACCTCGCGATGGAACAGACCTTCATGGAAATACTGGGAATCTGGATCGCCGCTTTTCTGACGTTGGGAATTATCTCTTTCCTCTATAAGGACAATGTCCTCTACAAAATCTGTGAGTCGATTTTCGTTGGCGTTTCAGCCGGATACTGGTTCACGCTCTACTTCTGGGATAACATGTGGAGCAAGGGTATTCTGGGTATCGTCGAGAAAGACCAGTACATACTGATCGGCGGATTCGTTCTTGGTGTTCTGCTCCTCATGAGGCTCTCCAGTAAGGCTGGCTGGATTGCTCGTTGGGCAATTGCATTTATCGTCGGTGCCACCGTCGGTCTACGTATGATGGGTTTCTTGACGACCGACGCGATCGCGCAGGTTCACGCCACCGTTAATGAACTCCAGTTGGCTTTTGTATCACGCGAGTCGTATCAGATTGTTGGGTCGATTGTCGTCGCAGCTGCAACAGTCACCGGTCTGATCTACTTCTACTTCTCAAAAGAACATCGCGGCTGGTTCGGCGGCGCAGCGAAAGTGGGCACCTGGTTCTTGATGATCACCTTCGGCGCGTCGTTTGGATATACGGTCATGAGCCGTATGTCACTTCTCATCGGCCGCGTCGATTTCTTACTTGCTGACTGGTTGAAGTTGATAAAGTAGCTATCATGATTCTTCAACAGACTTTCTCAAGCCTGTCCCGCATCGTGCTTTCGTCAGTCGTTATCACTCTATCCTTAGTCATCAGCGTTTCGCAACTTCGCGCACAAGAATCTGATACGTCTGGCGTTGTTGTCGAACAGACAACGGCGCCCATCGCAAATCTCGGGCAGATTACCGTCACTGCTGTTGACTCGCCAAATGACAATGGCGATCGTATCACTGTCCGTTGGGTCGACCCCGGCTACCGCGACCTTAATGGATTCATTGGCTACGAAATACTCCGGAAGTCCAATACGGATGGTGAATTTGTGTTAATCGGCAATGCCGCCATCGTCGACACCAGTTTTCTGGATGAGAGAGCCCCGACCGGAGAAATATTCTCATACAAGGTCTCTGCAATCGTTGGCTCTCAACGCCAGGACTCCGAAGCTTCAACGCCGATCAGCTCCGTCGTCCAGTGGTTCAACTGGGGCAAGATCTCCGTCGTTATCATCGGCCTGCTCGTTTGCGGCGCCGTTATCTACTTTATCGAAACCGCCAAACGCGGAAAGAAATTGTTCCTGCGCCGAATTGCCGGTCTTGAGGCTATCGACGAAGCCGTCGGCCGCGCCACCGAAATGGGACGCCCCGTCTTGTTCGTTGCCGGCACACAGGACATGGATGACGTACAAACTCTCGCGGGATTGACAATCTTGGGTCGCGTGTCGCGCACGATCGCGCAATATGACTCGCAGATAAATATGCCGTGCCGTTCGTCTCTCGTTATGACCGCCGGTCGCGAGATGATTAAAGAATCGTATGCCATGGCCGGCCGTCCTGATGCCTACTCCGACGACATGGTGCATTACACCACTGACGAGCAGTTCGGTTTCGTTGCCGCAGTCAATGGCATAATGGTGCGCGAGAAACCGGCGACTTGCTTCTATCTCGGCGCTTTCTTCGCAGAGTCGCTGATTCTTGCCGAAACCGGAAATTCCATTGATGCAATACAGATCGCCGGTACAGCCATGCCGGCGCAATTGCCGTTCTTTGTCGCAGCCTGCGACTACACGCTAATCGGCGAAGAACTCTTCGCTGCATCGGCGTACCTATCAAATGAACCGAAGCAATTGGGCTCGCTCAAGGGACAGGACCTTGGCAAAGTCGTCGCCATGGCAGCCATCGTAATTGGCGTTGTCGCTGTAACCGCAAGTGAGGCTTGGCAGATAGATTCGATGACGTGGCTCGCAGACCTTTTACACCGTATGTTCGCGATTAGTTAAGGAACCAATGCGCAGACAAGTACCGCTTTTCATCATCATCTGTGTTGGCTGGGTACTGCTCTTTTCGGTCTTCATCCCGCCGATGGAAAGCTGGGGCGAAGAAGCATCCCTTTTCTTCGATATCATCGCCGTGTTCGCCTTCTTCCTTGGTGGCGGCAACCTGATCCGCGTCCACACTATGAAGGTCTCCCGCAT
>CAZQBX010000025.1:0-42604 GCA_964592145.1 uncultured Ignavibacteria bacterium
GTAGTACTGCGATTTCGAAACGGTTTAGTCTCAACATGATTCCGCAACGACTTCGGTTCCATTTGTAGAATCATTCTACTATAATTGACGATTTGATGCCAGGAATGTGGTATCTGCAATTTAAATCGATTGTCTGCAGAGTTCAACTCTGGCTAGACTGCCCTACTCCTCCCACTTCGGTGGCATGCAACGCACCGGATGATCAGTCCGATATCCCAGATAGTAATCCGCCTGCATCAACTTGTGAATTTCGCGCGTGCCCTCGTAAATCGCTGCGCCTTTCGAATTGCGGAAGAATCTCTCTACCGGATACTCGTCGCTGAATCCGTAAGCGCCGTGAATCTGCACGGCATTGTATGCGGCCTTCTCGGCTTGGTCAGTGCAGAACCATTTCGCCAGCGAGGTCTCCCGCGTTGAGCGTTGGCCTTTGTTGCGCAGCCAGCCGACCTTCATCCAGAGATATTGCCCGGCTTCGTAACCGTAAATCATCTCTGCAAACATTTCTTTAACCAACTGGTGTTGTGCAATCGGCACTTCGAAGGTCTTGCGCGTGAGGGCGTAGTCCTTGCAGGCATCCATGCAAGCTCGAATCAGCCCGGTAGATCCGGCGGCGACGGTATAACGTCCGCCATCGAGACACGACATGGCGATCTTGAAGCCCTCGCCTTCGTTACCCAGAAGATTCTCCGCTGGGACCTCAACGTCGGAAAGTGCAATCCAGCCGGTCTTTCCGGCACGCACTCCTAACTTCCCCGAGATCGAACCTGTGGTCACGCCTTTGAATGTACGCTCGACAATGAATGCCGACAGCCCGGTGTGGTCGCGTTTTTTCTGCTTGTCAGTGTCTGTCCATGCGAAGATCAAGAACATATCGGCGACTTCAGAGAGCGAGATCCACATTTTCTCACCGTTCAAAATGTACTTGCCGCCGGCTTTCTTCGCCGTGGTGAGGATGCCGACTGCATCCGAACCCGCTGCGGGTTCAGTGAGTCCGAACGTACCGATCTTCTCACCCTTCGCTTGTGGAATCAGGTACTTTTCTTTTTGAAATTCATTACCCCATGTGAGCAGCGTCAGTGAGTTTAGGCCGATGTGAACCGAGAATGCGACTCTCGCAGAAGTGTCGACATATTCCATCTCTTCGCAAACGAGGCCGAGAGAGATGTAGTCAAGTCCCATGCCGCCATATTTCTGCGGAATACACACGCCGAGAAGCTCCGCATCCTTGAGGCGCTTGAGAAACTCCGGATCATTCTTGTTCTCGCGGTCGAGATCGGCGATCTTCGGTTTGAGATACTTGTGGGCGACGTCACGCGCAATCTGCTGTGCGGACTTGTGATCATCGGTGAGTTCAAAATCGATCATTGTTTATCTCCAGATAGTTTGATTTCTGATTCGTATTCCGAGCCATTTTACTCTGAATCGGCCCGTTAAGCAATACGTATCGCGCTTTCAATTCCAAAACCATTTGTAAAATCAGGTGTTTACTCTGATCATTGACCGATGCTGATACGCATACTCTCATCACTCGCGTTATTGCTGATGGCGCTGCCGCTTCAGGCACTGAACTTGGATTCCACCTATGTTGCGCAACTGCGACGGGGTATAGCTTTCACCATGGTCGAACAGTTCGATTCGGCGAGGAGCGTGTTTGCCGCGATGGTGGCGCGCGACAGCCTTGACCATGCAGGATTGTTGTATCTGGCCGGTGTCGATCATGCTGAAATGATGGACAGGGAGGACTTTGCCAAGAAAAAGCAGTTCGAGATGCTGGTCGATAAGGCGATTGATCTCGCCGACCGGGCTAAATCTAACTCGGACGAGACGGCCTGGGCATACCTAACAATCGGCAATGGTCACGCTTATGCTGCCTCACTTGAAGCAAAAGCGGGAAGCTGGTGGACCGCTATGCGGAGGGGTATAAAGGCTAAGGGCGCATATCTCGATGCACTGAAGAGTGATCCGCATCTGTATGATGCCTACCTCGGGTTGGGGACTTATCATTATTGGAAATCGGCAAAGACCGAATTCATCAATTGGCTGCCATTCGTAGGCGATCGCAAGGATGACGGTGTCGAAGAACTCCAATTTGCCGTGGATTCCTCGCTCTTCTCAAGCGATCTTGCGCTAAACTCGCTGATCTGGATTCATCTTGAACGCAAGGACCCGCAGTCGGCATTAGCGTGCGCGAAAACTCTCCACTCGAGATATCCCGACAGTCGCTTAGTCAATTGGGGGATGGCGTTTGCGAACTATTCGGCTGGCAAGTATGCGGCTGCACTAAAACACTTTGGCGAAATCATTTCCTCAATAGAAACCGACTCAACGCAGAACTACTTCAATTTGATCGAGTGCCGGTATCATCGCGGCAAGATATTCCAAAGTGTCAACGATACGTCCGCGGCTCGAACGGAGTTTGAGCAGTTGTTATCCTACCCGGTGGGCGAACAAGTGAAAAAGCGGCAGCAGGCGAAGATCAGGGACGCAAAGCGTTTAGTGGCAGTCGATGATTAGCATCCGGCAAGCTTTTGTCGCCTACAATTCAATAGCATGGTCTTTCATTGCGTCCAGCATTCCCAGCGCTACCCAGAAGTAGTTAGCATAAGATCCTGAACCAAACATCGTCGCTATCGAAAAGAGACTGACGAAGACTATTCCGACGCTAACGCTTAGCATTGCTGAAAAGAGAATCCGCCGTCGCTTGCCCTCCTCGCGCCGGCAGTCGCGGATGTGGTTACGAATCAAGTAGTATAAAAATCCAACGAAAATTAGTAGTCCGGGAATACCGGTTGCAACAGCCGCCTGGATGAAGTGATTGTGGGCATTGTAACGCCCGGAGGAATCCCGAAAGAGGTACGAGGCTGATAGATCATTCCAAAAGACCCTACCGGTCACATCGGCGACCTTAACCTCAAAGCCTTGTCCCAAAATTGGACTGTCGGCAATTGATGCGATTCCAGTCTCCCAAAGCAGAGTTCGATGAGTAGTGCCGGCCTGCAATCGACCTACTTTATAAAACATATCGTAAAGTGGTGAAACGGCAAACAACGCGATAACAAGTCCCAGGGCAACTGCACCGGTGATTGCGAGCGCGCGATATTTACGTTCAGCAATCATAAATACCACAAGCTGAATTAACGCCGCCCCAATTGCCGCTCGCGACCACGATGCGAGCAGTGCTGCGGTTCCGAGCAGAACTGCGAAGACGAGAGCGTAGCGGAGCACCTTCTTCGTCGACAAGACCGCCGCAGCGACTATGAAGGGCAACAGGATCGCCATCAGTTCACCATAGGCGTTGGCCCCGTCCATAAATCCACGCAGCCGGAAGTATCTTCCCTGTAAGAGTGACAAGATCGAATAGAAAGACGAAGAGAACGCGACGAGGGTAAATAGACCTAGGATGATTATCACATGCTTACGGTTTCGCACTGTTGCTTTGGTAATCAAGTACACAAGATACAGGGCCAGACTGCGCACGAATTCAACGACGCTTGCGCGAGGGCTATCGGCAAAGAACAGGCAAACCAATCCCCAGAGAATGAAAATGGCAAAGTACTTCTCGACGAATCCGGTTTTAAGACCTAAACGCTCGTCTCGAACGGACAACTGCCAGATGGTAACTATCAGAGTTAGTGAAATCACTATCCATTTGATAGCGCGGATCGTGTCAAAAGTGAAGCCGAGATCGTCATTGACATGGGAAATGAGAATAGTCGCGGCGACGAAACCGAATTCGCTGACGATGATGTAGCTAAGAAAACCAATACCGCCCATAAGTGCCAAGGAGCCAATCGGACCAAGGAAAATGGAGGAAGTCAAGACAAGGCCGTTGAGGGTGGCCATCAGGGCTAATCGTGGCCGATGTCCAGCAGGCATGGTGTCACCGCTCATTTGATCTCCCATGTTGTGGAAGCCATTATCCGAGCGGCTTGCGTCGCACCTGCTCCAACATTTCGCGCAGTGGTGCAACAAAACTCGCGGCAGGGCTCGTTTCGCGGACGAACATCTCTCTCACGACCACCATAGTGGCGGTTGCAAGAAACGAAAGAGCAAATGCTGTCAGTACAATCCACTTCTTCCTTGGCCAGTATGGCTTACTCGGGGGTCGGGCTACATCCAGCACAGTGATTGTCGGCGTATCGCGGCGCTCTTGCAGGCGCGCCATCTCAAATTGTTGCGACAGCAGTTCATAGGTGATCTCAAAGATCTTGAGATTGCGCATCAACACAGCCAGCTTGAGGCTCAAGTCCGGTACCCGTGAAAGCGGAACTTCGAGTGCCGAAATGATCGAATCCCGGGGATTCGTTGCTCCCGTTTCGGCGCGGCGCAAACCGCTCCGTATTTCGCCTACCAGAAGTTCGCGGCGCAACACATCCGGATGATCGGGGTAAAGCTGTTTGCGCATCACTTCCAACTCAACTTCGGCGGCGTTAAGTCTGGCTTTCTCCTCGGCAAGGTTTCTGATCAAGGCTTCTGATTGGACATCGAGGGCAATTGCACCGTGCGTCTCCTGAAAGTCACGGAGCTGATTGGCCGCTACTTGCAGAGAGCTATCAGTCTCGGCCAGACGCCGTTCAAGAAATGAGCTAAAATCGCGGCCCTTTTGACTGCGCATCTGCTTCTTGAACTCATCCAGATAGAAGACCGACAAATTGGCGATATTGGCCGCTGTCACGGGGTCTTTGGCCTCAACATCGAGCGTGACAATACCGTCCATCTCAACCTTGATTCTGATCCGGTCCTTGAGTTGAACGACTGCTTCCCACCTTGATTCGACTTCATAAACTTCAGTCAGTTTCAGGGAATCGACAACTTTGACAAGTATGCTCTCCGACTCGAGCATACTTGCATAAAGATCGGAGGGTGTGGCCATAATCGGTAACGCGAAGTTCGTCGCCGCTTGTGCGAGGAAGCCTGTGGAGAGACCCATCAACCCGGCAATTCCGGACTCGGATTCAGGTGGTAAGACAGTCGTTCTCGCCAGGTACTTTTTTGGCAGAACAAAGCTGATGCCGGCGGCGATGATGGTGACTATCAAAGTATTGAGAATGATAGTCTTTCGGTATTTAATCAAAATGGAGAGGAGTTTCAACAACCACACTTAATTTGCCTCGTGTAAATATGCGCGAATGAGTATATCCTCGCCGAAGAACGGTGTCAACGCAAAACTGTCAACGAACGCCGGAGTGGCCGCAATTTTGCGTCCTCACGTTCTGACTCCAGATGCCTTTAGCCGCACATCACAATTCCACCAGTGGATTCTCAAATTCAGAATTCAGAAGTTGAAGCGCAATCTTCAATACTTCGTCAGCCGGCAGTTCGTGCATGCAAGCATTGTGAGGACATGTCCGTCCAGCATCAAGGCAGCAGTATTGTCTGTCAACACGAGGCGTACAACGAGTGCGCTTGAAAACCGCAATGTTCCGGCTCGAAAAACTGTGGCTGATCAATGGGTTGGTTGGGCCGAAAATTGTCAGACTTCTCGTACCCACTGCGCAGGCGAGATGCGAACCAACCGAATCAACGCCGAGGTGAAGTGTCGAATTGGCAATGATCGCCGCAAGTTCGTCCAATTCAAGTTTACCTGCGAGGTTGAGATACTGTCCCCCGGAGTTCCGACCGACGGTTTCCAATCCCTCCCAGTCATTGGCGGAACCCAGCAGCACCGCCGTCAGTCGTGTCTCGGACGCAATTTGTCCCGAGACAAGGGCGACACGGTCCAATGGCCAGTTCTTGGTTTTCCAACCTCCATTCGGTTGGACAGTAAAGTATCGCCCGCCAGCGAGAGAGAACTTGCCCAGGGTTTCTTGGGCCAGTTGCTGGTCGATGGACAATGCCCCAGCGACGGTTTGGATTTCGGCGCCACGGATGCCCAGCGGCCGTAGGAGCCGCAGCCGTTTTTCGACAAGTTGACTATTAGCGTCTTCGGGGAAGTCGAAGTGGTTTAGGAACCCATAACCCTGAACATTTCGACCGATTCGCAAGGGAATGCCGGCGCGAAAACCATACAAAGCAGTAAAACCAATTCCAGTGTCGTCCACCATCACGTCGAATTGGCGACTTCGGAGATTCTGCAGGAAAGACTGGTGACGACGAGGTTGGAAGAGCTCAACTAGCGTCGCGAATCCGGATGAACGAAAGTCATCGTAAATGAATACATGATCAATTGCCGGACTCAGCCGAGCCAGGCTCTGATTAAAGCCGCGAATCCAGCAAGTTATTGTCGATTGCGGGAGATGACGTTTCAAGGCCGTTATGGCGGGCAACGAGAGAAGGAAGTCGCCGCGGTGAGCCAACGAGACGTACAGGATTCGCACGGGCGAAGAGTTCTGGTAGAGCTTCGACCGACGCGACAACAAAAGGAACGGCTTGACGAAGATACAGCCGGTCAGATAAACTGCCAACTTGCCAACGAGTTTGATATAATGTGCGGTATATGCGAGAATTCGACTGGTATTCAAAGTCGGAATAAGCCTTGTTAGAAACTGGTCACTGAACTGCCTTGCATTACAATATAGCATTATGAACGCCGTTCGCAATGCATCAAACCGATACCTAAACGCGGTCGTGACATCAGGTTCACGAGCCAAGTTATTCAGTTGACCCCGAATTGGATATTCAGTAGATTCAGTCTAGCGTACCTAGAGGTCGTCTAAGAGTATTGCCTTGTGTTGAAATTTCAAGTTCGATCGCAATAGACCAAACGGAGGATTAATGAAAGTCACTCTCTCAGAAAAAAGCGGAATTAGTGTAATCTCGGTTTCAGGAAAGATGATGGGCGGACCGGATACGGGTGAACTTGACGAGAAACTGTATTCGTTGCTCGCCAAGGGCCAGAAGAATGCCATCGTGGACTTGCAGAATTGCGAATGGATTAATTCGTCCGGTCTGTCAATTCTGATTCATCATTATAAGAAATTCAAGGATGCCGGCGGTGAATTGCGCCTGGCGAACCTCACCGATAAGATTGAACGGATTATGGTAATCTCGCGTCTCACTGAGGTATTCTCTGTGCATGACACGCTTGATGACGCCGTTGCCGCCAGCAAGAAGTAAGCTTGCTGGCCTCTTGAACTTCAAAAGCGGGAAGGGCGGACTGATGCGGAGATTTCTCCTGGGATGCCTGATTGCCGGTTGGCTGACGGCAGACGTCACAACGGCGAACGTAGCGCCGATAGACCTTGCCGGCATCGCCGACAGCTTGCGAGCAATGACACTCGACTTTACGCGACAAGCCGAAGTGTCCGATCTGACCATAGAGCGGGGCGGGGTAAAGATAATCCTCGAAAGTGGAATTCTCACGTTGGGGCAAATGGTAGGAGGTAAAACCTATTCCGCCGTTTTCTCCGGCAAAGGGCGCTTTGAACTGACACCTCCTAATCGGGCCGAGAGGTATATGCTGGCGCGTCATACCCAGGATAGTTCCGCGAATTGGCCGTTTGAAGAAATTGCATTGATCTTCAGCGATTCAACCGAATCTGAACTCCGATCTGCATTGAAATTCAGTGAACTTGGCAAAAGCAGGGGCGAAATGCGACTGCTGTCCGGTTTTATCGATTTCATCCAGGATGAATTTGAATGGTCGTTTCCCGCGCTGATACTAAGCGATATCGTCCAGCCCCAAATCGAAGGCCGTTTCTTGGCGCGATTCAATTCACCACGCGGAAACATGGTGTTTGTATACGACCCGAAGGAAATCGAAGAGATTCAACTGTACAAGCATGCCCGGACTGGAGACGGTTCCTATCCAGATCTCGTCCAGAGTTTTCATTTGCCGGACCAATACACTGACGATCCGTGGGGTGTGGATTCGGAAAACAAGGACTTGATTGACAGCCTCGACTACGACATCTCCTGCAAGATCTTCCAGTCTGCCAAGACAAAGTTGGATGTCAAACTGTCCTTCCAAAGCAACCTTGACGGTCTGCGCTCGATCTTCTTCCAATTGATGCCGGAAATCGACCAGAAGTCATTGAGTGTGGTCGATGAAAACGGTGATTCGCTCTACTTCCTGCGATTGAAAGACGAATATGGTGTAACCGTATTTCTGAATAGATCGCTGGCGCAAGGTGAACGAACGTCGCTGCAATTTAGTTATGAGTCGAATCGTATGGTGCTCAAGACTCCCTGGGGTGGCAATGTCCTTGCATATGCGACAAGCTGGTTTCCACGCTACGGTTATTTAAAACGCTCGAGATTTCGCCTCAAATTCGCAGTGCCAGAACAATATGAATTTGTTTCGGTCGGTCGCAAAACGTCGGAGGCAGTAGAAGACGGCTTTAAAACCACCACCTGGGACATTGGTGACTTTCCGGTGGCGATCGTCTCATACAACTATGGACCGTTCCAGATAGATACCGGGCGCATCTTGAACGACAAGCCGGTTGCCGTTTATGCAGGCAAGTCGCATAGCGCGGGTACTGCTTCGGTTCGTCGAAGTGTCCTGGATGATGTCGTGGCTTCGGCTTCGCTGTTTTCCGCGGAAGTGCACCCTTACCCGTTTAATCAGTTGATTGCAACCGAAATTCCATCACCGCACGGGCAGGGCCTGCCGGGGCTGATCCACCTCGGTTATGCGACGTTTGACGAAGGGATCGGCAACAACTTTGATGATGCGTTTCGTGCTCACGAGGTCGCACACCAATGGTGGGGACACCTTGTCGGATGGAAAACGTACCACGATCAGTGGCTCTCCGAGGCGTTCGCGGAGTATTTCAGCGGCTGGTACATCCAGCGCAAGTATCAGAATGACGAGAAGAAGCGAGGAAGATTCTTCGATCTTCTTGATCTCTGGCGCGATGATGTCTACCAAAAAGGTTCTTACGTCAACAAAGGCTGGCAAACGGACTATCAGGAGGGAAACGACGCCGGGCCGATCTGGATGGGATATCGTTTGGCGTCATCGAAGTCTTCGGACTATTCGACGCTTGTTTACAGCAAAGGCGCTTACGTGCTTTACATGTTGCGGATGATGATGTTCGATTTCGTCAAACGCGATGATGTCAAATTTCGGGAGATGCTGAACGGTTTTCTCACGGAACATCGTTGGTCGGATGCGACCACGACGGACTTTCAAAGAATCGCGGAGAAACACTATGGACAGCCGCTTGACTGGTTCTTTGATCAGTGGGTTTACGATACGCAGTTGCCTGAATATACTTGGGAGCCGACCATCAGTCAGCAACCGGACGGCAAGTTTACTGTCGAGTTGGCCGTTAAAGTAGCAAATGTCCGCGAAGGATTCCGAATGCCTGTACCGATGACAATATTAATGGAAGGCGACTATCACACGACGACAAGGCTGGACATAACCAAGCTGGATCAGGTGATTACAGTACCAAACCTGCCCTACCGGCCGGAGAAATTCGTTTTCAACACTTTCAAATCGGTGCTCTGCAAGGAACGCCGGAGATGACTATTTCAGAAGCACCATCTTCCGCGTTACTGTCTGCTCATCGGCGCGCAGCCGGTAAAAATAGACACCGGTCGGGAGATCGATGTCTTTAACTGAATTCGCATCCCAATCAACAACATAATTACCTGCGTTAAGGTGTCCGAAGTCGCTGACGTCGACACGTTCTCCCAGCACGTTGTAAACGCTAAGTTCCGCTTCGGCGGACCGTGCTAATGTGAATCGGATGGTTGTCTTTGGATTAAACGGATTCGGAAAATTCTGTTCGACCGTGAATCCCTGCGGTAAAGCTCCAGACTCCTCTCGAGCGGTTGCCAGTGTCTGGACTGTAATCGTTCCCTTCATTGTTGCATGGAAATCGCAATGATACGGAAACGGACCGTTTCCATCAGATTTCGAAAACACTACCTGAAACGGAGTGCCGGTCAAGGTCCCGGAATCCCAGTCCTTGGGTGATGACGGGTCGGATGTACAGGTATGGGTGCCCGCGATCCGCACCCAGCGTACGGTGTCGCCGTGGCTGATCTGTACAGTTGGCGGAGTAAACTGGTTGTTACTGACGTTTACAGTATGAATGATCGCGGCGGCCGGGCTGACGCAGGCAAGGAATGCAACTGCCGCAAAAAGAAGCAGGCATTTGCGATTTGGAATTGACATAGACATAAGTATCTCCGCGAATGTGAAGAGTCTTTCCGGCAGCGACAGGCGGCGTGATCTTCGTCTTCATATTTTAATACGACAAGGTGGACACATGTAGAAGATTAAAATTATTATTTCTTCGCACAACTGCGCAGTGAAGGATGCCGGTGCTTTTTTGTAACTTTTGACAACCGGGGATAGTATAGTAGTACTCAATTATGGTGAGTGAACAGGTAGGATTATGATCGAAACAAAAGCTCTGTGCAAAAACTTCAAAGACAAAAAGCGCGGCGAGGTCAAAGCAGTCGACCACGTCACCTTTCACTGCAAACCTGGTGAGGTTTTCGGTTTGCTCGGTCCCAATGGCGCCGGCAAGACGACTACCCTGCGCATTATTTCGACAGCCTTGAAGCCATCGTCCGGCACCGCGACGATCAACGGTGTCGATGTCGTCAATGATCCCCAGGGTGTACGCCGGCAGATTGGATTTCTATCGGGGAATACTGGACTTTATGGTCGCTTGACCGCCAAAGAGATGGTCGAATACTTCGGCAAACTCTATGGAATGGACGCTGACAAGATCAAGCGTCGTACCGACGAGCTGTTTAGCCTATTGGGCATGAACGACTTCGCTAATGCGAGGAACGAGAAGCTGTCTACCGGCATGAAGCAGAAGGTGTCGATCGTTCGGTCGATCCTTCACGATCCGCCCGTTATGGTGTTCGACGAACCAACTTCGGGACTCGATGTCATGAGTTCCCGCACAATCGTCGACTTTATCAAGACCTGCCGTGATGCCGGCAAATGCGTCATCTTCTCGACGCACATCATGAGCGAAGCGATGCGCCTGTGCGACCGCGTCGCAATCATCCACAACGGCCGGATATATCGCGAAGGCACGGTCAGTGACCTGCTCGCGCAGACCGGAATGAACAACCTCGAAGACGCCTTCATCAAGATCGTGGAGAGATAACCGATGCAGATGAAAAATATCAAAACGATTTTCCTAAAGGAATTGATAGATACTCTGCGCGACCGCCGGACAATGATTCTCGCATTCTTGATGCCCGTTCTGATGATGCCGGTGATCATGATCGGAATCCTCAAACTGCAAATGAGCGCGATCTCCAACATCCAAGGTGAGCGGCAAGTCGTGGTTGTCGAAGGTATGGACCAGCTCCCAGTCGATTTGCGCTCGCAGCTTGAAAACGACACTACGATTACAGTAAAGTCCGCGACTGACTATTCAGGGAAAGACTTGAAGCAAGAGGTTACAACCGGAAGCGTTCCGGCCTATGTGTTGGTGCCGGAACGATTCGGCCAATCGCTCGATCTCGAGTCGAAGACGGATATAGAGATATATTATGACGGCACCGAGGAACGATCTTCGGCGGCTTACAGTAAAGTTAAAGATCTCTTGAGCGCGTATCGCGAAGGCGTTGTGAACGCGCGTGTGCTTAAGCGCGATCTTCCTGAAGATTTGTTGGAACCATATGAGATAGTCAACGTCAATTTGGCGCCGCCTTCGAAACAAAGCGGCAAGTTCTTCGGAATGCTGATTCCGTACTTCATCATTCTCACTTGTTTCCTCGGTGCCATGTCACCAGCCACTGACCTTGGCGCCGGAGAAAAGGAACGCGGCACTATCGAGACTTTGCTGGTCGCACCCGCGACGCGTGGCGAGTTCGTCATTGGTAAGTATCTGGTAGTGTTGCTGACTTCGGTTACGGCAGGAATCCTTTCCCTGAGTAGTATGGCAGTCTCTTTCAAGTACTTCGCCAATTCGAAAGAAATGATGATGATGAAGAGCATGATGGACATCCAGATTGGTTTTGATTCCATTGCGCTGATTCTTCTCGTCGTGTTGCCGTTGGCTGGTATCTTCGCTGCGATTACATTGGCGGTTTCGATATTCGCCAAATCCGCCAAAGAGGCGCAGGGTTATCTTGGCATGCTCAACTTCATGCTGGTCTTTCCAGCCTTTGTTTCTATGATTCCGGGTATGAAGATCAGCATGCAAACGGCGCTGATCCCGGTCATCAACACTAGTCTGATCATCAAGAGTGTCCTTTCCGAACCGGATGCCATCAACTGGGGATTGGTGTTGGTGGCGTTTTTTGCGACGTTTGCCGTTGCCTCCGCTTGTTTAGTCTTCTGCAAGAAGTGGTTTGAACGCGAGGAAGTCCTGTTCAGGATGTAGAAGGCTTGTATTTTCAAGTCAATTCCGTTGAGTAATCAGTAGTAGGGACACAGTTCGCTGTGTCCCTATTCGGTTTTAGTCGCCAGAACCTTTGGGAACACGCTAATCGTTAACTTTGAAGTGTTTGCGCCTCGCAAACAATTATGCGTATATTCCCAACGGAGAAGAATTGACTTGAAGACTACCGCCCCATCATCTGACTCTGCGTTGACATCACACAAAACCAGCCGACTCAGAACAACCTTGCGGGCTTTTCAGCACCGCAACTACCGGCTCTATTTCTTCGGGCAGGCGATTTCCATCACAGGTACCTGGATGCAGTCCATTGCCCTAAACTGGCTTCTCTACAAGCTGACCGATTCTGTATTCATGCTGGGTCTGGTGGGATTCGTCCTGTATGCGCCGAACTTCTTCTTTGCGCCGATTGCAGGCGTGTTTGCCGACCGTACCAGCCGATTCAAAATGTTCTTCACGGCACAAGTGCTCGCCATGTTGCAGGCGCTGACTTTGGCGGCACTGGTTTTGACCGATACGGTCCAGGTCTGGCACATTGTCACCCTGGCGGGAGTATTGGGAGTCATCAATTCATTCGACTTTCCTTCCCGTCAGTCGATGGTCGTGTTACTGGTGGAGAACAAGAATGACCTGAGCAATGCCATTGCGCTAAACTCCTCAATGGTCAACCTCGCGCGAGTGTTGGGACCTTCACTGGCGGGTATTTTGATTGCCTTGATCGGTGAAGGTTGGTGCTTTCTGTTGAATGGTGTGAGTTACGTTGCTGTGATCGGATGCCTATTGGCGATGCGTCTTCGCCCGCAGGAAGCGACAAAGTCGGTTGGCGACATCTGGGGCGGATTCCGCGAAGGATTGCGCTATGCCTATAATTCGCCGTCGATTCGGCCGATCCTAATTCTCCTGGCATTTGTGAGTGTTATCGGGATGCCGTACGCAGCCTTGATGCCGGTGTATGCACGCGATATTCTTCTGGGCGACTCACGCACGCTTGGCTTCTTGATGGGTGCAACCGGGCTCGGCGCGATCACAGCGGCGATTTACCTTGCCTCCCGGCAACGGGTGCTCGGCCTTGAGAAGATGCTGGCGATGGCGGCGACTTGCATGGGCAGCGGCTTAATCGCGATTTCATTTATTCGCGAGTTCTGGGTCGCCATTCCTTTTATGTATCTTATTGGCATCGGAATGATCTCGCAAATCGCCTGCACGAACACCATTCTCCAGACCCTTGTCGACGAAGATAAGCGCGGTCGTGTGATCAGTCTCTATGTCGCCTCGTTTGTCGGGATGTTGCCATTCGGAAATCTGATCACCGGAACCTTGGCCAGCGCGATTGGTGCGCCGCGCACAATGCTGGTAACTGGAATTCTATGTGTACTGGCCTCCTTGCTGTTCACCTCGCGCCTGGAACAGTGGCGAAAATTCGCCTATCCGATTTTCATTGAGCGCGAAAGTACACCGCTGGCCAAGAGCGAGTCGCAGTGATCTGACCGAAAAGGGCTTGGATTTGTCGGCAGAATTCTTTTACGTGTCGCTGGGGCCGATGGAAGTCGGCGGATTATTAAACTGAAATGAAAGATTTGCTCGCTTGAAACTTCTGCGCAATTGTTCGCAACTGGTCACCTGCGCTAACGAGGACCAAACGCCCAAGTCTGGTTCTTCATTAAAGCGGCTCGAGATGATAGAGCATGGAGCGCTTGTATATGAAGGTCAGACTATTCTCTGGGTTGGTCACGAATCGAACCTTGCAAAGCAGTTTGCTGACGCGCAATTTGAGGAAGTAATCGATGCTGAGGGCAAGTTAGTCACTCCCGGATTGGTCG
Source organism: uncultured Ignavibacteria bacterium (assembly GCA_964592145.1). Lineage (GTDB taxonomy): Bacteria > Zixibacteria > MSB-5A5 > CAIYYT01 > CAIYYT01 > JADJGC01. The sequence continues at coordinate 14,087 of CAZQBX010000025.1, forward strand.
ATCCGCACACGCATCCGATTTTTGCGGCCACTCGTGAAGATGAGTTTTATATGCGCAATGCCGGCAAGACGTATATGGAGATTGCCGAAGCCGGCGGCGGCATCCGAAATTCGGCGCGACGCTTGCGTCAGGCAGATGACGATACACTGTATAAGAACGGCATCCGCTTTCTTAACAGGATGTTAAGAAGCGGTACCACTACTGCCGAAGCCAAGTCCGGTTATGGCCTCTCCACAGAATCGGAAGTAAAATCACTCGAGGTAATCCAGCGTCTAAACCGCGCGCATCCGATTGATCTTGTGCCGACCTTTCTTGGCGCCCACGAGTTTCCTGACGAATACCGTTCCGACCGCGAAGGCTATGTCCGTCTCCTCATTGATGAAATGATTCCGATGGTAGCGAAACGTAAGCTCGCGAAATATTGCGATATCTTCACTGAAGCTGGAGTCTTTGACATCGAGCAATCGCGGCGAATCATGTCGGCAGCTAAGCAGCATGGTTTCCAGCTGAAGTTCCACGCAGACGAACTGAAGTCCGTAGGTGGTGCTGAACTGGCGGCCGAGCTCGGTGCTGTAAGTGCGGATCATTTGGTCTATGCGTCGGACGAAGGCATCGCACGGATGGCCGAAGCGGAAACAATTGCCGTCTTTTTGCCGTCGACAACATTCTTCCTTGGACACAGAGAATATGCACCGGCTCGCAAGATGATTTCCGCCGGAGTGGCGGTAGCGTTGGCAACGGATTTTAATCCAGGGTCCTCCTGCAATACCTCGTTGCAGGCGACCATGACCATCGCCGCGATATATCTTAAGATGACGCCTGAAGAAATCTTGAATGCAGTAACGTTCAATTCGGCCTGTGCGGTCGGAATGCAGGACCAGGTCGGATCGCTCCAGAAGGGAAAGTTTGCCGACTTTGTCCTTTGGGACGCCGAGAACTTCAAGCAATTGCCTTACTTCTTTGCACAGAATCCGGTGACTTCCGTCTACAAGCGGGGACAGAGAGTCGTATGAAGTACCTGATAGCAGTGGTGGCGCTGATGTTCGCTGGTTGCGGTGTCTATTCATTCTCGAGTTCATCACTCGGTGGTGTCAAGTCGATCGCAGTGCCGACCTTTGAAAATCAGTCGCTGGAGTACGGAATTCAGGAGGATCTTACTCGTGAAATCATCAGCCGCCTGATTCAGGACAACACACTAAAGGTTGTTGCCGCGGCCGATGCCGACGCGATATTGCGCGGGGAGGTTGTAAAATACGAACGAAATGCGTATACCTACGATAAATCGGACAATGTCTCTGAGTATCGCGTCAACATCTATATCAACTTTGTCATGGAGCGCAAAGGCGGAAAAGCGCTGGCGGAACGAAATAACGTGCTTGGTTTTGGAGTTTATTCGGCCACAAACCAGACTGAAGACGAAGGCAAACAGCAGGCGATCGATAAGCTGGCACGTGATATTGTCGATGAACTAACGAAATCCTGGTAGGAACTTTTTGAGTCCTGCCGTACTATTATATATGTTCATAAGGCTGAAAACCGACAACCTCGAGGAAATCGCAATGAGACGAATTGTCTTATTCTCTACTCTTCTGATGCTCATTCTATCATCGACACTTCTGGCCGGAAAGAGCAAGGTCGGAACAACCGCCTATCCATTCCTCAAGATTGGGGTCGGTGCCAAAGCTTTGTCGATGGGCGGCGCGTTTGCGGGACTTGCCAATGATGAGTCGGCAATTTATTACAACCCGGCCGGGTTAGTGGGAATGCAAACCAAAGCGCTATCCGCTTCCTACTTGAACTATGTGGCGGATATTCAATCGGGCAGTGTGATGTTCGTTATGCCGAAAGGGACGACCGAATCGGAAGATGACCAATACAGCTACAGCGAAGACGACGAACCGATCCAATACGACAGCAAGTCCGCTCTGGCTTTTGCGATCACTTACCTGAGCTACGGGACAATTGATGAGACAAATTCATCCGGTCAGGTTATCGGTGACTTCTCCGGATCTGACATGGCTTTCACGCTCGGTTATGCCAATAAGATTGCCAAACAGGTATCAGTAGGCGCCAACGTGAAGTTCATCTACCAAAAAGTCGACGAGTTCTCGTCCCAGGGGATAGCAGCTGACCTCGGTTTGCTTTATCGCCTGAAAGACGGACGCACCAATCTTGGTGTTTCGGCTTCGAATCTTGGTGTTCAATTGTCTGGACTCTCCGAAGAACACAAGGACCCGCTCCCAATTCTGATCCGGGCCGGACTTTCACATCGCCTGCGTGAGATCCCCATCACGGTTTCCGGTGAGGGCGTGCTGCCTTCAGATAATGATCTTTATGGCGCGATCGGGCTGGAGTACCAACCCAATATTCCACTGGCCGTCCGCGCCGGCTATTCAAGCTTCGGAAGCAACTACAAGACTGATGGCGATAAAGACAACACCGCCGGCTTCTCGTTCGGTGCCGGGTTTTCATTCCCAAAAATCAACATCGACTATGCGTTCCTTCCCTATGCTGACTTGGGATCATTGCATCGCATCAATCTGGCGTATCGCTGGTAGTTGTGCCTCGTATACTGTTGTATAGCTTGCCGATTTTATCCGCGTTGGTCATTCTTTCATGCGGCAGTGACGGACCTTCCGCACGTAGCCGGGTACTTGACTTTGTGCGGATGATCCAGGCCGATTCACTTGCCGACATTACCCCATTTGTGGATTTGGACTCTTTAGCATCTAACGAGTTTAGCGAAGCAAAGTATGATAGCCTGACACTCGCAGAAAAGAAACAACGCCTGTTGGTGGGATTCATCGGCTCCGGTGAGTATCGCAGCGTATGGGCCAAGTCGCAAATTGTAGTTAATGAGGAATTTCGCCGGGATGATACGACAGCGCTCGTCGAAGTTTCTTTTATCGATCGGTCAACCAGGATTCAATACTACTCCCAAATGGGGCTCAAGTTGAGGGGCGGTGTGTGGGCGATCACAAATTTCAAAGCCAATCAGGAAAACCGCGAGTCACGGTAGCAGCATCAGCGCAAACCCTTCATTTTGAGTGAATCTTCAATGACATCTTGGTTTCAGTTCGGCAGCCGCGGTTCCTCCGCACATAATATCCGTGAAATCACCGTGCACGAACTCAAAGAGAAGATGGACAGCGACGATTCCCTGCTATTGATTGATGTGAGAACAATTGAAGAATTCGACGATGCTCGCGCCCCAAACGTCAAAGCCCGAATCGAGTATCAGCTGATTGCGCGCGACATCGATTCGACCAAGTTCCCAAAAGACCAGCCAATTTATCTGATTTGCCGCGCCGGCCGAAGAAGTATGGTGGCAGCGAGAGAATTGGCTGAATGTGGTTACCAAGATTTGATTAATGTCAAAGGTGGGATGAATGATTGGATCAAGTCGCGTTATCCAGTGATTAAACGCTAGCCGCATCATGTGCGTCAGCATATTGTCACTCCGAAATCAGCGATCGTTTGAAATTGTGGTCTGACATTATATTACGTCGCATCCATTTTCAGGAGCCTGCCAAAAAATCCCTTGCATTTCCCGAAGGCGTTTTGTAAAGTGCGGACTGTTATTTTTTGATTATCACGTCTTTTAGATAGCTCTATGGAGGAGATGATGTCGGTTGGGAAGTCGGTTTATCTCGCAATAGGCGTACTGTTTTCGGCTTTGTTCTTGTTTGGTTGCGAAGGCGATCAAGGATCGCAAGGACCTGACGGATTTGAAGGACCAATCGGTCCTCCCGGAGACAATTTCTCGCCTGCCCCGGTAGCCACACAAAGTTTCGCATTAATGGTCACTAACAGCACTGCCAATGATTTCAACGGGGCAGCAAGTGTCCAGATCACATCTGATGCCAATGCCGTTCCGGCGTCAAACAGAGTGGTCGCGCGGCTATTGACCAAAGCACCGACGATTGATGGTGTCGATGGCGGTACTCAAGAGTGGGGCGACGCACTTTCGTCCAACATTTCTTTGACCAACTTGTTTGGCGCCGACAACGGCATATCAACCGCCAAGGTCCGCTTCGGCTATGATAGGACTTACGTTTATGCACAAATCAGCTGGACGGAAGTTGCGACCGGAGACTTCGTAGTCGCCGCTGACACAACGAAAGATCGTTGGAGTTATTTCGAAGGCAATTGGAACCGTTCCGGTGGCGAAGACAAGCTCTATCTGGCTTGGGAAATCGCATCCGTTACTGGATGGGATGCTGACGGAATTACCGCAATTTTTGACGGAGCCAATTTTAGGACTGCAGTAAATGGTGAGCGCGCAGATCTATGGGTCTGGAAGGCGACGGAATCGTATTACGCAGACATAAGCTCAGACAATGTAGTCGTTTTTTCGGCTGACAATGGCTTGCAGGCAGACCTCGGCATACCGGCTGTTATGGCCAATGACCCGGTCAGCGGCAGACCGCACTTCATGAGGTCAAATTCACCGAAGGCCGGAACGGCTTATCCGCTACTCGTTTTCGAGTATGCGGCGTTCGATCCCGGTCTTGGTTGGCTGGGTGGCGCCACGATACCGGGGTATATTACAATGGTTCCTGCCGGATCGACGGCGGATATCCAAAGCGTCGCCACTTTCTTCAGCGATACTTGGATTGTCGAGCTTCGGCGCCTTCGAAACACGGGATATGCCGACGATCTCGGCCTGTAAACACGGCATCTAATTGTGGGAGTAATATAGCAATGCTTTTGATTTCGAGTTCTTGGTTGCGGAGACCTCAGGGAGGAACAGATGCGTAGGGGAATGATGTTCATCGTCTGCCTGGGTCTTTTCTTTGGTTTGATCGTGTTGAGTGGGTGTGAAGGAGACAAGGGAGAACCGGGTCGAGTTGGTGACCCTGGCGATCGGGGAATCCCAGGAACCGATCCGGATCTGGATCGACCGCAGGATCGATACTTCGGTTTTGGCGTTGTTAACGAAAATGAACTGGCTGTCGCCGGTAACAAGCGGGTCTTTCTGACTTTTGACTCCACAGCACGTGCTTCCCGCGATACCGTAGTTGCCGCGCGGGTTCAAATTCCACCGTTGATCAACGGTATCGACGGCGAGGAGATTGAATGGGGTGAGCAGAAATCGCGAGTTCGTACCAGCCTGTTGAATAATACCAGCGGTCTAACTGATCCCGAGATCTTTGAAGTCGTCTGTCGCGCCGCTTGGGACGAATACTATATCTACACTTACTTCCAGTGGAAAGAGCGGAAGGTGTCTGTCCGCACTGAATCCGGCGATTCGACCATTTATGAAGTCACAACTTCCGATGGTCCGAACGAACTGATGATGGACGCGTTGAGCAGCATTATTGAGGAAATAGATTCTACCGTCACACCCTTTGACACTACCTTATTCAAGTGGGTCAGGGTACCGATTCTGGCGGTAGAGACTTTAGTTTGTTTTCCTGATCCAATCACGCATGAGATTGTCTGTTTCACCGACACTACTTTTGGCGATACGACATTGATCTGGTTTGACTCGAAGAAGGGCGAAGATAAATTCGCCGTTTTCTGGGGCGACACTGACGTGGCAAACTGGTCAGACTTAGCTTTCCGTGAGTTCTTTAGCATGCCCGGTGCCGGTGGAGCATTGCCGTCCGACTTGTTCGTTGACGCCTGGATCTGGGGCGCAGGAACTTCGAATCCAGTTTCAACAGCCGACGATTGGAGTTTGACCAGTCGTGGAAAGGCGCCCGATGTCGGAGCCGCTTCGTTTATTTTCAATCTCGCATTGCCGGACTCCGTTCCGCGATTCCAATTCTATCGTGACCCTAATTACAAGTCACAGTTGACACTGCAGCGAGAGATATATCCTCTATGGTACTTTGACGCTGTTGGATTTAAGCCGGCGGGTTGGGATCTCAATCGCCCGGTATATCTGCCGGGTATTGTCTCGACAATTCCGAGCGGAAGCCGCGCAGACATTTATGCCCGCGCAACATTTGATGATTCCGGCGGCGGAATCTGGACCTTGGAAATACGCCGTGCCCGCAAGACGAACTCCGGCGACGACGTGGTCTTTTAGGAGGAGTGAAGTATGACTTATAATAGACTCTTGATATTGGCAGTGATGTTATTCGGTACGCTCCTCCTGACCGTTGTCGGCTGTGACGGAATCTCCGGAGATCGCGGATTGTCTGGCCCTCCGGGACAGGATGGCGACGATTACGTTCCGCCGATACCCGAAAACCGATTCTTCTCGCTTGCAATTACGAACAACAGCCAACGCAACCATAATGGTGCGCCGAAACTGTACTTGGCATTCGATGGCAAACACCAAGCCGCCGGTGACACAATTTTCTCCGTTCAGTTGGCAAACGGTGTCGCGCCGGCGATTGACGGGCTTGATGATGACGGCGCTGGCTGGGGCAACAAGTTCACCGAAGTCAATCTCTATCGGGCAGCAGGTGATTACAACTTCATCGAGTCCGCCCGAGTCCGTTCGGCTTTTGACAACGATTACGTTTATTTCCAGGTCAGCTGGACCGAAGTTGCCAATGCCGAGTTTGGATTAGAGGTCGCGCAAAACCTTGACCCCGATTACTGGATCTACCCCGAAGGCGGTTCTGGCAATCCAAGGCAATGGACTAAATCGTCAACTAATGAAGATCGATTGAACCTGTTCTTCGAAATTACTCCGGTGACGCGCTTCTCGAGCGATGGTTGTTACGTGACTTGCCACACCAACGACGATGTCGTAAATGGCAACTTCCATGCCACCAGAGGTTCGCGAGAACGGATGGATATCTGGCATTGGACCTCGGCGACGACCAACTTTACCGGTTATGCCCTGGATCGTTACATGGACAATGGCGCAAATGGCGGCGTACGAAATGACGTTGGAATGCCTGTATACCGAGCCAATCGCGAATTTGTAGTCGTCCAGACAGACACAACTGACCGTCCGATGTATATGGCATTTAACGACCCACATAGTAACTCCGGCTACCCATTGTGGGACTACCAGATTCTCCCGATCGCCACTACTGGATGGTTCCCGGGTGACAAGGTTGCAGGGTTCGTCAACAGTATTCCGTGGGGATCGACCGCTGACATCCAGGCAATTGGTACCTACAATGATGGCACTTGGACAGTTGAAATGAAGCGCAGTCGTTTCACCGGCAACGGAGACGACGTCCGCTTCTAACTTACGGCTATCAAACGTCAAGGGTCATTGGTTATGTACTGATGACCCTTTTTCTTTGCCGAAAGTTGATTGATTTTTTGGCCTCACTAACATAGCTTAGTAATACCATTTTAAGGGATTGCCAATGATGATGCTAAAATCAAAGAGGATTTATCTGCGTCCGCTGCGGCGCAGTGATGCTAATGCCGTGTTCAATGCCGTTACCCGGAGCCGCAGTGAATTAGATCGCTTCTTGCTATGGTCACCACAGACTACCAAGGTGAAGCACACCGCTGAATTCATCCGGCAAACCTTTATCTGGCGACGACGCGAAGTAGGTTATGGATTCGGCGTGTTTGCAGCCCCGACCGGGGAGTATCTCGGTAACTGTGGATTGCAAAATATCCGCCACCGTATACGATCGGCTGAAATTGGGTATTGGATCCGTTCCGATCAAGCCGGTAAGGGGCTGGCGACTGAAGCCTCGGCCATGTTACTCAAGTTCGCATTTGAGGGTCTGCAATTGCACCGCGTGATCTTGCGAGCTGCAACTGACAACGGCGGATCGATTCGGGTGGCGGAGAAACTCGGCTTCCGGCTCGACGGGCTTCAACGTCACGAGGAACTCTTGGCTCGCGGATGGATCGACTACAACTATTTTTGCCTGCTTGAAGAGGAGTATCGGGCGTCACGAGATCGGATCAACGCCCTGATTACCAAGTAAGAAGATTCAAAGCTTATTAGTCAATAAACTCAAAGAGGTCTGGCGTGTTAGCAAAGGTTGTTTCTTCGGCAGTATTGGGCATCGACGCCTACACGGTTGAGGTCGAGGCTGACATCACACCGCAATTGCCTATGTTCGCCACAGTCGGCCTGCCCGACGGCGCAGTCAAGGAAGCCAAGGAGCGGGTCATGTCGGCAATCAAGAACAGTGATTTCATTTTTCCCAACAAGAAGGTCACGATTAACCTGGCGCCGGCAGACATCCGCAAGGAAGGCTCTGCATTCGATCTGCCGATGGCTGTCGGCATCCTCGCTGCCACGGGCCAGGTAATGCGCGAGGAGTTTCACGACGTTGTGATGCTTGGGGAGTTGTCGCTGGATGGATCGCTGAAGTCTGTCGAGGGTGTGCTTCCGATGGCGATGAACGCACAGAAAACTGGCCTGCGGGCAATTGTCCTGCCTCGCGAAAATGCCCCGGAAGCAGCTATGGCGCAGGGTGTCGCGGTTTATCCGGTTGGCTCACTCAAGGAAGCTATTGCATTCCTCGAAGATGAGCGGCTTGTCTCGCAATTCACGATTGACATTAAGGCCGTATTCGATACCGCCCGAAGCTACACGACCGACTTTGCAGAGGTAAAAGGGCAGGAAGGCACTAAACGAGCTTTGGAAGTCGCCGCTGCGGGCGGGCACAACATCATTCTCGTTGGCCCTCCCGGTTCAGGCAAGACAATGCTGGCAAGGCGGCTGCCGTCGATACTACCCGATATGACACTCGATGAAGCGTTGGAAACGACCAAGATACACTCGGTGGCAGGGATACTCCCGCCCGACACACCGCTAATTGCTACACGTCCGTTTCGTGCGCCGCACCACACTATCAGCGATGCCGGTCTCATCGGCGGCGGGAGAATACCCCGACCGGGCGAAGTGAGCTTGTCTCATAATGGTGTGTTGTTTCTCGATGAGTTGCCTGAGTTCCGCAAAGACGTGCTGGAGATGTTGCGGCAGCCACTGGAGGATGGTTCGGTTACCATCTCGCGGGCGATGACTTCGCTAACCTACCCCTCCAAGATGATGCTGGCGGCGGCGATGAATCCGTGTCCTTGCGGATATCACGGAGATATGTCGCATGAGTGCACCTGCAATCCGATGCAAATTCAGAAATATCGCAGTAAGATCTCCGGTCCGTTATTGGATCGCATCGACATCCACATTGAAGTCCCGGCGGTCAAGTTCAAGGAGTTGTCGGATCTGAATCTTGCCGAGAAGTCCGAACAAATCCGCCAGCGAGTCAACGAGGCGCGTTCGCGTCAGCTAACCCGTTTTGCCGGACACAAACAGCTCTATTGCAATGCGCACATGGAGTCCCGCGATATCCGCGAGTTCTGCCCGCTGGATGACAAGAGCCAGGATCTACTCAGGTTGGCGATCGGCAAGTTGGGCTTGTCAGCGCGGGCTTATGACCGAATCATCAAAGTGGCGCGGACGATTGCTGACTTGGAATGCATTGACAACATCAATGTTCAGCACATCTCCGAGGCAATCCAATACCGTAGTTTGGACAGAAGTTTGTGGACAAATTGACTTGGAACTTTGCAGCCGGCAATCTATTACTATTAAACAATCGGAGGCACCGAACCGTTAAATAGGCGACGGATAAGTTGGCACAGGAAGGGAGACCGGTCGATGAGTTTCAAAGTTGTTTTTGCACTCGGCATACTCTTGAGCTTTGGTTTCATTCTGCTGGTTTCTGTCACAGCAGCCTCATCTGATAAGATCATTGTCGATCCTCACAGGCTCACTGCCGATTCCGTTAAAGTGTGGATTTTCTTCACGGACAAAGGGGAGTCGATTGGCCGCATCTCAAAGCCAGCCTTCGTTTCTTCACACGCAATGACACGCAGAACTGTCAGAGGCGCAGCCGTTGACTATGCTGCTTTGGACCGTTCGATATCCGATGACTACATCCGTCAAATCCATCCTCACATCCGGAAAGTAGACAAACTGTCACGTTGGCTCAATGCAGTCAGCGTCTATGTTAACCCGGCTAACCTTGATGATCTGGCGCGCCTTGACTTCGTAAAAGAGATCCGCTCCGTTGCAGTCTATCGACGTCCGACCGAGCCTCTACCATTGGAAAACGATATTTTCGACAAGCCGCTAGCGCCTTATCCACCCGAATATGGTCCGTCCTGGACACAGATGAATCAGATCCAGGTGCCTGCGCTCCATACACTGGGGTTTAAAGGAGCGGGCGTCAGAATTCTGGTCATGGACACCGGTTTTCGCATCGATCATCCGGCATTTGCCCAAACCAATATCGAGTTGACTTACGATTTTATTAACGAAGATGACGACGTCCAGGACGAAGGTGAGATTTCAGCACAGCAATCTCACGGTACACAGACTCTTTCGATCATCGGTGCGAACGCACCCAATCTCATGCTTGGCGTTGCTTACGAGGCGACTTTCTTGTTAGCCAAGACAGAAGTTGTCGCGACCGAGACAGTCGCCGAAGAGGATGACTGGGTGGCCGGAATTGAATGGGGAGAGGCGCATGGCTGCGACGTTGTCTCCAGCTCCCTTGGGTATACTGATTGGTATCGTTATGCCGAAATGGACGGCAACACCGCCATCACAACCAAGGCGGCGGACATTGCCGCTTCGTTGGGTGTTATGGTGGTAAATTCAATTGGTAACGATCAACGTATTTCGCCGCAGCCGACTCTGATCGCGCCCTCCGATGGCGACAGCGTTCTGGCCATCGGCGCAGTGAATTCCAGCGGCGAGATCACGTCCTTCTCCTCCAACGGACCATCCGCCGACGGCAGAGTCAAGCCGGATCTCTGTGCGTGGGGCGCAGGGAATACGGTCGCCAATCCAACAAACAACGGATTGACGAACAATAGCGGAACTTCGTTTTCATGTCCCCTTGTCGCCGGGACAGTGGCACTCCTGTTGGAGGCTAAACCAGAATGGAAATTCGGCGAGATCTACCAGGCACTGACTTCGACCGCAACTCGCGCGAACAGCCCTGACTCGGTGTACGGATACGGCATCGTTCGCGCTTTCGATGCCCTTAATTATGAGAATCACGAGGCGCGCAATATTGTCGGAGTCTCCGCTTACCCCAATCCGTTCTCGACAACAGTGAACTTCGACTTTGAGGTCACTCCGGTCGGCGAAGTCGAGGTTCGCATTTACACAATCGCCGGCGAGAAGGTAGCGACGCTCATTCGCGCAATGGGCGATCCGGCGCCGTTGACTTGGAATGGCACTAATCAGGATGGAGAAGAGGTAGCCGATGGTGTGTATATCGCCCGCATTACAGCATCCGGCATCTCAGAGATTCGGAAGGTCCTCAAGGTCGGGACTCGCAGCGGCCCGGATATTTAACCGCACGCCTGCCAATATCCGTCAAAACCTTGTGAAAACGGTCACTTTTTTGCATTTGACTTGCGAAAATGGAGCGGCTATAATGTCTGCGGAAACGCGGTTAAGCCCGCGTTTTCGCATAGTTAGGTCGGTGCCAAAATCCCGACAAGATTAGTCTTAGCAGGAGTTGTTTATGCGCCTCTATGAATATGAAGCCAAGGATCTCTTCAGCAAATTCAAGATTCCAATTAGCGTCGGCAAGTTGACAAGTGCACCCGATGAGACGGTTCGTGTTGCTCTGGACGCGGGATTACCGCGAGTGCTAAAGTCACAAGTCTTGACTGGTGGCCGCGGCAAGGCCGGCGGTATTAAGATCGTCAAGACCGAGGCTGAACTTCGCGAGGCAGCCGCCGCACTCTTCAAGCTGACTATCAAGGGTTATCCCGTCGACAAGGTGCTGGTTGATGAGGTGCTCAACATTGCCCAGGAATACTACCTTGGTGTCACTATCGACCGCGCCAACTACAAACTGGTGGTAATCGCCTGTGCAGACGGCGGTGTCGAGATCGAAGAGACTGCGCGCACACACCCAGAGAAGATTCTCAAACTCTCTTACGATGTAGATGAGGATTTCCATAGCTTCGACGCGATCAAGGTAGCAAAATTCCTCGGTTTCTCGGGCGATCAGATCAAGGCATTCACCCCGATCGCAATTGGTCTGTACAATTTCTTCAAGAGATATGACGCCAAGCTGGCTGAAATCAACCCGCTGGTCCGCACCTCCGATGGCAAGTTGCTCGCCGCAGATGCACGAGTCTCGCTCGACGACGATGCCCTTTTCCGTCACGCTGACTTGCAGAGCATGGGAATTGAAGTCCGCCACGAAGAGGGCGAAATGACTCCCCGCGAGAAGCAGGCACAGGAATGGGAAATTCCGTATCTCGATTTGGACGGCGATATCGGCATGTTCCCGGGAGGCGCCGGATTCGGTATCATGGGCAACGATTTCATTCAATACTACGGCGGCAAACCCGCCAACTTCATGGATTCGGGCGGCGGCCCGACCCCGGAACGTCTTGCCAAAATGCTGATCCTGCTTGATGAAAATCCGCAAGTAAAAGCAATCTTTGGAGCGCGTTTTGGCGGAATCAGCCGCTGCGACGACTTCGCCAAGGGAGTGGTGATGTTCCTGAAAGACCACGGACTCTCGAAGCCGATGGTGATGCGCTTCACCGGCAACATGTGGCGCGAAGGAATGCAGATTTTCGAAGATGCCAAGAAAGAAAATCCTAAGATGTTCGAGAAGATCGAGTATCACGGCATCGAGACCCCGATCGAAGAGATCGCCAAGCGCGCCGTCGCATTGGTGAAGGAGGTCAAGTAACATGGCTATTCTCGTTAATAAAAAGTCGCGCATTATCGTGCAGGGTATCACCGGCGGCGCAGGCTCGTTTCATGCCAAGCGCATGAAGGCCTATGGCACCAACATTGTCGGCGGTACTTCGCCGGGCAAAGGCGGTACGACTGCTGACGGCACACCAGTATTCGACACTGTCGAAGAGGCCGTGAAACAGACCGGTGCAGATACTTCGGTCGTGTTTCTTCCGGCTAAGTTCGTCATGGAAGCCGCCATTGAAGCGATTCGCGCAGGTATAAAGTTCATCGTCGTTGTGCCGGAACATATCCCAATTCACGACATGCTCAAAGTCCGCAAGGAAGCAGTCAAGTACGGTGCAACCGTGCTTGGCGGCAACACCGCCGGAATCATTACGCCGGGGCAGGCAAATCTCGGTATCATGCCGGACATCGCCTTCACTCCCGGTCGTGTTGGAACAGTGAGCCGCTCCGGTTCGTTGACATATTACATTGCCGATACTTTGACATCAGCAGGCTATGGCGAAACGACTTGCGTCGGCTTGGGCGGTGATCCGGTGTTAGGCTCGACATTTGACGAGATCCTCTGGAAGTTCGAACAGGATGACGCCACTAAAGCCATCGTCATGGCAGGCGAAATCGGCGGCGTCTATGAGGAACGCGCCAAGGACGTTATCAAGAAGATGAAAAAGCCGGTGATTGTGATGATCGGCGGCGTCTTTGCTCCTCCCGGCAAGCGCATGGGTCATGCCGGCGCAATCGTAGAAGGCAACATGGGGACGGCTGAATCAAAACTGAAGATTCTCGAAGAAGCAGGCGCCCATCGCGCCAAGACATTCCTGGACATTCCGAGGATACTGAAGTCGCTGAATATATAGGCGTGTAAAGAGACGTGATGTCTCGAACATCTGCCAGTGTAGTGCCGACAACTACTTAGTGGACTTTTCGGTGCGCCGTGGTGACTTGGTGCGGCGGATTTGAACTCTTGCGATCCGCATCAGAGAGAGCAAGGCATCGTTTACCGACTCGCTAGTGGGGAATGCCCTTGCTACATCAGGCTCGAGAAGTACAACATTCGAACCTCTGCGGTACGAATCTAAATGCTTTCCACGGACGCCTTTGCCGAGATCTTCTCTGCGGTATTCTTTGCGCAATTCGCTCGATTTATTCTTCTTCATAGATTCTCTTCTCGTTGCGCGTCATCTTACGCGCGCTGATAACTCTTATACGTCCATTGCGGTCAGAATGTGAGACGACTAACCCGCGTCGTAAAAAAGACAATCCAAAGGTGATGTACCGGCGCTCGCCGATGGAATGATCTGGGTCGGCGAAAGTAATAGCCAATGGGTCGCCGAAGACACTCGCTGCTTCTTCAAATGAAACGTCATGCTTCTTCTTGTTGGTGAGGGCTTTCTTAGGGTCCCACTCAATTTCCATTGCCACTCCGACCTTTAGTCCGATCCAGATCATGAAACTTAACAAATTCGAGGATTGAGTCAATCCAAAGATTTTGTTATATTGTGGAGCATAACTGACTTAAGCGAGGTTTGACCGATATGCTTGAAATCCTCTCCGAAGTCCGTCGCAACGGCACCGTCGAATCAGTGCATTACGGCTCAATTGTTGTCTGCGACAACAAGGGCAGCGTACTGTACCACGTTGGCGATCCGGAGTTGGTGACGTTTACACGATCGTCTGCCAAAGCGTTTCAGTTTCTGCCGGTATATGAGTCAGGCGCAACAAAGCGCTTTGGTCATAGTCTCCAGCAAATGGCGATCATGCTTGGTTCTCACAATGGCAGTGAATTGCACCAGCAAGTCGCAAAGTCGAATCTCGACCTGATCGGACTCGACGAATCGTATCTTAAATGCGGTTCGCATCTGCCAGTCGAGCTAAAACTCCAGGGTGAACTTCCAGTGCAGGGCGTGAAATACACCTCGCTGGCGCACAATTGCTCAGGCAAGCACTCCGGACAATTGGCGCTCGCGGTCCACATTGGGGATGATCCGCATAATTACATCGACCCCGAATCCAAAACGCAGAGAATGGTTAAGCAGGCCGTGTCGGAAGCCTACGACTATCCAATTGATCAAATCAAGATGGGTACGGACGGCTGTTCGCTCCCCAATTTTTGCTTACCATTGCGCAACATGGCGAAGGCATACGCCTGCATCGTAACCAAAACCGCGGCCAACGCGATTCGCCGCGAGGCATACCAAACCATTTACGACGCGATGTCGCAATTTCCACTTATGGTATCAGGAAACAGGCGCTGCGACTTGGCTGTGACCGAAGCCTGCAGGGGTGATGTCATACTTAAAGTCGGCGGCGAAGCGGTCGAGACCATCGGTGTCGTCTCAAAGGGCATAGGTATTGCAATCAAAGTCATCGACGGCAATACGCGTGGACTATTCCCGGCAATCTGTGAAGTCTTGCGCCAGCTTGATGTCATCGACGATGCCACTTTCAAATCGCTCGGCGCCTTCAGCCGAACGCAACTATTTAACGACAGAAAAATCAACATCGGCGAAGTAGTGCCGGTTTTCACCCTTAAACGAGGTTAGTCGTGAGAGAATTCCTCAAATCCAAGTTTCCCGAATTGAACGACATCAAGGATGCCAAGCTTCGCGAAGGTGTCCTCGATGTGATGGTCGAAGCCGTCGAGTTGAGCGGTTTCAAGAAAGAAGAACTCGAGCACGTTCCGTTCACTTTGCTTATTCCCGGTACGCCGGTGGGACTGATTCATCATATTCGTGCTGTCACCGATACTGCTCTGCGTGCTGCCGACTCAATGACGCAGTTTTTTGGCGACAGAATTCCGATCAACCGCGACTATCTAATCGCGGGCGGATTGTTGCACGACATCGGCAAGTTCTCGGAATACAAGAACGAGGCCGGCAAATACGGCAAATCAGAATTCGGCAAGTTAGTGCGCCACCCGTTTTCCGGGGCAGGATTGGCGATGAAACACGGCCTTCCGGCAGAAATTGTGCATCTCATTGCGACACACGCCGGTGAAGGCGACAAGGGCTACCGCACGCCGATGTCAGTCATCCTGCATCACGCAGATTTCATCAATTTCGAGGCTCTCGGCGGAAAGATATAGATTCCGATTCAGACAAATCAAAATCACCTCATACCCCTTTCCCGCCAGAGAGGGGTATCGTCTATTAGTTACCTCCCAAAACACCTTGTAATCGCCTTGCTTTGAGATATATTGATTCCGCGTCGGCCGGGAAGTAAGTCACGCCCCGGCAGAGTCGAGCATTTACCTGGAGTAGACGATGGACCACTTTGCCGAGCCTTACCGAATCAAAGTCGTTGAACCGATCAACCTCATTTCCCGCGAAGAGCGCGAACAACGCATCCGTGAAGCACACTTCAATATATTCAACCTGAAATCTCAAGACGTCTTTGTCGACCTGTTAACCGATTCCGGCACCAGCGCAATGAGTGATAATCAATGGGCGGGGATGATGCTCGGAGATGAGGCATATGCGCAATGTCGCAATTACCAACATTTCGAGGAAACGCTGAGGGATATCTTTGGTTTCAAGTACTTCATTCCCGTTCATCAGGGGCGTGTCGCAGAGAATCTGCTGTTTTCGACGATTGTCAAGCCAGGCGACTATGTCATCAACAACACGCATTTCGATACTACTCGCGCGAATACCATGCACAAGGGCGGAATTCCTGTCGATCTAATCTGTAAAGAAGCGCGCGACCCGCACGCCAAGTTCCCGTTCAAGGGTAACATGGATGTAGCCAAGCTCGAGGACTTCATTCGCGAGAAGGGCGCCGGCAAAATTCCGGCTTGCTTCATGACTCTTACGAACAACTCCTGCGGCGGACAACCGGTATCGATGGAGAATATCAAAGCTGTCAGCGCCGTTCTCAAGAGATTTGAGATACCGTTCTACTTTGATTGCGCCCGATTTGCCGAGAACGCCTACTTCATCAAGACCCGCGAAAAAGGCTACGAGAACAAGTCGGTGAAGGATATCACCCGCGAAATGTTCAGTTATGCTGACGGTGCCTTAATGTCCGCCAAGAAAGACGGCCTCGTCAATATGGGTGGATTCCTTGCTGTCAACGACGGCGAGCTGGAACAGAAGATCACGAATTTGATGATACTGATCGAAGGCTTCCGTACCTACGGCGGTTTGGCAGGGCGCGACTTGGAAGCGATTGCACGCGGAATTTACGAAGCCTTGGACGAACGCTACCTCGAATTTCGCACCAAGCAAGTTGCTTTCCTCGGCGAAGAGTTGATCAAGCGCGGCGTTCCGATCATCGAGCCCACAGGCGGCCATGCCGTGTTCATCAATGCCGGCGAGTTTTTGCCGCACATCGAAAAGGGCGCATTTCCGGGGCAGTCGCTGGTCGTAGCGCTCTATCGCGAAGGCGGTATTCGCTGCTGCGAAATCGGCTCAATCATGTTCGAGACCAAGGATGCGAATACCGGCACGAGCGAATACGCACCGTACGAGTTGGTACGCCTCGCTGTACCGCGCCGAGTTTACACCAATGCTCACCTGATGCATGTTGCTCTTTGTATGGAGAAGATCTGCAGCTACAAGGAGAAACTGGTCGGTTTCGAGTTCGTGTACGAAGCACAGTACCTTCGCCACTTCACAATGAAGTTGCGAGAGAAGTCAGCCGTCAGAGCGAAGGTGTAGAAACGCCCAACATAGTTCCCGCGCACCTGTGTTAGAATAGCATCTCTGTTCGTTCGTTATTCCCCCTTTGCTAAGGGGGAACAACAAAAGAGCGAGCATTGGTTGAATCGGAGAAGTAGAGCACATTATGCGCCGCTTCCGTCAACTCGTGCCAAGTATCGTCTGTTAGACTGTTTTTCTCTACCGACTCACCTTTACATCACCCAGTCCCGCTTTTGCAAATAGCTTCACCTTCACATCAGCGCTATGGTAATTGGGATCGACGTGTTCCATTTGACATCCGAAGCCATCCTTGCGCGAGTTGAATACTTCAACGTCGCCGGCGCCAACTTGCGCAGATACCGAGGCCGGCACACCGTGGGGAAGGATAATCTTTGCATCTCCGATCCCCAGACTCACTTCGATGTAATTTTCGCCGGGATTTAATGAGGTTGTCGATAAGTCGAGATTTATGTCGCCCATGCCTTCCTCGACCCGCAGTCCCTTTGAATCAATCGACTGCGGTTTGAGGCTAACATCGCCGAAAGTTTTCTTGTATTGGCGTCCGTCGAATTTGGTCCATTCGAAATCGTAATTCTTGGGGCGAGTCTTTTCATATATCATCCATCCACCAAGAGCGATCAGAACTACCGGCCAGTATCGATGAATAATCTCGCCAAGGTCAAAATCATACCAGCGAAGGTTATCTCCGAGAAAGGCGATACCCAACAGCACTAACAAAAGTCCCCAGAACATTTTCATAAAGTACTCCCTTCCAACTCCAAGCGGCGATTAACCTTCGCCAAAACCTGTCTTTGCACGCGATCTGTAGTCGACATCGGCACAAACGTGTTCAAACTCCCATATACTTACGTGATTCCAATATGAGAAGTTCTATTCGGCGCGATCAACAAATTTCCTTGACTCTTTTCACCTCCCCCGATAGCTTCAGCGCGATTTGAATTATGCTCAAGAGGAGAATTGCGCCATGAAAAGAGACTTTCTTGCCGAAACCGATTTCACGACCGACGAGATAAACCGGGTATTTGAATTGTGCCGCCAGATGAAACAGGGGGAAATCGCCCCTAAGCCACTGCTGGGCAAAACGGTCGGCTGTATTTTTCACAAGGCGTCATTGCGGACGCGTATTTCTTTCGAGGTTGGCGTCAGCGAATTGGGCGGATCCTCATTATATATCACTGAGAAAGAAATCGAACTCGGCAAGCGTGAATCGATTTATGATGCCGCCAAGGTGCTTTCGCGCTATTTAGCGATGATTACGATCAGGACTTTCGCACATTCGGATGTCGAACAATTGGCTAAGCACGCGGACATCCCGGTAATCAATGCCCTGACCGACTTGCTGCATCCCTGTCAAATCCTCGGAGACGCATTCACTATTATAGAAAAGAAGAAGAAGCTCGATGGGCTGAAAATTGTCTATTTGGGCGATGGGAATAATATCACAAACTCATTTATCAACCTGGCTCGCCGTTTCCCTATCCAGTTTGTCGTCGGAACGAATCCCAGTACGATGCCGGACGCCGATCTGCTTAAGCTGGCGCAGTCCGAAAAGGTTGGCCGCGTAGAGGTTATCTTCGATCCTAAAGAAGCCGTCCGCAATGCCGATGTAGTTTATACGGATGTGTGGGCGAGTATGGGTCAGAAGCATTTGGCAGAGGAAAAGGCGGCATTGTTGAAGGATTTTCAGGTAAACGACAACCTAATGAAGTTGGCCAAGCCTGATTGTCTCGTGATGCATTGTCTGCCCGCTTTGCGAAATGCAGAGATAACCGACTCGGTGATTGACGGTCCAAACTCGGTAGTTTTCGATCAGGCCGAAAACAGACTCCACATCCAGAAAGCGATCATGCTCGTGTTAATGGATGACAAACGACTGAAGAACTAATCTTTCTTCAAAGGAGTCTCATATGTTTCGCCGCAGTATAATTGCGGGACTGTTTTTGGTCCTCGCGGCAATGTTCACGTTCGTCGGTTGTTCGGATGATGCCAATCCGAATAATGCCAATGTCGGCGACCCCAATTCCCTGGAATTTCAACCCCTGAAAGCGGCCATCACAACGGTCGTTGACTCGACGCTGGGCGTCTCGCTGAAGTATGCCCACAGACCAAATCGCTTCCCGACCGACGTAGATTGGGATGAAGGTCCGGTGCTTGGTCCAACCGATTCGTTGCTTTACAACTATCAGGGTGGTTGGCATATCCTTTATCTCGGTCTGACCGCGAGCGTGGATTATAGTTTCACATCAGTTGATTCAGCCCGGTTCTGGGAAGGTACCAATGTTGTGCAGTATTATCGTTCCAGACGCTGCACCGGTCTTGACTTGATCCATCATCAGTCCTCCGCCTACAACGGAACTGACGATGACTACACCGATCTGCAAAGCTACGCAGACTTGAGCTTCCGTAATCGCCAGGAAGAAACACAGTATTTTTATGGTCATCTCAATCACACCATCGATCATTACTATGAAGTCTCCGGAGAACAGAAGCACATCAGTTACGAATTCGACCTCACCGCCAATGACGTCACCTACACACTCGATTACGCCAATGAATGGCAATCAAGTACAGTCAACGGCGGCGAATTGATCATTTCGGTCATCGTCGATAACGGGACCAACTCGATCGAATGGGACATCGACATCGTATTCAATGAAAACGGCCAGGCAATGGTCGAGGCGACTGACGGCGAGAAAACCTACGCATTTACAATCACGCCGCAGTATCAATAACCTTCAATAGACATACTTCTGTAAAGGCACGCTCTTTGGGCGTGCCTTTTCTTTGGCAGCCGTATTGACCGCGGCTAGTCGCTTTTCGGAGTTGACTGCGCCGCCAACTCGGCCTATACTCGGTGCATGCCAAATGAAGTCGTCCGCTATAACCACTGCTTTGTCTGCGGTCCCGATAATCCGATCGGGCTGAAACTCAAGTTCTTATCTGAAGGAAACCGCGCTTGGACCGACTTCCAGCCCGATCACCGGCATGAAGGCTACAAGGGGATCCTCCACGGTGGTATCATTGCAACAATTCTCGATGAAGTGATGATCAAGGCCGCATTGGCGCAAGGAATCATCTGTGTCACGGCTTCGATGGAAGTGAGATTCAAAGCTCCGGCGAATCTCAATTCGCGATTTCATTTTGAAGCATTGGTCGTCAAGGCACGTGGACGAGTCATCGAGACGACCGGTAATATGACCGATGACCTTGGAAAGTTGATTGCGGAAGCAAGCGGCAAGTATATGACTGTCACCCCGGAAATGCAGGCTCGATTAAACGAATCCCTCTCCGAATAGATGACTTCTTGCGCAATCGAATGCACTATCTACGCAGTTCAAGGCATTCCTATTGACCTCGCCTGACAGGCTCCTGAACCCAAGGCCAGCGTAAAGCATTGTTAAACAATGTGTTCCGACAATCGCGAGAATGGCACAGTCTGCTTAACATGAGAGAAATTTACGGCACAAGGATTGCAAAAGGGTGGGTATGCGAGGACCTATGCTAAGTTGCTATTTCCACGGTACGAATTTGCATCACGAGAAACTCGCGGTCAATAAGGGCCTCATCTCGTTCGCTATTCCCGACTATGGTGTAATCTTTCGGGCGCAGCACGAGGGCAATCGTTATGAATGTGAGTATGCGGCAGGTATCGCGCTGATCCGATTCATGCAGGTCAATCAGAACCACTTCCAGGGAAAAGGTATCAAATTACTTACAGATTCGCCTATCGTCGTCTATCAAGTAAACAACAAGATTTCTGCGACGCAGAGCCTTCTGCGTTTCCGCGATCTCCTGCTCTTCTACAAACGAAAACTCG
Organism: uncultured Ignavibacteria bacterium; assembly: GCA_964592145.1. Taxonomy (GTDB): domain Bacteria; phylum Zixibacteria; class MSB-5A5; order CAIYYT01; family CAIYYT01; genus JADJGC01. The sequence goes on from CAZQBX010000025.1 coordinate 35,196, forward strand.
GTTTTGAACTAACCTGGATTCCTACGAAAATGAACCGGGCCGAGATGGGATTGGACGAAATCGCCGTCAATCGGAACGCGTTGAAGTTCAATTTTGACATCTTTGACGAGTCGACCAGACGGAAGGACCTGACCCGCCCGGGAAATAAGCAAGCCATTCGCATCACTTAGTCAAATTCTACTTTACTCCAGCCCCACTTGTTCGATAATAGTATCATGCGACTGAACGAATTTGCCGCCGTCGCGTTATAATGAACGTACAACCCGTACTCTACTGCGAGTGCTGAAGCGCAATTTGGCAGAAACCGAAAGACGATGAAAAGAACTTCAATACTGCTTCTGATAATTCAAATCGCATTGACGGTAACGTTAGTCTCGGAACCATACACTGTTGAACCCGAACTGATCGATACGGTCGAAATTGAAAGTTACAAACGTGTCTGGGGAAGCCCTGAAGGGGCATTCTTCCTTCTGAAAAAATCAGGCGCGGAGATCAGACAATATCCCGGATCGGAAATTCAGAACATCAGTGTCAGAAGCACCCAGAAACTGATCTCATCGGAGCGCGGGAATTACTATGCTTTGATTAATTACAGCAACTTTCTTCCCACACAACTCCAGGTAACTGCGGTTTCCGTATATGACCGCAATGGCGGCCTGATGTGGAGCAAAAGCGGCCCGGGGTGCAATGCCTTCATCATGTGCGACAGTGCTCCGATACTGGTCGGCATTGAAGGCGCCGAAGGTTTTCCGGAGTCGCAATTGGTCTTCTTTAATTCATCCGGAGAAATTGTCGGCAACGCCAAAGTCCAAAACTTCTATAACGGCCAGTTCTGCGAGAATGGCGCATTCTTCTTCGGCATTGCCGGCGCAGGAAATCTGCTCAAATTCAGCAGCACTGGAAAACTGATCAACGACTTCGGCCGTGCAATTCGGTACCACAGCAGTTTTGATGGGACGCTGATTGCAGTCGTCGGCGATAGTGTTACGCAAATCTACTCCGACACCGACGCGGTAATCACTTGGCCGGTTTCGCAACGGTCAATTCGCGAAATTCGATTCTCACGTGACAATTCATTAGTGGCAGCGCTATACGGTGATCGGCTCGACGTTTATGATATTACCGCCAACACCCGCCTGGCTGAACATTCGCTTGACGACGCGGCTTACCGATTCTTTCGATTTGACGCCGATCCCAACTTCAACTTCTTCGTATGCGGAGCGAGCAATTCAGCGGACTCGCCGGAAGCCAAGAACACAAAGGGCCGGGTCATGCTGCTCGGAGCAGGTGGTAATCTACTTTGGGGAGAAGAAGTGGCCTACGAGGAATGGTCGGTGAAGTACCCTGACGTGCGGCTTGATTCCCACAAGCGGGTGCTTTCCATGTTAACCGCCAGCACGCTTCAAGTCTTCAAGTTCTGATTCTCTGAGTAAGCATCGTGCAAACAAAAAGCGGATCAAGTGATCCGCTTCTTTTTCAAACTATTCCGGAAATCAGCGCAATTCTATTTGGACTGCGCTTTTTTGTTGAGCATCTTCGTCAAACGGCTTTTCTTCCGGGCGGCGGTGTTCTTGTGAACGATATTGCGCTTCACCGCTTTGTCGAGCAATGCCGTCAATGATGATAACGCGGCTTTGGGATTCTCCTCACCGGCTTCAACCAATCTCACGGCCGTCTTGAGCTGGCCCTTAATCGTACGATTGCGTGAACGCAACTTAACTGATTGTCTGTGTCTCTTTTTGACTGACTTATGTACTGCCAATGTTTTATACCTCCGTATGGCACTCTCTTAAAACTAACTAATATACGCCTGGGGGATGGGATGTCAATTGGAAAGTAAGCAACCTGCCAAGAGCGGTTTGGCTCGATCGGCCGGGATAGTCTCCGGCGCAACCCTGATCTCGCGCGTGCTTGGGCTTGTCCGCGAGCAGGTTACAGCTTATCTCTTTGGCGCTTCCGATGCCGTTGACGCCTTCAAGTCGGCGTTTCGCATTCCCAATCTGCTCCGCGATATGTTCGCGGAAGGGTCGTTATCGGCAGGATTCATCCCTATTTTCTCCGAAAAACTGCGATCTGGCTCAAAAGAGGACGCAATCCGGTTTGCCGGACTGGTCTTCGGAGCGTTGACTGCAATTGTGGCCGTCATAGTGCTTCTGATGATGATGCTCACTCCTCAACTCGTCACCTTGATTGCGGAAGGGTTTGAGCAGGTTCCCGGAAAACTCGATTCGACCGTTACGATGGCCCGGTTCATGATGCCGTTCCTGCTGATGGTTTCGTTGGCAGCACTGTTGATGGGAATTCTCAATTCGCTCGGAAAGTTCTTCGTCCCGGCGTTAGCCCCGGCGATGATGAATCTGGGAATGATCATCTGCTCGATCGCACTTACACCGTTTGTGGATCCACCGGTCTTGAGTCTTGCGATTGGGGTCCTTGTCGGCGGAGCAGCTCAGTTCTTCGTCCAGTATCTGGCGCTGCGCAAAGCCGGTTTCCGCTTTCCGCTAATCATCGATTTTGCCAACCCAGACCTCTTACGGCTGTTCCTACTGATATTGCCGACAACCATCGGTTTGGCCGCGACGCAGATTAATGTCGCCGTGATCAACCGCATTGCGTCGACTGACTCCGGGGCAGTCTCGTATCTTGACTATGCATTTCGTCTGCTTCATTTGCCTCTCGGATTGTTTGCAATAGCGATCGCGACGGTGGCTCTGCCTCGACTCTCTGCCGAAGCGGCCGCCGGTAATGAATCGCAGTTCGGTTACATTCATTCCAGTGCCTTGCGGCTCGGAATGTTCCTTAGCCTGCCGACGACGGTGGTGATGCTGCTTCTTTCCGAACAAATATGTGCTGCCGTTTATCAGTATGGAGCCTTCACAGCAGACGATTCTGTCCAGACAGCGCGGGCACTGGCGATGTACGCCATTGGACTGCCGTTCTTCACATTGGTGCGAATAACAGTGCCGGCGTTTTATGCGCTCAAAGATACGCGCACTCCGGCAATCATTTCACTGATTAGCGTTCTCGCTAATATTCTCATGTGCTTCCAATTGAGAGACAATTTCGGATTTGCCGGATTGGCGTTGGCGGCGTCATTGGCCGGGATCGTGAATTTCGTACTCCTGACATATTTGTTGCGCTCACGCATCCGCATCATTGAAGACGGATCAGTGCTAAAAGCACTGCTGCGGATCATCGGCGCAACCGTCCTCACTGGCATTGTTGTCTGGGCTGTGCGTAAATTCGTAAGTGACCCCTATTTCGCGGACAAAGTACACCACATTTTCGAGTTGCTTCTTCTAGGCGGATTTGCGATAGTATCCTTCATTGCAAGTTGCTGGTTGTTTGGAGTCGATGAATTGAAGCAATTAGTCAACAAACTAAAGGGAAAACTTAGTAGGCCATAGAATCACAAGGCGGGCCGATGCGCGCTCCGGCGCTCTATGCATTGATATTCTTTGTGGCAGGGATCGTCCTTGCCTCCCAAACGACGTTTCCAGCGCTGGGCTTCCTCGGCATTGCCGTTGTCTCAACCGCAGCAGCCGTAATCTACGCACTTGTGAATCGGACACTTTCAAGTCGGCTTGCGCTCTGCGTTGCTTTGTTAACTTCTTCCGCGTTTCTCACCAAACTTCAACTCAATGAGATCCCAGCGAATCACATCTCGCATTTTCTTGAATTAGACGGCAAGTCAACGATAGTCGGCCGTGTCGACTCTGAACCGGATATTCGTCCAACCAAGACTTTTCTAACCGTTGCGGCAGAATCGTTGAGCCGTCAGGGAATAACAATTGCCGTATCCGGTCGAATCAGACTCCGCATTGCAGAACCAACCAATGATTTCAATATCGAAGATCGCATCAGGTTCTCCGGCTTCGTCGTCAAGCCGCTTGCGTCACGCAACCCAGGTGCGTTTGATTACCGCCGCTATCTCGAAATTCGCGGCATCAGCGGAATCTGCAATCTCGGCGATTTTGACCAAGTCGAACGTTTGGCATTGCCGGAAGGGAAGGGCTTCGTCAGGTCAATCGTTGTGCCGGTGCGTGAATACATAACTCGCGTCTTTGCCGAAAACCTACCGCCCGACCAGTCGGCCCTGATGCGCGGGTTTCTCATTGGAGACGTGCGTTTCATTCCAACCGACGTCTACCAGCGGTTCAAGGATACGGGGACATTGCATGTGCTGGCCGCGTCAGGTTCGAATGTGGGCTATGTGACTCTCACGATATTTCTTGTTGCCCGCCTGTTCCATCTACCACGTCGCTCGAGGTACATCCTCGCGATCGTCGGCGTGGTGATATTCTCTTTCTTGGCATACAACCAACCGTCGGTTGTGCGCGCTTCGGTTATGGCAGTGGTTGCGCTGATTGGAATGTCATTACGCCGTGACCAGAATTGGCTCAATACGATATCGGTCGCAGGTTTAATCGTTCTGGCGGTCCGCCCATTATATCTCTACGATCTCGGCACGCAGTTATCGTTCGCTGCTGCCTTTTCTTTGATCCTCTTCATGCCGACGCTCGAACCACTGCTTCCCAAAAGTAAGAAGTTCCCGATACGCATCGCACGCTACTTCCTGATGATATTTTTTGGCAGTGTTGTGGCGCAACTTGGTGTCATGCCGATCTTGCTTTACCATTTTCATGCAGTACCGCTCGTCAGCTTCCTCTCCAATCTTGTGATCGTACCACTCGTCGGCGTAGCCGCAACAGTCGGAATCGTTTTGATTCTCATTTCGGCGATTCCGATCATTCCGGAGGTCGGCAGCGTCCTCCTTGAATCGCTTCTCGATCTTGTCAATGGTGCGACGATTTTCTTCGAAAATCTGAGTATTCCGCCGCTGCAAGTTGGTGCTCCAGAACTTCTGACCGTCTTGACTTACTATCTCTTGCTGCAGGTCTTGTTAACACTTGGCGCGCGTAGCCGCCACTTTCTCTCATTCCTAATGCTGTTCATCGTTGCGGTGAATCTCATTATCTGGAAATCGGTCATTGCCGGACCGGAAATCGGCACCCGATTAACAATCCTCGACACCGCTAAATTGACGACAATTTTCGTCGAACATGCTGACGGCAAGACAATACTCATCAATGGCGGCGGTAAGAACCAGTACTTCGATAACGGTGAGTCTGTAGTCTTGCCCTTTCTACGATACCGCGGAATTGAGACTATTAGCGAGATTTGTCGGACCACCGAGCAGGAGGGAAACAACGAGTCTTTGGCGACTATTGCCGACTCATTCGCACTCCGAACGCCCTCAGAACCGGCGATCGTTCGGGATTCGTTCAGGTCCCTCAATCCAGTGCTTCGCTTCCGGGTAGACAGTGTCTCTTTCTTGTTTCTGACAGAGGCGGTACCTGTGCAAAGTCTGAACACGGGTAGCGGGGATGCAACAGTACTCGGGCTCGACTGGTCGTTCCTCGCCAACAAATCTGCAGAAGAGGTAATCGCGCTGTTTCGACCCGAAACAGTAGTGATTACGAACTACGTCAGCCGCTATTCCAAAACAGCCGATGTGGTTGCGCTAAGAAACAGATTTCCAGCAATTCGGATAATCTCGGTGATCGAAAGCGGGGCAGTTGAATTCGTGGTCAATCAAAACAACGTCAGTATATGGACTTCAACCAATAAGTGAACAAGCGAAAAAGTTCGCTCCCTTGTGTATCGCCAACCTTAAATCCAAATCGTCCTTAAGAAACCCTCGTGCTCTCCCGATAAAGAATATGAAGTAGACTCTGCGGACTGTCGTGTCCGTTGCGAGTTAAAAATTGAACAGTTTAACAAGTTGAGATCATGAGCTTTACCGGCAATCTCCAAACGGTGACATTTCCTGATTTGTTGCAGTTGTTCTCTGCAGGCAAGAAAACTGGCACCGTAAACATCATTCGCGGCAATATTCGCAAAGAGATTGTGTTCAAGGAAGGCAACATTATCAGCGCCACTTCGCAGGATGCCGAAGAGGATTACCTTGGACAAATCTTGTTAAAGACCGGCCGCCTGACCAAGACCGATCTCCAACGCGCCATCTACATGCACAAAACCTCCGGCAAACGGATAGGTCAGGTGTTGGTGGAGATGAAGCTGTTATCGCGTGAGGAATTGGGGCTGTTCCTTAAGCAGCAGGTTGAGGAGATAATCTACAATCTGTTCAGCTGGAAGGAAGGCGAGTTCATTTTCAAGGAAGGTCAGCTACCGGCAACGCGCGAAGGCCTGGTTGAGCTCAACACAATGAACATCATCATGGAAGGCACTCGTCGTATCGACGAGTGGGTGGAAATTCAAAAGGTCCTTCCCAATGACCACCAGATCCTTCGAGTCGTTGCGTCGCCGCAAGTCAAGTCAGATGAAGTCACGATCTCGCTGGATGAATTTCGGGTGATCACCCAGATCGATGGGACACGGACATTACAGGAAATTCTGGCGCAATCCCCGCTGGGCGACTTTGCAACCTCGCGGGCCATCTACAAACTGATGTTGGCGAAGCTCGTCGAAGTTTCCGGCGCAAAGGAAGTCGAAGTTGCTGACCCGCGCGAAGAAGATTCGCTGTTCTGGCTGTTGCTGCGCGTTTACGCCGCCTCGTTCACGACAATTCAACGCACTCTCGAGAAGAAGCTCGGCACCGAGAACGAGAAGCTGCAGATTACGCTGGCAAATTTCCGCAAAGGCATCTGGGCATACTTCAACGGCGTAAACCATGCGGACTTCCCGACTAACTTTGAAGCGCTTAAGCGCGCCATCGGCAAGACCCCGAAAGAGACGCGCTCGCTCAAACTGATCAGTGGATTGAACCAGATTCTTGAAGAACAGCTTGCCTACGTCTACAACTATCTCGGTATCGAGATTCGCAAACAGGTGGCGGCGGATATCAAGAAAGAAGTCGCCTTGCCGTTGGCGGAACGTCGTGAAATCGATAAGAAATACGATGTCGGCAATGAACTCTACCGGATTCTCAAGGAAGTTAAAGTGACCAAGGAGGTCCTGTGAAGAATAGCTACCGGCTGGCTATGATACTGGCCATTATCCTTTGCCTGCTGCCCGTCAACGGGGCATGGGCACAGTCGAGCCCAGCCAATGATACTTCGGCAATGGGTGTTGCGATCGACATTCTGTTGCTGGTTGCCGGGCTGCTTTGCTTTTCCATGTGCATGAAAATATTCACTCTTCTTAAAGGCGGAGAGTTGTCGCCGGGTTGGCAGTTGTTATCAGTGTCGTTTCTGATTTTTGCGATCGGACAGGCATTGAGTATCTCGCGCGAACTCGACTTTATTGCTCTTCCCAAGAGTGCTGTCAGCGCCCTTCATGTGCTGGCGCTGTTTATGATCGTGCTCGGTGTAGCGCGGATCAAGAAGAGTCTGACCTGAACCCTAACTTCTGTAGGTCTCTATGATGGAATCTGCAAGTCTGGCGGA
>CAZQBX010000026.1:0-41350 GCA_964592145.1 uncultured Ignavibacteria bacterium
ACTGATTTTATCAATACCGAATTACCAAAGTTGACCAATGATCCAATCCCGCACACTACCGAGACCATCCAGCATGGTATTTTCAAGTCATTTGTCCCACCGCTGGCTCTTTACGGCCTGCTCGGATTAATTATGCACTCGCTGCGCGAGAACAAGGAAGACAAGGAGTCCGATGATGAGCGCTCATGAAGTCCCGACTCCGATTACTCGGGTGCCGTTCTTTACCAAAGGTACAATGATCGTCGCAGCTATCGCCGGTCTTGGCATCCTTGCATACATATACCGCTTGATCTATGGCATCGGCGCCGCCACAAACCTGGATGATCAATACCCTTGGGGTATTTGGATTGCCATCGACGTTGCTTCCGGCGTCGCCCTGGCTGCCGGCGGATTTACTACCGCCGCCCTCGCTGATATCTTCCATAAAGAAAGATACCATGTCATCGTTCGACCCGCGCTGCTGACAGCGATGCTCGGCTATACTTTTGTTGTCATCGGTCTTTTGGCTGACCTTGGACGCTACTACAACGTTTGGCATCCGATGCTCCCCAGCATGTGGCAGGGCAACTCGGTGCTCTTTGAAGTCGGTATGTGCGTCATGGTCTACCTCACAGTACTCTATATAGAATTCCTGCCAATCGTTGCTGAACGCTTCGGCGGTCGTGTTAATCTGCCCGGTCCATTGAGCATCTTCAACAAATTGATTGATTCCTGGCTGACCATTTGTCACAAGTTCCTTGGCCGTTTCATCTCGCTGTTCATCATCGCCGGTGTCGTGCTTTCCTGTCTCCATCAATCCTCCCTTGGAACGCTGATGGTTATCGCGCCGACCAAAATGCACCCGTTGTGGTATTCTCCGATTTCGCCGCTCATGTTCTTGATGTCCGCCATCGCTGTCGGATTCCCGATGGTGATCTTCGAGTCACTCATTGCTTCGCGTAGTTTCAAGCTCAAGCCTGAAACCAAAATTCTCTCTTCCATCGCGACCTATACACCGGTCCTGCTCGGCGCCTACCTGGCCGTTAAGATCGGCGACATCACCTTGCGCGAAGCCTGGCCGCTGGTTTTCGATGGCTCCTATGAATCGATCATGTTCATTATCGAGATTCTCTTCGGAGTCGTAACACCAATCGTTCTTCTGTCGCAGCGCAAGATCCGCAATTCGGTTGCCGGTTTGTTCACTTCGGCCTCGCTGGTGATCTTCGGCGTCCTCCTGAATCGCATCAACGTCTTTCTGACCGCATACACGCCGCTCTATCCGGGAAAGCCATATTTCCCGTCAATTTTCGAAATCATGGTCACTGTCGGGTTGATCTGCGCACTTGTTCTCGTTTACCGGTTTATTGTGCTCAATCTTCCTGTTATCGCTGTTCCGCCAAGTGAACGCGGCAGTGATAAGGCCACCATCAGCACTGTAAAGACTGCATAGGGGAGAAGGACTTATCATGACCAAGAATCGCTTGTCAATATTGACTGCCGTCGCAATCGTTATCGGGGTAATTGCACTGCCGCTGTTGGCGCAGCGTAATAGCCCGGCCGCATTGCCGACTACTGACTGCTCAAAATGTCATACTTGTGAAGTGCCGACTTTGCGTGAACCCTGCCTCAAATCGTGCCCGCGCACCGAGATGGTTCATCAGCAGGGAAACCATTTGCTGCAAGACGCGCCCGACTCGATGCTCTTGTCGCAGCTCGCTGATCTCTATCAGCCGGTGCACTTCAATCACAAAGTGCACGCTTCCATGGCGCAAATGGGCACTGATTGCGCTACCTGCCACCACTACAGTCCGCCCGGCCAGATTCCACCTTGCGCCGATTGTCACAGCGCCAGTTCGGAATCTACCGATTTGAAGAAACCGAACCTAAAGGGCGCCTACCATCGCCAGTGCCTGTCGTGTCACCGTGAATGGAGTCATGACACCAAATGCGTCCTTTGCCACATTCCCAATGTTGAAGGACTCATGAAGTCGGCAACAGAGGATCCGACCGACATCATCGGCAAGACGCACCCGGTGATCACCGAACCGGTCAAGAAAGTCTACCAGACACCGTACAAACCCGCACCGGTCGTGACCTTCCAACACAAGGAGCATATCGATCTGTTCGGATTCCGCTGTGTCGATTGCCACGAAAAGGAAAACTGCGGCAACTGCCATGACATCGAGCAGACCTCCAAGGTCAAGAAAACGCAAGAACAGGTCCACGCTATCTGCAATGACTGCCACAAGGAAGATGCCTGCACCAAGTGCCACGATACGAAGGAACGTCCGGGATTCTCACACAACAAGACCGGCTGGCCGCTGAATCAGTATCACAACCAACTGGATTGTTGGGCTTGTCACCCGACCGGCAAGCAGATCTCCAAACTCAACTCTATGTGCGTCAGCTGCCATAAGGGTTGGAATCAGGCGAACTTCAAGCACGCCGTAACCGGGCTGCTTCTTGATGAGGTGCACGCTGAAATGGAGTGTTCCGACTGTCATGCCGACCATAAATATGATGCTGATCCCAAGTGTGATGATTGCCATGATGACGGTCGCACCGCCAAAACGGCTCCTCCGGGAGTAAGGACCAAGCACTCGGGTCGATAATCGTTCGAGCCGCGAGTGAATTGATAAAGTTTGCTTCAGAAAAGCGAGGGCACACCGGGATAGCGGATGGCGCTATCCCGGTTTTCTTTTTCAATCAGCATTACCCTGATAATCAGCTAACAATCACCGGTAATATTCCTGCCGCCTCTTTTAAGGACATTTGTCCTTTGGCCCGCATCTTCAAGTAAGGTGCGGGATTCTCCATTTGCCCGCTATTCACCAACCGTCATCGTCACCTGCGACGAACGCCCCGTTTCATCCATGCAGATCAAAGTATGCGCACCGATAATCGGTGTGATGAAGACCTTCTCACCGGGCTCTCCCGAGTAGATCAATTTGCGATTGAGAAACCAATATATCGTGTGTGTTTCATTCGACACCGACGCATCCAGCAGAATCTTTTGATATTCCAAATCCACTCCACGGCGAATCTTGTACTGGGCGTTATCGGCTGGCGACACAATCACCGGCGCATCTCCCGCACCGATCAAAGCGCACTGCTGGTTATGTTCGGGAATCCGATCCAGCTGATATCCATTTCGCGTCATCCATGTTGCTATCTGTGTTGGCCATCGCGTTATGATTCGTTCATCATATCTGTGCCCACCCCGGCAGTGATTGCAGAGCCGCTCTCCGGTTTCTTGATCGACGATGATCAACTCATGCATCGTGCACGGTTGATTTGGCGAAACACCTTCGATATACATCTCGTCAACTGTAGCCGCGCAGCGCTCGGTGGCTGGCATCCCGCTAGTTAAGCATACCTGCCGCATCCCCACACTGGCCGGCTGAACGAACCACCGTGAATCCTCCTCTGCCGTCAGTGCTGCAAACATTGAAAACAATATCGGCCCCGCCACCTCTGCTCCCACAATGCTCGGATTACCCTTGCCATCGAAGTTCCCAACCCACACGCCGACAGTGTACGCCGGCGTATAGCCAATACTCCACGCATCTCGCTTACCCAGCGACGTCCCGGTCTTCCAGGCGACTTTCGGCATATTCGTCGCCGCGTCCCAAACGGTCGGCAATTCCGGTCGCCGCAGTTGACTCAAGATTTCCGTCACGATAAATGCCGCCCCGTCATGGAATATCGCCTTGCCCTCCGTCTCCCGTTCAGTACGCAATAAACGGTAGGGGCGGTTCACGCCGCCATTCGCCATTGTTGCATAGAGATTCGTCAACTCCAGCAAACTTACTTCACATCCGCCCAGTGCAAGGGGAAGACCATACTTCGACCACGGTCTATTCAGCGAGCTTATTCCGCCTTGCCTGAGCGCTGTGTAAAATGTCTCGCCGCCGAGCTTTGCAGTCATATTCACCGCCGGCACATTGAGCGAGCGGATCAGCGCATCTTCGACAGTGACGGCACCATTAAACCTCTCATCATAGTTGACCGGTTTGTAACCGGAATAATCCACGGGCACGTCGTAAAGCAGACTCCTCGGCGATGCCGCACCGCTTCCCAATGCAATCGCATAAACAAACGGCTTCAGCGCTGAACCCGGCGAACGCAGCGCCAAGGCACCGTTTACTTGTCCTTCTCCGGTCGTCGCGAAGAATTCCTGCGAACCCACCATTGCCTTCACAGCTTGGCTGCGATTGTCGATAATCACTACTGCGCCGTTGCTGATTCCGCGCCCAGCCAGCGGGCGCAGGAACTCCTGCAACTTGGACTCTGCTAATTGTTGCAGATCTCGATCTATTGTCGACTTGAGTTGTTCGATGCCCTGATATTTGCCGCGCAGATATTCCGCGAGGTGCGGTGCCTCAAACGGCAACTCAAACCGCCGCACCGGTACGGGCTCCTCCGTTGCCTGCGCCAATACCGCTTCACTCACAACTCCTCGGTTTCGCATCAAACGAAGAACTTTGTCTCGTGCGGCTGTCGCGAAAGAAGAGGGAATGTCCGGTCGGTTTCGGTTTGGCGAATTGGGAATCGCCGCCAACAACGCCGCTTCTCCGGGGCTAAGTTTATCCGGCGGCTTGTTGAAATACACGCGCGCCGCCGCCCCCACACCGACCAGATTGCCGCCATATGGCGCTAAATTGAAGTAAAATGTCAGAATCTCGTCTTTGGAGTAATGCGCCTCCAATTGCAGCGCCCGCCATACTTCAACCAGCTTCCCGCCAAGCGTTCTTTCCTTCGGCTCCATCAACCTCGCCACCTGCATCGTGATTGTCGACCCCCCTTGAACAATCTTGCCGGCGCGCACATTTGCGACCGCCGCTCGCAATATCGAAATCGGATTCACCCCCGGATGATACTTGAAGTGTCTGTCCTCGTAGGCCAATGTCGCCTGCTTGAGCAGCGGCGAAATCTCATCAGAGTCAACCCGTAGCCGCCACATCTCATCCGGCGCCAAAAACGCTCTAAGAAGATTCCCTTCCTCATCAAGCAAAAGCGTCGATGACGGCGGATTCAATTTCTCCTGCGGCAACGGAAACAATCGATCAATCGCTATAGCCGTCAGGGGAATGACAATGCACGCGAACAGCAATGCTCGCACTGCGGTTCGTATTCTCCTATCAAGGGTATAGGGAAGGGCGTCACTCATTCACGACAATCTCCATCGGGCGACTGCTTGAATACTCCTGTTGACCTGGATATATGTCATTCCCGCGAAGGCGGGAATCTAGGCTAAGTTGTTTATGAGTCTGGTAGAGATTCTCAAACGACGCGCAATTCCAAATTCCCCTCTCGAGAGGGGTGCCTTGATTGCGCAACGCGCAGTCAAGGCGGGGTGTGTTGCATACCATCGCATCGCGGCAATAGCAGATCCTACTCAACCGTTACCTTCCCCGACGATGCCACCGAACTGATCATCGGCGCATACATCGCCTCCGCCCGCACCGGTGGCACCACAAACGTGCCGGCGCTGACAACGCGAATTCCGTAGTAGAATTTCTCTTCCTTGTTGAGCTGGAAATCACCGTAGATCACCATCCGGTCATCACGAATATCCATATAGCGCGGTTGGTACATCTTATCCCCGATCCAGCCAATACCTCGACGCGACTGTAGTCGGGGATTCTCAATCTCGAATCCTGCCGGAAGCAGATCGGCAATCGCCACATTCTGCACTGCTTCCGTCAAGGCCTTGATACTAATTTCGGCAACGATCATGTCGCCTTGGCGAATATCGTCATACCGGATCGCGTTGCCATTCTCATCGAGATAGCGTCGACGCACTTGTATATCGCGGTCATACTCATCGACACGCTGTGTCGCGGGCAAGCCATCGGCGCGCCAGAAGAAATATGCCGTGCCGCTTCCCCTGATACTGATCTCCACATTCTTACCGCCCCAATCCTTGGCGCGGAAGTTGTGATCCTCAGTCGTCAGTGTTCCGACTGTGACTCCATCGACCTTGACCGTGCCAGTGTAATTACTCGAGGTCTGCTTCGCGAATACCTTTCCCAATGCCAACAGCGCAAATGCGTTTTCCTGCGTCGTATACCAACGCCCTTCGCTGTTCGCCGCCTTTGTCAGACTCTCCACCAGCTTGATCACATTGGGTGAAGACGGATCAATCTCATTCAATACATCCAGCATGATCGCTTGGGCGCGGATCGGCGAATCAAAATTGCCGCCGCTTTCCCAGCGACGTACACTATCTGCCGGCGCCAGGGTCTGCGGAAGCAGCATCCGCGCACCCGCAACATCTCCCGACAAAGCCAGCGCTCCCGCCAGTTGATATTGCGAGTAGATCTGCAGTTTCTCCACCGCGCTGTTGCGCAGATACGTCAGCGTCGATCTGTCCGGCTTTCCCGCCAGCGCCAGCACATAGTTGGCATAGACCGCCGTCGACCAGCGCGCCTGATCCGAGTCATTGTAGTAGTAGATCTGTTCTGGTTCCTCATAACCCGGTGCTCGACCGCCGCGCGAGGGATAGGAACGTCCAAAGGTCTGCAGTGCCCCAATCGCGCGATCATAAACACGGTCCGGCACAACATATCCACCTTTGCGCGCCTCGACGAGAAAATGCGCCGCATACACCGAAGCCCAGTTGTTCTGGTAATTTCCCTGCGGCCAATATGAGAATGCACCGGAGGTCTGTTGCATATTCGCGAGCTTGGCCAGCCCTTCTTCGATATAGTAGTCGACGCTGTTCTTCTTGAACAGCTCCGGCTCCGCCACTCGCGCCAACTCATCGAAGTACAGCATCGGGAACAGCCGCGACACCGTCTGCTCAACACATCCATGTGGATAGCCAAGTAGATACTGCAGACTTCCGGTGAATCGCACCGCCGGGAATGATGACACCGTCATCGTGTAGTCACTTGTTCCTGCGACAAACTCGCCGGGGAATTGGACCGTCGCCGCCTTACCTTGCACAACCGAACCCATACCTGCCAGCGTGATAAACGGCACCGGCGGACGCAACGGCACTTCTTCACTCATCGCAGTGCTTGCACCATTGCCTTTGGCCGCGAGGCTGAACTTGACAACTCCCATCGCCTCACCCGCCCTAACCTTGAAATATACCGGCAACTCGCGCCCCGCTTCAACTTTGAGACTCTGCGTCGAGCTACCAACCAACGTTGCCGGTCCAGTTGCGTTGAGGCTGACTTCAAAGCTCGCCTCTGATCCGGTTCCGTTGTAAACACTCACCGGAATCGTCAACTCATCATTGGTGCTGACAAATCGTGGGAACGTCGGCGTCAGAATCAACGGCTCGCGCACAAACACATTCTTCTCGGCACCGCCAAATTTGTTCTCGTATACCGCCGTCGCCATGACGCGCAACTGGCCGTTAAACTGCGGTACCTTGAAGGTCACGCTCCCTGTGCCGTCCGCCGCCGCCTTGACCAGGCCCGACCAGAACGCCACCGGCTTCACCCGCGTCAAAGCCACCGGCGTCAACTGCCTGCGCCTTGCCGCTTCGATATCTCCGGCAGGGGAATTCTTCAGCGTAATCTCCGGCAGAATCACGCTGTAGACATCGTAGGTCTCCACCGAGAGCCGCTTCTTGCCATAGAAAAATCCGTGTGGGTCAGGCGTCTTCATATCGGTCAACTGGCAGATGCCTTCATCAACCGCAGCAATCGTTACAATCGCCCGTCCGCTTGCGAGACCATTGATTTTGTAGCTTACCGTCAAATCGTTCTTTGGTTTGATCTCCGCCGGCATCGTCAGCTCGATGGCAAGCCGGTTCGCCTCGGCGCTCACCTTCAGCGGCGCCACTCCAAAGGCCCGCACCGGTGTGTCGCGCTCCAGTTTGTCGGTCGAGCGAATCAAGTGTGCAGAGATATACGCGTTCGGCTTCAAATCACTGCCGACCGGGACCTTGATCGTCGCTGTGTTTTCCTTCATCGTCACGATCTGATGCGAAAACACCTTCTCCCGCTCGACGCTCAACAGCAGTTTGCCGCCGAACGGAGCGCGAATCTGCACGACTGCAACTTCACCCGGTTGATACGTCTCCTTATCCAGATCAATCTCGATTCGCTCGGGATTGTCCATCGCCCAGGGCGAATATCCCCATCCCGACGAGTAAAACGTCAACGACGATGTCGCACCGCTTTCAGTATCTCGAGCAGTAACGCGGTACTTGCCGTAGTCATCGGGCACCACATCGAAATTGCCTGCGGCCGACACCGATTCGACATTGAACCGGTCAATCTGCGACTCCACTTGCTCCGACACATATCGATGGTATCCGCGCTCTCGGTCAAACTTCAAAATGCTCTGCCAATAAATGCGCGACACAGTCACTTCAATCTTTCGTCCGCTGTTCACCCGGCCCGTATGGTCGGTCGATACGAAATCAATTTTCATCGGCGCATTCGGTTGTCCGTAACCTGCCTGAGCCTGTCGCAATCCGACATAGTAGCGATAAGGATGGATCATGATCCCACCGTACGCCGTAACCCCGCGCCCGCCGGGCTCGAGCACCGTCGTCGCAATCACGCCTCGCAGCATCGATGGCGGATTCTGCCCCTCCGGAACTGCAAACTTGTAGCCGATGTGCCCCTCGTTATCGAGCACCGTATCCGCGAGAACTGTCTCCTGCTTCTCGAACACCTTAGTCGCATCCGAAAAGACGAAGCTCTTGTACTCCGGCACCGTAAACTCAAATGCCTCGACTTCGACTTTACCCTGCACCCGTCGTTTAGCCGCCGGCGGTCCGAACAACGTCACTGCATCAACATTAATGATCGCGGTCTCACCGGGGAAGTAGTCAACCCGGTCCGTCTTCTGCGTCACCTTCATGCGATCCGGAATGAACTCCTCGACGCTGAATCTCGCCTGTCCAATCTCTTCGTCCTCGCCGATCAACAGGCTGACGTTGTATCTGCCCGTCATCGCATAATCGGGCACAGCCACCGCCGCTTCAAATGCTCCTTGTTCGTTCGGAGTCTTGCGTTGTTCAGAGAGTATTTTCCCATCTGGCCCGGTCACTCTGAGCCGAATAGGGAAGGGCTCTGTTTTCGCCGCACCGGGACCGCGCACTATCGCCGCGATATTCGCAGTTTCACCCGGCCTGTAAATGTCGCGCTCAAAATAGACGTAACCTTCAAGTCCACCCTGCAGATATGCCGCACCCGCAACATCGAAATCAGTCGTCGGAATCAGTCGCCGCGAGATCTCCACGAACGACATATCCTTGCCCGCGGTCGCTGTCACCAGAAACGGCTCGAGACCCTTCTCGGCAGAAACATAGTTCTTGAATACCGCCAATCCCTCGCCGTTGGTGCGGACTTCGGCAAGCCTCTGATTATTGCGGCTCATCAGAGTCAACTGCGCGTTCGCCACCGGCTCCAGCGTACTCAACGAATTCACCCACACCATCAGCTCGTCACCCGACTTCTTGACCAGCATCCCCAAATCCGTCGCCACCACCCATTTCGACGCCATGTTCCACCGCTGGTTGGCGATGCGCGCACTCACCCGGTAAATTCCGTGGCGATCGGCATCGAGATAGTCGCGCATGTTGATCGGCGTGACAATTTCATCGTTGGTGCGATTCGCCAGAACCATCTGCTCTTCGTGCACCGTTCGCCCCATGGCTTCCATGTTGTAGACCCAGTCGTTGTAGCGGCTCCCTTCGCCGAGATCGTTGGTGCTGAGCAGGTACACGAGATTGTTCGCAAATACCTCTTCAACCTCCAGCACGATCTTATCAACATTGATTGTCGCTACTCCCACATTGAGTTCGCCTGATCGCGTCAGATAAAAACCGCCGCCCACGAAATCGACCTGCGGCTCAATGTTCTCTTTCATTAGGTTCACCGCTCCCGAGAAATCTCGCCGCATCTCCGACCCATCGATCGCCTTGATACCTCGCGCGATTTTAACCTGATAAGTTTTCGCCGGATCAAAACTCCCGCGCAAATCTACATGTGTGTGTCCAGCCGTCATCTTGAAAGCAATCGGCGGTTCTATGGTGATGAACGATGCTGCGGTCTGCGCATTGACCGGCAAATTGAACTGCACTCGAATCGCCTTGTCGGAAATGTCGGTATGTAGCGGCAGCACGCTCTCGATCCGCAGATCCGTCTTGCCAGGCAGACTCAATGGCGCGATGTAATCATCCTGTAATCCCAAACTTCCGCCTTCGCACAACAGCCCCTTGCCGATACGCAATTGAATCTGCTTTTCATCCTTGCCGCGCTCGGCGTTGCGGGCTGCGATCCCGATGTAGTTGGAGACCGCCGAAGTCACAATTTCGTATGCGATATTGCCTCCGTCCTCGTATTGCAGGATGATGTGCTTCATCGCCTCCATGGGGTCGACCCGGTGATTGAATTCTATCGATGCCGCCAGATCGGCGCGCAAGTCCGACTCCGGCGTGAGATTGTAATTCAGGACCGCATTGACGACGCGAAATCGCGGCGTATAGAACGAAAACTCGCGTTCCCCGCGAAGTGTGAACCCGAGTTCCGCCGCAAACTTCGAACTGACTTCAGCCTGATACTCCGTCGAAGGCAGCAGTTGTACGCTCGGATAGAATCTGATCTTGTCGCGGGCAATCCACTCAAATCGTCCCGGTATCTTCGGCTCAAAATTGCAGGGAACAACCGTTGTCGGGACATTCAACAGTGAATCGCCGACCAATTCGCGCGTAAATACGATCGTAAAGTTTGTCGCTTGCGGAACCTCATTCGTCGGCGAGAACAACTCTACTTTGAGCACCTCGCCGCCCGCGCCAAATTGCCAGACATAAATCGCACCGACGGCGATGATTAATAACAGGACCGCGATAATTCCCATCAGCGCCGATTTTGACATCAGGCCGCGTTCGTTGCCCACAAACGTCTTCATGACTTACCCCATATTTGGAAGTTGATGATTGATTCTCGAATCAAGATGCGCGCGGCGAAAAGCCATCCGACCTCTCCGCCCCTTCGCACAGAAATAATAATCGTCCACTTAACGAAACCACAAGCCCTTTGCGAAACCTTATCCCGGTGTCGTCACCAACAAAACCTCATCGAGCCGACACCATTCATTTTTTATACCAACGATGATCGGTCTCGGATGCGAATTTAATTTTTGCTGCCAAAATCGCCCTTTGTCAACCGTGGGAAGAACCTCCCAGTGCGCCTCCGGTAAGCCGGATATTCTGGAAACTTCTCCACCAGTAGTTGCTCCTCGTAAGAACTCTTCCAATATAACAGCGGAATTGTACAGATTACAACTGTCACACACCACGGTCTTTGGACTAACAACGCCGCACCAGTCAACATGAGCGGAGTTGCCGCATAGAAGGGATGCCTGATCTTGGAGTAGATCCCGCTCGTAATGAGTCCACCGTGTTCCGCCGGATCCGGCGCTACTTTTACTCGAAGCGTACCCATGGTCTTTCGATACGCGACAACCGCTGCGACCAGAACCGCTGCCCCCGCCAGCAAAAGCAAAACTCCAACAATCCGCTCCTCCGGAAATATCGAATGCCTGCCAGATGAAACAGCTACGATGGCAAACACCGCCAACAACGAAAACTGGATGAACAGAATGAGTCTCGACTTCGAACTACTTGGCATCATTTCACAATACACGACATAACAGAACATCAAATCTCGGCTTCGACTAATCCATCACAGCCAAACTTTCGACAAAATTAGTGCAAACTATCCATTTTGGTAAGCTTAAGCTACAAATTCCTTTGATTTTTCGCAAGTCGGACTGTAGTTTGAGCGAAGCCGAATGAGAAAGATCAGCACTATTTGATGATACACTTCTATCTCCCCGTTTTCGAGCCGGTTCATGCCAATTGAACTAAAGATCGATCTGGAACAAATCAAGGGACTTTCTTCTCAGGAAGTCGAAAGGCGCCTCGCCGAAGACGGCTACAACGTCCTGCCTTCAGCGAAAAAACGCGGCTTAGTACTGACTGCGCTTGAAATCGTGCGCGAACCGATGTTCTTGCTGTTGCTGGCCTGTGGAGCGCTCTATCTGATTTCCGGCGACACTGAAGAGGCCATGATGCTGCTTGGATTTGTCTTCGTGGTCATGGGCATCACCTTCTTCCAGGAGCGCAAAACCGAACGAGCCCTTGAAGCCTTGCGCGACCTCTCCAGTCCGCGCGCACTCGTCGTCCGCGACGGGATCAAACAACGAATTGCCGGACGCGAAGTCGTTCGCGGCGACATCCTGCTTCTGTCCGAAGGCGATCGCGTCCCGGCAGACGCCATCGTCCTGGACTGTGTCAATCTCTCGGTCGACGAAAGTCTTCTGACCGGCGAATCGATCGCTGTGCGCAAGAAATCCGCTGCTGCGGCTTCCGATATGTCTGCTCCCGGCGGCGATGATTCTCCCAGCGTCTTTTCCGGCACACTCGTTGTCAGGGGACAGGGCATCGTCGAAGCCCGAGCTATTGGAATTCACACTGAAATCGGCAAGATCGGCAAAGCCCTCCAAACCGTCGAAACCGAAAATACGCCGCTCCAGAAGGAAACCGGCAGACTGGTTCGCAACTTTGCCACCATCGGGTTGATTCTCTGCGTCCTCGTCGTAGTTGTTTATGGAATGACTCGCGGTGATTGGATGGCGGGCTTTCTTGCCGGTCTGTCACTTGCCATGGCAATGCTGCCCGAGGAATTTCCGGTCGTACTCACTATCTTTCTCGCTCTGGGTGCATGGCGGATTTCTCGCGTCGGCGTGCTAACGCGTCGGATTCCCGCTGTTGAAACACTCGGATCGGCGACTGTCCTGTGTGTGGACAAAACCGGTACCTTGACGATGAACAGCATGTCCGTTCGTGAACTTTACGCCGATGGACTGTTTCACGACTTCAAAGCCTCTCCTGATGTCATCCCCGAAGAGTTTCACGAAGTCGTCGAATTCAGCATACTCGCTAGTCCCGCCGATCCCTTTGACCCGATGGAGAAGGCCATGCGCGAGTTTGGTCAGTTAACCCTCGCAAACACCGAACACATCCACACTGACTGGACCTTCCTGCGCGAGTATCCGCTCACCAATGAGCTCTTTGCCATGACTCGAGTCTGGCAGTCGCCAGATCGACGCGAGTATGTCGTCGCCGCAAAAGGTGCGCCGGAAGCTATCGCCAACCTGTGTCACTTTTCGGACCAACAACTGGCTGATCTCGCACCAGTAATCGACCAAATGAGTGCGCGCGGACTCCGCGTAATTGGAGTTGCCAAAACGGAGTTTCGTGCCGAAGACTTGCCGACCGGACAACATGATTTCGAATTCGTTTTCGTCGGTCTGCTCGGACTTGAGGATCCAGTTCGCCCCAAAGTCAGGGAAGCAGTCGGCGAGTGTTACGACGCCGGTATTCGCACAATCATGATTACCGGCGACTATCCCGGAACCGCAAAGAATATCGCGCGTCAGATCGGGCTGAAAAACCCCGAAGACTTCATCACCGGCGCGGAACTGGCGGAGATGAACGATGCTGAACTCACGACTCGCCTTAAGACAGTAAACCTGTTTGCACGAATGGTCCCGGAACAGAAACTCCGCCTCGTCAAAGCCCTCAAGGAAATGGGCGAAGTCGTCGCCATGACCGGCGATGGCGTCAATGATGCCCCCGCTCTAAAGTCGGCACACATCGGCATTGCGATGGGGGGACGCGGTACTGACGTCGCACGCGAATCGGCGGCGATCGTCCTCATTGAGGACGACTTCGACTCCATCGTTCTGGCCGTCAAAATGGGAAGGCGGATCTTTGACAACCTCAAGAAGGCGATGATGTTCATCTTCTCGGTGCATGTGCCGATAGCCGGATTTACTTTGATTCCCGTCATTTTCGAATGGCCCCTCGCGCTCTTTCCGGTGCATATCGTGTTTCTCGAATTGATCATTGACCCGGCCTGCTCGGTTGTCTTTGAGGCTGAACCTGCCGAAGGCGGCGTCATGAATCGTCCCCCCCGTAAGATCGACGAATCACTTTTTGGCAAGAAGGCCGTTGTGTTTAGTCTCCTGCAGGGCCTGGTCGTCCTGGCCGTCGTGGTTGCCGTCTACTATCTGGAAATGAGTGAACACAACCAGGACTCGGCCAGAGCGCTCGCGTTCATGACCTTGGTTGTATCGAACCTCGGACTCATCCTTTCAAATCGTTCGCAATCCCAGTCGATTCTTAGGACTGTCTTCGTACCCAATCCAACCACTTGGTGGGTCGTTGGCGGGACTGTAGTCTTTCTCACCCTTGCGCTCACCGTACCTTTCCTTCAGACCCTCTTCCGGTTTGGACCTCTTCATACACCGGACCTAATGTTATGCCTCTTTGCGGCTATTGCCTGCGTGGCGATGCTCGAAATCTTGAAGGCAAAACCGGTCCGCTCATTCCTTCGGCTGTCACTATAAGTTGCAGTTACATAGTAACATACCAGGTTTTATTGAGTGGCGATGGAAATCGGAGAGTATCAAGCCGCATACGCAGCGACGATAGTGACTGATTTCACAAACTCATTGCAAACCCAACCCAATTGGTTATATTCGCCGCGATGATTTAGCCGATATCTTTACTATAATAATATGGTAGATTCGGTCAACGACTTAAGCACTATGAGGACTGCATGGCAATAGACAAAATAGTAATCATGGGCGCCGGTACAATGGGTCAGGGCATTGCCCGTACCATCGCCGAAACCGGCACCGAGGTCGTCCTTTTCGATCTCAACGACGAAATATTGAAAAAATCGCTAGACTTCGTCTCCGATTCGCTCGATCGCGAAATCGACAAATGGGGCATTACTAAATCGGAGAAGAAAGCTATTCTTTCGAGAATCAAAATCAGCACCGACTTGAAGATTGTCCGCAAAGCGCGGCTCATTATCGAAGCCATTCCGGAAAATCTCGATATGAAGCGCGAGCTCTTTGCGCAGCTCGACGGCCTCTGTCCGCCGGAAACGGTCTTCATCTCCAACACCTCCACCTTGTCGATCACACAACTTGCGTCGGCGACTAATCGCCCCGACATGTTCATTGGCATGCACTTTCTCAATCCCGTGCACAAAATCCCGATGGTCGAACTCGTCCGCGGCTTGAAAACCTCACCGGAAACCTATGCCTTCACCCAGGACTTTGCTGTCAAACTCAACAAAAAGCCGATCCCGGTCAACGAGTACCCCGGCTACGTCACGACCCGCATCATCGTGCCATTCCTCAATGAAGCGATGCACGTCCTGATGGAGGGCATCTCGTCCGCCGACGAAATCGACAACGCTATGAAGCTCGGATTCGGATTCAACATGGGCCCGCTCGCGCTTGCCGATATGATGGGACTCGATGAAGTCATGGCCATGATGGAGAACCTCTTGAACGAACTCTCCGAGCACAAATACAACCCGTGTCCGCTCCTGCGCAAAATGGTCCGTGCCGGACACCTCGGCGTCAAGACCGGGCAGGGATTCTTTAAGTATGATGAAGACGGCAACAGGATAGAAGGAGCCTGATCATGAAAATTCTAATCGTCAACTGTGGTTCCTCGTCGGTGAAATACCAGCTTTTCCAATTGCCCGACAATTTCTGTCTTGCCAAAGGTATGGTCTCTCGTATCGGGATGTCCGGCGCCGTGCTCACTCACAAGCCGCACGACCGGCCGGAAGTCACCATCTCGTCGGAGATTCTCGATCACACTTCCGCCATCGAACACGTCATCGCCATCCTGCTTTCGCCCAATCACGGCGTCATCAAGAACCGTGATGAAATCGCCGCAGTCGGCCACCGCGTTGTCCACGGCGGCGAGCAGTTTACCGAATCGTGTCTCGTCACTCCGGAAATCATGCTCGAACTTCGCAAATTGATAGAACTTGCTCCGTTGCACAACCCGCACAACATTCGCGGCATCAATGCCACCTTGCAGAATCTTCCGGGTGTTCCTAATGTCGCCGTTTTTGATACCGCGTTCCACCACCGGATGCCGGAATACGCATTCATCTATCCGCTGCCATACATACTCTATCGAAAGTACCGCATCCGTCGTTACGGCTTCCATGGCATGAATCATCACTATGTCTCCAAACGAGCCGCCGAAATGCTCGGCACCACCCGCGACAAGATCAAGATGATTACCTGTCATCTCGGCAATGGCGCCTCAATGACAGCAGTCGATAAGGGCGTTTCGGTCGATACAACTATGGGCTTCACTCCCCTCGAAGGCCTGATGATGGGTACCCGCTGCGGCGATATCGATCCGGCCATCATCCTGCACATGATGGGCAAGGAGGAACTCTCGCTGCACGAAGCCAACACTATGCTCAACAAACATTCCGGTCTCGTCGGCGTGTCGGGCGTTTCTTCCGATATGCGCGAGATCATCGAAGAAATGAATAACGGCACCAAGTCCGCCAAACTTGCATTCGATATCTACTGCTATCGTGTGAAAAAATATCTCGGCGCCTATGCCGCCGCGATGGGTGGATTAGACTGTATCGTGTTTTCCGCCGGTATCGGCGAAAATTCCGCCGTCGTTCGCCAGGCTTGTGTTTCGGGAATGGAGTTCATGGGCGTCGAACTTGACAAAGGTCTCAACGAAGCCGCTAAGAACAAAGAGTCGATCATTTCGACAGCAGCTTCCAAGGTCAAGGTCGTCGTCGTACCGGCAAACGAAGAACTCGTTATCGCCATGGACACCGCTGAAATCATCAACAAGAAGTAGACCGCACGAATTCAGATTCTCGTTCGTAGGGGCGCGGTCCATAATGCTCGTTTCTCCCTCTCCCAGTCATGGGAGAGGGCAGGGGTGAGGGCGCTTCGGCTGGTAGGTCAGACATTCCTGTCTGACGCCTTAAACGCTTTGTAGGTCAGGAGCCCTGTGCTCCTGACACTTTATCTTCCCGCGACCGCTCATCGATGAGTCGACAACCTTCCATCAGGATGTAGTCATTCGGCAGATTGTTGTTGGGCTCCGGAAGCTGCTCCTCCGTGATCGGTTCAAGCAGCCACGTTCCGTTCTCCCACGACAGCGCCTCATAGATCGCCTTTTCAGCCAGCAGTTCGCCTACCTTGGCGAAGGAAATATTGCCGCGGTTCAGATACATCAGGAGTTTATCGGAATGGCCGTTGTTCGGACTTACCGTAATCCGCGCCGTCCGCTGGCTCGGACCCAGCGCCTGCACCAGATCGATGATGCTCATCTCGCTGAGATTCCCCCGCGATCCCGAGCGCGCTTCCGCCTGCCCGCCATTTGCAGCCGAGCGTTTCCCCACCTCGCGGATTCTCTCCACCAGCGTCTCTATGCCCTCCTCGAAATCGATGATGTCCTCCAGCCCGATCGCCAACAGCGGCGTCAGGAATCCGGCAACATGTCCGCGCACCAGCAGAATGGTGGGGACAGCACTGAAGTTCATTCCGAAATTCTTTAGCTTCTTGAGAATCTTCACCACGTCGCGCGGCAGCGCCGTTGATCTGATCAGCACCACCTGCGGCCGAAACCGCCGGCACTGCGCAACTACCACATCGAGCGATCGCGCGAATGAGACCTGGAAACCCTCCTTTGCCAGACGAACCTTCAGAGCGTAGTCGCGGTCGGTGCTGTCCGAATAAACGATGATATAAGCAGATTCGCTATTTGTCTTTTGTTCGGTCAAAGATCTCTCCTGCCGGCGTCTCGTGCACTCGCCAATCCGGTGACAGCAATCTTGTCTGTCGTGCAACTCCATCGTCCACTCTGATTCGTCCGGTTGCCCCGGCGCTCTCAACGGATAGACGCCCTCTATATTATTGTCGGAAGATTGAGCCCTCCCTTGAGAATTCCCCCCAGTTCCACTTTGAATCAATCACGAATGCCTGCCCCCAATCCCGTCACTCCCGCGAACACGCGCACTCCCCAATCCCGTCATCCCGGCGAAGGCCGGGATCCAGCTTCGTAGGTCAGGAGCCCTGTGCTCCTGACACCGCGCCGAAGGCGCGGTCCATGACTCGGTACCCTACTCAAGCTCGTAGGGTGGGTCTCCTTACCGAACGAAACTCCGTTTCAAGACTATTCTTTCCCGGAGACCCGCCAATCTTCCTGTCATCCTACCCCCCACACGTCACCGCCGTCCCCGCCCGTCATCCCGACGAAAGTCGCTGCCGAAGGCGCGGTCCATGCTCAGTCCCCCACCGGAACGGTGGGTTTTGGCGCGGTCATGATACATCCAAAGCCGTCAAGCCCCGTTCATCTTTCATCACAATGACGTAGTCGTGAATGACAAGATCTCGCCATAACCGGTACCTATGCTATTCGTGGCATAGGCCCTCACATAGTAAACGGTGTTGCTCTTCAGGCCGGCCATCGCACAAATGAAGGTTCCTGGCCCCGAGCCATTTAAGCTTTTGGTGTCCGCAACTGTTGGCGTGCGATTCTCGCTGTAGCATACCCCGCGTTCGGTTACGGCTGTCTTGCCTTCGGACGTAATAGTCCTCCCGCATTCCGCATTTGTTGGACCTATATTCAACACTGCCGATGTGGTGAGGATCGGCAGCCCGGTGGGAGAATTCGTCGATTTCTCAAATTCGAAACATTGGAGTACCAATGCCGCTGCAACCAATAATAAAGTGCCCGACCATTTCACAATGACACCTCTCATGCTAAAAAATGCCAATCGCTCAGTCCCCCACCGGAACGGTGGGTTTATAAAAGTCCAGCTCTGACTGACATGGAAATTCAGTTTAGTAGGTCAGGAGCCCTGTGCTCCTGACACCGCGCCTACGGCGCGGTCCATGACTACTACTCACACACCGTCGCCGTCCAATTCACCCGTCATCCCCGCGAAGGCGGGGATCCAGATCCAGAGACTACCCCTCACACGGTGCCGCCGTCCCCGCAAAGATGTAATTAATCAAATACACCACATCCGAAATCGTCACCGCACCGCTGCAATCGGCATCCCCCGACTCAATCGGATTCGGCGCCGGTCCGCCGCCGAAAATGTAACTGATCAAGTACACCACATCCGAGATCGTCACCGTCCCGCTGCCGTCCGCATCGCCCAGCGCCATGATCTTGAAATCGAATGTCTCATTCGACCACCGCACGCCACTCGACTTGTCCTCCGCCTTCACCCGCCACCAATACCGCCGTCCCCACTCCAGCGGTGTTGCCGTCAGATAGTGCGGACTCGTCAATCCCGATATCTGGCTCATGAAACTGAACGACGGATCAATCGCCAGTTGCAAAGTAAACTCGACGCTGTCCCCCGGATCGATATCCAAACTGTTCTGCCACGTAAATTCCGGCATGTTGATGGGCAGGGCAGGGGAGGATCCATTCGGCGGACTCAGAAGACTAAACGCCGTCGGCGTCGAATTAACGCTGTTGATCCAGAACGACCGGACCTGTGAATAGCCCGATTCTTCATAATAATCCGAAGCCTTCACCCGCCACCAGAATCGCAAGTCTTCGTTGAGCGGGAAGTTCACCCAGAATGAGGTCAACGAATCACTGCTCATATTGACCTCAATTGGAAAGATCGAAGTCGCAAAGCTGTCTGCGGACAACTCGAAAGTGATCAGCATGCTGTCATTTTCCGCATCACTGGGATTGCGCACCACCAAAGTCGGATGCTCGGTGTTGACGATCGCCAGCTCCACCGGCAGTCGCATTTCCGGCACACCCGGCACGCTGTTCATGCGGAAGGAGGTCTGCTTCCAGTTTGACCAGATGAGCGCATTTCGCACGCGCGCTCTCACCCAATAAGTCTGCCCGTCTTCAAGCGCGGCTCCGGCATATTGTTTGTTAGTGGCAGCACCGTTGAATGGCGCAGGATTCCATAGTTCCGCATACGTCCAATCCGCATCCGATCCAACCGCGATTTCAAATTGTGTTTGCGGATATGATCCGGTTGCGTCAAAGTACTGCCAGCCGAAAGTCGGCGTGTGCGAAATCACGTTCATTGCAACCGCAACACCCTCTGTGGTCAACGCACTGATAATCGGCGATTCCGTTATCTCCAAAGTTACAGTCATGGAATCAGCAAGGAATCCGTCGGACACGATAACCATGAAACTCGTGTCGATATCAGTGAGTGGTGGAATGCCGAAGGCGCTGTCACCATTTGCAGTCAGCCACGCAGGCAGATTGATAAACGAATATGCAGTGGAAGGACCATCCACATCCGTCGATGTCGCCTTGTAGACGAAGCCCAACCCCGAAACTGCCTGCACCGAATTTGCCGATGTCAACACTGGCGCAATATTCACGCACCCGATGCCGTATGCGCCGATCAATACCCCACAACTATTGTTCGCCAGAGCGCACGGCGAGCTATCTTTGATGCGGTAGTCCCCGGCCGCAGTGTCGCAGA
This sequence comes from uncultured Ignavibacteria bacterium, assembly GCA_964592145.1. GTDB lineage: Bacteria > Zixibacteria > MSB-5A5 > CAIYYT01 > CAIYYT01 > JADJGC01. The sequence goes on from CAZQBX010000026.1 coordinate 20,292, forward strand.
ACAGGGGATTGGCCGAGATGTTGCCGTTTACACCAAACTGCGGAGCAAGTGAGTCAATCCAGTCGCCGCCTTCATTTCCAAAGATATTCGTGCAAGTGAATTCCGTTACTGATGTACCCCAGGATGATGTGTCTGAAGAAAGCGATTTGACGATTACAGGGCCACCGTTATTGGCTGAAAATGTACACTTGTCAATAAGCGCGTTTTTCCCCCCTCCATTTGATTGATAAATTGCAGAACCCGAATCCGCCGAGTTGTTGACAAAAGTACAACTCGTCAGAGTGACCATAGACCGCCGAGTTTGTCCGATCGCACCCCCGAATTCTGCCTCGTTGCCTTCAAAAAGCGTATTCGTACAGTCCATTCCCACCAGTTGGTCGGTAATGAACCGGATAGCTCCTCCATAGCCGGTGCCATCACCATTATTCCGAAAGATTGAATTTGTCACTACTGCCTTGGAGTCAATACCGATGCCTATACCAAACCGCGAATTGTCTTCAAACAGACAGCTGTCAATGGCCCACTCATGATCATAAAAGCGGACTCCATGGCCATTGTTTCGAATCGTAACTCGTAGCAAACTGGTTGAAGCCCTGCTATCGCCGTTCGTGGTTCTTGAAGTCTCTAATGTACCTGACTTTGATCCCCAACCGACACCCCCCCCTGTGTTTCCTTCAATGATGCAGTCCCTAATGTTTCCCGGACTATAGGAATTGTACCCCAATGCCAAGTTATTTGCAATGCGTCCGCCCTGAACGTCGATGTATGCTCTTTGCCATGGAGTCCCAATTCCATCCCCACCATTGTTGGTAATCGTGCAATCGATAAGCAGGATTCTCGACCGATCGTACTTTCCATATATCCCGGTACCAAGATTGCCCGAAATCACACAGGACTGAAGAGTTGCTCCGCCAGTAGGTGCCCCAGGCGTCTCAATATAGACTGCCGTCCCAAGATTATTTACAATGCGGTTCCAGCTAATTCTCGGTCCAGAGGAAATACATATCATGGATGCGCCCTCACAGCAAAGACCCAGTTCGCTCAGCCCACCTGTGATAGAGAATCCAATGAAGCTCGAACTCGAATCTTCATCATTCACAAATCTGACAACACTACCAGTATCGCCCACCAACGGCACAAACGCCGTGTCACCATCAATGATCGTCTGATAGATATGCAAAGTATCGCTATCAATGAGATAATTACTTGTGACAATGATCTTCTTTCCTAAGAAACTGATTCTCTCGTAATAATGACCGTCATCGACAAGAACTGTGTCGCCATCAACAGCCGCGTTGATCGCAGATTGGATTGTCGGATATTCCTGCGGGACTTCCCTTCGCGTGTCCGGTGAGATGAAAGGAAACGCTCCCATGTCATTCCGACTGCCATCGGGATCATTGTAAATTGGATTCGGATCGCCAGCGTTGATGCAGGGTGATGATGCTTGCAGATTATAATCAAATGGATTACCGCCCACGAATTTTGGATCGACCGACAATGAACCGCCTCCTGGAGCAATCCCAAAGGTGGAACTCGGCGAGTTCATGTAACAATTATTATAGTCAACGAGGTAGCCACTGCTACCACTTTGCCAGATACCGTAGCCTGCACAATTGCTGATTATGTTATTAAAGGACGTGTCGTTTGCACAGGCCCAATAGGAGATGCCGCCCCCAGTGTTGTTCAATGACGAGCAGCTATCGATTGTATTGTTCGTGATTCGAACATCGTTGGACCCACCAAGATATATGGCACCACCATATTCGGTGGCGCTGTTGCCGACAAAGACATTTTGTCTAACGGTAACGTGTTGGGCGGCGAGCAAGTCTATTCCACCACCATATCGCGCTGAATTGTGGCGAAATTCGTTCTTCTCAACCAAAACTCCCGCCGAGCTTGACGAACTTATAATCAATAGACCGCCACCGTGCTTTGGGCCACTGTTGTTTTCGAATCTGTTATCTCGAATTGTTGCAGTAATTGGTCCCCATACAAACACGGCTCCTTCCACGCCAGAATTGTTGTCGAAGTCGTTACCTGCGATAATGATCGTGCCGTCCTCTGACTCGATACAGTGTTTCCCTATGACACCTGAAAAGCGAAAGCCTTGAATTAAGTTCGTCATTCCGGAATTCCCACTTAGATAAATGGTGTTGCTTGAGGTTGAGGCTGGCACGATGGTTGTAGATGGTGGTCCGCTGACTGAAACGAGGGAAATTCCCTTTCCTGAGATTGTCAAGTTCTCGCTGTATGTCCCCGGCCCCACCAGCACCGTATCCCCATCCACCGCCGCATTGATCCCCGCCTGAATCGTCCCCTGATCCTGCGGCACCCGGATCGTCGCCCCCTGCAAAACCGACACCATCAGTATCAGCGCCATAGCTATCTGTTTCATCTTCTGCTTCTCCCTTTAGAATCCTGATTTACCGCGAACACCATAGCACCCGCCCCTGTCAGATTCGGTCAGTAAAAAATGGGCATTTTCGAGATTTCGTGACATCCTAAAAGTACCTTTTTGTCGATCTTTGTCAAGACAGGATATCCACACCGCCCTGTGTCCGCCCCCTCTTTCCCCTTGACAATATTCCTTTATCTTAATAATATGCCCGACTATGGAGATACTGCTGGATTCTATTACAGCCGACCCCAGCGATCTTGAATTGACCGCCGAGGCCGCCGAACTCGAACTGCATCTCGACTTGGCGAATCTGGTGACTCCGGTCACGTACAAGCTGACGGCCTGGCGCATGGAGGATGAGATATTCCTCAACGGCACAGTGACTTACACAATGCAGCAAACCTGTGCCCGCTGTCTCAACGAGTACGAAGTTCCATACTCTTTGACCATGGATCTCGTACTCCAAATGGTGCCCGATGATCAGCTTCGCCAGGAAGCCGACGAGGGCGAGGAATTCATCATGATTTCCAGTTCGCTGACGACTTTCGTGCTCGATCAACAGCTCCGCGACCTGATCACGCTCGAAAATCCGCTCAAACCGCTCTGCCGGGAGGATTGCGCCGGTCTTTGCCCCCGTTGCGGCACAAACCTCAACGAGCAGGGTTGTAATTGTATAATAAAGGAAGACGATCCCCGCTGGGACGCTCTTAAGAACTTGTCCAATAACAATTAGTTGTTCTAACAGTTAGCTACGAGAGAGTACAATGCCACTTCCAAAACGGAGACACTCCAAACAACGCGGCCGTAAACGTCGCACCCATTACAAAGCCACCATCCCGGCCCTGACCGAATGCGGCAACTGCGGCGAAGCGAAAATGCTCCACCACATCTGCCCCTCCTGCGGTTTCTACCGCGGCGAACAGATCCTGGAAGGAAAGGAAGCTTAGCTTAAGCGTTGAAGCGACGTATTGCCGTTGATTGCATGGGCGCCGACCTGGGACCGCTCCCGCTGGTCGCCGGCGCCGTCAGTTACCTAAAACTACCCGGCAATCAGGATGACTCCATCGTCCTGGTCGGCGACGAGGCAGTGCTCAAAGAGCATCTGGCTTCGCTCGGTGTTAATGGCAACATGCCGATTACGGTGGCGCACGCCCCCGAAATCGTCGACATGCATTCCTTCGCCACCGATGCCTTGCGCAAGAAGAATTCCTCCATCGCCGTCGCTGTGAAAATGCATAAGGATGGCGAGGTCGATGCCGTTGTCTCCGCCGGTAACACTGGCGCAGTTATGGCGACCGCCATGTTCACCCTCGGTCGCATCCCCGGCGTAACCCGCCCGGCAATCGCCGCCATGTTTCCCAACAAGCATGAGACCGCGACCCTGATCGTCGATGTCGGCGCCAATGTCGATGTCAAGCCGGACAATCTCTATCAGTTCGCGCAGATGGGTGCCTCGTATGCCGAGGATATTCTCAAGATTCGTTCCCCCAAGATTGGCTTGCTCTCGATCGGCGAAGAACCCACCAAGGGCAACGACTTGATCCTTTCCAGCCACAATTTGCTGAAAGGCGGCGCTTTCAATTTCATCGGCAATGTGGAAGGCCGCGACATTCTCGACGGTAAATGCGATGTCGTCGTCTGTGACGGCTTCATCGGCAATATCCTGCTCAAGTTCGCCGAATCGGTCAAAGTCTTTCTCGAATGGCGAATCAGAAGACAGGTCAGCTCAAATTACTTTTCCAAAGCCGGCGCCATCCTGATGGGACCGTTCCTCAGGCGCATGCGCCGTTCTTTTGACTACTCCGAGACCGGCGGTGCACCGCTGCTCGGACTGAATGGAAACGTCGTTATTGGACATGGCAAGTCCTCGGAAAAAGCAATTATGAACGCAATCAGGGCCGCAGCTGCGATGATCTCCACCAATGTCACCGGACACATCCAGAAGCGAATCGAAGCCAGTTCCGGCAAGGCGGTCGAACAGTGAAAAATTCACCCATCTCGGCACGCATCATCGGTCTCGGCGCTTATACGCCGGCAAAAGTTCTCACCAACGCCGACTTCGAAAAGATGGTCGACACTTCCGATGAATGGATCATGAGCCGCACCGGCATTAAGCGCCGTCATGTCGTCGGCGATTCCGGCGAGGCCGCTTCCGATCTGGCAATTGCCGCCGCGCGCGATGCCATCGCCGCCGCGAATATCTCTCCTGAAGAAATCGATCTGATTTTGGTTGGTACCGTTACACCCGACATGAAAACACCCTCGACGGCAGTTATCGTCCAAAAAGCGCTCGGCGCCATGAACGCCGCCGCGATGGATATCAATGCCGCCTGCGTTGGCTTCCTCTATGGATTGACAACCGCCAAAGCGTTCATCGAATCGGGAATGTACAAGACAGTCCTCGTGATCGGCGTCGAAGTGCTGACCAGCATCACCAATTATCAAGACCGCACGACCTGCGTTCTCTTCGGCGACGGCTCCGGGGCAGCAGTCCTTCGCCGCGATGACAACGCCAACTCCGGCATATTGTCCGCATATATCGCCGCCGACGGCACGCACACCGAATTGCTCTATGTCCGCGCCGGCGGATCGCGTCAGAAAGTCACCGTTGAGAACATGAACAATGGCGCAACGGGCATCTATATGAACGGCTCGGAAATTTACAAGTTCGCCGTCCGCAACATGGAAGATGCCGCCAAGCGCGTTATCGCCGAAGCCGGGGTCAAACCGGAAGATATCAACCTGGTGATTCCGCATCAGGCAAATATCCGCATCATCGACTCGCTGGCCAAACGGCTCCACGTTTCCGATGACAGACTCTTCGTCAATATCGAGGAATACGGCAACACTTCGTCAGCTTCGATTCCGATTGCAATGGTTGAAGCCCAACAGCAGGGCAAAATGAAAAAGGGAGACCTTGTTCTCCTCTTGTCATTTGGTGGTGGATTGGTCTGGGGTGCAATTCTTTTCAGGATGTAATTAATGAGCAAAGTCGCATTTCTATTTCCAGGGCAGGGCTCGCAGTACGTCGGCATGGGGCAAGACCTCTTCGACAAATACTCCGAAGTCAAAGCCCTCTACAAATCCGCTTCAGAACTTCTCGGCTACGATCTCGCCGAGGTCAGCTTCCATGGACCGGAAGATCGCCTCAAGGAAACTGTCGTTACCCAACCGGCTATTCTCGTCCATTCGCTGGCGTGGCAGATTGTCTTGAACCAGCAGAACATTTCGTCCGACTATGCTGCCGGTCATTCGCTCGGTGAATACTCGGCGCTGGCTTCTGCCGGTATATTCACTCCCGAGGACGCAGTCCGTGCCGTCAACACCCGCTGCAAAGCGATGCAGGAAGCCTGCGAACTCAATCGCGGCACGATGGCGGCAATCATCGGACTCGATAAAACAGCAATCATGACCTTGGTCGATCGCATGAAACCGGTCGGCGTTTGTGTCCCGGCAAACTTCAACTCGCCTGACCAGGTGGCAATCTCCGGCGATTTCGAAACCGTCGAAAAAGCCCTTCCCGTCGCCAAGGAACTCGGTGCCAAGCGCGCCATACTGCTTCCTGTCGGGGGTGCGTTCCATTCGCCGCTGATGCAGAGCGCTGCCGCGAAGTTGGCAGTTACCCTTGACCAGCTGACCTTCCACCAGCCGACTTGTCCGGTCATCGCCAATGTTACCGCCGAACGCGAAACCGATACCGTCAAGATCAAGGAATTGCTCGTCAAGCAGATCACCTCGCCGGTGCTTTGGGCGGATTCCCTCAACGAACTTCATCGACTCGGCGTCCGCCGTTATGTCGAAATCGGCCCCGGCAAAGTGCTCTCCGGTCTCGCAAAGCGGACCTTGCCGGCGGACATTGAAATCATGAGCCTTGACAAACTCGCAGACTTTGATTTGGTTGGCGAGAAATTGTTGGAGGTTGTTTGACATTAACGGGTAAAGTTGCGCTCGTCACCGGCGGCGCACGCGGAATCGGTCGCTCTATCGTTGAGAAACTGCTCGACTCCGGCTGCAAGATCATGATCGCCGATGTCCTCGACGAGGTCGGCAATCAGGCGGCAACCGAACTTTCGGCGCGCGGCGAAACCGCCTATGTCCATTGCGATGTTACTTCCGCAGTCGATGCCCAAAACGCCGTCGAAAAGACCGTCGAACGCTTCGGCAAAATTGACATACTGGTGAACAACGCGGGGATCACCAAAGACACCTTGATCATCAAGATGGACGAGTCCGCCTGGGACCGCGTACTCAATATCAATCTCAAAGGCGCCTTCCTGATGTCGCAGGCCGCCGTCAAAGTAATGATGAAAGCGCGCTCGGGGCGCGTTGTTAATATATCGTCGGTTGTGGGTCTTATGGGCAACTTCGGCCAGGCCAACTACTCGGCCTCCAAAGCCGGCCTGATTGGACTCACCAAAACAGTTGCAAAAGAGTTAGCAGGTCGCAATGTTACCTGCAACGCGGTGGCGCCCGGCTATATCCAGACGGAAATGACGGAGCACTTGTCGGATGCCGCCAAAGAAGCGTTCTTAGCCAACATTCCGCTCAAACGGCCGGGACTTCCCGCCGATGTCGCCAACGCCGTCGCCTTCCTGGCGTCGGACGAGGCCGCCTACATCACCGGGCAGGTTCTGCAGGTCGATGGCGGATTGTTGATGTAAGGGAGAGAATAGGAATTTAACTTTTCATCGGAGGATGATAGTATGGATGTCGAAGCCAAAGTAAAGGAAATCATTGTCGAGCAGCTCAATGCTGACAAGGACGCAGTCGTCCCGACTGCCAAGTTCGTTGATGACCTTGGCGCCGATTCGCTCGACACGGTCGAATTGGTCATGGCGCTGGAAGAAGCCTTTGGGCTTGAAATTCCGGATGAAGAAGCCGAGAAGATCGCCACTGTCGGTGATGCCATCAATTACATCAAGAAAAATGCAAAGGAAACAGCCTAATTACCTCGGATAGTCCGGGAATCTTTCGATGACAACTATGAAAAAAGCAGTAATTACCGGACTCGGAATCGTTTCCCCATTAGGAAATTCTGTTGAAGAATTCTGGGCCGGCATCAAATCCGGAAAGTCCGGGATGTCGGCCATTGATCGATTCGACACGTCGCGCTACGACTGTCGCTTCGCTGCGCAGATTACCAACTTTGACGCCACCAAATGGATGGACAAGAAGGAAGTCCGCCGCAGCGATCTCGTTCAACAGTATTCCATCGCAGCCGCCCAAATGGCGGTCGATGATTCAAAGCTCGATCTCAACACGCTTGACAAAGAACGCGTCGGCGTCGTTACCGGTTCCGGTATCGGCGGCATCGCTACGTTCGAAGACCAGTGCTGGACCTTCCGCGACAAAGGTCCCGGCAAGGTCTCGCCGTTCTTCATTCCGATGATGATCATCGACATGGTGCCCGGCTTGGTGTCGCTCCGTTTCGGCTTCAAAGGTCCGAACTACTCGACAGTCAGCGCTTGTGCCTCTTCCGCCCACGCGATCGCCGATGCCCTTCGCATCATCCAGCGCGGCGAGTCCGATGTCGTCATCACCGGCGGTTCCGAAGCTTCAATCACCGAAATGTCCTTTGCCGGCTTCTGTTCATCGCGCGCCCTCTCAACTCGCAATGATGATCCGCAGACTGCTTCGCGTCCATTCGACGTCGATCGTGACGGGTTCGTCATGGGCGAAGGCGCCGCGATTATTGTCCTCGAAGATGAAGAGCACGCCAAGCGTCGCGGTGCACATATTTACGCCGAAGTCGTCAGCAGCGGTATGTCCGCTGACGCCCACCATATCACCGCTCCTGCACCCGACGGCGACGGAGCTGCACGAGCGATGATTGCCGCCCTCAAGGATGCCGGTCTCAAGCCGGAGCAAGTCGAATACGTCAACACGCACGGCACATCAACGCCGCTGGGCGATATCGCCGAGACCATGGCGATCAAACGCGTCTTCGGCGAGCACGCCAAAAAACTGTTGATCAATTCCACCAAGTCGATGGTCGGACACATGCTCGGCGGTGCCGGCGCCATTGAAGCCGCCACTACTGCACTATCCTTGGAAGAAGGCTATGTCCACCAGACCCTGAATATCCAGAACCAGGATCCGCAGTGTGATCTCGATTACTGCAAAGAAGGCGGACGCCGCGTACCGATTAAGTATGGCATCAGTAACTCTTTCGGATTCGGCGGCCACAACATCTCCCTGATTCTTGCCAGGTACGACAACCACGCGAGGTAACTGATGCTGCAATTTCTCGCCCGACTTTTCGGTAAAAAACCGAAACAGTCAGCCAAGGCGACTTTGAGTGCCGACTCACAACAGCAGCTCCAGAATGAAATCGGCTACGTCTTCAAGGACGATTACTACCTCGTCAAAGCTCTCACCCATCGTTCATATTTGCGCGCCGAGGATTCCCGCAACCTGCGCTCCTACGAGCGACTCGAGTTTCTCGGTGATTCCGTGCTGGGCCTGATTGTCGCCGAAGAACTCTTCCAGAAATATCCCGATATGAGCGAAGGCTTTCTGACCAAGAACAAATCGCTGCTTGTTAACAAAAAAGTCCTCGCCCATGCCGGGATGCAGATCGAGTTAGGCAAGTACATCCTGATGTCTGCCGACGAAGAACGGGCCGGAGGACGCACCCGCCAGTCAATCGTCGCCGACTGTCTCGAAGCTCTCTTCGGCGCCGTCTATCTCGATGGCGGACTCGAAGCGACTGGAAATGTCATCAAGCGCGTGGTCTCTTTCAACTTCGCCAAGACCAGCGAAGTCCTGTCTCTGCGCAACTACAAAGGCGAGTTGCTCGAGAAACTCCAGGCTACCGGTGGTGGCATGCCCAAATACACCGTTAGCGATGAGGACGGCCCCGACCATCGCAAGGTCTTCACCGTCGAAGTCTTTGTCTCGGGCAAACGTCTCGGCACCGGCCGTGGCGACTCCAAGAAAAGCGCCGAACAGCGCGCTGCAGAAAGCGCGCTCACCTCTCTCGAAGAAGATAAGTAAATCGGAGGATATCAATGAACATCGTGGTATGTGTGAAACAGGTTCCGGAAGTCGCTCTCGTCAGTGTCGATGCCAACGCCGGAACTCTTAGCCTCCCGCAAAGCCCGGGAATGATCAATCCGTTTGACGCCTACGCTATTGAAGAAGCACTGCGTTGGAAGGAAAAACTCGGCGGCACCGTCTGGGTGGTTTCGCTCGGCGGAAAAGAAGCCGACTACGCGCTTCGCGAAGGACTCGCGCTTGGTGCCGATGAAGCTGTGCACTTGATGGACGACAAGTTCGCCGACCTGGACATTACCGGAGCTGCCACAGCTCTTGCCGCTGGTATCAAGAAAATCGGATCGGCTGACCTGGTCATCTTTGGCAAACAGGCTGTCGACTATGACTCATCGTCACTCGGTGCGGCTGTCGGCGGTGTTCTCGATTGGCCCGCCGTGATGTACGTCCGCAAGATTGAAGCAATCGCGGATGGAAAGATCATCGTCGAGCGCATGACCGACGACGGTTTCGACAAGGTTACTGCACCAATGCCGGCGCTCATCTCGGTCGTCAAGGAGATCAATGAGCCGCGCTTGCCTTCCTTGAAAGGGAAGATGAACGCAAAAAAGAAAACAGTGGCCGTTTACTCCGCCGCCGATCTCGGCGTCGATCTGAATGCGCCCGCTATGACGACTGCAAGCAAAACACTCAAAGCCGCCAATCCTCCGGCGCGTCCGAAGGGTGAAATGATCACCGGCGCGACCCCGCAGGAAATCGCCGACAAACTCTTCAACAAATTGCGTGAGTCGCAGGTGATCTAACCCTCGTCAATTCGCTGCAATTTCTATTAGTCAGTTGAGTTAGGTCAGGCATTCCTGCCTGACCTCTCTTTTTTCCGTTACTGACTTCAGAACTATGTTATTCCGCCAAAACGCAGGTCTTGCGCCCTCTTCTTAATGCATTCTTATTCAATGTGTTATGAAAATTGTTGCGCGCCGCAACAACAAAACGCAAAAAATGCTTGACAAGATTCGGGCGCAGGCTTAGCTTAAAGCACAGCCAAAGATGTGCTTATCTTTGTCCCCTGTACATCTTTGACCTCAAGTTGTTGCAAATACCAGTTTTTCGGAGGCAGTAGGTATGAACCTGCTTAGATTGCTTATCACAGTGGTGATAACCGCCTCAATATCATTTCTTCTCGCCGGACCCGTAAAGGCCGTGGATCATCCTTGGGATGACAACAAGGGCGATACCAACACAATCGTAGGGTCCCAACCCAATGTCGGCAGCGATGTCGACGAAACCACCACCCCAACAATTGTCTCGAGAATAGGAAATTGGACACGGTTGTTCTTCCTCGAGATCAAAAGCGTTCTGGTGGGTATTGAGAGAAGTGAATTGAGCGTTAAACCACCGACGGGACGAAAGCCAAAGACGGTTTTCCCGTATGATGGCAAAAGATAGCAACCTTTAAATAAGTTAGTTCTTCAATGAGTAGCAGAATCGGTAATGCACTTACGGAGACGGCAGACAAACTTAGAACCATTCAAGCTCTCATCAGCGAGAATAAGTTTGTTGAAGCTCGCACAGAAATAGGGACTCTTGCGCCGATGATCGCGCAAGAGCCCAACTCCTTAATTGCCGGAGAGTATTATTATCTTCAAGCCGCAATCGAGGTTCATCAAAAGCCGCCGCTTGAAGTCCTCGCTCTCGCCCGCAAAGCCTACTCCATTGTTTCCAATACCGCCGAAAACTTGACCATCGGCCGCGTCCAGGCACTGATCGGTAAACTCTATGTCGCGCTCGGTGATCTTGTTTCCGGCGAAGCATTCATCCGCGATGCTATCAGCTCATTCCGCCGCATCGACCACGACGAAGAACTCACCGGCTGCTACAATAAACTCGCACAAGTCTATTTCATTCGCGGCGAATTTAAACTGGCCGACAAGTTCCTGGCTGAATCAATCGATTTCCTCAAGAAGACCGAGTCTGCCTCCGAAACGGCGATTATCCGCGCCCGCGGTAACCGCGCTCGTATCCAGATCTTGATTGGCGATTGGAAGAGCGCCAAGGCGACATTGAGCGAGTGCGTCGAGTTTTGCCGTAACGCCGACGGCGGTCCGTCATTGGCGAAGAATCTTCTCTCGCTCGGATATGTTCTCTACCTGCGCGAGGAATTTACCGAAGCCCGCAGCGTCCTCGAACAATCCTACGACGTAATTCGCAAGCACGATCTCCTGCGTGAACGTTCGATTTACCATGAGTATATGGGCGAGCTATTGCTCGCGATGGGCGATAGCCGCATGGCGCGCCAGCATTATGCCTATGCACTGGAAATCGGCAATCGTATTGCCCCTGAAAGTGCCATCATCAGCCAAACCGAACGTCGTCTCGCCGAACTCGAGTATCTCGCCGGAAATTACGCGCTTGCCTTGGATCATGCCAACCGCGCCTTGGAAGTTGCGATTCATGTCGGGGAAGTTGTCGAAATCGCCGGCGCCAAGAAGATTCTCGGAGCCCTTGAAGCCGCCAACGGCAAGTATGAGCAGGCTGTCGCGCTGTTTGATGAAGCTATCACCAGCCTCGAGTTGACCGGCGAACTGCGCGAACTTGCCTGGGCTTATTTTGTTGCCGGCAAGGCGCTGATCAAATCGCGCGAGCACCACACGCTGGCTCTCCGCTACTTGAATCTGGCAGTGCGTCTTGCTAACCAACTGCCGATCACCTGGCTCAAGATTCACGCGCACTATCAACTCTGCCAATTGGAATTCGAATCTCGCAACTACGACGAAGCACTGAAATATCTAACCTATTGTGAATCTCTCGCTGCTCATTATCAGGATGACCGCGCTATTGAAGAGTGCCGAATCATGCGCCTCGCGATCGAGGACGATATGGTTGATGCCGGCTTATCAAACGAGAACGAATACAGCTTCTTCAGTTCTTTCTTGACCGCCTCCGAGTACGGCAGCCTCAAGAGCGGTAGCCTTGCTGACACTCTGAAAGTCCTGCGCGACAAAATCGGCGGACAACGTGCCTTTATTTTCTCTTATGACACCCAGCAGCATTCCTTCGAGACTCTGGCAGCACTCGACTTCGAACCGACCACTCTCGCCAAAGTTGCCAAATCACTGGCCAATGGCCGCGGCGGGTCGCTCCCCCTTGACCGGCCTCTTTTGGTGACGCATTTGGGCGGCGATCGCAAACGCATGTTCGATTATCTCACGATCAACTCCGAGAACGTCGAAGCTTTCATCTCGCTGCCAATCCAGTTGTCCGAGGAAGTCTCCGGCTTGGTCTACATCGACAAGGTTGATCCTCATGCGACTGGATTCACCAAAGCCAATCTTGATTTCGCAATTGCCTTCTCCGATATCCTTGGCTTCAAATCCTCGGAAGAACAAAAACGGCGACTGACCCAGGACAACCGCCGCCTCAAAGACCAATTGCAGAAACAACTCGCTTTCCCGAATATCATCACTGCCAGTCACGACGTTCTCGATATCCTCGACCGCGTCATGCAGGTCAAAGACTCGCCGATTTCCATACAAATCGAAGGCGAAACCGGTACCGGCAAAGACCTCTTGGCAAAAGCGATCCATTACAATTCCAATCGCAAAGACCGTCGATTCATTTCCGTAAATTGCGCGGCCCTTCCGGAAACGCTGCTCGAATCCGAATTATTCGGCTACAAGCGCGGAGCCTTTACCGGCGCGGAAGGGGAGAAGGTCGGGTTGTTCGAAGAAGCTGACGGCGGTACGTTCTTCCTCGACGAAATCGGCGATATGCCGCTCTCGATTCAGGTCAAACTGCTTCGCGTCATCGAAGAAAAAGAGGTCGTGCGTTTGGGCGAGACCTTCCCGCGTAAAGTCGATGTCCGCGTTATATCAGCGACCAACAAGGATCTTCGCTCGCTCATGGAGCAGGGACAGTTCCGTCAGGATCTTTACTACCGGCTCTCCACTTTTGCGTTCAGGCTCCCGCCGCTGCGGGAACGCCGCGAAGACGTACCTTTGCTGATCAAACACTTCCTCGCCAAGTTCGATGCCGAAGTAAAGATCGAGCCGGAAGCATTCAACTGTCTCGCCGACTACGATTGGCCCGGAAACATTCGCGAATTGGAGAACGAACTCAAGAAACTGGTTCTCCTCGCCGGTGAACGCAAGGTCATTTCCAGTTACATGATTTCTCGGCGGATTACCGAAAAGACCCGCAGTGAGTCACCGGACAATTCTGCCCAGAACGGCAACTTCTCGCTCTACGAACACCTCGGTCGCCTCGAACGCGAGTACATTCTCAAAGCGCTCCGCAATTCCAATTGGGTCAAAAAGCACGCTGCCGAACTTCTGGCGATCCCCGAATCGACCCTGCGCCTTAAGATGAAACAATATCATCTCGCGCAAGAATAATTACGCCATTTGCAATCGATTTCGTGCGCGCGGATGTCCACATCCGCACCGTTCTGTTCCGTGCGCGGCAGTCGTCCACGCCTGCCGCGTCTCTTAAACTAACGTCAATCCCTCTTGCTGCTTGCCACGCCTTTGCCTTTTAGCTAACTTCTCCCGATGCGATGGCGATACCTTCCATTTGGCACTTTCACCGGCGATCACAACATGTCGCTCGACCGTCAATTGTTCGAAGATCTGCATTCCGGTAAATCAGGAAGTCCGATTGTTCGTTTCTATTGCTGGGATCGTCCGACCGTAAGCCTTGGGACAAATCAGATCGCCGAAGAAGTCGTTGTTCTGGAGCAGATCCAGCAGCTTGGCTATGGACTCGTAACTCGACCGACCGGTGGCCGGGCGCTTTTGCACAAAGGTGATATCTGTTACGCAATTATCGCCAACCGGCATAGTCACCCGGAGTTTCGCTCGTTAACGAGCACATATCGGGCAATCGCGCAGTCAATCGCCGCGATGCTTGCGTCACTCGGCATCAATACTACTGAGTTACCCCAAACCGGTACTCCGGCTCGCAGCGCCCTAAACCCATGTTTTGCAATGCTTAACCCATTTGAAGTCACCGTGCGCGGACGCAAAATCTGCGGCAGCGCTCAGTTCCGTTCCGGCGACTGTTTCCTGCAGCATGGCTCCGTGCGCATCCTGGACAATTGGAACGAAGACGATCTCACCTCTCTGTGGCCACACGGACATCAGCTTGCCCCGGACCAGATAACCTCGATCGCGGTCGAATCCGGCCTTGAACCTGCTCTTGTCGAGGTGGTCACCGCCTTCGAAGAAGCCGTCAAAGACCGTTTTGGGGTGTCGTTAGGCGCGGGTTGAGTGAAGTTTAAGCCGAGCCGCCGCTAAAAATCTCGCGGAACTGATTAAACAAAATAAGGGGTTGAGAGTCTTTTACTTGGGAAACAAAAGCCATGATGAAGAGGCAAATTTCGCTTGACTGTTAGCGGCTCAAAATGCTTTATTCAAGGATTGTTTTGGAAATCGGAAAGCCTTGTTAGGCAAATGCCTCACAGGCACTTTGGGAGTACGACAGCATTAATGTCCGCCAACACTGGTTCTCATCGGGCGTCAGTAAAGTTTACGTTCAAGCGACCGGAAAGTTGCGGTTTTTATCTTTCATTATGAGAAATACAATCATGTTTCAAGATAATCTCGCTTTCAGGCGAGAAGGAGGTAGGTCCATGCGGATGGCTAACGTGTTAAAAAGCGGATTGGTCTTAATGGTGATTGCCATCTTTGCGGCAGCCAGCGTTTTCGCCGGCTCGACAGGCAGAGTAAAAGGCAAGATCATCAACAAGAAGACTAAAGAAGCCGTGCCGTTTGCGGTGGTTCAGATTGACGGCACCACGATGGGTGCCCAGGCTGATCCCAACGGCGAATTCCTGATTATCAACGTTCCCCCGGGAATGTATTCGATTACTGCAAATCTGACCGGTTGGACACCAGTCCGTACCGAGCAGGTGGAAGTCCGTGTTGACGCAACTGTGACTGTCGATTTCGCGATGGAAGAATCGATCGTTGAAACGGAAGCCCAGATCGTTATCGCCGAACGCGACCTGCTGCGCGTAACCGAGACTGCTAACCTCCGCCAGATTACCGCGGAGAATATCAAGAACATGCCCGTGGCGACCGTCGCCGACCTTCTCAAAGCGCAGGTCGGTGTTGTCGAACGCTTCGGCCAGATTCACATACGCGGAGGCCGTTCCAACGAAGTCACCTACGTCGTTGACGGTGTCGCTGTCAAAGATCCTCTGGGCGGCCGCGGTGCAGTCGATCAAGCTATGAACATTTCCAATAACGTCGTAGAAGATCTCCAGATCATCAAAGGCGGATTCGACGCTGAATACGGCAATGCGACCTCCGGTATCATCAACATTACGACCAAAGCCGGTTCAGACGTCACCAAGGCTGAAATGGAGTATTTCACCGATGATTTCGGTACCGGAATCCTCAACAAGAATTCCAATAACTACGATCGCGGTGAATTCAATCTCTCCGGTCCCGATCCGATCCTTGCCAACCGGCTCCTGCCGAAGCTGGGTATCAATTGGTTCACCGACAAAGTGTTCTATTCAGTTCAGGCAGCCGCCGAAAAGACCGACGGTTATATCAGCTACAAAGACTACTTTACACCGACTACCCAGCGCAGTTTCAAGTCGCGTTCAATCCTTGGTCTGTTCGATCTGCAGGACAGAATGCAGAATTCGTATGAAGCCCAAGTCAACGTTCGCGTCGAAGCCAGTGCAAACATTCGCTTGAATTTGCGCTTCCGCGGATCGTGGGACAATAACACCACGTTTGCTTGGAGCCACATCTACGTTCCGTCCTACGCTCCGATAGTGAACGAAGAGTCCGCTACTTATTCTGCACAGTTGACGCACCAAATCGACAAGTCGACCTACTATATCGTTACGCTTTCGCGTTACAACCGAAACTACACCGAACAGCCCGGTGATCCGAAGCGCCCGGGTGAAGGCAAGGATCCAGGCGACTTCATCCAGGCAACCCAGTATGAAGGCTATCTTGACCGCAACGGCAACGGCGTCTTCGATTCGCCGGAACCGTTTATCAATGCCAATGGCGATACTTCTTGGGCCTGGGGCGGCGATTTCTACACCTTCGGTGATGCTTATGCTACCCCCGGTGGTCTCTGGCCGTTAGTCTCCCAGGAAGCTGACCGCGAATTTCGCGGCGTCGATTCCCGTATGGTCGGACAGAGGAATTCTTCCACCCTTGTCGACACCATCTTCACCGATTGGAACGGCAACGGCGTCATCGATTTTTATGAATCCGAGCAGTTCGTTGATGTCAATGGCGACGGCAAGTGGAACTCCGGCGACTTATTGATCACCGACACTAACCGTAATGGTGTCTATGACCGTGACCGGTCTGACATCACAAACATCGACGTTGGCGAACCTTACACCGACGGCGACGTCATTTTGGGCGAGCCGTTTACCGATGTCAACCTCAACGGCGTCTACGATGCCGGTATTGATATCTTCGTGATGGCTGTAGATCCAGCCGTCAATCAGGACCTTAATCGTAACTCCAAGTATGACGGCCCCAAGGATGCGTGGTTACCGGGTACTCCGTTCCGTGACTTGAATGGCAACGGAATCTACGACCCGAAGAACAGCGCCTATGACGCCGGCGAACCGTTTATCGACCTGAACAAGAATGGTCAGTACGATCGTCGCGACGGTTTCTATGACTATGGTTCAGACCAATGGTCGCTCTACCACGACCGTTCCGCCGTGCGTTACACCGCCGACTTCAAGATTAACAAGGCGTTCTCCAAAGAGCACGAAGTCAAAACCGGCTTGAATCTCGATATTCACGAGATGGACTACGCCGAATTGCAGTATCCGGACTTCCCGTATGACGGTACACCGGATGGCGGCAGGTGGCCGGATCGCGGCGTCTTCCGTGATTTCTATCAACGCAGCCCGATCACCGGAGCAGTGTTCCTTCAGGATAGAATGGAATACGGAGCCATGATCGCAAACATCGGTTTACGCTACGACTTCTTCATCCAGTCAGCCGAACTGAAGCAGAATGAGAGCCCCGATCAGGCCCAGGACAAGACCGTCCTTGGTTCCCAGAACCGCTTCAGCCCGCGTATTGGCTTCAGCTATCCGATCTCCGACAAGGCAAAGGTCTATTTCAACTATGGTCACTTCAACCAGCTTCCCGACCTGAACCTGATGTATCAGCGCGCCACTCAATCGTCGAGCGCCTTCGGCATTATCGGAAACGAGAACCTCGACTACCAGAAGACGATCCAGTATGAATTCGGAATTAACTATGTACTCTCGAGCGACTACGTTCTCGGATTCTCCGGATTCTACAAGGATATCTTCGGTATCATCAACTCGAAGCGGGAAGGCACCGGTCCGCTGCAGCGCAACGTATATGCAAACTCCGACTATGCCCGTACCCGTGGGTTTGAAGCCGAATTGGAAAAGAGCTACGGCAACTACGTGCAGGGTATCTTCACCTATGAATACTCGTTCGCGTATGGCAAGAGCTCGGATGAAAGTTCAAACTACTTTGATAACTTCTACAATCGGTCCATTCCGATTCAGGAATTCCCGCTCAATTGGGATGTTCGCCACCAGATTTCACTCAACATCGACTTCGAAATCCCGCGTGATGACCATCCGAAGCTGTTCGGTCTGACGCTCCCCGATAACTGGGGTGCCAATGTGATTTGGCAGTTTGGTTCAGGATTCCCTTATACTCCTGACCGCGACTTCCCGGGTCTCCGTCTGCTTCCGGGTGAATCACCGCAGACGAACTCGCTTCGCTACCCGTCGACGTCAAATGTCGACATCCGGGCGTACAAGCGGATTCCTTTCCTGGGCATGACCTATACCGTGACGATGTGGGTAAACAACCTCTTTGATAACAAGAACATTGATTTTATCTACAGTCTGACCGGAAGATATAATTCAAATTCGAAGTTCACCGGCGCGAACTACGTGCTTGAAGGCACTCCTGCCAACAGCAGCCCGCTCAATCTTGGACCGGGACGTAATATTCGCCTTGGAGTTGGCGTCGAATTTTAATCAGTCGGATTTGAGGTAAGATCATGATGTTAGGTGGACTTGTGTGGCGGGTGAGTAAATTGTCGATCGTAGCGCTGATGATCATCAGCGCTACGGGCTTGGCTGCGACCAAACGCGCCGATGATGCGGATCTTAGGCGTCAGGCGTTGCGCAAAGTTACGGCAACTCCAAATACTCAAAACTGCTCCCACCGCGTCGGCAACGTCTTCTTCACTGTAACCAATTGGGGATTTTTCGGCAGTCAGTTTGCCGATGGCGATTGGCTGCCCGAGCTGTATTGCATCGGTCCGGGCGTCAATCAAGGTGAACTGGCGCCGTCATTTGAATTCCCGGCCGGCACCGGCGTTAACTACCTTTATCAAGGCGCGTTCTGGGTCGGTGCAATTGCCGACGAGGACACTCTCGTGTCCGTCGGCGCCGATGGCTGGCAGCGAACCAACGAAATGTATCCACGCGCCGCGCCGCTCGACGGCATTGTTCAGATGTCGACGCGCAAAACATCGGAGTTTTACAGCACCGAAGCCATCAGTGAGCAGGACTACATCGCCGAGTACACTGATACACTGGTCGATGCCGCCCTGACCGGTCGTGACGAAATTCTCAACCGGGCACACAAACCGCTCGGCATCAAGGTCGTTCAGCGCAGCTATGCCTGGTCATTCAGCTATGCTGAAGACTTCGTCTTGATGGACTTCAAGATCGTCAACATCGGCGCTCGCGATCTCCGCAAGATGTATATGGCTCTCTACGTCGATGCCGATATCTGGCACGTCAACACTCCGGATGGTTTTGCCGACGACATAACCGGATATCTCGCTTCAGCGCCGACCCCGGCTTGCCGTGAGATCGAAGAAGATGTCAACATTGCGTGGACTGCCGATTTCGATGGCGATCCCGTCGGAAGTGTCTTCAATGAATACAGTCCTACCGGTGTCGCCGGTACCAGAGTCGTTCGCTCACCCAATCCCGAACTCCAATTCTCATTCAATTGGTGGGTATCCAATGGTGACGACACCAACTTGGATTGGGGACCGCGCCTCGCCGAAAATAACCGCGACTACGGCGGTTATCTTGGCACGCCGGAAGGTGACCACAACAAGTACTATATCATGTCGCGGGCTGAATTCGATTACGATCAAATCTTTTCCGCTGTCGATCAAACAGCGCAAGGATGGCTGCCTCCGGCGGGCCAGCAGGGACTGGCTGGAAACCTTGCCGATGGCTACGATACTCGCTATCTGTTCTCATTTGGACCATTTGAACTTCCCCCCGGCGATTCTCTTCCGATCACGATTGCCTATGCGGCCGGCGATAAGTTCCACCGCAATCCCAATGATTTCCGCCTCTTCAATGAGGCCGATCCGAGCTTGTTCTACTCGTCGCTGGATTTCTCCGACCTGGTAACCAACTCGCTGTGGGCCGGATGGGTCTATGACAATCCCGGCATCGATACTGACAGCAACGGTGTGAAGTCAATCGCGCCGGTTACCGATCCCGATCCGCACTTCAATCCTTGTACCGGCAAAGAATATTATAAGTATGGTGATGGCGTTCCCGATTTTGCCGGACCGCCGCCTCCTCCGGCTCCGCAGCTCAGATTCTCGGCATCTCCCGGTCGCGTCGAATTGCGCTGGAACGGCGAACAGACAGAGACCTCTGAAGATCCGTTCTCATACTTGCGCGACTTCGAAGGCTACCGCGTTTACATGGGGACACAGCTCGTTCTTAGTGAGTTCGCGCTGCTAACGTCCTATGATGTCGAGGATTTTAATCGCTATCGCCTGAATCTCAACTTCGACCCGGTGCGCTGGGAACTGACCGAAGTGCCCTTCACGCTTGATTCGCTTAAGAGCATCTATGGCGCTAACTTTGATCCCTTCGCTTATCCGAACACCCGTGATTCCCTGCCTTGGGTCGATGATAACGGCGAAACCACGGCTTATTATTTCACCAAGCAAGATTTCAATCGTTCTACGCTTGGCGATACCGGTTCGATCAGGAAGCGGTTCCCTGACGCTCAGCGAGGCGACATAATCTGGGTTCCCGAGATCAATGACTCGGTCGATGCCTACTATGAGTACGAATATGTAATTGATGGCTTGCTCGCCTCGCGTCCGATCTACTTCGCCGTTTCCGCGTTTGATTATGGCAACCCGGCGACCAGTCTGGCGGCACTCGAAAGCTCGCCGCTGGCCAATGCGATTCAAATCTATCCGGTCAACTCTTCAGACCGTGTGGCCGAAGAGAATCTCAAAGTCACGGTTTTCCCGAATCCGTATCGGATCGATGGCGGATATCTTGACGCCGGTTATGAGCGTGTCGACAATACCACTGCCTCCACCGATCGCGCCCGTCGCATTCACTTCGCCAACCTGCCTAAAGAAGCGACGATTCGCATCTACACGCTTGATGGCGATCTGGTTCGCGAACTCCAGCATCCGTGCGATTGTCAGTTCCAGGAAGGCGAAAGCATGACCTCGTGGGATCTGATCACTCGCAATACGCAGGCTGCGGTCGCTGGCATTTACTTGTATTCTATTCAATCTGAGATGGGCAATCAGGTCGGTAAATTTGTGATCATTAGATGAGTCTTGGGCACTTGGTCTCGGACTTGGAAGGACAGAGAATATTTACGGTTTCGATAGAGGA
>CAZQBX010000027.1:0-7592 GCA_964592145.1 uncultured Ignavibacteria bacterium
CTCTCTCTAATGTTGTGGACACCTCTCTCAAACTCTGGGAGAGGTTGGATCATCAATAGCTGCTGGAGTCCAGTTTCACCTTGCCCCTGAATATCCAATAGATGCTGATTGTGTACGCCAGCACCGCCGGTACACCCAGCGTCGCAATGATCAGCATTATCTTCAATGTCTTCGCCGACGAGGCCGCATTGTAGATATTCAAGCTATTCTCGGCGACTGGATTGGAGAATATCATATTCGGGAACATCCCAATTCCGAACAGTGCCATCAGGAACACGATCGCAAAACACGAAGACAAAAAGGCGCGCCAGTCGCGGCCATGGTGAATCTCGCGCGGAATATTCGCGATCGCCAGCATGTTCAGCAGGGGTACAATGAACAGCAGCGGATTCTCCTTGATTACACTGGACATCTGCGGAACGTACAGCAGTGTCGCCATTGTCGTCGTAGCATAGCAAATGATAAAGAAGATAATCGCGTTGTTGATCCAGCCGCGCACCTTGTCGTGAAGCTCGCCTTCCGTCTTCATCACCACATAAATCGCCCCATGCATCATGAACAGTGACACTGTAGTTACACCCACCAGTAGTGCGTACGGATTGAGCAGACCGGCAAATGTGCCGACGAATTCGTGATTGTTGTCCAGCGGTATCCCGATTCCAATATTCCCCAACGCCACTCCGATCAGGAACGAGGCCAGCACGCTCGACACAAAGAACGAAACATCCCACATGCGCCGCCACCAAGCCATTTCCTGCTTGCTGCGAAACTCGATGGCAACCGCGCGGAATATCAGACAAAACAGCAACAGCATCAACGCCAGGTAGAACCCGGAAAATGCGGTAGCGTATACTTCGGGAAACGCCGCAAATAACGCCCCGCCGGCCGTGACCAACCACACTTCATTGCCATCCCAAACCGGACCGATTGCATTCAGAAACGTCCGTCGTTCCACGTCTGTCTTCGTGAATAAATGTAGCGCGCCGACACCCAGGTCAAATCCGTCGAGGATTGCGTAACCGGTAAACAGCACACCGATAAGAATGAACCAGATCGTGTTTAGATCAAGACTCATATCACGCCCGCCTCTTTATCGACAGATCTTCTGCGGCCGGTCCGTGCTGAATCTTCTCGTTGAGCAGGTAGATGAACAGGATGAACAGCAGCAAGTAGATCGCACCGAACATGATCAGCGAAGTGATTACCTCGCCGCTCGTGACAACTTTCGATATCCCATCTTCGGTCTTGAGCAGATTGTAGACAATGTACGGTTGCCGCCCCACTTCTGCAGAAAACCACCCCAGTTGATTCGCCAGTTGCGGGCCGAGTACCGAGATCACGAGCACTTTCAACAACCAACGTGTTTCGAATAGCTTCTTCCGCCACCAAAACCACAGTCCCAGCCACGCAACTGCAATCAATCCAAACCCAATCGCCACCATCGCGTGATAGCTCTGGAATACCGTATTCACCGGCGGACGCTTCTCCGGGGGAAACTCTCGCAATCCCGTTACCGGCACATTCCAATCGCCGTGAATCATGTAGCTCAACAGCCCCGGTACTGCGACACCGAATTGTACCTGCTCCAATTCCTCGTTGACCCAACCGAACAAATATAGCGGTGCCGGTTCGTTGGCGGGATAGTGCCCTTCAAAAGCCGCCATCTTCGCGGGTTGATTCTCCGCCACGCCTACTGCGCTCGAATGCCCCGACACGAGTTGCAGCATCGAAGCGACCGCAGCCAGTACCAATGCAATCTTCATCGATGCCTTGGCGAACTCAAGATGACGCTTCTTGATTAAGTAGTATGCAGCGACACTCAAAACAAAGAATGCCCCCGCTTGCCAACAGCCCATGTACACATGCCAGATTCGATCAACGCTCGAAGGATTGAATACCATCGCCCAAAAATCCACGATCTCTGCCCGGGCATTCAGTCCCTCGCCAACGATATGATGCCCAGCCGGCGTCTGTTGCCAGGAGTTGGCAACTACAATCCATACTGCGCTGAAATGCGCTCCCAGGCAAACCAAGATCGTCGAGACAAAATGCATCGTCGGACTCACGCGATTCCAGCCGAACAACAAAATCGCCAGAAATCCCGACTCAAGGAAAAACGCAAATATTCCTTCCGCCGCTAGTGCGCTGCCGAATACGTCGCCGACGTAACGCGAATACGTCGACCAGTTCGTGCCGAACTGGAACTCCATGACAATTCCCGTGGCCACGCCGAGCGCAAATATCAGACCAAAGACTTTGACCCAAAAACGGGTCATCTGATGATAGAGTGGATTCTTAGTCTTGAGGTACATCCCCTCCATAAACACCAGGAGCAAACCCAGTCCGACGCTCAAAGGAGGAAAGATGTAGTGAAACCCGATTGTCAATCCAAACTGGATGCGGGATAACATCAGGGCGTCCATCTTCAAGACAGTACGGCACGACAACCCCTCTTAACAGAGATTTTTTTCACAAGTTAAAGGAGTGGAAGAAGCGATTCAGTGTGGGACAGGATTCTATCTGAACAGATGTGCGATGATCTTCTCGCGATGCTTGAAAATCTTTTCAAGATCGCGCCGGACCAGCAACGAGTGGGCGATTCTGCCCAAGATTCCAAATGGCAATGCATATCGAACATCATCGACGATCTTGGTCCCGCCTTCAACTGCCGAGAATGAGTGCGAGTGATGCCAGTAGCTGTAAGGTCCGCGCAGTTGTTCATCAACAAAACGGTGCGGTGGATCATAATCAGAAATCAGCGTCCGCCACCGTATCCGCAGTCCCATCACCCTGATCGTGTAATCAATCAATGTACCGATTCTCATTTCAATCGGCTGTGGCGTCAAGATCACAAATCCTAATGACTCCGGCGTGATCCGGGCAAGATTCTCCGGTCGCTCAAAGAAGGCGAATACTTCTTCAAGCGGCTTGGCAACGAACTGCTCGGTATGGAGATGATATGTTTTCAGAATAGCTGCCCCTGCTTGCTGTGTTTGGCGATGTAGGCTTTTACATCGAACTTCCGTTTACAGCCATCATAACTCATGTACCTGACCATACCAAAAATCGGACGATTCGTCCATGGACGGTCATGAACGCCCCCGATGCTCCAGGCAATTCCCGTGTAGCCATTCGGATCTCGCCCGTCCAATTCGTAGCGGTCGTTTAGATAGATCGCTGTCGCCAGCGCATCTTCCGGTGAAGGCGACCATTCGAGAATCTTCTTCGCCCAGTACATGCGCATGTAACCGTGCATCTTGCCTGTTGTCACCATCTCCAGTTGCGCGGCATTCCAAAGTTCATCATGTGTTTGAGCCGACTCGAAATCGTTGCGCGAATAGATGTACTCCCTCGCGTCAGCCCGGTGCTCATTAAGAGTCTTCTGCGCCCACGGATGAAACCCCTCAAATGCGTCGTAAATCTCATTGTAATGACAATAATTGTCCGCCAATTCCCGCCTGATTATCAATTCCTCCAAAAACGCCTCTTGCGCCGTGAGATTCTGATCGAATCTCTGTGCCTCCAGCGCCACCCGTTGAGCCGATATTTGTCCAAAATGCAGGTATGGAGAGAGATTCGACTGCCCATCTACTTGCGGCAAATTGCGATCAGTGTCGTAATGCCGCAACTTTGACTTCAGAAAGTAATCCATCACTTTCCCGGCGGCCGTCTCCCCGGATTCAAAGCCCGCCGCTTCGCCAATCGATCGATCTATCTTGAGCGACCTGCGCGCAGCGTCCCAGTCCATTGGTAACGTCAAAGCAACTGGCGCGAACGGATGTTTCTTCATTTTGGGAAACTCCGTTAGATACTCCCGTAACAGCTTCCGGATCTTTGGTCTGATAGTGTAAGCCGCAAACTCCAGCTTGTCGGAAGCCACCCGACACGGAACAACATTATGCGTATCCACCTCGATGAAGGGAACGGCCAGTTTCTCCGCAATCCCCTTCTTCCAGTCACGATTTTTCCGTAATGCCGTGAAATCCGTTACAACAACTGCCGCGCCACAATCTGCAACGTACCTTGGGATTTCGTCGATCGGATTACCCATCAGCAGCCCGAACTTGATTCCGAATTTCGCACAGCCCTTTTCGACTTGCTCCAATCCTTTGATCATGAACTCATATTGCCGCCACGTTGCCTGCAGAAAGTCCGGCAGCAAACAGAATATCACTGTCAGTGGCAACTTGCGCTCGATCGCAATCTCCTGGGCATATAACAACGCCCAGTTGTCGTGGAGGCGTTGGTCGCGGCTCATCCAATAAACGACCTCGCTCCCTGCAATCGACCCGGCCTTAAGCAATTGCACGCGGCCGGCGTTAACGACCGTCCTTGCTCCTTCTCGTTTCATATTCCTCGAAACGTCTAGCCACGGAATTGGTTATTGATGTCTAATCTTAGTGATAGCGAATTTTCAGTGACAGAATCGCAATTGTAATGAAGAGTGCGACCGCGTTCGCAACGATCACGGGCACATCTCCGATGATCAATCCATATATGAGCCACAACAATATTCCCGTACTGATGACGATATACATCGCCAGCGAGATATCGTGAGTCGATTTAGAACGAACGATCTTAACCAGCTGTGGGACAAAGGAGAAGGTTGTTAGTGCCCCGGCCGCTAATCCGAGAACGGTAATCTTATCCATACATCTCTTCTGTCATCATGTTCGAGCTCAATCTTGCGTGCACAGTGCGGATTTGCAAGGTGAATCAGTCTACCCGTTACGAACTTATATTGGCCAAATGGTACGCCATGACGTATAATCCACAGGAAGGAATCTCCGATTATGAGTGAAAACTGCTGCTACAGCTTCCATGATCTCTTCTTCGCGGCTAACGGCCGCTCATGGACAGAAGAAGAACGGCTTGCGTTCAGTGGCTTATCGCAGGACGAACGCAACAACGAAGTCCGGAAATTGGTCGCTGCCACCGACAATCATTGGACCTGCGAGGATCGCCAGTGGCACGATGGTGTCACTTATACCGCCTTCTGGAAAGTCGGAACGCCGTATTCCGCGACACACCCTGAATAACCTCCGTTCTACCCGCGACAGTGACTTTTTTCATCAAACTTCGACAATCCTGACCATTGTGGTCAATCGAGTCAATATATATCATCAAAGTCGAAGTTTGTGAAAAAAAGTACTTGACAAAATCGTCCAAGTTTGGTATTCATTTGCAATAATAATCGCCAACAAACTCAAGGTTTGTAATCGGATAGGTGCATCATGGCGTCCTCACAGTCGTATTCTGTCTGCCGGGAAGACTTTCTTAACCAGCAAACCTACCGATTCTCTGTCGCTAAAGGCGAATTTCTGCCTGATTCTTATCGTTGCCTCACCAAATCAATTGCCGGGGCTTTTTATAATTCGACGTATCCGCAATTTGTAGATACGGGTGAGTATTCTGCTCACATAACTCACATCTTACGTTCTAACAGGAGGGAGTCGGATGATTTATTTGATCGACCCCATGGAACCCACGGTTGAAGCCTGCACCACCAAGTGCTTCTTTAGATGCACGGGCGTCTGCCAGATCAAGCCGCTTTATGGCGTTCCTACGGAAACCGAATAACATTCGGTAAAGAGTATGGAGGGAGCCGGTTGCTCCCTCCACGCTCGATCGATCATCCGCACCGGGAGACTCAACATGGCAAAGATCTCGCGCTACAACCACTTCCAGCCCTGGCGAAATGGAAATTACCTTGCCTTCAACGCCCGCTCTGGTGCCGTCGCCGTAATGACGGCGGAGAACTACGAAGCCTATCAGAATCTCGCCATAAAGTTGGCTCAATCCAATGGCCTCTCTCCGCTGACCGAAGCAGAATCAAGATTACTTACCCAACTTGAATTTGGCCGCTTCGCATACCCCAATGGCAGGGAGGAAACCGAGTTGGTCAAGTTCCAGCATCACATGGAACGTTTCGACATGACCTCGCTCGGACTGGTCATTGCGCCGACAATGGCGTGTAACATGGCTTGCGAGTACTGTTTCGAGAGCAACAAAAAAGGCAAAATGTTGCCGGCGATTCAGTCGGCGATACTCGATTTCATCGAGAATAAGGCCAGCTCGCTAAGTCGTGTCGATATCTGCTGGTATGGCGGTGAGCCGCTCCTGGCGCTGGACGTGATCGAAGATATGACCGCAAAACTGCTGGAGATGAAGCAGCGCAAAGACTTCATGTACACGGCAACCATGATTACCAACGGATACTTGCTGACGCCGGAAGTCGTTGACAAGCTCGTGGAACTCAAGGTATCCGCAATACAGGTAACTCTGGACGGTCCGGCGCGAATTCATAACCGACGACGTGCCCTGAAGAACGGCAAAGACAGCTTCCACAAGATCGTCGAGAATATCCAGTATGCATTGACGAAACTTCTCATTAGCCTGCGTGTCAATATTGACAAAGTGCTTGATGAGCCTGCGATCGAGGAGCTTCTGCTGGAGTTGAAGGCGGCTGGCTTGGAACAGAAGCTAAGTATGTATTTCGGCCAACTGGAACCGGCAACCACGGTTTGCTCAAACATCGCGGACAATTGCTATAGCTCGGTCGATTTTTCTGAGGTCGAGATTGAGTACTTCCGGCTCTTATTGCAGCACGGCTTCAGGATCGAAAAACTGCCGTCGCCAATTGCCGTGTTCTGCCTGGCGCAGCGGGTTAATGCGTTCGTGATCGACCATGAAGGCTATCTGTACCGCTGCTTCAACTATGCGGGCGATCCCGAACGCGCGATGGGCAATATCACCGCGCCGATTGACTACCAGCATCCGAACTTCACGCGTCTCTTTGATTTCGACGCCTTCGATAGCAACAAATGCCAGAGTTGCAGCATCCTGCCGCTTTGTCTCGGCGGCTGTCCGTCGCAACGGTCTGACCGCAACTTCACTGAAGACCAACTCTGCCAGGGCTGGCGGCACAATCTGATTCCGATGTTGGAAATCATCGCCTGCTCGCGCCAACAACGAATGAAAACTACCGCCAAGGAGCAAGTATGACCGAGTTCCGTATGTACCCCCAATCTGTAGTCTGGGAAATCACCTTTGCCTGCAACATGCGTTGCATCCACTGCGGTACCTCGGCCGGTAAGCAACGCCCCGATGAACTCACTACCGAAGAAGCGCTCCGTTTGGCTGACGAGTTGATCAGCCTTGGCACTGAAGTCGTTGCCATCTCCGGCGGCGAACCCTTGATGCGCAAAGACTGGCGCGAAATCTCCGAACGCTTTGTCAAAGCCGGTGTAAAGACTTGCCTAATTTCCAATGGCCTGGCCGTCACACCGGAAATTGTCGATGACTTCAAGCGCATCGGCTTCACCCGGGTCGGCTTCAGCTTCGACGGCACCAAGGAAACCCATAACTACATCCGTCAACGCGATGACAGCTATGACAAAGTCATTGACGCCATGCGCATGATGGCCGCTAAAGACGTGCCGTTCTGTGCCGAGAGCCAGATTTCCAATATCAACATCGGCGAACTTGATCAAATGCGGCAAATCCTCATCGACGCCAAGTGCCCGGTTTGGCGCATCCAAATGACTACCAGCACCGGTCGCATGATGGAAAACCGCAATCTCATCCTTTCG
>CAZQBX010000027.1:7602-40885 GCA_964592145.1 uncultured Ignavibacteria bacterium
TCCTTTCGCTCAACAACTACGAGCGGCTCGTCAAGAAGATGATTGAATTCAAAAAGAAGAATCATGAGATCACGATCGACGTTGGCGAAAACATCGGCTACTATGGCTGCCTTGGCACCGAGCTCTGGGAAGACGTCCCTTACTTCGGTTGCTTCGCCGGTACGCGCGTCGCCGGAATCGAGTCGAATGGCAACGTCAAGGGCTGCCTCTCCCAACAGGAGCAATTCGTCGAGGGCAACATTCGTGACTCTTCCTTTGCTGCAATCTGGAACAACCCGAATGCCTTCGCCTATAATCGCCGCTTTACGCGCGACACTGCCGCCGGCGTGTGCCACGACTGCAAATATCTGCCGCTATGCCGCGGCGGCTGCACGACCACTTCCGTCTCCGCATCCGGTTGCCGCGCCGACAATCCCTATTGCACCTATCGCATGGAGCAGGAACGGGGGATCGCTGCACCGGAAGACAATGTGCTCGTGACACAGTTGCTTGACCGATTCAAACCGGTGCAGGTGAAAGGATAGTGGTCCTCGTTGCCCCCGAGATTCTCCGCAACGCGCCGGGATAGATGCGCGTATCCAAAAGGGGCAGTATCACGATGAGTATCAAGGCACCGCGCGCCCGGCGTTTATGGGTTTATCTCAAGCCATACCTGCGTATGGAGTTTGTTGCCTTCCTGGCAATGGCTGTCATCGCTGTCCTGCAACTGGCTCTGCCCGCTGCCATTCAGTATATGATCGATTCGCTCATCCCCGCCCTGACCGAAAATAGTTCCGATCCGGCGGCATGGCACAGGTCGGCATTCTTTGCTGCGGCACTTATCTCCGTCTACGTCATCATCCTGCTATTGTCGTGGCTACGCGACTACCTTGCCGCAAAGATCGGCGGCAGCATTATCGCCGACATTCGTTCACAGCTCTTCGAGCATCTCGAGATGATATCGCTCAAGTTCTATCAGAAGCATCAAGTCGGCGAAGTTATGTCGCGCATGATGTCTGATGTCAGCCGCATCCAGGACCTGTTTACCAACAGCCTGCTAAGCCTACTTACCAACGTGCTCTTCCTGACCGGCATTTTAATCTATCTCTTCTCGCTGAACTGGTATCTCACCTTGATTGCCCTCACACCGCTGCCGTTGACGATCTACCTCACACACCGCTACGGACTGAAAATGAACAGCATTTCCCGCTCGTTGCAGGAGGTCGTCGCCGAATTGTCGGGAAGATTGCAGGAACGACTCGTCGGCCTGAAGACTATCAAAGCCTTTGGCCGCGAGCGCGAAGAACGCAAACGCGTCGATACGGTACTTGAAAAGCTCAAAGTCGTCTACATCAGGTACAGCGTCAATCAGTCGCTGGCGCGCAACTTCGTCCAGATCCTTAGCTTTGCCGGCGTAATCGTGTTCCTAAGTATCGGAGCCTATCTCGTCGCGACCGGATCAATGAAGCTCGGACAACTGATGGCCTTCTTCGTCCTGCTCACCTGGTTGAATATGCCGATCCAGGCGCTTGCTTCGGCTAACGTTGAGATTCAGAGCATCATGGCGTCTGTCGATCGCGTTTTTGAGTACCTCGACTACAAACGCGATGTCGTCGAAGCCGCCAACCCCGTTTCTCTCCCTAAGGCCCGCGGTATCATTGTCTTTGACAAGGTCGGATTTTCTTATGAAGATCAGGGCTTCCGGATGGAGAACTTCAACCTCACCATTGCTGCCCGCGAGAAGCTTGCCATCGTCGGAACCTCCGGCGGCGGCAAGAGCACGATTGTCAATCTCGTCATGCGCTTCTATGATCCACAGCAGGGCGCCGTAACTCTCGATGGCATCGATCTGCGCCAGCTGTCGATCAAGTCCCTGCGCGACAACATTGCCCTGGTCGATCAGGACCCGCTGTTATTCAACACCAGCATTTTCGAGAACATCGCCTATTCCGATCCGTTAGCGTCTCGCGAAAATGTCGTTGCGGCCGCCCTTGTCGCCAATATTCACGACTACATAGAATCGCTTCCATTGGGTTATGACACGATTGTCGGCGAGCGGGGAGTCACTCTTTCCGGCGGCGAGAAGCAGCGTCTGTGTCTGGCACGTGCAGTCCTGAAAGATCCGCCCGTTCTGATTCTCGACGAAGCGACCTCTGCCCTCGATTCGATTTCAGAGCAGTTGATTCAGCAAGCGCTCGACAAAATTCTGGTCAACAAAACCGCAATCATTGTCGCTCACCGACTTTCGACCGTTCAGCGAGCCGATCGCATCATCACTATGAAGAACGGCGCTATCGTCGATCAAGGGACTCACAGCGAATTGATGTCGCGTTCATCCATCTATCGCGAACTCGCCGAGAAGCAACTCGTCAAATCATCGTAGTCATTCTCAACTGAATTGAGACGGGTTCAGATTCGTCCGGACTGTTTGCGATCCTGTGACAAATTGCATATCTTCGCTGTGTGAATACTCAAGTCCCGGAATTCATCTCCCCCGCTGAGGCTCGACGTCGGTCCCTCGCCAAAGACGGCCTCCTGATCGTCTCAGTATTCAGCGAGTTTGCTCACTCCAAGTCGCAACTTGAAGGTTCAATCTCCCGCGAGCAGCTCGAAGCGCTATTGCCGGCTCTTCCAAAGGACGTCGCCTTAGCATTCTATTGAGCATGAGCAGCTGATGAAAGCGCCGTCAGTTTGGCGGCAGAGTATCTCGGACGCGGTTACGTAAATGCGATGGCTCTTGAAGGCGGCGTCGCCGCGTGGTACAAAGCAGGCTTTCCCATAATATCGGTAGCGTGAATGCCAGAGTCTGGCTCTCCCACTCTAATACAATCTCGCCCTTTTGTTCAAATATGCAAATAGCGCAAAATCATAGTCGGTCGCTGTATCAATCGGCACATAATCGATGTTCGACATCCGGCATTCGCGCGAGAATCGCTCAATCACTTCGCCGACGACCTTTTTATACTCACTCTTGATCTGCCACGGCAGAGTGTTAATCTGCTCCCCGGTTTCCATATCCTTGAATATCGCCTCTTGAGGAAACGCAAAATCACGCTCCCGCGGATCGAGCACGTGGAAAACAATGATCTCATGCTTGCGGTGCCGGAAATGCTTCAGCCCGGCGATAACATGTGTCGGATCATCCAATAGGTCAGAAAGCACGATCACCAGACCGCGCCGTTTGATCCGCTCTGCCATCTCATGAAGAGTTGTCGCAATATTTGTCTGCAGTGTCGGCTTGAATGTCTCCATTTCTCGCAGAAGCACATGCAAATGAGAAGCCGCTGACCGCGGTGGAACATACGTATTGATCTTCTCGTCAAATCCGACTAACCCAACTGCGTCGCGCTGCTTGAGCATCAGGAACGACAGGGCCGCCGCCAATTGCAGCGAGTAGGTCAGCTTATCGATTCGTTTCTCACTGGCGAATCCCATCGACCGCGAGCAGTCAACCAGCAGATACGCCTTGAGGTTGGTCTCCTCTTCGTACTGCTTGATATAAAACCGGTCCGATTTTGCGAATACTTTCCAGTCGACATTGCGAATCGAATCTCCCGGCATGTACTGCCGGTGCTCGGCAAACTCCACCGAAAACCCGTGATACGGCGAGCGATGAAGTCCGGCAATGAATCCTTCCACAACTAGGCGAGCCTTTACCTCAAGCCCTTTGAGCTTGCTCAAAACTTCCGGTGATAAATATTTGCTGTTCGTCTGGTCTGCCATAATATCTTTATACGAAATCCTCCCCGCTTACGCCCGCGATTTATTTCCGCAAAAAGCTTGGCCCGTGGATAAAGCCAACAGACTGCAGTAACAACGTTCTGGTTCCCCTCTTGAGAGGGGTGCCTTGTCACGACTTGTCGGGACAAGGCGGGGTGTGTCTTCTCTTGTTTCCCCTTAGCAAAGGAGGCAAAGGGGTTGTTTTCGCTTCCCTGTGCAACTTTTCTGAACCACCCCAAATGGAAACCGCCGATAGGGTTGCTGAACTACCGGCGGCTCTGTCGGATAATGGGAAGTACCCGTTAAGGTCTTTGCGTTACTTCATTTTCTTTTCAAGCCCCTCAAGGCGCACCTTCATCTCCTCAAGACGCTTCTGCATCTCTTCCATCTTGCGCATGAAGTCTTCCTGGTCAATCTGCGGAACCGAAGGCACGTTCCAATTATGATACGTCTGACCGCGATTTCCGTTCCAGTTAAGCATCTCGCGCAAGTCGCCCGGCATCGCCATTCCGAAACTTTCGATCTCGTCGACCTCGACGGCAACCTTCTGTTCCGCCTTGTTGCGAATGATCGTCAACTCGACCTCTTCACCGCGATCCTTACCGCGCAATTCGCTCGAGACATCACTCGGTGATTCTACTTTATCACCGTTGATGGCAGTTACTACGTCGCCAACCTTCAATCCGGCTTTGGCCGCAGGTGTGTCTTCCATCACTTCCGTGATCAAGGCTCCCTCGCCATTGGGAACACCGAAATATTCACCGAGGTCGCCTGACAGCGACTGCATCGACACGCCGATTCCCGTTGTTTTCATGTTCTCAAGGAACTCAAACGAGCGCGGTGTCCAATCGCCGGCATCACCCTCACCGCCAAAACCATAGAAGGTCGTTTCACGTCGTTCACCGATCTCAACCGAGACCTTCATTTCTTTGCCGTCGCGATTAATCGAAAGGTCCGCCTTGTCGCCAATCTTTGCGGCTCGCACTAGTTCCGTAAAGGCATCCGAATCCTCTACGACTGTGCCATTCCACGACAATATGATGTCCTTCGGCTCAATCCCGGCATCTTCGGCCGGCGAATCTTCCGCAACATCATTGACCAGCACACCTTTTGTGGTCTTCAGATCAAACGCTTCCGCCAGGCTTTGATTGACATCCTGCATGTAGATGCCGATCCATGGCCGCTTTGCAGCGTGAAGCGGGCTGACCGCCAACACCATTAGCAGCCCGGCAATTACCGTCAAGAACCACAAATTGCGACTATTTCTCATACACTTTCCTTTCCTGATCGTCACTCACCACTTGATACCTGCTCCGCTGATTCCTTGTTCCAGATTTGTTGTTAACAAGTGTTAACCCGCCCCGAGAGCGCAGATTACTTATAGCTCAAGCCGGTATTTGGTATAATGTACGCAAACCTCCCGACAAAAGTTACGTCGTCCCGCGTTGCTGCTTCGAAATCTGACCTTGTGATTGAAACATCTCAGCCTTGCTGCCAGTCTAACCCAATGATTAACAGTTAATCTCACTGTGCACTTAGGGAGTATCCATGGCAATTAAATGGCGATCGAAGAAGTTTCTCTTTTCCGCAATTGGCGCAGTAGCAATTATTGTTGCCATAGCGTCGCTGTCGTCTAGTTCAGGCAGCGAAGCGACACCAATCCAGGCTGATCTGGCTTATAACGACGATATCGCGGAAATCGTGTCGGCCTCTGGCAGAATCCAACCGCAGACCAAGGTCGATATCACCTCTGAAGTCTCGGCGCAGGTTATCAACCTCTTCGTCAAGGAGGGCGACCTCGTGGAACGCGGCCAAAAGCTGATTCTGCTCGACACGATTCAGCTCCAATCCGATGTTTCCCAGGCGCGCTATAGTCTGGACGAAATCAATTCCCGCGCCGAAGCCGCCAAGGCCCAACTCGAAATCGATAAACTTGAGGCCGAACGCCAACAGAAACTATTTGAACGAGATCTCGGCTCGGAGAATGCCGCCACCAATGCCCGGTACAGCTATGAAAACTCCTCCGCCAATTATCGCGCGATGCTCTCCCAGGTAGAAACTGCCCGTGCACGGCTCGATAAAGCCAACGACAACCTTACCAAGACAATGATCAAGGCTCCGATGCCCGGCGTCATTACGTTTTTGAGCGTCGAGGTTGGCGAAATCTCCCAGGCACAGACAGCTTTCACGCAGGGCAAAACCTTAATGACCATCGCCGACCTTTCGGTGTTCGAGGTCGAAATCGATGTCGACGAAAGTGAAATCGCGAAAATCCTTCTCGGTCAGAAAGCCAAGATCAAGGTCGATGCCTTCCGCGATACTTCTTTTGCGGGCACTGTCGTCGAGATTGGCAATTCCGCCCTGGTCGCCAATGCCGGCAGCGACAACTACACCACCAGCTTCCGCGTCAAAGTGCGGTTCGACAAATCCGAAGTCACCTTCCGCCCCGGTATGTCAGCCACCGTCGACATTACCACCAATACCGCCGAAGACGCCTTGCTGGTGCCCTATGCCGCACTGGTAACGCGTGAGTTTGACCCCGACTCACTCAAGGCAAAAACGGAAAGTTCCGGAGGCGGTATCATTCAACAAGCCAACGCAGCCGAAAGCGCGGATATCAAGGCTGATGGTGCCAAGAAGAAGAAAAGCTCCAAGATCAAGAAGTCCGGCATTTTCGTCGTCCGCGACGGTAAAGCTCGCTTCGTTGAAATGACCACCGGTATCGCCGACGAACGCAACATCGTCGCTTTGACTGGCATTGCTCCCGGCGACACGGTGATCTCTGGATCATACCAGACTCTGCGGAAAATCGCCGATGGTGATCTGGTCACCATCGAACAGGCATCAATCGACAAGATGAAAGAGAAATAGCCGCAACACATGTCGCGGTTGAGACAACGATGGTACTTGTCACGCTGATTCGCGAATCGCTGGCCGCCTTATGGGCCAATCGCCTCCGCTCATTTCTGACCGTGCTCGGTATGACCATGGGCGTCACTTCCGTTATCGCCATCGTCTCAACCGTTGAGGGGATGCAGAACAATCTCGAAGACGCCTTCGCCTCACTCGGGTCAAATACCTTCATGGTCACCCGCTTCGGCTTCGGCCTTTCCATGCAGGAATATCTTGAACGTATGCATCGCCGAAAACTGACCAGGAGCCTGATCGAACCAATCCGCGAAGGCTGCCCTGATTGCGCCGAAGTCGGCGCTGAAGCTTATGGTTCTTCGACCATCAAGTACGGCTCAAAGCGGATGAGCTGGGTCAACGTCGAGGGCAACACCCCGAACATTCTCGCCATGCGCGACCTCGATGTCGCCATGGGACGCTATCTCTCCTGGGAAGATGACAGCCGCCGCAAACAGGTTGCATTCCTGGGAAGCAAAGTCTATGAGAAGCTGTTTGAGGGCATGAACGGAATCGGCGAAAAAATCCGCATCGGCAAAGAGGAATTTGTCGTCATCGGCGTCGCCGAAGCCCTCGGCGGAATGTTGGGCGGCGACATGGATGAATTCGTTGCGATCCCGTTGTCGACACACCAAAAGATGTTCCGGCAACCAGGCAATCCGGTCAATCTCGTCATCAGTTCCGTTTCTCTCGGCCGCCGTGAACAGGCCATGGACCAGGTCCGTGTCGTCTTGCGCTCCGCCCGCCATGTGAGTTACGACGACAACGACGACTTTACCATCGTAACCCCCGACGCGATCTTGAGCTTCATCAACGACTTTACTCGGGGTTTCAGGATCGTGTTGATTTCACTGCCGCTGCTTTCGATCATTATCGGCGGCATCGTGATCATGAATATCATGATGATCTCCGTTACCGAACGCACACGTGAAATCGGCATCCGCAAATCGATTGGTGCGCGTCGATTGCACATTCTCACCCAATTTCTCTATGAGTCGACCTTTCTATCTCTCCTTGGCGGCACGCTGGGAATCTTCTTCGGTGTCTTGATCGGCCAGAAGGTCCTGACTTCCTTGCTCGACATCTACGTCACTCCAACGACACTCGCCATTCTGCTTGGCTTTGGTATCTCTATGGCGGTCGGCCTGTTCTTCGGCATCTACCCCGCAGTGCGCGCATCGCGTTTCGACCCGATTAAGGCATTAAGCTATGATTAATTGGTCGCAGCGAATTTGGGAAACCCGCGAGGGGATGATCCTCGCACTCGATGCCGTTCGCTCCAACAAGTTCCGCAGCCTCATGACCATCATCGGCGTCATGGTCGGCGTCGGCGCTGTAATCTTGGTCAACACCATTATGGATGGCTTCACCGCTTACGCCGAATCCTCGATCGACAAAATCGGCAGCAACGTGATGTACATTATCCAATACGACGAAGGCACCGATTGGGAGAACATGACCGAAGAGGAACGCCGCCGTAAAGACATCACCATGGACGAAGCATATGCCATCCAGGAAATGTGCCCGCTGGTCGAAGCCGTCGGACCGCAAAAACGGGCGCAGAACAATATCGCCAAGTATAACAACCGCTCGATCCGTACCCCTGATGACTTCCGCGGTTGCTGGCCGGCCCAGATGATAGTGACTAATCGCGAGATGTCTCACGGAAGGTTTCTCGACGACAATGACATGCAACGCGAAGCGATGGTGTGTGTCATCGGCCCCGAAATCGCCGACGCCCTCTTTGATACTCATGACGAAGCTGTCGGCAAGGAAATCCGCATCAATGGCTGGAATTTCACAGTTATCGGCGTACAAGAACGCGTCGATGACTTCTTCGGCATTAGCGAAAATGATTTCATCTTCATTCCTATGACCACCTTCGATCGCCTCTATCCCAACGAGAAATCGGTCACGCTCATGTGCAGCGCCGTTTCCCGGATGCAGTTTGGCGAAGCTATGGATCAGGTCATTAATGCTCTTCGGCGTGTCCGCAAGGTCCGTCCCGATGAGCCGAACAATTTCGGGATTCTGACACAGGATCGCTTCAAGGATGAAGTCGCCAGTATCACCTCCAAGGTCCAACTCGGAGCCACTGCCGTTGCCTGCGTCGGTCTGATGGTCGGTGTCATCGGCGTGATGAACATCATGCTCGTCGCCGTCACCCAAAGAACCCGTGAAATCGGCGTCCGCAAAGCCGTCGGTGCCCGCAAGCAGAACATCATGTTTCAGTTTTTGGTCGAAGCCGCAACTCTGACTATGATGGGCGGATTGATCGGCATCATCTTCGGAGCCGGTCTCGGCTGGCTGGTGACAACGCTTCTGGAATGGAAATATTTCTTCTCACCCGCGTGGGCGTTTATTGGACTGGTACTCTCGGCTGGTACGGGAATCGTCTCCGGTCTCTACCCGGCCTGGCGTGCCGCCCGCACCGACCCCATTGTGGCTCTGCGCTATGAGTAGAATCTGCTAATCGATCTCCGGCCAATACGACAACACCCTCTTTAGCTCCACCTGCGACATCAACAGGCTGTATTTATCCTGCAGTGATTCCATCTCAATCTGCTGCATCTGCAACTCGGTATCGAGGTACTCTGCGTTCGTGATAACACCACTACCGAAGGCCACGGACGCTATCTCCATCGCCTTGCGCGCCAGAAGCAGTTTCTCTGCAGTGATTTTCGACTTCGCGGAAATCTTTGCGACCTCCTCGCGGAACAACTTAACCGCGGTCTCAGACTCGCTGGTCAAGCGCTCGATTTCCAACTCCAGCGACTTTTGTTTGGCCAATTCCTCTGCTCGACGGCTCTTGGAGTAACCGCCATCAAACAGTTCATAGCTGAAGACCACGCCGCCTGCATAGTTGAACAGCAGTTCATCCGGATCGGGCATATAGCTGTTCTTCCATCCCGCTGACGAAAATAACGACACTGTCGGTCGCAGCCGCTCCAACCCCAGCGAGAGATTGGATATCTCCTGTTGTTTGCGATTGGAAACAACCTCCGGCTTGGACTTAATCTGCTCTCCGACTGCTGCCTCATCAAGTATTGGATCACTGATGGCAAGTTCCGACAGTGGCTCCGTGACATCGATGGCTTCGCCATTTCCGAGCACCTCGCTTAGCCGATGCAAGGCAATCTTCAGTTCCGCATCGGCAATTGCGATTTGCTCCTCATATACCTTCAACTGTAATTCACTTTTCAGCAGATCGAACTGGGATACCAGACCGAGATCATACTTTGTCTGTGCATCATCAAGGTGCTTCAATGAAATTGCCGAATATTGAGCAAGCAACCGTTTCTGCTCGACCGCCAGCGCAGCCGTGGCGTATGACTTTACCACCTGGTAAGCAACCGCCTGCTTCGTTCCCAATACCGCGACATCGCTTAGCTCCTTTCCCAGGATCGCTTGTCCAATTCGCTTTCTGCGCTTACCCCAATCAAATAGGCGATAACGGCCGGAAATCTTGGTATCAACCATATTATGCGTTCCAGTGGTGATCTCCGGCATCGGTGTCGGCAGGGGAAGATTGATCTTGATTTCAGACAGGCGCGATACGTAAGTGTAAGTGCCACTTAGGTCTATGGACGGTAGGAGTGTGCTTCTTGCCGCCACAATCCGCTCCGTGCTCTCCGAAACTCGGCTTTCGGCTACCGCAACCGCCTTGTTCGATTTGATGGCTCGTTCTAGCGCTTCGGCCAAGGTTAACCCCATCAAACTAGTCGACTTCAAGAGACCGGCGGTAAACAACATCAGGATTACAAAAATGCGCAGCATGCCGAATTAATACAATGGTATTACCGAACAGCAAGGGAATTCGCCACACCAGCGAACAATCTCATTGAATTTTCGTATACCATTTGTGAGCTTATGTCTGATGGTGAAATTATAACTTCTGACTCTGATTTCTGGGAAGGCTTCGATGTTTAGAAGAATCGCTCTTATCATCTTTCTATCTCTGACTGCGTTGGCTGTCGTGGTGGCGCTGAAAGACGACAAAAAAGTTACCACTTCATCGAATGAAGCGTATGAGCATTATCTTGCCGGCGTCGAATGGATGGAAAATTTCTACTTCCGTCAGGCAATGGAAGAACTTGAACAAGCAATCAAGCTCGACTCCAACTTCGCTATGGCACAAGCCTGCCTCGCACAGGTCTATGCCTCACGCGGTTTCTCCAAAAAATACGAAGAGATGAAGGAAATCGCTTTGTCCAAGCGCGCGTTTGTATCGGAACGTGAACAACTGCAGCTCGACATTATGAAGGCACAATGGGACGGCAAGCGTGATGAAGCCTACACTCTGACGCAGGATTTCCTGCGCCAGTTCCCCGATGACCAGGACGCCTTGACTACCATGGCGTATCAGGAATATGCGCGCGAGAACTACGAAGAGTCACTAGCTCTATTCCAGAAAGTACTGACGATCAACCCGCGCCATGCGCCCGCCTATAACATGATTGGCTACCTCAACTACTATCTCGGTCGCTATGACGAAGCCTTGGCAATGCTCGACAAATACATCGAATTGAGCCGCGAGCAAGCGAACCCGCACGATTCTCGTGGTGAAATTCTCCATTCGGTCGGAAGATATGAAGAAGCCATCTCGGAGTTCCGCCAGGCATTCAACATCAATCCCGATTTCGACTTTGCCACACTGCATATGGCGCAATCGTACCAACAGCTCGGTCAGAATAGGCAGGCGGATTACTGCTATCAGATTCTGTTCAACCAGGGCCCAACCGAAACTAAGAGACTTCAATACCACATCAGCTGGGCTGGTATGCTGATCTATCGTGAGGACTATGACTCTGCCCGAACCATGCTGAATGTGGTCTTCCACGAAGACTCGACCGGAGAGAAAAACGTACTCGGGGATGCCTGCCGCCTGCTGGGCACGACTTACTACCGGATGCAGAATCTTGATTCGATGAAGCTGACCTGGGCTCGCGCCAATGATTACATCAATAAGACTCTGGTAAAACGGCCGCAGATCGCGGACGATCGCGGTATCCAGCAATATCGACGATTCATGGAAGCCACCGAATTCGACCTCTCGGGCAAGAAAGACGAGGCGCTGCGTCTGTTTGGTGAACTGGCGAGCAATGCCGTGACTCCTGAAGAAAAACTTGGGTACCGCATTTACTACGCCGATGTATTGCGGCGTAATGAGCAACTGGATTTGGCAATTTCGGAACTGCAGAAGAACCTTTCCATCAATCCGAACCATGGCAAGACACTGTTGCGGCTCGCCGAAGTTTACGAAGCCGCCGACGATCAGCCTTCTGCACTCGCCTATCGTCAGCGGGCCGCCGAAGTCTGGAAAAATGCCGATGCTGATTTTATCCCCTTAATGAAACTCCGGGAGAAACTCGAATCTTCCCTGGCGTCGTCTTCGCGCTCAAACATTACGCCGGCCGCGCCGGCGACGATCAACTAACCCGGTTTAGCGCTGCTTCATTCACCGATTATCTTAATCAGCACTCGCTTGCGCCGTTTGCCGTCGAACTCCCCGTAAAATATTTGTTCCCATGGGCCGAAATCTAATCGGCCTTCGGTGACTGCCACCACGACTTCGCGACCCATGATCGTCCTCTTCAAATGCGCGTCGGCGTTGTCTTCATAGCCGTTGTGTCGGTATTGCGAATGCGGCTTCTCCGGCGCCAGTTTCTCCAGCCACACCTCGTAATCCTGATGCAGTCCCGACTCATCGTCGTTGATAAACACACTCGCCGTAATGTGCATCGCATTACAAAGTAACAACCCCTCCCTGATTCCGCTTTCGCGCAGACAAGTCTCAACTTCCGGCGTGATATTCACCAACTGCCGGCGCGTCGAAGTCTCAAACCATAGCTCTTTCCGGTAACTCTTCATCGTCTTCCCAACCTGACCTTACCCACCCTCCTGACCTCGGCGCTTCTTGTAATCCCGCAGCTTCACTTCTCCGAGCGGAGTCGCATCCTTTATCTTCAAACTATCGCGGATTACCACCATGAAATCGCGGTCGTACTTCCAGTTGATTATCGCCACAATCGCCATTCCCAGGGCCGCTCCCAGCGAGGCTAAACCCATATCTTTGTGGGCGTCCCAAATATCGCCCTGTGTTCCCAGATATGCCATTCCGAGTTCGCCCCCGAAAACTTCGGCTACCAGCCACTCAACCAGCTCATAAAGCATCGAGAGCGACATCACCAGTTCAACCGGCAGATAATAACTCCAGGCGCCCTTGGCTTGAACGATTCGCATAAATGTTTCCCGTACCGGGTAACAGAGCAGAAATCCAAAGAGAAAATGCACTAACCGGTCAAAATGGTTGCGCTCGAATCCGAACAGGTTATTCAAAGAAAACCCCAGTACCGCTGTCCAACGTTCGTAAGGCACCTCGGCATAAGTGTAATGCGAGCCGATCGTATGCAAACACAAGAACAGGAACATGAGGAAATACGAGACATTGCTGAAGCGAAAACGATTGCGGGTGAGAGCCAAGACGACAATAGTCGCGATCGTCAGCACATTTTCCAATACCCAATCGGAGAAGTGTGAAGGTCGGTACGCCCAGAACAGCCACCAACCGCAAAACACCAACAGGAGCTTAGTGCGCAGTTCGAATCGAGTTGTTGCCATTACGAAAGGGAATGTGGCGAAGACTTTAAATTCTCGCAATAAAAACAATTGCGCGGCCGCCGCAAATCAGCAACCGCGCAATCTGACCAGTTATAAATAAACGCCACTACATGCAGGCACTGCAAGGAGCAGGTCCACCGCTAAAGATGTAGTTGATCAGCACTACTGCATCGGAAATGGTAACCGCACCGCTGCAATCAGCGTCGCCTGAAAGCAACGGTACCGGCGCCGGACCACCGGCAAAGATGTAATTAATCAAGTACACTGCATCGGAGATCGTAACTGCGCTGCTGCCGTCAGCATCACCACAAACATACTCCGGAAAAGTCGGCACCAACGACCGTAGCCCCCAACTATCCATTGCCAGGCACAACCCGCCTGCCGAAGCCAGAGTCAATTGCGCCGGTCCCGGCGGAATCGCTCCCAAAAATACCGAAAATGGCGCTTGCCCCGGCACTAACGGAATCTGAACGAACGGAATCTCCGCCGAATGGCACTGGATCTGCAACATCCCTGGCTGCATTACTTGGAAAGGAACGATGTGCAACTCCATCTCTCCCCACCAGGGATTCGGCTGCGCAGTGAATGTACCCGTGAGCTGGCCGACGCCGCCACACGGTCCGATGATTGCTGGGACTGACGTCAGATTCAACGGCGCAAGCTCAATGTTTGGCACTAAGTGTGCCGGGCCGGTAATCATCGCAAACTCGCCAGGTGAATTATCGGTGCCGCCCAGCGAAAATCCGGCAAAGGCCGAGATGTTGGATGCAGACTCCGGCAAAGTTTGACTCTTTAAGGCATCAATCGTAACTTCAAACTCGCCATTGTCATTGTGTATCCAGTAGATTCCCGTTCCGGTCAAGTCAGCATTGATCACCCGCTCGTCATTGCCGGCCGTGTAGCCCGAACTGCCAGGCAGATTCCAATTCCAGACCTTTACTCGTGTTTTCGAACCATCCGGATTTTGTTTGTAGATTGAGACATTTCCGCATCCTCCCGCACCTTTAAACTTCAGCTTGAACTGACCGCCCGGCGGTACGACAATCTTCTTCCATTCGCAGTACTCTTTGAAGATGTATCTTACCCAGCTATCCGAGCCATCATTAAGCGAATCCTGCAAATCGTCCGACATGTCTTGCAGTTCATCACGCTCCCTTTCAAGCTCGTCGCGATCCGGGTGATTGGGTGGAAGTGTATCAAGGATGTCATCAATGGCTTGTCTGGCGCTGTCGGCCAGTCGTTTTCCTTCTTCCAGGTAATCTTCGTATGCCTCCTTCGCGCCCCGGACTGCATCCTCGTAATCCTCACCCAATCGTAACCGTCTAATCTTTTCATTCAAGTAAGGACTGCCGAATTCATCACCCCAGGCACAGCTCTCATCGCCCGCCGCAGAATTTCCATGGATTTCAGTTTTTGATTTGGCGTCGAGACCTTTAATGCCGGCCGCCATGTCACCGCCATAACACTGTGTGAACTCATCAAACATAAAATCGCAGCAGGAATCGATCAGTGGCTGCTGCATGTTCTTCAGTTCTTCCGGCGAAATATTACCTGCGCCGAAGAGACATACGCCAAGTCCATCCTCGCCATGATTGGAGACCATCTTCTGAACTGTCGCTTTCTTGCCGTCACGCTCGCACTGGGCGATCTTCTTGGCGATTGCATCATGCGCGGCTTGAACATTTGCTTCCGTACAGGGATCGACCAAACTGTCGTGAATCGCAGCATCATCGCCACTCTCACCATCGTAATACAGGATCTCTACATTCTCCGGACAATAGTTACCGCCCGCAGCGTCAGTCTTGTATTTGTAGAGATTCTCGATGTCCTCCCAGAATCCGGGATTGTTGTTTTCGGCATCGATTCCGCCGGAAATGAGAATGGCAAACTTGCAGGGATCGCAAGCCATCTCCCCTTCTTTGTCGGACCCCAGACCATCGTCAGGCTGATTTAGTGCCGGTGGCGTCGGCGTGAAGAACCCCGGAATCAACAGCTCATATGATGTCACCGTGATCGTGACCGACACCGTGTCATTACCCCAGAATGCCGTCGGCTTTGTTGTAAATGAGACAAGTCCGGTTGCAATCACCAGACCTCCATGCCAATGTGTTGATGGAGGCATTAATCCATCAATGAAAATCACCCTCTCGGCCGGTATCGGACGGCGATTCAAGTAGTCTCCGTAGCTGGCCATGAGTTTACTATCTTGAGGTGAGGTGTAAAATCCAAGTACACTCACTTCCTGACCGTTAAGCGCTGCAAGGTTCTGAAAAACACTCTGAACGGATTGCGTGGAATCGCTCCGCTGCCCCAATGCAGAGTCGCCAAACACAACCATCAGGTGGAAACATGCAAACAAATAGCATAGTCTGCGAAGCTGCATGTGGCCTCCATTGGTTTGGGTAAAGGGGTTTTGCTGCTTTTCTATTGATGTTCTGCCTGTACCAATATAAGGTACACGTAGTCTCGTTTTGTGTCAATAGCAGATTTCTTCGACCACACTGGTCGCTCTATTGGCATTCCCAAAAATCGGTTGACAAAGCACTGGCGTAGGCGTAATATGCCGAATCTATTTTTTGCGCAAGTTCTAAGCATTGCGCGTCTTGGGAGTATCGGGAGAGTGCGGAAGCCTATGTGGCACTCCATAGACAGGCAACAACGACGCATTTGATCCTGGCAAAACAGGTTGACTCATTTTTTTCTTATCATGGAGACGATAATGAGAATTAGCAGGTTAACGACGCTTTCGCTGATGGTTGTCGTCCTCTTATCCGGGGTGGTCATGGCCGGAGGGTGGCAGTATTCGGGAGTCGGTGCACGGGCCAAAGCAATGGGAGGCGCTTATCGCGGGCTCTCGGATGATGGTTCGGGCGCCTACTACAATCCGGGCGGGTTGGCATTTCTCACCACCAACTACTTCAATCTCACGGCCGAATTTACCGGCCCGAGACCCGAGGTCACGCCCAACTTCAATTCCAATGGTTACGAATTCGGCTATCTGAACGGCCAAACACGCTATCCCGTCAAGGACAATGTCTATATGATGGGAA
Source organism: uncultured Ignavibacteria bacterium (assembly GCA_964592145.1). Lineage (GTDB taxonomy): Bacteria > Zixibacteria > MSB-5A5 > CAIYYT01 > CAIYYT01 > JADJGC01. The sequence continues at coordinate 23,880 of CAZQBX010000027.1, forward strand.
ATACGGCGCTGTTCTTCAAGCCCAAGGGCGCGGAGAAGCTCACTTTTGGCGCCGCCGTTTACCAGATGTACGATCATAATGCCACAATGAATCTCTTCCAGATTCAGCCGGCTTACAATAGCAGGCGCCAGGTCACCGAGGACAACCATCGCTCGAACGTCGATGTTGTGACTTTCCAGCCCACGATCTCTTACAAATTCTCCGACAAACTCGGATTTGGTGTCGGCCTTCAGATCAACCGTGGCGACCTCTGGGTTGACCAGGTGCGCTTTGTCGACAACCCTTACGGCTACCCGCTCGATGTTCGTCCTTACGACAAGTTCCCGGCAATGACCTCAATCGACGGCTTTGGCTATGGACTTGGAGCTAACATCGGCTTCCAGTTCAAAGCGAATGAGAAAGTCAGCTTCGGGGCAAATTTCATCACCAGCTCGAAGATCAAGGTCGACGGCGAATCTGTCGAACGTATCTTCTTCCCGTACAATCAGGGAATTGCCAACCTCTACAATGACCCGCAAGTTAACGGCATTCCCAATCAAGCGGAGATTCGCGATACGTACTCCAACGGCAGCGAATGGATCGTCCTTAGTAACTTCGATGTCGACATGAAGCTCCCGTCCGAGTTTGGCGCCGGCGTTGCCATTCAAGCCAACGAAAATACCCTCGTCGCCGCGGACATCACCTATACCATGTGGTCGCAATTCGATGACTTCGCAGTCGTCATTTCCGAACGCGATTATCTCAAATCGACCAACCCGCAAGCGTCAGATACTTGGAAGTCACTCCTCCAGGCACCGCTTTACCATTTCGAATGGGATGACGCCATTCGTCTTAGCCTCGGACTCGAGCGGGTTGTCAACGAGCGCTGGACCGCCCGTTTTGGGTATATGTATGACGGCTCGCCGATCCCCGACGAAACATTCAATCAGATCTTTATCGATACCGGCAATAAGCACCATTTGAATGTCGGTGCGCGCTTCGTGCTCAATGATCGAATTACCTTTGATGGCGCGTTTGAAGCAGTGTTTGCAGGATCTCGTGAAGTCGGCCAGGCAGCAGATACTGATGGCGACGGCAACTGGGACAACTTCGGCGGCGAGTGGAAGACTAAGAGCTTCAATTCCACTTGGGCTCTTAACTATCGGTTTTAGGTGAGGTGTTGAAAATGAATAACAAATACTTCTCGATAATCGCTCTCGGACTGCTTCTGTTGTTAGTTGCCGGCTGTACCCGCCGCGACAATCCGGCAGTCCCCGAAGACCCAACAGTCGGTTTGGTCTCGCAAGGTACCCACCAGTATTTTGGGCTTTCACCAGATAGCTCCCTGTGGAGCCAGTTCCCCAGCCGTTGGGTCGCAATTTACACCCCGCCCGGGTATGACTTCAATACGACCGGTGCCCGTTTCCCGGTACTTTATCTGCTCCCCGGTTACGATGGCGAACCGTCATTCTACTACCGCTTCGGTAACGAGAACTATTATCGAACCAGTTCTATCGCCGCAGTGGCCGATGAGTTAATCGCCTCCGGAGAAATCAAGCCGATGTTCATCGTCATGCCGGACGCTTCCATCTATTATGGCGGCTCATTCTTCAACAACAATGCGTTGGCCGGCAGGTGGGAAAACATGATGTCCTACGAGTTGGTGGATTACATCGATGCCGAAGACCAGAGCCGAATTCGCTCTATCGTCAGCAAAGAGTCCCGCGCCATCGGTGGACATTCTTCCGGCGGATACGGCGCGATTCGAATTGCAATGAAGTATCCTGATTTGTATAACTCCGTTTCCGCGATTGACGCCCCTCTCGCCTTCGGAGAGGGTAACATGTCACAGCTGTTTGAGAGCTATCTCGACGAATCCGGCATCACCACCGAGGCCCAGTACTTCGATACCGATACCACCGGCTTCCGCGTGAACAAACAGCAATACAAGATGCTCATCTACTCGATGGCAGCATCTTTCTCGCCGGCGGCGTATGACAACACAACCCAGTTTGGCCGTTTACAGATCGCCCTCCCCTTTGATTATCAGGGTACAGTCGATCAAACGATCTGGAATCAGTGGTTGGCAAACGATCTTTACAGCTGGCTCGATAACGCCACCTACAGCGGTAATCTTAATGGTCAGAACCTCTATTTTGAGTCTTCCGATCATGACCAGAATTTCTTTAACCTGCAGACCAGGGCGTTCGTTGAGAAACTGCACGACTTGAACATTGATCATCAGGATGCCACATTCACCAAGTATCCGGGCGCCGATGCCCAGTCGCGCACTTTCCTTTATGACCGCATTGCCGGTATTCTCAAGTTCCATAATCGATACTTGAAAGACCAGAACGGCAATTTCTAAGGCAATCACAATGCCGAGCCCAGCGCTCGGCATTGTCGTTTAGGGTCCGAATATGAACGACCACATCTACGATCTGATTTCAGTTGGTGCACATCCTGATGATGTCGAAGTCGGCACTGGCGGTGTCTTGCTCAAGATGTCGCAGGCCGGTCATAAAGTCGGCATTATCTACCTTACCCGGGGAGAAATGGGCACCGGCGGTACTCCGGCAATTCGCGCCGACGAAGCCCTTAAAGCCGCCGAAATCCTTGGCGCCGACCTGCTCGAGACTCTCGACTTCGGTGACACCAAAGTCATGGATACACCGGAAAACCGGTATATCGTCGCCGAACTGATTCGCAAGTACCGCCCCCGCATCCTTCTCGCTCCGTGGACTCGCGGTGGCCATGGCAAACGCGGATCCCATCCTGATCATCTTGCCGCCGGCAATATCGTGATGAATGCCTGTTACTATGCAACTTTCAAAAAACTTCCGATTGCCGGCGAACCCTACGCCGTCCCCGCTCTCTTTCACTACTTTCTGCCGATTGAAGAACACCCGACCTTTGTAATCGACATCACCGACCAGTTCGACGGGTTTATCTCTGCGCTCAAAGCCCATGAATCGCAATTCCTTAATCCGGAGAAGTCGAAGACACGCGATTATCTCTGGACCCTCGAAAGTATGGCCCGCGCCTATGGCAATATGATTGGTGTTAAGTACGGCCAGGGCTTCAAGATCGGTGAACCTCTCAAGATTAATAATATCTTTAACCTCATCCCTTAAAGTCGCTTCGCTTTCGTTCTGCAGTTAATTTCCAAAAAATCTCAAAAAAAACGAAACCCTTGACAATCCTCGGCAGTAGACTATATTAAATTCCATTTCGTTAACTGACGAAATGACGAAATATGAACGCAACTCTTACAAGGAGTCTATATGGATACCAACCAGCAAATCAAAGAAACCGTCAAGAAGCATTATGGCGATATCGCGCGCTCTGGCGCATCATGTTGCTCGACTGGCGAAACCTCCTGCTGTGGACCCGACTGCAGCGATATCACCAATCTCTCTCACGGTTACGATCTAAAGGAACTTGCCGAACTCCCCGAAGGAGCAGATCTGGGTCTCGGTTGCGGTAACCCGCTTACCCTGATCGACATTAAGAAGGGCTGGAAGGTGCTCGACCTCGGCTCCGGCGCCGGAATCGACGTCTTCATGGCGGCCAAGCGCGTTGGCGAAACCGGCCACGTCACCGGACTTGATATGACCGACGAGATGCTTGACAAAGCCCGTGCTAATGCCGAAACCGGCGGATTCAAGAACGTTACTTTCGTTAAAGGCGAGATCGAATCAATGCCGTTCGAGGCTAATACCTTCGATCTGGTCATCTCCAACTGCGTCATTAACCTCGTTCCCGACAAAGCGCAGGCTTATCGCGAAATTCGGCGCGTCCTCAAACCGGGCGGTCGTTTCGCCATTGCCGATATGGCAATCCGCGGTGACATGCCGGCAGATGTCCGTAAATCGGCCGAAGCCTGGGCCGGGTGTGTTGCCGGCGCACTCGACCTCAATGGATACCTCAAGACAATTCGCGAGGTTGGTTTTGCGGATGTGTCGACCGTCTTCGTCAACGAATACGATTTTGCCCGCAGCGAGGAATTTGCCCTCCTTTCGGTCGGCTTAGTCGGCACCAAAGTCTAACCCTCAAAAGCAAAAGGGCGACCGTTTCCGGTCGCCCTCTCTGCAATATGATCCGATTAACTCAACTATACGGCGCCCGCCCGCACCTGATTAATACGCGTGTTGAATCGATCAAGTTCACTCGCAGCGCGCGAGGCAAAGTCTGTCTCTTTGGATGCGAAGATCACGCCGCGCGATATATTGATGATCACCAGACCATCGCCCAAAGTTCCGTATTCGACCGCTTTGTGAAGATCGCCGCCCTGTGCGCCAACCCCGGGAATCAAAAACGGCAGCTTCGGCGCCTTAATTCTGATTTCCATAATCTGTTCTGGCTTTGAAGCACCGACAACCAGACCAAGATTTTCATTTCGGTTCCAGGAGTTGACCTTGTCAACGACGTGCATATATAACGGCTTGCCGCCGCTCTCCAGATACTGGAAATCCTTGGCGCTGTCATTCGAGGTCAGACAGAGAATAAATGCAAACGCATTTTCATATTCCAGAAACGGTGCTATCGAGTCCCAACCCATGTACGGTGACAGCGTTACGGCGTCACCCTCAAGATCGTCAAAGATCGCTTCGGCGTATTTCTTGGCAGTGTTGTCAATATCACCACGCTTGGCATCGAGAATAACCGGCATTTCTTCCGGGATGTACATCAGGGTGCGCTTAAGCGTTTCCATCCCGCGCGGTCCCATGGCCTCATAGAACGCCAGATTCGGCTTGTAGCAGCAGCACTTGTCCTTGGTAGCATCAATAATCGCCTTGTTAAACTCGAACACCGGATCAGCGCTGCTCATTAGATGCTTCGGTATCTTGTCGAAATCCGAGTCAAGCCCGACGCACACCAAAGAGTCATTCTTGGACTGGGCGTTGGTAACCTTCTCTATAAATGCGTTCATATCTTCACTGCCTTTCCAATTAAATCGTTCACATCCGCTATATTCCGCTGCCGCAGGTATTCTGTCAGCCCATCGATGGCTTTGATTGTACAATCCGGCTGAATGAAATTCGCCGTCCCGAATTGTACGCCTTTGGCGCCGGCCAACATAAATTCCACAACATCGCGATAATCCATGATCCCGCCGATTCCCACGATTGGGACTTTGACGGTATTATATACCTTCCATACGGCTTGAATTGCAACCGGTTTGATTGCCGGTCCCGACAATCCGCCGGTGACATTGGTCAGCTTGATCTTCCAAGTATACGGGTCAATAGCCATTCCGTACAGAGTATTAATCAAAGCCAGTGCATTCGCCCCTGCCTCCTCGCACGCTTTGGCGATTGGCTTAATATCAGCCACATTCGGCGACAATTTCGGCATTAACGGAAAATCGCAGATCTTCCGCACCCTGCTTACCACCTCGTAAGCAATCTCCGGGTTTGACGAAAACTCCATCCCGTCACCCTTGACATTGGGACAGGATATGTTCAATTCAACCATGTCGATCTCTTCGTGTCCGTTGAGCTTATCTACGACATATATGAATTCGTCGATGTCGAACCCAGCCACATTGACGACTATCTTCGTGCCCAAACCTCGCAAGAACTGCAATTTGTCGCGCACATAAGCATCAACTCCGACATTCGCAAGTCCGATGGCATTGAGCATCCCCGACGCCGTCTCCGCAGTGCGCGGCGGACGGTGCCCTTTGCGCTCGTGTCTGGTGATCGATTTGGTGACGATCCCCCCCAACCGAGATAAATCTATATATTCGTCAAACTCCTCACCGTATCCGAATGTGCCGGAAGCCGTCATCACCGGATTGGCAAACTCGACGCCGCCAATGTTGACTTTGAGGTTCGGGGCGCTCACAGCTCCACCTCATTCGCCTCGAAAACCGGACCTTCCCGGCACACCCGCAGGTATTTGTCTTCACCTTCCTGTTTCACCACGCAGCCAAGGCATGTCCCCAGACCGCACGGCATAATCGACTCCAGCGAGAGATAGCAGGGTGTCCTAAATTCTTTTGCTAGTCCCTGGACCGACTTGAGCATCCCCTCCGGACCACAGGCATAGATAACCGTCTTGTCGCCGGCCAGACCGCCGGCTAATCTGTCCCTAAGCAGGTCGCTGACAAATCCTTTGTGCCCCCGCGAACCATCGTCGGTCGAAAGCGCCTGTACAATTGGCAATTGCGCAACTCGTTCACCCATGACACAGTCTTCTGCTTTGCCAAATCCCATTAGGAACTCAATATGCTTTGGATCGTGCCCGTTTCGCAGGCACGTCTTGGCCAGCAGATAAATCGGCGGAATTCCCACACCGCCGCCGACGAGGATCAACTGCTTCGATTTATCTGGAATCGGAAATCCGTTCCCGAGCGGACCCAGAAGATCAAGGACCTGCCCGGCCGCGACTCGCGACAAAATCGCCGAACCGCGTCCGAATACCTTATAAAGCACGTCAACCGTGCCATTCTGCTCGTTGTAGTCAAAGATTGAGAAAGCCCGCCGCAACAGCGGATCATTGCCTTCCGAAGTCGGCTTAATATGGAGAAACTCGCCCGGATGGGGGAATGTCTTGAGCTTCAGCTTAATGGAAAGAAGGTACGCGCCCGCCCCCAATGCCCGATTCTCCACCACCTCACACCGTCGAATTATGTCGCGCTTTTCTATCGATACACCTCTGGCAGCTTAACTTCGTAGTTATATATAAAGTACTTTCCGCTCAGTTTCAAGGGCTCAATTTTCAATGTATCAAAATAAGTTTCCAGCAGCGCCTTCTCAACCTCGCGGTCGATTGCGGTGTTCTTGGAGCCTTTCAGAAAGACCACTTCGCTCACCTTCCCGTCAAATTCGATCTTTATCTTGAGGACGATACGCCCTTCAAACTTGCTCGTCGAAGCCTCAATCGGATAGACAAATTCGCCCGTAACGGAGGGAACGTCATCGATCAGCGGCCAGGTGTCAATTTCTTCCTTGAGCCGTTCTTCGTCTAACTGCGATTGCGTCACGGTATCAACTGGTACTGTCGCAACTGTATCTTTCTTATTGAGCGAATCTGCCTGCGCCGCTAATCGCTGCTGCTGCTGTTGTTGTTGGAGCAGAGCCTGTTGCTGCTGAAGCTGGCGATTCGCGGCCTGTGCCGAACCGCTGGCCAGGCGCATTGCTTCATCACCGATTTCCGTGCCGGCATATTTATCTGCCAGTCGCTTAAAAACGTAAATCATTGTTGAGTCGACATAAACCGTATCAGCGGCCGGAGACTTGATCGCCAGTGAGTCCTTCGCTGGTGCCGCAGTCTTCGTCGAGTCCTTCCCAACCGCGACCTTGGTTGAATCAGGCTTATGGGGTGCTCTTAACGAGTCTAACCTTGCCGCATGTACAGCCAATATCGAGTCGCGGCGGGCAGCCGCCGCTAATGTATCGATTGCAGCAACATCCGTGCGGCCGATCATGTCGGAAAGCCTGACAATGCTGTCTCCGGGCTCCGCCTTGACACTATCACTCGCAGTTATTCCTTTGGTGCTATCGCCCGCACTTGCCGGCTTATCAATACTGCTCGTTGCTGCGCCTTTAGCAGTATCACCAACCGTCATCGACTTGATAGAATCCTTAGGGACCACTGACTTTGACGAATCTGCCGCTAAAACCGAATCACCGGTTTCCGCTCCGGCTGCCATCAACGAATCCACGACAATCGGCAGCTTGGTCGAATCTAACACAATTGTAGAATCATTCTTTGTCGCCGCCGAATCTTCTACCGTCACCGCAGGATCTTCTTTTGGCTTCGGTCGAGGCTTCGTCGCCGGAACAAATTCCATTAACTGGATCTTTGCCAAGGCAAACTCGGCTTTGGGAACCAGGCGGGATTTGGGAAAGTCATCAATCAACCTCTGAAACAGCGATTTTGCCGAATCCAAATTCTCGGCATCAAAAAGCTGGTTCTCCGCCATGCTGTACAATTTGTCCGGATAGTATTCGTATGGTTCGGCGCCTTGTAGATCCAAAAGTTCGACTGCCTTCTGCAATGCATCCGACTGCGGGTATTGGTCGATAACCTTTTGGTACTGGGCACGCGAGGCTGCGGTGTCTTGATAGTTGTTTTCCAGTATCCAGCCAATTGCCAGAAGCGAACGCGGAGCCAGAGGACTTTCGGGTCCAAGCTCGATGATCTTCTGGTACTCCTGTATCGCCGAATCGGGTCGGTTCAGCTCGGTCCGGTACATTTCTGCCAGAAGATAACGGCTCTCCAGCGCACTATCAAGTGAGTCCGACCCGACCGCCGATAAGTAGGTCTCGACCAGCTTGATATCCGCGACCTTTTCCATTGCCATCGTTCGCCAATCGCCGCCGCGTTGCTCTTTGCCGGCCAATTCATACATGTCTTTGGCGACGACCAGGTCACCCCAATCTTCTTGTGCGATCTCGCCCAGACGGTAATACGCTTCCGCCGATTCGATTCGCTTCGTGAAATTCTCGCCAACTTCATTGTAAAGTAGAATCGCCTCGCGCTCGTTGCCCAGAAGCTTATTGCCCTCGGCAATACGCAGGAGAATATTGCCCAGTTGTACCGAGTCCTGCTGTTCGGCTCGCAATTTCTCGAACAGGACCAATCCAGCCGCAACACTGTCGATCTTGAATAAAGCAGTTCCCTGCCGATAGCGGGCGTCGAACTTTGTCTTTTCAACCTGCGTGGTCGCGCCGGCACGGGCAAATGACTCCCCGGCATCGGCGTATCTTTCCAGCTTGAACTGCAATTCACCCATTTTGAAGTAGACGTCTGCTGTCCGGAAATTCGAACCGTACTTGGTGACAAACTGCTGATAATAATCGATAGCGTCAGCGTCCTGCTCCTGCTTGGCACTCATTTCAGCCATCAGATAGATCGCCTCGGCTCGCCAGCCGTCGTTCTTGCTCGACTCGATGAACTCAACGAAAACCTCCTTCGCCAGCACATAGTTTTCGAGCTTGTACCGCGACTTGCCCAGGAAGAATCGCGATTCATCGGCATACTTCGATTCCGGGAAATTCGAAAGCAGTTCACGGAACTTGCGCTCACCCTTGGCAAAATCACCCAGGTAATAGAACGACTTGCCAATGACAAACAGCGCGTCGTCGACCCATTTCGATGTCGGATGTTCGCTTAATACCTTTGAAGCCTTGGTAATCGCGTCCTTGTATCCTTTGATTTCGCCCCCCGATGCCTCATCGCGATTTGCCTGCTTTCGCGACGACTCCGCCTGATTGAAATTCTTGCGCGCCAAATAGAACGTATTGTAGTAAACACAACTATTGACAGTGCCCGCTAACACCAGAAGCAGACCGATGTACAAGACAAACTTTCCTGGAGGCATCTTCAATTTCATTTCCGTCCTAATCAACAACAGTGTTCGATCGTGATTTGTCGTCGACTCTGATTTGATCCCAGAGCGCGGACAGTACTACCCCTGATGGTGCGTGGTATATCTCATCAGCGTGAGGACTGATTCTCGTCTCTTCCACATTGATCTCCACCAAATACGCCCCGCACCGCTTGGCGATGACCGGCAGGTCCGCTGCCGGAAAAACTTCCGCCGAGGTTCCGATGCTCATGAACAACTCCGCTGACCCCGCCGCCGCAATCGCCGCGTTGAGTGCTGCCTCCGGTAACAATTCACCGAACCAAACCACATCCGGCCGAATCAGCCCACCGCAGGTACATTTCGGAATTTGATCTGTCGCTAATGCCGATTCCGGTGCTGGACGGCCGCAACGGAAACATTTGTTCTTATGTATGTTACCGTGCAACTCAATCACTTGTTCCGACCCCGCCCGCTGGTGCAGGTTATCGACATTTTGCGTCACGAGAGTGAACTTAGTCAGGTGTTTTTCCAGCCTTGCAAGCGCCTCGTGCCCCGGATTCGGCAGTGCCTCGCCAATAAGCTTCCGCCGCCACGAGTACCACTCCCATACCAGATTCGGATGTGCCATGAAACCATCAATCGAAGCCAACTCTTGCGGGCTGAACTTCGCCCACAGGCTGTCGCTGCCGCCGCGAAAGGTCGGTACACCCGACTCCGCCGACACACCGGCGCCTGTCAGGACGACTGTCCGGGCATTGTCGCGCAGAAGCTTAACCAAATGCTCCGAAGGCATCATTCGGCAAATATACCCTTTCGCGATTGTCTGTCAAGATAACGCTGGTAATAGCTGTTGCTGATGTCTGAAGGCACGATTATTATACATCAATGCGACGCCCCTTGCTCCCGATATTGTTAGTCTTCGCGTTGTTCGCGCCTCCACTCTCTGCGCAATCGGACAGTCTGATCATCTCTGATTCCACGCGAGTCCAGCGGACCGACAAAGCGCGACGCTCGCCCATGGGTGCTTTGCTGCGTTCCGTCGCCGTTCCGGGTTGGGGCCAGTTCTATAACCACAAATACATCAAAAGCGCCGTTGTCTTTGGCGCCGAGTCGTTCTTCATTGTCAAATCGGTGCACTGGTGGAAAAAAGCCGAGGATCAATATGACCTCGTACAGCAGTCAGAATCAGGACGAGACTTCACTACTTATTTGAACTACCGTGACCGTCGTAATGATTACCTCTGGCTTACCGGTCTTGCTGTCTTTCTTAGCATGTTTGACGCCTATGTCGATGCCCACTTGTCCGGATTCGATGTCGATTTAACGCCCGACTTTGAAGATGAAGCGGTCGGGGCGCAGGTCAAAATCAAGTACACCTTCTGATCTCCACTTCGCACTCTCCTTAACTGTTCCTTTGCGAAACGTCGCCCCGAGAAGCGCTCTCACTATTTGCACATTACTAATGATGAGAAAACACCCAATTGCCGACAAAGAACTTAAGGGAAACAAGGGAGTAAACCCCAGGGTGAACAGAGAGTCAATGCAAATCACAGCACCGACCTCCGCCGGACTGCATCGTCATTTCGATGCCGGCGAAGTTATTCTTCGAGAAGGCGACTCCGGATGCACTCTGATGTACTTACTCGCAGGCACCGTCAGTATCTTCCGCGATAATATTCAGATCGCCGTTGGCGGCAGTGGTCAATTTTTCGGCGAAATGTCCTTGCTTGAAAATTCACCGAGGTTCGCCTCGGTCATCGCCGAAACCGAATGCGACGCTATCGAGTATGACATCGACGAGTTCCTTAAACTCGTCCGCGGAAAACCGGAATTCGCGGTTGCGATCATGCGTAATCTTAGCCGCAAACTGCGAGATTCTGACTCCACTCGCGTCGCTGAACTTGAAGAAAACAACGAACAACTGCAATTCAAGAATGCTGAATTGGCGCGCGTCAACGACTTCCTCGAGAAAGTTATTGATCGGTCTCCCGCCGGTATCGCGATTATCGATCAGGACGGTCAGGTTGAGTTGCTCAACCCGGCCGGCCGTCGCATGCTGGGACTCGAACAAGCCGAATTCCCCATTTCCCTCTTCAATTATTTTGTCGACAGTAATCCTTTGCAGGACCTTCGCAGCAGCAAACTGTCGACCTGGGCGGGACAATACACCATCAACCTCGGCGCTGCCGTCAGAACTTTCTTTGTGTCAATCTCCAATACCCGCGCTACTTCAAGCCATGATCGGTACCTGATCAATTTCGAGGACATCTCCGAATTGATCGAACTCAACGAACAAATCGTCAAGCTTGACCGGTTTGCAACTGAATCGGAGATGGCGTCGGAATTCGCCCATAGCATCAACAACTATCTGACCGTCATCAGCGGCAATCTCGAACTGCTTCAACTTCGCTTGAGCAAAGACCCTGACGAGAAGGCCACACGACATATCGATACAATGCGCACCAGTGTCGAGTCTATCTCCAATTATGTCGAAGGTTTGATGGGAACACGCGACGATTCTGGCGTCTTCCTGCGTAAGAACCTCGCCGAGACCGTGCGCGTTATGGCGCGCGTACTCCGCCCGCAGAAACGCTTCCGAAATATCGACGTAGCGACGAATATTGCGCTCGACTTCCCCAAGTTGGTCAATTTCTGCGAAACGCAAATCCAGCAGGTGTTGCTTAACCTGCTTATCAATGCCGCTGATGCGCTTAATAGCCAAAGCGCCAATGACTCGCCGCGGATCGTCGTTACTCTAAGACACGACCAGCGCACTGCCAAAGTCATGATCAGCATTTCCGACAACGGTCCGGGAATCGCACCCGAGCGGCTACCCGAGTTGTTCCAGCGCCGATTCACTACCAAGGAAAAAGGCCACGGAATCGGCCTGATCACGGTCAAGAAGATCATCGAATCTCACAACGGCACCATTGAAGTCACTTCCACTGTCGGTCAGGGCACGACCTTCCTGATCACCATCCCCGCGTGAGGTTGAAACGATGCCGGATACTCTCTTCTTCCTGATCCTCGGACATATCTTCGGCGACTTCGCCCTGCAAACAGATCACATGGCCAAACACAAGGGGTCAAATAAGGCCATTCTATCCCTTCATGTTCTCGTGTATGTCATCACCGTCGCCGCATTCTGGTGGCTGGGAGAGTTCCTGGTGGGCCAAAGACCATTTCCGACCCTATTCGCGGGCATAATTCTGGCTGTACTCTATGTTCAGCATTGGCTGCAGGATCACATCAAATCCAATAAGACCAACGGCGGCAAACACGCATTCTTCGTCGATCAGGCGGCGCATCTCGCCGTCCTCTATATCATTCGCATCATCTACTAGGAGTGGAACATCTTGAAATCCGCGGTCGCCCGCTACCTGCCTGACCTACTCCGCGAATGGTACCAAGGCCATCGCCCGGCAATACACCTTGCCTCTCAACACAAGCGGATCCTCCTCTTTGCTGATGCCAGCGGTTTCACTGTCCTGACTCGAAGCCTCTCACTGCAGGGTCGCGTCGGGTTTGAGCATTTGACCGATTTGCTCAACAATCTATTTGATTCCCTGGCGGAAGACATCGCTCGCCACAATGGCGACATCCTGAAATTCTCCGGTGATGCCGTATGGTGCTGTTTTCCGGAGAATACCGACATCCTCCAGGTCTATGCCGAAATGCTCTCGACAATTGAAGTCATTAACTGCAAGCAGCCGGTCTGCCGGCAATTCCCCTTGTCTATGCACGCTGGAGCAACGCGCGGTTCACTCGATCTCCTCACTATTGCTGCCGCTAATGGCCGGGCCGAATTCGAAATCTCGGGAGCTGCGATTCTCGAAGCGTACCGTGCCTGCGATCTTGCCAAGGCCGGTGAACTCTGTGTCACAGCCGATTTCGCCCGTTCGCTGTACTCTCGCGATGAGATTCGGCGCGAGCAGGACTTCGTAATCATTAAACCGCAGCCAAAATCAGCGGTCCCCAACAACCAAGATGCCCCCATCGCCGATGAATCCGGCTTGCTCGATGATTCACTCGTCAAATATGTCCCGGAAGCATTGCGCGAACGCATTCTCTCGACGGCCACAGAGTCCGCTCTTGACAGTGAGCATCGCCAAGTGTATGTCGCTTTCGTCAATGTCCAACCGCTCTCCCTTGACTCCGATGCCGCCGCACTTCAGGATCATCTGGCCAAAATTATGAATGCCATTCACGATTCCGGCGGCACAGTCGCTCGAATTGACCCGTTCGGCTCTGGGCACAAAGTACTGGCTCTGTTCGGCGCCATCATAGCCACCGGCAATGACGCCCAACGGGCGCTCAAAGCCGCCGTTGAAGTTGCGGCTATCGAACAAACGGCATTTGCCAATCGCATCGGACTGACTGCGGGACCATTGCTCTGCGGTGAGGTTGGTTCGCAGCGGCGGCGCGAATTTACTGTCATGGGCAATGCAGTCAATCTGGCAGCGCGATTGATGACCAAGTCAGAACCGGCCGGCTTGTTGCTCGATGAACAGTTTCATCAAGCTGTCTCAAACTCCTGCAATACACATCCGCTTGAGCTGAGTCTCAAAGGATTTGATCGGCCGGTGACCGTCTATGCCTTCGATTCGCTTCGCGAGCACCACTCCAAACTCCGTCGTCCCCGCCAATTTTTCGGCCGCCACACGCTATTGGAGCAATTGCATTTCGCGTTGACGCAATCGGCAGACTCTGGTCCAATCTGGCAAGCCATTACCGGCCCCGCCGGAATCGGCAAGACCTCGCTTGCGTCTGTAGCAGTCGAAAACGTCGCGTCAGACAAAATAATCTACCTCGATGCATCCGACAGTCATCTCCGCCACGGCGGCTGGCTGATATATGAAATGCTGCTGCAGTCATTCTGTATCAGGAGCGCCGGCGAGTTTTTCCAGCAGGCTGCCAATCATTTGGGTCGTCAATGGCTGCCCTTGATGGAGACCATTGCCGGCAAGCCCACATCTGGTGACAGCAACCTCTCCGATCTGACTCCCGAATTGCGCGCCGGCAAAACCGCTGAACTCGTCTCCACCTGCCTCCAACAATCTCTCGATGGCAAAGTACTGGTTCTCGATAATCTCGAATCACTCGACACCCTGTCAACGGCTATCCTGCGCGCGCTCATATCGCGACTCTCGTCGTGCCGTTGCCTGGTGCTCCTACTAGACGACGACGATCGCTGGAGTGATGCCGGACCAAACGTGACTGCGCTGTCTCTCGAAGGTCTTGGTGAACCCGATATTCGCTCGTGGTTAGCAACGGTCTTCGTCCGCGGCAAGCGCGAATCAGATCTTGAGAATCACCTCATCACTGCATCCGCCGGCAACCCGCTGATCATTGAAGAGACGCTGCAGTACTTGAAAAAATCACAGGCTATTGCCCACGTTAGTGAAGAAGAACGATTTGACGTGGTCGCCGCCGTCGGCGAAATTGCCCTGAGTTGCAGGCTCGAAGAGCTGCAATTGGCACGGTTTGATCAGCTTCCCGAAGGTCACCGTAACTTGCTCAAAGCCGCCTCCGTGTTTCCGCAAACATTCACAGCGGCCGATCTGGCGCTGCTGAAAAACGACTTGCCGCTTGGGCAAGTCGAGTCGGCTCTTCAACTCCTGTGTAGAGCCGACCTGCTGATCTCAGAGCAAGACTCGGACTCGACCACGGTCCAGTATCGATTCTGCCGCAATATTCTCCGCGAGACAATCTACAATCGCACTCCGGTGCTGCAACTCCAGAACTGGCATTCTCGCGTTGCCGACGCCTTGCTCCAGGTCGAAACTGAAGACAACATTCAATCGTTAGCTCATCATCTTGCCAGGTCGAACCGCCCGGTAGAAGCGTTCCACTTCAACCTCCTGGCGGGGATTGGCGCAATTGACTCAAGCCTGCCGCTGCCAGCTGCAGGTTACTTCCGCGAATGCGAAGCCTGCTTCCGAACCCCGCAAGCCTCGGCGATTCCTCCATCGGACCAATTCGATTTCTTTCATCGCGCCTCCGAATTCTATACCGGCGAAGGCAATTACCGTCAAGCACACCTGATCGTGAAGCTGTGGCGCCGACTGGCTAAGTCTGTCGCCAATCACAACGAACACCACGCTGCTGCCAATCGCCTGGCTCAACTCCTGTGGAAGCAGTCGCGTTACGCCGCCTGTCGGATCGCGCTGGACTTCATCGAACGGGAATTTCGCTCTTCGGACATGTTGCTCCTCATCGACTCCTATGCCCTGCGCGGTGAACTTCAGCGCCGCACGGGCAAAATCAGAGAAGCACAGGACTCATGTCGCCAAGCCGTCGCTTTCGCAGAATCGGCCGGCGACCTTTCTCGCCAGACGCACGCGCTCAACAATCTTGGTCTTGCTTACTGGTCCGGTGGCAATCTCGAAGAAGCGTCACATTCCTTCGAGAGATGCCTGAATCTTCATGAGGCAAAAAACTCGCGCTACCTTGGTGCCCGCATCGCCAATAACCTGGCGATCATCTCCGAAGAACGCGGCGACTACACCCGTGCCCGCGAACTCGCCAACCGGGCACTGGGCGCTTTCGCTGAATTTGGCGATCGTCGTAACCAGTCTTATGCCTCTGGAAATCTCGCCAATTTGCTTGTCCACGCCGGCCGCCTTCGTCAGGCGACCGATCTCTTCTCGACAGCCGACCGCATATTCGTTCATCTTGGTGAGACCCATCCCCACTTCTACACCGTTGGTAATTTGGGCGACATCGACCTCATACTGGGACACTTGGTTGAAGCCCGAAGCAAATATCAAGCTGTCCTTGAATTTGCCCGCAGTGCCGGCGACAAAGAATTGGAAGCAGAAACCGCTGTGCGTCTCACTGAATGTGCGTTCTATGGTGGAGAAAACGCCGATATCGAGACACTTTACCAGACGGCGATAGCGACAGCCCGCGAAGCCGGATCGCTTGAATATCAGACTCGTGCCACAGTCGGGCTTTGCCGCTACCTAATTGGCATTCGAGATGCCAACCGCGCCCGAACACAGGTCAGTCAATTGCGGGCATTCGCCGCCGAGGCCAAGTCCCTGCGCACGCAAAATGAATCGGAATTCCTGCAGGGAGAAATCGAGCGCATCGCCGGATCACCGGCGCTGGCGATCACCGCCTATCAACGCTGCTGCGACTACGCCCGCACACAAGATCAATTCGAACTGCGACTGAAGTCATTGGTACGGCTAGCCGAAGTTGACACCTTACGAACCGAGGTTCACCTCGATGAATTGGCATTGCTTCTCAAGAACTTTGCCGACTGGAACGGCAACCCATACCTGAATGAATTGCTCACATCAAGGTATTATCGTTACTTCCAAAACACTCTGCTTGGCGCATGGAAGGTCGCAGGTATCGGCACCAGCCAACACTCTGTTGGCTGATTCCCTCTTTTTTCCCCTGAATTTTTGCTGTTCAAAAAAAGTGTCCTATTCTGAAACACTATTGCGCATCGTAACCCATTACCAACCAACATATTAGATTTTCTTCCGCGAATTGTTCGCCGGCGAAACACGGTGGCAGAGACTTTGCATTAACCCACCCCGAATGAATTACGGCACTATCAACCACGGCACTTTCGAAGGTGTCGGTAAGGAGGAGATCGTGAAGCGATCAAGTAAGTCCAAGCGGTACGTCTCGATTATGGGACTCTTGCTTGCCGTCTCCCTTGCACTTTTCATGTTCGTTGGCTGTTCCA
>CAZQBX010000028.1:0-29313 GCA_964592145.1 uncultured Ignavibacteria bacterium
GCGGTTATGTACTGACGAATGTCAGAACCGCCTTTGCTCCCATCGAAGTTCGCTCCAAGCAGAAGTCCGGCGAAGGTATTCTGGGTAACGACCTCATCCGGCGATTCAATGTCGTATTTGATTACCCCCATCAGCGCCTGTTGATCAAGCCCAACAAGACGTTTGCGCTGCCTTTTGACTAGCCTCCTTGTACAACTTCCCGAAATACCAGTGTACGCACCGGCGTCACTTCTTTACGAAGTCCTCCGTCGCGTGAGAGAAGTGCATTTGAACGATCTTCCAGTCTCCCTCGCGTTTTTCCAAGACCCCCGTCCAACGCACATTCTCCCAATTGACCGGCTTGCCGTCCCACTCGTTGAAGTCATCCAAGTAACATGACCACCACGCGCAGTCACCCGACTGCGAAAGGCTGACCCGCAAATCCTTGAAATCCGCCCGGATTGCCTTGAATGCCGGGTTCATGAACAGATTGTCCACCAGTTCCTGGAACGCCGCAAATCCCGATATCGTACCGGCATTGTCGGGGCTGAAGTAAAATAGCGTCGAGTCATTGACGAACGAATTGTACAACAGATCCTTATCCTTGTTGACCGCCCAGGTGATCGAGTTCTTTATCACTTGCTCCACTTTGGCCTTCTCGACCTGACTATCAGTTCTTTCCGACATCGTTCGACATCCTCCGATTAGAATTGCCAAAATCACCAACACTTCCAGCGTCTGCCACAATCGGCGCATGATACACCTCGCTTTCAGGCATGCGACCTGGACCGACTGCGTTCATCTGTGATCGCAGCACAATCATTGATGATTTTATATACGTTCGACAATGCCATTCGTTGCCGGATTAATCCCCATCGTGCCCACAACGCGAATCAGTTACCGACTCATAACTTTAAGAGGTCGGTTCGACGCCAGTGTTTCGAGGCCCAATCCCTGCTTGATTAATTCACTCTTTTCGTTATATTTAAGCCGATAGCTTGTTTACTTGCTCATTTTTCCCGACGATTACCCGCTTGAGGATATTCATTATGCGCCACCCATTCATCACGACAATCGCGGCTTTGATGCTTCTGTTCGCAGGTTCACTGTTCGCCCAGAGCTTTCCTACGCCCTATTCCCCAAACTTTCACAGCGCACCTGACTCAACCACTGTTTTTCAATATGATATTCCTGACCCGACATTTTACAGCCCTGCAGCCGTCTATCAGATGAATTATCGCAACGTCGGTTCCACTTCTTGGAATCAGATTGCAATGTCCGTTCTCTATCAAACCTGCTCGACCTGGACTGTTTCTGGAGTGCTCAATTACTTCCCGCCTTCCGGAAATCTCGAGTACTATTTCCGTTCCGAGGTCGACACTATTGTCATTTCGCAATCACCAAAGAATAACGCCAACACCTTCCCGGTCCCGGTTGACCTGCTGGCTGACATGGGATCTGATCCGATTGGCGATGTCGCCGGTGGGGGTGGCACCCATCTCGATATCACTGCCTGTGCGATGAGCTATTCCGATACCAGGATCTATGCACGCCTTACCAACAACGGCGGTGGATTTCCGACCTCCAGCGGCTTCAATTTCTTCCTCTACTCGGTCGGTATCATCGACCCCGATGCCACCGACTCGGCGGCGTATGCGATGATCTATGTCAACGTCCCGCTCGTTTTGAGCGCGGGCCTGTACAAGATCAATCCCGTCGACAGCTCCTTTACCAAGATCGGTAACATTTCAACGAATATCAGCGGCAGTAACTTGAGTCTCGCGTGCAATATCTCCGACCTGCTCGCCCAACCCGGCTGGTCTACCTGGCCGCCGCCTTCGGGAATGATCTTTACCGCACCGGTCACCGCCACACAGAACCTCTCCACTCTGACCTCCAACGACATCGGCCGTGCCGGTGGATTTGTCCCGGCTTCGCAGATTCTGAATTACGGCGGCAACACGGCTCCTGCGCTTTCATTGCCGCAACTGGCGTCCACCAACGATTCGGTATCCGCCTCAATAGTGTTCACTGACTCAGAAAATAATCTCGCAACCGTGCGCCGTTTTGTACTCGGAGGAACGACTTATGACATGGTCGCCTGCGAAAAGCTCTATCAGTCGGGTACTACCTTTGCCGTGACGACCGCGTACGACACTTCCGGCTGGTATGAGTACTACTTCGAATTCTCTGATGGCCGCGACACAGTCTCGACCACACCCCAGTTCATCCACCTGCAGTCGCTGATCATCGGCGACTGTGACGGCAACGGCATCATCACCATTTCCGATGCCGTCTTCCTGATTAGTTATATCTTCGCCGGCGGTCCGGCGCCGACTCCACTGCAGGTCGGCGATGTCAATTGCGACTCCCAGGTCACAATCTCCGACGCCGTCTACTTGATCAATTATATCTTTGCCGGTGGACCGCCGCCCTGTACCCCTTAACGTAATTCCTGCTCTAACCGGCGCGGACCCAGTGCCGATTGCCTATTCGACTCCTATTGGTATCATTCCCCTCTCGAGAGGGGTGGCTTGAGCGCGCGAAGAATGAGCGCGATCAAGTCGGGGTGTGTCCAGGTTTTCTCGTGGGGTCAGCGTAATAGTGGGGACATGACTCTCCTCCGCAATATCCAAGCCTCTTCTTCCCGTATCACATAAAAAGATTGACGCACGCCCCAGAAAACGATACAATACGGCTCATGTTGAAGAGCAGCGAACTGAAAGAACTGATCAAACCTATCGAGGCCGATCTCGAGCGATTCAAGAAGCTCGAAGTCCGCGTTCTCAAGAACGAATCACCGCTTATTTTCACCATCTCGAAGCATATTCTCAACACACGTGGGAAACGCCTTCGGCCCACTTTCGCTTTTCTAGTCGCGAAGACGACTGGATTCAAGTCACCTCACTTAGTTGAAGCCGCACTTGCGGTTGAGATGATTCATACGGCAACCTTACTCCACGATGACGTCATTGACGAGTCCGACACGCGTCGCGGCGAGTCTACGGTAAACAGCAAGTGGAGTAATCTTGTATCAGTTCTGATGGGTGACTATTTCTTCGCCAAAGCCTTTACTCTGCTCGTCAAGACTGGCTCCCTTGAAATGCTTGAGCGCGTCTCGAAGGCTACCGAGAGAGTTTCTGTCGGCGAACTTCGCCAGATTGAAGAAGCACACAACTACGAACTTACCGAACCCGACTACATCAAGATCATTTCCGATAAGACAGCCAGCCTCTTCCAGGCATCTGCAGCTTCGGCTCCGATTCTATCCGGCGCTTCGGAGGAAATGGTCAAACGCCTGGCATTTTTCGGTGAATACACCGGTTGTGCATTCCAGATTGCCGATGATCTCCTCGATTTTGTTGGCGAGGCCGAACGCACCGGCAAGAAGGTCGGCAACGATCTGATCAACGGCAAAATCACCCTGCCGTTGATTCACGCGTTCCGCAAATCACAGGCTCGCACGAAAAAGAACATCATCAAGATTCTCGAAAACGGCGTCGAACAGAAAGGCTTCGACACTGTCCTCGACTTCATTCAGGATTCCGGCGGTATCGACTATGCCCGCACTCGTGCCCAATCACTGGCCGATCAGGCTTTGTCTTACTTGAAGCCCTTTGCCAACAGCCGCCATTATGATTCGCTCGAAAAACTGGCCACTTTTTCGATAAATCGTGACGTTTAATTCTCTCTTGGTACATCTTTTCACCCCTCCGGCAGTATAACCATAATATGCTGAACGTTTTGCTGGTCACACATTACAGCCTGTCGTTCACCTCGGTTTGGCTGTGGGTGATCGCTCTCGCTTTCCTGGCGACAATTACCGCGACCTACTTCTACTATCGCCGCACCAATCCGATGTTAACCCGTGGCTTTCGCGTAACGCTGGGTGTCCTGCGTGGACTTGCTTTGGCCGCTCTGTTCTTTGTTTTTGCCGAACCGTTACTTGTGTTGGAAGACTCCGAATCGAAACCGCCAACCGTCGCGATCCTTGTCGACAATTCGACTTCAATGGCGCGCAATCGCCATTCGACAGAGCAATTTGCCCAAATTGAGAATATCGTCAACGGTATCCAATCCAAACTCCCCGCCGGTTCCGAGGTCATCCGTTACACGTTCGCCGACACACTCACTCGAAATGGTGTTATTGACGGCTCATTCCCCGTCACCGCGATCGGCAACGTCCTCAACTCGCTTGACAAAGAACTCGCCGAATCAAACTTGCAGGGTGTAATTCTCCTTTCTGATGGCGCATCCAATCTTGGCGCCAATCCGGTCACCGAAGCCCGTTCACTGGGCGTGCCGGTGACGACGATCGGCTTTGGCGATCCGAATGAAATGCCTGATATCAAGATTTCCCAAATCAACTGTAACCCCATCGGCTTCGTCGGTAAAGATTTCCCGATGGAGATCATCGTTGAATCGCGCGGCTTTGAGAATCTCCGCCTGCCGATTCGCATCCGCCAGGGTGAACGCGTTCTCGTGCAATCCGACATCGATCTCGAAGGCCAGGGCAGACAACAGAAGGTTGCGCTCTCCTTTGCACCGAGCAAAGAGGGTGATGTCGTGCTCGAAGCTTCCGCCCCTATCCAGGCCAATGAGGAATCGGAGAAGAACAACAGCAAACAGGTCTCCGTCAAGATCCGCGCCAGCCAGATACGAATTTTGCTCGCCGGTTCAGCGTTGAATTGGGATTTCAAGTTCCTCCATCGTGCTCTTGCCGCCAAGCAGGATTTCAAGATCGATCAATGCATCACATCTCCCCAACGCATTACCGGCACGATTCCGTTTCCCGAAAATGTCGACGCCCTCGCCGCCTATGATGCTCTGATCTTGCTTGACTTCGACTCTGATTGGCTTGCAGACCACAAACAGACGCTCGATGCGTTTTTTGAACGCACCGGCAAAGGCCTGTTCTTCCTCGCCGGCGAACACTTTGGTAGTCGCCCCAAAACCCGGCTCCCGGCAGATATCCTGCCGTACCAACCTGTCAAGACATCAATCACCGTTGTCCATCAGGAGACAAATCTCCAGTTGACCGAGCGCGGCCGCATTCATCCGCTGATGCGTCTTGCCGAAGATGGCGCAACAACCCAGCGTCTCCTCAATGCTCTGCCCCCCTTTGCTGGATTCCTTCGAGTTGAAAGCCTGCGTCCCGAAGCTACCGTCATCGGCATCGTGCCCGGAGCTGCGACTCCCGATCAATCGATCCCGATTATGGCCGCCCAGCGGTATCGCAACGGCAAGGTCATCATGCTTTCAGCATTCCCACTTTGGCGTCTCGACTTTCTTGCGAAGAGTATCAATGAATCGGATTCAACTTATAATAAGATGCTCGATAATCTCGTGCTCTGGCTCGTCGCTCGCGAAGATGTCGAGCGGATCACCATCACGCCCGAGCGCCCCATTTTCATCGCCGGTGAATCGGTGCGCCTCAATGCCCGCGTCCTTGATGAAAGCTACATTCCAATCGACAACGCCGAAGTCGAAGCTTCACTTCGTTCGCGGCAGAACCCAGCCGATAGCATGGTAGTCAGCTTCCGTTTTGACCGGCCCGGCAATTACTCTGCCGACCTGCATTATCTGCCGTCTGGCGAATATGAAGTCAAAGGCACCGTCAAACGCGAAGGTGTCGCCATCGGTCGACCGTCATCGTCATTCATCGTCGAGCCTTATAGTCTGGAAGACCTCT
Organism: uncultured Ignavibacteria bacterium; assembly: GCA_964592145.1. Taxonomy (GTDB): domain Bacteria; phylum Zixibacteria; class MSB-5A5; order CAIYYT01; family CAIYYT01; genus JADJGC01. The sequence goes on from CAZQBX010000028.1 coordinate 5,672, forward strand.
CCCAAACCGCTAACTTCGACGCGCTTAAACGCATCAGCGAAGTCTCTGGCGGTCAGTTTTATGCCGTCGTCGATACAGCTTCTATCACGCAGTTCGCCGGACTCGCTCCTAAAACGTTTACTTCTCGCAGCGAGTTTACCCTTTTCGACAACAAGTTTCTTCTGATCTTTATCATCCTGATGCTCTGCACGGAGTGGTACCTGCGCAAGCGGTATCAGTTGCTGTAGTCCGGGACAAGTCGATACTGCCGCAAAGGCTACTTCTTTCTCATCTTCTGCAATGAAGCTTTGACCATTTTGGTTAGTATGGCAAAGTCGATATCTTTGAGCTGATTTATATACAGACACCCTTTGCCGGTCTTGTGTTTGCCTAGCTTGGCAAGCAAGTCGGTCTGATGTTCCAGCCCCCCCATCAGGTACACGGAAATAGCCTTTGCACGAGGAGAGAAGCCAACGATGAACCAATCCCCTTCGCGGCCGCTTGCGCCGACGTAATGGTATTCGTCAAATCCGACTATGCTTGTTCCCCACATCTTTGGTTCCTTCTTGCTGATTTTTGTCATCATTTCTGCAAGTCTCTGACAGTCGGAACGCCGATTGGCGTCCGGTATCGCTGCCAAAAACTTCGCGACACTGTTACTGGTTGGCTTTGTTTTCAATTCTGCCATCTCTTGCTCTCCTGACTTTAGTGATTCTTTGGTACTTATACGTTCGTTAGCAGGGTTCCTCATGCAAAGTACTCGCTTTCATCTTCGCCTGCCTACCGCGTGGTCTGAATTCTCCTCCCGTAGCCCCAACCTCTTGCATTATCTTCTCAGAGGGTTATGAGCGACGGTGTCCTCCACCGCCCCGTGGGTTCAGACAACACTACTGATCCATCAATTGTCGCAGTTTTTTCTTGCACCTAACTTTTTACTTCATACTTTCACCGCAAAGTCTGTCTGTTTAAGGAGTTTTGGCTATGCCGAAGATTGCTCAATGTCTTGCACGCGAAATTCTCGACAGTCGCGGCAACCCTACCATAGAAGTCGATGTCCTGCTTGAGGATGGCTCGTTTGGCCGAGCCGCCGTCCCCTCTGGAGCATCAACTGGCTCCAACGAAGCCCTCGAACTGCGAGATGGCGACAAAAAACGTTTCGGCGGTAAAGGCGTCCTCAAAGCCGTCGCCAACGTCAACGACAAGATCATCCCCGCTATCAAGGAAGAAGGCATCGACGTGCTTAACCAGCGCGAAGTCGACGGCTTCATGCTCAACCTCGACGGAACTCCCGAAAAGAAGAATCTCGGCGCCAACGCTATTCTCGGCGTTTCGCTCGCTGTCGCCAAAGCGGCCGCTTCCTACTCAATGCTCCCATTTTACCGCTATGTCGGCGGCACGAACTCGCGAGTCCTGCCCTTGCCGATGATGAACATCCTTAACGGCGGCAAGCACGCCGACAACAAGGTCGACCTGCAGGAATTCATGATCATGCCCGCTGGCGCAGAGACTTTTTCCGATGCCCTCCGCATGGGTACCGAAGTCTTCCATTCGCTTAAGAATGTCCTCCACGCCAAGCACTACAACACCTCCGTTGGCGATGAGGGCGGCTTCGCTCCGGATCTGAAATCCAACCGCGAAGCCCTCGAGGTTATTTCCGAAGCCGTCGAAAAGGCCGGTTACAAACCGGGTACAGATATACTTTTCGCCCTTGACCCCGCAGCTTCCGAATTCTATGACAAGAAGACCAAGAAATATGTCCTCTCTGGCGAGGGCCGCAGCCTGACTTCCGACGAAATGGTCGATTTCTACAAAGAACTCTGCAAAGCCTTTCCCATCATCTCAATTGAGGATGGCCTCGCTGAACACGATTGGGAAGGATTCAAGAAGCTCACCCATGAAATCGGCGACAAGGTCCAGATCGTCGGCGACGACTTGTTCGTCACCAATCAGGTCTTCCTCGAACGCGGCATCAAGGAAAAAGCCGCCAACGCCATTCTGATCAAGCTGAACCAGATCGGCACTCTTACCGAAACGCTCGACACCATCACCATGGCCACACGCGCCGGATTTGCATCGATTGTCTCTCATCGCTCCGGTGAAACTGAGGACACCACCATCGCCGACATCGCCGTCGCCGTTAATGCCGGTCAAATCAAAACCGGCTCGCTGTGCCGCACCGATCGCGTCGCAAAATACAATCGCCTGTTGCGCATCGAGGAAGAATTGGATAATATGGGAGAGTTCCCGGGCAGAAGTGCCTTCTTCAATTTGACTTCAAGGAAGTAGTCGATTTTAATGGTGCGTCAGGAAGACAATCGTTTGCTGCGAATTCGCAATCGCTTCATCGTGTTTATCCTGCTGTCCCTGATTCTGCTTCTTTGTTATCACTTAACGATGGGTCAATACGGATTCCTCAACATGATGGAACTTCGGGCGCAAATCAACGAACTTGACCGCGAGGAGGTCCGTCTCAACACGGACCTCGTCGACCTCGAGTACAAACGCTTCCGTCTCCACAATGACACGCTCTACATCGAAAAACTCGCCCGCAAGAACTTCCAGCTTTCGCGCCCCGGCGAACGCGTCATCGAATATTAGCTAACCGCTTTCTCTCTTCTGCAAAAGCAATCATCGCGCTTCTCCGGAGTCCTGCGTCTCTTTATAGGTCGGCCTACCCAGAAACCAGTCCGACGAGGCGGAAGCGCGGAAACCGGCATCTAACATCCCACCTCCAAGCTTCATTCCCCTCTATTAAGAGGGGTGGCTCGAACGCCCGAGGAACGAGGGCGGTCGAGACGGGGTGTGTAAACCCGTCCCAACGAAGTCACTTGCCCGTTTCGTTTCTCCCCTCTCCCTTTCTAGGGAGAGGGGTTGGGGGTGAGGGCGTTCTGACATCCTCCCTTTACGCGACAACCGCCAAAGGTAAGTGCTTTTTCATACCTGCGATACCGTTTGACACGTCGCCTCTAATTCGTTACTCTATTTAACTATGCCGATCAATAAAACGGAATTAATTGTCCTTAAACGGACTCGCGTCCAGGACAGCTCCCTCTTCCTCGTCTGCATGAGCAAGGAACGCGGCAAGCTCCCCCTGGTTGCCAAAGCCGCCACACGGCCCGGATCGGCGATGGCGGAAGCGCTCCAGTACTTCAACGTCAGCGATGTCGTCTTCTACGAAAACGAAAAGGACACTGCCGACTACGTTTCCAAAGCCGAAACCAAGGAACATTTCGGGAATCTCGTCAAGGACGAACTCAAGTACGGTTATGCTTCGGCGGCCATGGAATTCGTCAATCTCTTTCTCCCCGAAAAAGAGACCAACCTTCACGTCTACCTGCTCCTCAAGCGCTATCTGCGCCTGATCAACGATTCTCAACAGAAAAATTTTCGCCGCGAAATCTTGCATTTCTGGTATGTCCTCTGTATTTTTTCCGGCTATGCACCCGAACTGGAGATGTGCACCGAGTGCGGCAAGATGATCTCTGCCGAAAAATTGATGTTCAGTCCGCAGTCGGGCGGTGTGGTATGTCCCAAGTGTGTCGGCAATCAGCTTGTCGTGACGCTGGATATCTCAACCGTGCGCGCGCTGAAATTGCTCGCCGGAACCAACATCTCTGATTCGCGCAAGATGGTTATGTCGCAGGCACAGATCGAACAAATCCGCGACTTGCTGGTGGCGCAAACAGAGTTCCATGTCGGCAAGCGCGTTGATCTCAAGTCATTCGACTTCCTGCGCAAACTGCGGTTCTTTGAAAGAGACACCACCCCGACCTAACGATTACGAAATTGTTGTGTCAATCTTAGCTAATTCCCCTCTTGAGAGGGGTGGCTCCGAGCCGAAGAATGAGGCTCGGAGACGGGGTGTGTAAGCGTCCGTCACATCCGACGACTATCGCCGTCATCCCCGCGAAGGCGGGGATCCAGCCTGTAGGTCAAAACTCCTGCGGTTTTGACAACGACCTTTGTGGGTTCGACTTTAGTCGAGCATCACGTCGAAGGCGTGACATTTGGGAGAGCGCGCAGGGTGTGGGGATAAACGTGAACTTATTATCTTTATATACATCTGGAGGAATCTGTGGCAAAACCTGTTGACCGTATGGAGCAAATCGTCTCGCTCTGCAAAAGACGCGGCTTCGTCTTTCCGTCATCCGAAATCTATGGCGGCCTCGGCTCCTGCTGGGACTACGGTCCCTACGGCATCGAACTCAAACGCAATCTCAAGGACTTCTGGTGGAAAGCCATGACACAGAAGCGCGACGACATCGAAGGTGTCGACGCCGCCATCCTCATGCACCCCAAGGTCTGGGAAACCTCCGGCCATGTCGCCAATTTCACCGACCCGATGGTCGACTGCAAAAAATGCAAAGCCCGCTTCCGCGCCGATCAGCTCGATGTCGCCCGCTGTCCGTTGAAACCGAGCAAATCCCCGCTCGAATGCGGCGGCGAACTCACCGAACCGCGCTTGTTCAACTTGATGTTCAAGACCTTCATGGGTCCGGTCGAAGAATCCAGCGCCATAGTCTACCTGCGCCCCGAAACCGCGCAAGGCATCTACGTCAACTTCCTCAACGTCATGGGTCCATCACGCCAGAAACCCCCATTCGGTATCGCGCAAATCGGCAAAGCTTTCCGCAACGAAATCACCCCCGGCAATTTCATCTTCCGCACCCGCGAATTCGAACAAATGGAAATGCAGTTCTTCATCAAGCCGTCCGATGACGACCAGTGGTTCGAGTACTGGAAAGCCGAACGCCTCAAATGGTATCACGAGCTCGGTATCCGTCCCGAACGCCTGCGCTATCACGAACACGGCGAGGGCGAACTTGCCCACTACGCCAAGAAAGCGTTCGACATCGAATATGAGTTCCCCTTCGGCTGGAAAGAACTCGAGGGCATCCACAACCGCACCGACTTCGACTTGAGCCGCCACATGGAAGCCACCGGCAAAGACTTGAGCTACTTCGATGACCAGACTCGCGAAAAATTCGTGCCGTACATCATCGAAACGTCAGCCGGCTGCGACCGCACACTTCTGGTCTGTCTCGTTGATGCCTACGAAGAGGAAGAAGTCAAAGGCGAAGTCCGCGTCGTCCTGAAGTTCTCCCCCAAGATCGCTCCGATCAAAGCCGCAGTCCTCCCGCTCGTCAAGAAAGACGGCATGCCGGAATTCGCGATCAACGTCTTCCACGACCTGAAGAAGCACTTCAAGATGTTCTATGACGATGCCGGCGCCGTTGGCCGCCGATATCGCCGCATGGATGAAATCGGCACGCCGTATTGCATCACTGTCGACGGCCAAACCCTGACCGATCAAACCGTGACCATCCGCGACCGCGACACCATGACCCAAGACCGCATCAACGTCTCGCAATTGACGGAGTGGCTGAAAACCAAGATCGAAGGATAAACCTGTACCGTGTCATCCCGACGAAAGTCGGGATCCAGGTTGTGAAGACGACAAACATTATCCGCAGGGACGAGGCGTCAGGTCCCGCGTTTGTCGGGATCCCCTCGCCCGTCATTCCCGCGAAAGCGGGAATCCAGGTTCGTCTGTTGGCGCGAATTCATTCGCGCATTGTATGAACTAGTTCGCGTAGGGGCACGGCTTGCCGTGCCCACTTCTGCGGAGCCTTGACTGTCATGCCCGCGAAGGCGGGAATCCAGCTCCGCAGGTCGGGTTTCCAGCGACTTGCCCCGCGATTTAGCGAGAAGCACGAATCCCGACAACATCGACGTACATACAAGTGCGAAGGATCGGAACCACCTGCAGAGACTAGCAAACAAGAGGTGCAATAGAAAGCGAATGCTTGAGTGGCGTTATTCCATTTCAGATTTAGGAGGCTGCAAATGGCAGCGGCATTGATTGTGGTTATGATTTGGTCTTTGTTCCTTCTTTGTTCAAGCTTGATCTTCGGCGGCTACATTGGTTGGCTGTATGATTCAAACCTCTATTCGTTCACAATACCCTATGTTGCCTGTGCTCTTGGATGCTTATTGCTCTGCGCACATGAGTTACGCCAAGAGCACTACCGCCGTCAGCGAGTTCGCAATGCTGTTATCTTGCACGGCTTGCTAATAATTCCCGCTATTATGGCAATGGCTCTCTGGCCGGGTGGGGACGACGGTCCGGGTATGGGATGGTTGTTTTTCGTCTTATATGGATCAATCGTTGCAACAGTCATCGCGCTTGTTATCGGGCTCGTCGCAGCTATTGCGCATTTTCGGTCCCTTCGTCGTTCGTAAGCTCTGTAGGCCACGCCCTCTTGGGGCGTGACATGCTGAAGAGGGAAAAGATGAAGTCAAGCACCAAGAGCGCTTGACCTACATAGCTTCGGATTCGGCGTCCCTTCGCCGCTACGAACCCGACTCACCATTGCCTCCCCCACACTGCCAACACCGCCAATGCAGCATTGCGTGCGCGGCAGACGTCCTCGTCTGCCCGTCTCATCAAGTACTCCGTACCCCACCGAACCCGTGGGTTTGATGTACCACAAGTTTCCATCCCTTTAGCTCCGCAGTCTCGATCTCGACGCTCAACTCCCTTCCTTGACATCCGCCTCCACATTCGCTATATTGTTCAAGTATCAAGGAGCAATTCATGAAACCCTTGGGGAAATTCCTGCACTCACCGCTTTCGCGAGTTGTGACCGTCGTTGGCCTATGCTTGTTGATTTGGACGTGCGGAGACGACAAAGTAATCGCACCCCCGGATGACACGACAAAACCTCTGAAATACCAAAGCGAATCGGAGTTGTTGGCGGTCTATACCTCCGGAACGCTGCGTCCACAGGAATGGCTCGTTCGCAAGATCGACCACGAGCTGGACCTAATTCGCAGCACTTGGGCCGACTCAATTCCCGACGTGAACATAAAATTCCTAAGTCCCTTTATGGGTTCAGGTGCAACTGTGCGTGTAACTCCCCAGCTTCTCGAAGAACTCAAAGCCGGAACCAACGAGGATTGGAACAAACTTGCTGCCGAATTGGATTTCAGTGTCCATTTCTACGATTGGAGTTTCAACCCGCATTATATCGGAATAAGGCCGGCCAATATCGTGCATCCCATCAGGCTCGCCGAACACTTCGTTGATTTCCCCGGAATTGAATATATAAGCGCTGGCGGGAATCTTGCGGGATGGGAAGATTTCTATGCGCGCGTCCCTTCAGCTAACGGTGCAAAGTATTACTTCAAAAACTGCACTTGTCCCGATCTGTGGCATGCTTACGCGTACATTGAAGTCGGCGGAGATAGTGCACGACTACTGGGCACTCATTCCGAATGTTTCGAGAGCATGGTCACTTACCCGACTTGGGTATCGTATGAGCGGTTCGAGGAGTTGATTGACAGTCTTGAATCCGTCAAACCGGCTTGGGTTGACACTGCAAGAACTGCAGTTTTCGGACTTGCCCACGGTGACTACTTTCAGTGGTCAAAGAATTCGGGAAAGTAAATCAATTCACTTTGTTCATTGTGCGCACCACCCATCCCAGTCTGCCCGTCTCATCAATCGCTCCGCCCCCTCACCGCCAGCACCGCCAACGCAGCATTCAGAATGAAGATATAGGCCGCGAACGTCGCATTCTCAAAGTTGAAGACCTGAACCGACAATAGACTTATCCCGAACCCAACCGCGCTGATCCCATAACCAATCCAACTCTCGGAATGCGGATGCCAATACGACTTGATCAGCGTCGGTATCGCCGCCAGAATATCAGCGAGCAGCGAGAACAACAGCGCCAAATTCGGATTATCGGTAATCGCCCAGAGGATGATGCCAATAACCGCCGCCGCCATCAGGTAGTAATCGCGCGGATCACTTTTCCAATACGCTTTTTTGTTGAAGAACGATGCCGCCACGATCAATAGCGGCATCAAGCCCGCGACAAACGACGTCCACGAAATTCCCGCAACGCCCTGCACCCTTTGCGCCACAAAGATGACCATCGGGAAAATCCCCCACAACAGCCACGTGATGCGGTTGGGCTGGGCTTTGCCGACGATGGTATCGTACAAGTAGTACAAACCGCCAATCGAACCGATGATGGCGCCGACAATCGCCCAATATTCCGGAAGCATGGGCCAATCATGGCAAACCAGCACTGACTGTCAAGGATTGATTACCGTGCGCGGCAGGCGAAGTCTCCTTTGGAGAAATCTCTTCCTGACGGCTACTTCACACACGAATCAATCTGATGCCCCTACTCACACCCGCTGCACGGCGCCGGACCCGAAGCAAATATGTAATTGACCATATACACCGCATCAGCGATATCCATCTGCCCGGTGCAATTGATGTCGCCTTGCGACGAGTCTTGCGGAGCCGGACCGCCCGCAAAAATGTAATTGACCATGTACACCAAATCCGAAACGTTGATCTGCTGCGAACCGTCGCAATCACCGCAGACAATACCGCCGCCCTTTTCAAGAATCAACAACCCGTTATAATTTGCCACATAAACGCTATTCCCGGCAATCGCAACATCACGCGCCTGTGACGTTGTGCCAAATGAGCCCGCCCAGACCGGCGCGGTTGGGTCACTGATATCAACGACCCACAGGCTGTCGGTCTCCCCGCCCAGATAGGCGTAGTCGCCGTCAAGTTCCACCGTCCACAGCGGACCGACAAGCGGCATTTGACCGACCCTCACCATCGCGGCCGGATTCTTGACATTGATAATCTCCAGCCCGCCATACCACGTCGCCACGTAGGCCAGCGTATCGCGCACCGCCACCGCCATCGCCTGCTTGGCCGTCGCGAAATAACCCTCCTGATGGATACTCGCCGGACTGCCGGCGTCGTAAATCCGCAGTCCCCCGTTATCGCAAGCCGCATACACGATCGTATCCACCAAATCAACACCCCACGTCGTTCCCGGCGGATCGAATAGTCCCAGGTAATTCGGAGACTCCGGCGATGCCATACTGTGGACTACGAAACCGGAACTCCCCATCGTCGCGCACAACAGAGTATCGTCGATATCGAGTTTATTCATATCTCCGCCGCCGAATATCTCGCCCACCGCAACCGGCGCCTCGGGTACGGAGATGTCATACGTGCGCACCCGGTTTAGACCATCGTCCACCGTGTAGGCATAGTTGCCCTGCACCACGATATCCGAAGCCGAATATGTGCACTCCTCCCCGACCAACCGCGGATTGGTCGGATCGGAGACGTCGAGAATGTGCATTCCTTTCTTCAAGTTTGCCACATAGGCGTAATCTCCGGAGACGGCAACGTCCAGAATCATGTAACGCGCCCGGTGCTTACCGACAACTGGAAGACTCGGAACGGCATGCAGGTCAACCGCGAGAATCGAATCGGTCGCACAGTAGTAGGCCGTCTTATTGCGAACAAGCATATTGTAGTTGTATGGCGAGCCTAACGTGGCCACCAGGTTAAGGTTCGGCGCCTGCGCAAGATTGATAACCTGCAACGAACCCCAGTTGGCCATGAGTGCAACAGTATCGCAGAATGCCGCATCGTAAGCCGGTACGTTGTTGCTCCAGCTTCCTGCCAGAAGCGGGTTCTGCAAGTCACTGATGTCGATGTATCGTAGTCCTTTTGACATCACCGCCATCGCCACATACTCGCCCTGGATATCGATTCCGTAACACTGATCTGTTGAAAACAGACTTCCATATAACTCCGGGTTCCAGGGGTCGCTGATGTCAATGATCTGGAGTCCGCCATTCCAGGTTGATGTAATCGCGTAGTTGTCGCGCACTTTGATGTCCATACAAACTCGAGCAGTATCGCTGGACCCGAGTTCGATAATGTCGGCAGGGTCGCTTACATCCAGAATCTGCATGCGCGAATCCCAGACACCGACATAGGCTCGATTTCCGGAAACCGCCGTCGAGTAAATCTGCTCGGTCGGGTCATAATGCCCGACCTGCGCCATATTCGACAGATCCGAAACATCGATGATCCTCAGTCCGCCGACTCCATCCGAGATGTAAGCACGACTTGCCTCGAGAACGATCTTCCTCCGGTCCCCGCGCGGCAAGTATAATTGGCCGGCCGGCGTCAATGTTGTCGAGTCGCTGATGTCAAATACCATCAGACCGAAGGAACAGATGCAATAAGCATAATCGCCCTGCAGTGCCAGATCATTATATGCCGTCCACAAAGTGCTGCCCCGATAGTCTAGAGTCACATCCTTAGCGTTCAGCGCAACTGAAGGCTGCACCAGCACAATTACGATCACGAGCACTATCAGTCCAATTACAGTCTTCATTGCCTACCTCATACCATGAATGCCGTTTTCGCCCACATGCAGACAGGGTGCGCTCATCACAGACAATTCTGATGTGAACGATGTCGAAGTCACTTCTATTGCGAAGACACAGCCCACCCGATTGCCGATAATCTACTATATTATCCAAATTTGTCAAGCAAAGCCGTGACTGCTGGTACAAAAATCTGTGCAGACCTATCCGGCCGATGTGGTTTGGTATCGATGCTTCTCCCGACCCGGATAAACCACCCTCAACTTTTCTCTCCCCGTTCAAACCCGTAACCTAATCCTCCGTACCAATAAGTAAACTGAGTCGATGTTTACAATTACTTAGGAGGAATTAATGATTCGTAAAGCATCCGCCGTCTGGAAAGGCGATCTCAAATCTGGTAAGGGGACAATGTCTACTGAAACCGGAACTCTCAAGGAAACTCAATACTCGTTCACCTCGCGCTTCGAGACTGGTACCGGCACCAATCCCGAAGAACTGATTGGCGCCGCGCATGCCGGCTGTTTCTCGATGGCACTCTCGGCCGGCCTGTCCGCCGCCGGCTTTGTGCCCGATCAGGTGAGTACCACCGCTCACGTCAATCTCAACAAGGTCGACACCGGCTTCAAGATTACCCTGATCGAGCTCGTTTGCGAGGCCCGCGTCCCGAATATCGACGACGCCAAATTCCAGGAGATCGCTGCCGGCACCAAAACCGGCTGCCCGATTTCACAGGCACTCGCCGCCACCGAGATCAAACTCACTGCAAAATTGATGAAGTAATTTCACACCCGCCTTTCGCCCCTCTCCTGTTGGGAGAGGGGCGGGGTGAGGGCGAAAAATTGTCTTGACAAACTCGCAGCCCGCTTTCATATTCTTTTGTCGCTAAGATAACTCAAGTAACTCGAATTCATTCAAACCCAACAGTAGGTCCATTCAGAGCCTCATTGCTAGCGTTTTAGACTTAATCCAATTCTCGCAGACACGGGAGGAATTGCTATGTCTAAGCGCGTTCTCATCACGTCAACAACCAAATCTGTATTATTCAGACCCGCCGCGGCTGAAGTGCCTTCTCCGCACGTTTCGCCGCCGTGCGATTTCCGCTGTCATCAGCCTTTAGCGCGCAGCCGCTTCATGTTGTGCGTGGTCTTGTGTTGAGCTGACTCAACATTCTATCAGTTGGACGTAAGCTTTTTCGCCGGCACAGTGGCCGGCGCGAGCTGCGACTAGCCTCTTCGCAATTTGCCCGGTCCCGCCTACACAACCGGGGCCGGGTGCTCGATATACCACACTTCGCTGTGGACGAACGTTGGAAACGAAGCGAACCCGGTTCGCTTAAATGGCTACTTGACAATCTACGTTTTGAGGGTATTATTCGGTACTGCTACGGAATGAGAATCAGAAAACGGTACTTCCAGATATTCGATAGGATATTTAGTCAGATCATACTGCTAACGTTTTAGACAATGCTCGACACCATAACCCGTTGAGGAGGTTGTATGTCTAAACGTGTCCCATGTCCGAGGCACATCGTCAATGCCGCCTTGGCACTTTTTGCCATCGCGCTCTCGCTAAGCACTTTCGCGTCCGGTCCAATTCTCGCCGCTCGCCCGCTGGTCTCCATCGAACGTACCCATAACACAATGCTGGGCATGACCGAATACGTCGATATTACATTCAATCCGAACGGCACCGACTTCCAGTCCGCTGGCTTCGACCTTCTGATCAGTTACGACGAATCAGCGCTTACGCTTGAAAGCGTCGAACCGGGCACTTTACTGACGAACTGCGGCTGGCAATTCTTTATTTACCGCACCGATGTTACAACTGGCTGCACCGTCAATTGTCCGTCTGGGCTGGTTCGAATTGTGGCGCTCGGCGATTCACCGACCGTGCCGGGCCAACAATCCTGCAACATAGGTGAAACCGGAGGCGGCACAATCGCTGTGCTCAAGTTCCAGGTATCAGGCAACTCGGTCTACGAGTGTAATGGCCTGCCTGTGCAATTCTTCTGGGGTGATTGCGTTGACAATGGTTTCTCTTCGCCCACCGGTGCAACCTATTTTCTCGCCGACTCTGTGTTTGCCGCCGATCCCTCATGGGGAGCATTTCCCGTACCTTCCGAACTTAATTCGAATCAGGGCATTCCTGAATCTTGCTTAGCTGGCGGCTCCACCAATCAACCGCAACGCGCGGTCAATTTCCGTCATGGTACGGTTGACATCGTGTGTAACGATTCCGTTGACTACCGCGGTGACCTTAACCTCAACGGTATTCCCTATGAAATCGCGGATGCTCTTCTATTCTCTAACTACTTCCTGCATGGCCTCGCGGCATTCGACCCAAATCCGTTAATCATGCAAGCGCAAGTCGCATCCAGTGATGCCAACGCCAATGGCTTGCCGCTCGAATTCCGCGATCTCATTTACGAGTTGCGTGTCATTTCCGGTGACGCACTGCCATTCCCCAAAGTTATTGCTCCGGCCGATACATTGGCTGCCATCTTCACCCAGAACACCGAATCCAAATTCGTCAGCGTTCAGTACCCTGCACCACTTGCCGGCGCATATTTGGTCTTTGTTGGAGAGGTAGTGCCGTCATTTCTTCCTGCCGCACCCGGCAGCTTCATCCAGTCCTCCTCCTTCGAAAACGGCCTGACAAAAGTCTTGCTTGCTGGCGCTGAATCGTCACCAACTCCCGGCCCAATCTGGTTCAATTACACGGGAAACGGCATACTTCAATCAGTCGAGACTACTGATTTTGACGACGCACCAATTGATGTCCAAATCGTCATTGAGAGTTCTTCTTTCGCGTGCGGCGATGTCAATCACGATGCGCACATCAACATCAGTGACATTGTTGCGATGATTGGGGCGATCTTCGACATTTGGCCAAGTCCGGTTGACCCTGCGCTCGCCGATGTCGACTGCAGTGGTACGATGACCATCTCCGATGTCGTCTACCTCTTGCATTATATTTTCGCATCGGGCAGCGCTCCCTGCGCCAACTGCCCGTAGCCACAAAACACAAGTTCCGTCCGAAGTCACTCGTCGGACGGAACGCCGATTCGAACTGAACTAACTCGTTGCCTGAGCCGGATGATTAGACTTTGCGTTTCTCTTTCGTTAGAATTGGTCCAATCCTCCTGCCCTTTTCGCAGTCAGCGATCAACTGCTCTAGACGTCGCCGCTGTGTCTCTTCCTTTTTGGCACACATGACCCAAAAGCAAGCTGTCCTTTGATACCACTTCGCTTCGCCGGAGAAGTATTCCCATGCCTTTTTGTTCTTCTTCAGTCGTCTGACAAATTCCGGCGTCAACTCCCGCTTCTCTTGTTCATAGGAGTAATCCCGCCGCTTCGAAGATGTCGCCTCGTATGCTTCCGTCCCAGCCGAATGTATCAATCCCAATTCCAACAGCTCGCCGTAGCGCTTAACATTCACCTTACTCCAATTGCTCTTCGGCCTACGCGGTGTGAAGCGAATCTTATAACTTTCGCCGTCGATGCTCTTGCGTACACCGTCGATCCATCCGAAACAAAGTGCCTGGTCGACCGATTCTTTCCAGGTGATACTTTGCCTGCCGGAATCGACTTTGTAGAATCCGACCCACAACTCCTGGGCCTTGGCGTGATTTGTCATCAACCACTGCCGGAACTCTCGAGGTGTTCTGAAGAACTCGACCTTTTCCATCTACGCCGATCTCGTCTACTGCTTCGCTGCCTTAAATCGAGCAACAATAGCGGCCTCACTTTTCAGCGCCAGCCCATCGGCATCAATCGCAAATGTCCAGACTTTCTCCAGTGCTGCAAGCAGTTCCATTTCGATGTCTTCTCCCGATGGGCATGCCATCTTTGTCGATGCCATGTGCCCGAATATCAGAGTATCTCCGCTGATCTGAAAACTGCCCGTTAACCGATTGCACCCGCCGAATCCGACAACCCGGCTACCGTCAGCATTTAACTGCAGATAGATTGGTTCCCTTGCAGTGTCCACTGCAATCGCCCCACCATTTAATTCTGTTAACAACCACTTCGTTTCCAACAGCGTGGATTGACTCATTTGTGTCGCCGCACCCGGCGCCGCCGGTTCGTTCTGCGGTTCACTCTTCTTTGCACAGCCGGCAAGTCCGATCATCACGGCTAGTGCAAAAGTCGAAATGATGCGAATTGTCATTTGTTACCTCCTGTACTTCTCTAGATTTTTCAAAGCTCGAGAGATCTATTCGATATTGGCAACCGCCTCGAAAACTGCGACCAATTCCGCACCGGTTGACAACTCCAGCATTGAACCGGTGATCCGGTAGTTGGTCACCCGCGATAGGGCGTCAATGACTTCTCTCTCAATGTCCATAATCTCGCGGCAATACACCTTCGTAGCACCGATCTGACCAAATACCAACGTTCCACCGTTGATTCGGTAGCTGCTCATAATCTGATTGCAGCCGGTGTAACCGACAAGCCGTTTTCCCTCGGTAAGCAACTCAATATAAATCGGCTGCACTCCCGGTTCAACGACAACATGACGGCCATTCACGCTGGTCAAGTACCAAGTGGTTTCCTCCAAGGCACTCCTGGCGGGAATCCCCTGCCCCGCCTGGTCAATCTCATAGGTTACAGCGTCATCGGACTCCGTTGAATCTGCGGTACCTTCCGCATAGTCACCCGATCCCTCGGGCACAGTGCGAGTATATCCGCTGCAGCCTATGCTGACCAGCACAAGACCGGTAAGGCACAGTATTGATATCAGCGATTTCATTCATTGCCTCCATTCTTCTTAAATTGTAGAATAATCTATCGATTGCCGACCAACAAGGACATCCTCATATGGGACACCAACCAGGCGCCGAAACCTTCTCGGTCGCCAGTCGTATCTGTAAGCTGTTACCAATTACTTGAAAGGACTCGTAGTGTATACAATCATTCCCCCGGTTGAGTCGACACGAGCAACGACTCGCTTACTTTCAGTGCTGTTCGCCCTGCTCGCAGCGGCCACTCCGCTTCTGGCGCAGGAAGATACCACTGTCTCCGCCACCGAACAAATGCGCATTGACGCGACGGCCATGATGCCGCTGGTCAAGAGCGACTTCGCCAAGCAGTTCTTGGCTGCCATGATGGAACTCCCGAAAATTGAGGGCCAGCGTATCATCTATCGCAACCGCGAGACGCGCGGAGCAATGACCGAATCCGAGTATATTGCCTCCGGACTCGACTCCACCTCCGGCTTTGTCAAGCGGGAGTACGGCGAAGATTTTTATTATTTCACCGGTTACGGCACTCCAGTCGCAGTGGTGCGCGCCTATGACCTGCTGGGGCAAGCCGGACTCAAAACCGCCGACGGCGTGAAACTAATTGACTTCGGCTTCGGCTCCATTGGCCAACTTCGCGGCTTGGCGTCTCTCGGAGCCAATGTAACGGGAATCGAAGTTGAAGCCGTTTTCAAAGCCCTCTATTCGCAGCCTACTGACACCGGCAAGATCGCCCGTTGCAAAACCGGTGGTAAGGGTAACCCCGGGCATCTGCGCGCCTTCTACGGTTTCTTTCCGACCGACTCTATTATCAATGCCCAACTCGGCGCTGGATTCGATGTCTTCTTCTCCAAGAACACTCTGAAAAATGGCTACATCCATCCCGAACGCGAGGTCGACCCGAAGATGCTCGTTCATCTTGGCGTTGACGATTCGACATACGTGAAGCGTGTCTACGATTTGCTCAAGCCGGGCGGCTATTTCATGATCTACAACTTGCACCCGAAGTACACCGGGCCCGAGGTCGAGAAATACATTCCTTGGTCCGATGGCCGCTCGCCATTTAAAAAGGAACTACTCGAACAAATCGGTTTCAAAGTGTTGGCATTTGATGTCGTCGATACGCCCGCCGCACACGAGATGGCGAAGGCTTTCGGCTGGGACAAGGACATGGACTTGGCGAACGACCTGTTTGCTATGTATACGTTGGTGCAGAAGAGGTAGAATCAGAGTCCGCTGATGAGATGATTAAACCGGTGTGTCTGCAGTCTTGCCCTTGACGTACTCCAGAACGTTCTGGAATCTCGGATGGCTTCGCAATGACTCAAGGAACGGATCGTGGACTGCCAGAAAGCGATAGTTCCAGAAGCCTCTACTTACTGCTCGTTCGAGCGTAGCAAGAGCACGTTCGCTCTGACCCGCTAAAGCTAAGGCTTCTGCCAAATGCAGAGCAAACTGCGGATCGCGCAACGCTGTGCGTTCGAGATCGTCAGTGACGAGAGCCAACGCCTCGTCGCGGCGCCCGGAGCTTGCCAGCACCAGGGTTTTGGTCAGGCGAGCTGCAAAACCGGCCAATTCCACACCTAACATTACCCGCTCTGCACCGGCTGTGTCACCGACATAGAGGTAAGAGGCCGCTACCCAGGTCCGTCGGATCAGCTTATCAGGTTCTGCCTCAAGCATACGAAGTCGCAGTTCCAGATGATCCTGATATTTGCCATCCAAAAGCAATATCCACGACTTCACCGCATCAGCCTTGTGAGTCAGCGGGTCGATGGAGCGCAACCGAGCCTCAAGTGCACGAGCTTCGTCCATGCGTCCGACCATTGCTGAATCAAACGCCAATTCAAACAGGGCGTCGCTATCCGCGGGATTGAACTTGAGCGCCTGGCGCTGACACTCGAGCGCCTTGAGCACCGAACCCTCGAAGTAGCTGGCGATCAATCCGCGAATGTGATAAGCCTCCGAAGATGTCGGAGCTAGTTCGAGTGCCTTGGCCGCAAACTCTCGTGCCTTATCGATCCATTCGTCCTGCCGTACACCAATATTGACCAACTGCGCATAGACCCATGCCAACGCCGCATAAAGAAGAGCATTCTCGCCGATGATTTCGAGTCCTGCATTCAAATACGTCTCGGCGCGCGTCAGCGCCGCTTCATTCCACGTGTGGATGTCTTGCCGTGCCCGCAGATAGTATTCGTAGGCGCGGACATCAACAATGGCATGCGCCGCCAGCTGCTCTTTCTCACTGCCGGTCAACTCCACCTTGAGAGCCTCGACAATTGCGTGCGACACTTTCTCCTGCATGGCAAAAATATCGTCGAGAGCACCGGAATATTTGTCCGCCCAAACTTGCGTGTCCGACGCCGCCTCCACCAATTGCGCAGTGATCCTGACGCTGTTGCCTGCCTTGCGAACACTGCCAGTCAAAATGTAGCGTACACCCAACTCGACACCGATTGTCCGGGCGCTCTTCTGCGATGCTTTGAGTAGATTCGATGAGGAGCGCGAAATCACCCGAAGTCTCCCGACAGATGCGAGGTCGGTGATAATCTCCTCGGTCAGACCGTCGCTGAAGTATTCGTTTTCCGGATCAGCGCTCAGATTGGCAAACGGTACGACCACAAGAGACCGATCGGTATTGATACGGACGGCGTTGTCGCCGCTTGGTTGCGAATCATACAGCAACTTCTTGAGATCAGCGATCATGTCTTCACACGATTGGTAGCGTACCTCAACATCCTTCTCCAGTGCTTTCATCACCACACGCTGCAACGATTCGGAAACGTCGGATCTGATCGCGCCGATCGGTTCCGGAATCGAATCCATGATTGCCCGCAGCGTGGCGCCTTCATTGTTGCCTTTGAACGGATTCTTGCCGGTCAACATTTCATAGAGGAGAATTCCAAAGCTGAAGAGGTCGGAGCGGCGATCCAGATTGCGGCCGGACACTTGCTCCGGCGACATGTACGCTATCGTGCCAAGTGCAGTGCCGGCCTTGGTCAGATCATCACTGCCCGCAAGAGCGGCCAAACCGAAATCGAGAATGCGGACCCGGCCCGAATCGTCAACGATGATATTGCTCGGCTTGATATCACGATGCACGATGCCTTTGCGGTGTGCCTCTGCAAGCCCCTGGCAGACTTGCAGTGCCAGTCCCAGAATTTGGCTGATCGACCGGGAGTGGGAAGAACCACTAAGCTGCAGATTCTGCCCGGAAACATACTCCATGACCAGATACGGAGTGCCGTCGACATCACCAACTTCGTGCACTGTTACAATGTTCGGGTGATTCAAACGTGCCACTGCCTTGGCCTCACGATAGAAGCGTTCAAGTAACTCCGCGCTGGTCGTCATATGCACCGGTAAGAATTTGATCGCAACCTTGCGATCAAGCTTCATGTCGTCGGCAAGGAAAACTTCCCCCATGCCGCCGGCGCCAATCTTCTCGACAATGCGATAGTGATTGACCATACCGCCCGGTGTCAATGCAACTACTTTGATTCTGGTTTTGTCCAGGGAGTCTTCGCTCAATCTCTTCCTGCTGGCCTTTGACCAATAAAAGGGTTCATAAATCTACGATCACCACAATAATAGCGACCTTTCAACTATACGGCAATACAATTGAAGGTATTGAGTTTGTCCTACCGAATTACACTTCGACCACAAAAGGAGAGTTGTGCAGTCTTTTATTTTCACTGCGAATTGCGCGGGTTGGCAAGACAAAAAAAAGCCGGATTCCTAATAGGAATCCGACCCCGGTTGTCGAATGCGCCGACTCCTTCCAACTCTATCGCTAGAGTTGGAACAACAATCCAAGATTGATGGAATAGAAGTCCGATTTGGCGCCCTCCAGCACGGCATCAGGTAGTTCCTTGAATTTGTAGTCAAGAAACACATAACGAACATCGCCGAAGATTTTGACACTTGGCGAAGCCGGTAGTTCTAAACCCGCTACCAGGTGCCAACCGAACTCCTGCGAAGTCTCGTCATCAATCCCGACATCATTGTAGGTGTCGGAATAGTCAAATGTCGTGTTGTACCAGCCGGCTCCGACTCCGCCATAGATTATTGGCAGCGGGTAGAGCAAGCCGGTCGCCGTAATCGGCCAATCCCGGACCGTCAACGCATTCGATCCGAATTTCGCCTGCCGATAGCCGATGTCGCCTTCGACGGCGAGAATCGGCGCCAGCTTCAGGCGTAGCGTCGCGCCTGCCAGGTAATTCGCGTCTTCCGCGTCCTGGGCTTTTTGGATGCCAAGGTGCGGTCCAAAATGAGCGCTCGATTGACCGTGCGCCGCAAGCGGCAGCAGAACCAATAGCGCCGCCAGAATTGTCAAATTGATTTTCGTTATCATGCTCGTCTCCTCTGTTTACGAGTGAGTCTGCGAGTATTGACTCGCAGCAGAGTACATCCCAGTTGTGTTTGACTGTGTACTGCTCGGACTTGCGGAGCGGACCAACAGCAAATCCGTCGATGGACGATACAGGTAAAAGGGCGTGTCAGCTTGATTGAATTGAACAGCGGCGTTTCGTATGCGCCGTGAATTGTGTGACTGTCAGTTTAACAATCGAAGGTTGCAGAAGGTTTGAAAGAAATCCAGAAAAGTTCTTCGGTTAACTTAACCATCGGCCTATGTTGTTGTCTGGTAGTTCGTTAGTAATATCATCGCGTAGGGGCGCGGCTTGTCGATGATCCCGCCTTGCGGGGCCGTACATCCAATAAGCCAGTTTCCATGCGACCATGCGTCACAGATGTCCACCTCCGCATCGGGGCGCATGGCAATGCGCCCCCTTCAGGCGGTGTAATACTCATCCAATTCCCACTTCAATGGATTGTTTATAATGTACTCCCGCTTCTCCGCAAGATCTACCTCGTTGCGAATGACGTGCTCATAGTAGTTGCGTTGCCAGACTAGTGCGCCTGGAGAGCTCCTGAGCAAGTTGATCCGCCGTGCAACGGACGATTTGAATGAACCTACTATCGTAGACAGCGAATCTCCTTGCGGACTGCCAAACCGACGCTGTTCAGGCTGCGGGTGTGATACTTGGGCACGGCAAGCCGTGCCCAAGTTGACCCCGAACGAAACGCTTTCCCCGATTTTCAGTTTCTTCTGTCATCGCAGAAATCTACTGAGCCTCCTTTTACCATCGCGTAGGGCACGGCTCGCCGTGCCCATGTTCTGTCAGCATTGCAGCTCTGACTGCCTCGTTGCGCGTGGCTCGCCGTGCCCAAGTGAATTGTGCCAACCACTCGGTGGTTTCATTGTGTTCGACCTACCCCCCTACTCCCTCATCGGTATCTTGATATCGCTGTGCTTCGCCGCAAAACCAATCGCTTCATCATAACCGGCATCCACATGGCGCATCACGCCCGTGCCCGGGTCATTGGTCAACACTCGTTCGAGACGCTTGGCCATGTCATCACTGCCGTCTGCGACAACCACCATGCCCGCATGATTCGAGTAGCCGATACCCACACCGCCGCCGTGATGAAGACTGACCCACGATGCTCCCGAAGCTGTATTCAACATCGCGTTGAGCAGCGGCCAGTCGGCGATGCAGTCCGAACCGTCTTTCATCGCTTCGGTCTCTCGATTCGGCGACGCCACCGATCCGCAGTCGAGATGATCACGACCAATGACAATCGGCGCAGATAACTTGCCCTTCTTGACGAGGTCGTTGATGATGAGTCCGAACGTGGCGCGTTCGCCATACCCAAGCCAGCAAATACGTGAGGGCAGTCCCTGAAACGCGACCCGCTTTGATGCCATATCGATCCAACGGACGAGAGCCGCATTGTCGGCAAACTCTCTCTTAATAACCTCATCCGTGACAGCGATATCTTTCGGATCGCCCGACAGCGCCGCCCAGCGGAACGGACCCTTGCCTTCGCAGAACAGCGGACGAATATATGCCGGCACGAATCCCGGAAACGCGAAAGCGTTCTTGAGCCCGTGCGCAAGTGCCTGACCGCGCAGATTGTTGCCGTAATCGAACACCACCGCGCCCTTGGTCTGCATGTCGATCATCGCTTGCGTATGAACCACCATCGCATCCATCGCGCGTTTGATATACTCTTTTGGACTTTTGGCGCGGAGAGCCACAGCTTCGACGAGACTCATGCCGTTCGGAACGTATCCGTTTAATTCATCGTGGGCTGATGTCTGATCGGTGACTATATCCGGAATGACCCCGCGCTTAACCAGTTCCGGATGCGTATCCGCGCAATTGCCGACCAGCCCGATGGAGAGCGGCTGTTTCCTGCCGCAGGCATCTTTCACCCAGGCGAGTGCTTCCTCAAGCGAGGATGTCTTCTTGTCAAGGTAACGAGTTTCCATTCGGCGGTCGATGCGGTGCTCATCGACATCGACACAGAGGATGACAGCGTTGTTCATTGTCGCGGCCAGCGGTTGGGCGCCGCCCATTCCGCCGACACCGCCGGTGAGGATGAACTTGCCCGATAGGTCGCCTTTGAAGTGCTTGTTCGCGCACGCTGCGAAAGTCTCATATGTCCCCTGTAAAATTCCTTGCGTGCCGATGTAAATCCACGAGCCGGCCGTCATTTGTCCGTACATGATCAAGCCGAGTTTCTCGAGCTCGCGGAATTTGTCCCAGTTCGCCCAGTGCGGAACGATGTTGGAGTTGGCAATCAGCACCCGCGGTGCATAGTCGTGCGTACGGAAAATCCCAACCGGCTTTCCCGATTGCACGAGCAGGGTCTCGTCATTGGCGAGCGATTTGAGACTGCGCACTATGGCGTGGTAACATTCCCAATTGCGCGCGGCTTTTCCCGAACCGCCATAAACGACGAGGTTGGCGGGATCTTCGGCAACGTTGGGGTCGAGATTATTATTGAGCATCCGCAGCGCGGCTTCCTGATGCCAGCCCTTGCACTGAATCGGTGCTTTGAGACTATTACGTGACGCGACTTTCTCCATAAACATCCTCCGAAACGATTAAGTTAGCGATTTGCAGGAAGAGTGTCAAGGTTGCCGAAACGTGTTCGATGGAGGATCGTCGGCGTGCCACTGTCGGAATTTTTTGATTGCTTAGCTTCTGGCAATCAAGTAATATCAGGCTTCAAGCTGATTTGCCAATGTAGGCTTGAACAAAACAACACATTACTTACCAGAATAGGACTTTTTGGAATTCATTCGGAGGAAAGAAATGAATCTGTCAGAAACTTTCATTAGCAAGCAAAATGAACTGCGCGGCGCCGAGCTCAAAGGATTCATGCAGCCGGGAAACAGCAATCAACTGCTGTTATTATTCGAAAAGAACGGCAAGCTGATGGCACTGAATATCACCGAGCATCGCAATGGCGACAACTCGGTTATCGATACCGAACTCGACTACTACGAGATGTTAAGCTAAACATTCAGTTGTTGAAGCCACACCAACAAGACTATCCTTCGCCCTCTCCCATTGGGAGAGGGTCGAAGAGGGGCAATGTCACTTCCCTTTCGCCAATCCCAATATCAGTCCCAGCACGACTGACCACAGGGCCGCCAGCCCGATCTGCCACTCACCTGGCAAACTGAAGGTCAGAGTGTGCGCCGGAATCCAAAACCACAGCAACGTCCACAACGCCGTGCCCATTCCTTTGAAATTCCAATCCGACAGTATCAAGTTGTCTTCGATGCGGTGGAAAAACATCATCTGTGGCCCGAAGAATACATTTGTCAAGACTGAAACCGCAAACGCCCAACCAACTCCGTCAGCGAAGAATTTTGGAAGCATTTGATGTTCAATCAGTGCCGCCGTGAATCCTTTCATGCCGGTGAACCCATACTTGATCACGATCCCCAAGAGAGCCCAAGCCGCGACTTTGGCGAAGATCTGCCAATAGTAACCGCACGGTAGCCCAATCTTCTTGTGACGCAGACTGTACGAGAGCGACTCGCCGAGGGTACCGAGGATGCCGAAATGAATCGCCGCGGAGAGTAGCGGGTTGGAGCGGACAAAATCGAGGTATCCCTGAATCACGATCGCCTTTGCTTTCGCTTTGCGGGCATCAATAAAACTCGGACTACGATTGTGAAGTTAGACGCGCCGGTGTTTGTGCGCCGAGCGACATGACGTTGCCAATCGTATCGAAGAAAGTGTCAGCCAGAGTCGCAATGTCAGCCTTGATATCGTCGTTTATTCTGAGAGTACTGCCGCCGACAACTCCGATCTCAGCCAGCGGTACATTCATCGATGCCGCCAACTGGATCAAACTTCCCTTGCGTTCCGATGCGGCACTCAAGACTACCCGCGATTGCGATTCGCCGAAATAGAGTGCGTCCTTACGCAGATCGGCCTTGACATTGACCGTCGCTCCGATGAGTTTTTCACGGTCAGCAATACACGACTCTGCCAGCGCCACTGCCAGCCCGCCTTCAGAGATATCGTGCGCAGACTTGACCAGACCGTTGCGGATAGCTTCAAGTATGAACGACTGCAACTGCTTCTCGACTGCCAAATCCAGATGAGGCGCATTGCCTGTCACCAGATTGTGCTCGACCTTCAGATACTCGGAGCCTCCAAGTTCATCCCTGGTCGTTCCGGCGAGAAAAATCAGGTCACCTGAATCCTTGAAATTGTTGGTCGTGATGTGATTCAAGTCGTCAATTATGCCCAGCATTCCGATCGTCGGCGTCGGATAGACGGCGCGCTCGGGGTCTTCATTGTAGAACGACACGTTTCCG
>CAZQBX010000028.1:29323-40821 GCA_964592145.1 uncultured Ignavibacteria bacterium
CGTAACCGGAGTGTCGAAAACGCGGCAGGCTTCGCCCATTCCCTTGATGCATTCTGCGAACATGTAATACATTTCCGGTTTATAGGGATTGCCGAAGTTGAGACAATTCGTGATCGCCACCGGACGTGCACCCGAGCAGGCTACATTGCGCGCTGATTCAGCCACGGCAATCTGCCCGCCCAAACGCGGATTGAGATAGCAGTACCGCGCATTGCAGTCGGTCGATACGGCGATTCCTTTATCACTGTGACGGATCCGCAATACCGCAGCATCGGAGCCGGGGCCGACCACAGTGTTGGTACGCACCATTGAATCGTATTGTTCAAACACCCAGCGTTTGGAAGCTATATTATGCGAGCCGATCAAGCGTTGAAGGACTCCGGAATAATCCTTCGGCTGCGGCAATTTACTGAAGTCTTGGCTCTGGACTTCGTCGAGGTAAGCCGGCCGCTTCTGCTCGCGCGTATACACCGGCGCGCCGCCGCCGAGGACGAGACATCCTGAAGGAATATCCGCGACAACTCTGCCGCCCATTGTGACTACCATGTTCTTGCCGTCCGTGACTTGTCCGATTTCGACGCAGTTCAGATCCCACTTATTGAAAATCGCCCGGATCAAATCCTCATTGCCCTTCTTGCCGACAACCAGCATCCGCTCCTGCGATTCCGATAGCATGATTTCATAGGCCGACATGTTCTCTTCGCGCACCGGTACGAGATCGAGATTGATTTCAATACCGCTGTTTCCCTTGGCAGACATCTCGGAACTGCAACACGTCAAACCTGCGGCGCCCATATCCTGAACACCGACGATCAAATCTTCCTTGATGATTTCGAGCGTAGCCTCGAGCAGAAGTTTTTCCGTAAACGGGTCGCCGATCTGCACCGACGGACGTTTTGATTCCGACTTGGAGGAAATCTCTTCAGAAGCGAATGTCGCACCATGGATGCCGTCGCGTCCGGTCGATGAACCGACGATGAACACCGGATTGCCCGCGCCCTTGGCAGTCGCCGAAGCCATCCGGTCTTTTTTGCAGATTCCAACGGCCATGGCATTGATCAGCGGATTCGCGTAGTAGCAGTCCTCGAAATAGACCTCGCCGCCCACGGTCGGCACGCCGAATGAATTGCCGTAGTCGCCGATGCCGCGCACGGCGCCATTGAACAAGTAGCGCGAGCGGGCTTCGGAGAGCTGACCGAAACGAAGAGAATTGAGCGCCGCAATCGGGCGTGCGCCCATGCAGAAAACATCGCGCAGGATTCCGCCGACACCGGTTGCCGCGCCCTGGTAGGGTTCGACCGCTGACGGGTGATTGTGCGACTCGATTTTGAATACGACTGCCAGGTCATTACCCAAATCGACTGCACCGGCGTTTTCCTCGCCGGCTTCGGTGAGCAGCGCCTTGCCGGAACGCGGCAAGGTCTTGATTAACGAGATTGAATTCTTATATGAGCAATGTTCCGACCACATCACCGAGAAGATCCCTAATTCGGTAAATGATGGTTCGCGACCCAGAATTTGCTTGATCTTGTCGTACTCATCCGGCATCAGGCCGTGGTCTGCGACTAATTGTGGGGTGATTTTCGGTTCCGCCATTGATCCTCCGTCACGGAAAGAGCGGAATAATACGACTCTTTGGGGGAAAATCAACGGGAATTGTAGGGAAAGAACGCTTGAAGTCGGGTGCGAATTCGTTCGCGCACTGAAGTTTGGGCATAAAAATGCCGGGAGACCCAATTAGTTACTAACCGATACACGGTTTAGGTGACCCTGCTCATCCATTGGGCAGGCATCCCGAGAGTAATTACGGTGCGTTCCTCGCTACCACGTTGGGTGCATCTGGAACCGACCAGGCCGGGGATATCCGGTCTAAGTATTTGGGTCTCCCGGTCGCATCTATTATACGATTCTGTTAAACTGCTGTGAAGCACTATTTTATGGTCTGAAAAAAATAGTTAGGAAGGGCTTGATTTTCCGGTGAGAATCCGTATTATAAAAGTCTAAACTTTTCGGAGGTATCGAAATTGTCGAGAGCTTGTGATATTTGCGGTAAGGGTCCCCAGTTCGGGCACAACGTTTCCCACGCCCACAACCTGACCAAACGCCGCTTCAATCCGAATCTGCGCACCGTCCGCGCCCGTCACGAGGGCAAGGTCGCCACGATTCGCGTCTGCACCCGCTGCATCAAAGCCGGTAAAGTCGTCAAAGTCTACTAAATCGCCGCAGTCGAAGCCTTAGCTGGTTTCGACTCTGTGGTCAATTTCCTTTCATCTTCTTTGCATAGTCGTTCAACCCGGCGTATTCACATATGCCGCTGTTCTTGGAGACCTGTTTAGGTGCGGGCAGCGATTCAGCAGATCCGTAATGTCTTCGATGCCAGTTTGTTCTTCCCATATTCCAGCAATTCACTTGCCGCAATGGCATGCTAACGCTATTTTCAGTTCCAATATAGATTATGTGACCCTCTAATCTTCACTTTAGATAGGTAAGCCAGACTTGAACGAGCAATTCTCCGAACAGAATCGCGCACCGGTCCAATCCCTCATGGACGGCGCCATGGTCGCACACTATCGCATCACCCGAAAAATCGGCGCCGGCGGAATGGGTGAGGTCTATCGCGCCGTCGACACACGTCTCGGGCGTGATGTCGCCATCAAGGTGCTTTCGGCTCACCATTCCGGATCACCTGATATTCGCGCCCGCTTTGAACGCGAAGCTCGCACGATCTCCCTGCTCAATCATCCCAACATCTGCACGTTGTACGACATCGGCGAAGTGAGCGGGTTCAACTACCTGGTATTCGAATTCATCGATGGTGAGACTCTGTCCGACCGGCTGAACCGCGGTCCCCTGTCGACCGGCGAACTGCTTGAGATCGGCATACAGGTCACGGAGGCGTTGAGTCGAGCACATTCGGCGGGTATTATCCATCGCGACCTAAAACCGGGTAATCTGATGCTCACTAATTCCGGCGTCAAGTTGCTTGACTTCGGACTGGCACGGCCCTTTGAAGTCGCCGGCACTGAACCCGTGTCAGACGACACGCGAACGGCAGTCAAACCGCTCACGACATTTGGGGCAATTGTCGGAACGATCCAGTACATGGCGCCCGAACAATTGGAAGGCAAAGAGGTTGATACCCGTACCGATCTGTTCGCGCTCGGCTGTGTCCTTTACGAGATGGCGACCGGCAAGCGCCTGTTTGACGGCCCCAACAGCGGTGCTATTCTTAGTGCGATCCTGAATACCGGACCGGAGCGAACTGCCGAACTAGGCAATTTCGTTCCAGCTCCGCTGGAGCAGATAATCTGTCGCTGTCTCGCGAGAGATCCTGCCCAACGTTTCGGGAGCGTTGCCGAGTTGGGCGAAGAGTTAGCGCGATTGAAGAACTGGGTCCGTGATGAAGCCTTGCCGCTGCTTGCCTCAACTATCGAGAAAATACAGACTCTTGATGAAGGTCCGGAATCGTGGCAAGCATTTGAAATGGCGCTGGAGATTGCCAAATTTGATCCGTCGGAGCCGCGGCTCGAACAATTGTGGCCCGACTTCACGCGCAGGATCACGATCACTTCCGACCCGCCCGGCGCAGCCGCGTACGTCAAGAATTACGACAACACTGAGCCGAACTGGATTCCACTCGGAAATACACCGCTGGTCGAAGTGCGATACCCGCGTGGCATCACGCAGCTCAAATTGGAATTGGCTGGATATCGGACCGCCAATGACATACTGTGGCTGTTTGAAGCCGGTTCAATGGGCGCGACCGACGGAAAGTCCCTCTCATGGCACTACAGGCTGCCAAAGTCCGGGTCCATTCCTGATGATATGGAATTTGTGCCCGCAGGTGAGTTTCCCCTCTTTATGCCCGGATTGGACCACCTCAAGACTGAACCGATGACTGCATTTCTGATGGATCGACAGTCGGTCACAAATCGAATGTATAAGGAATTTGTCGACGCCGGTGGCTATACCAGCGAAGAATACTGGCAGCTCCCCTTTGTCTTCGGCGAACAAGTATTGAGTTGGAATGATGCCATGTCCAAGTTCACGGATTCGTTGGGTCATCTGGGCCCGGCCACGTGGGAGATGGGTGTGTTTCCTCACGGCGAGGACGATCTTCCTGTTACCGGCATCAGTTGGTTCGAGGCGGCTGCCTACGCAGGTTGGGCAGGTAAGCGACTGCCAACCATCTTCCACTGGAATCGAGTCGCCTTTACGGTTGCGAGTGCGCGCATTATTCCGATGGCAAATTTCGGCGGGCGTGGCCCCGTCGCCGGCGGAAAAACAGACTGCTTGCATCGGTTTGGTGTTCGCGATCTTGCCGGCAATGTCCGCGAATGGGCGTGGAATGAGTGCGATCGGCGTGGCGAACGCTTCATCCTCGGCGGAGGTTGGAGCGACCCCGAGTATGCTTTCACTGATGGTTATGCCCAATCAGCGTTCGACCGTTCCGCGACTAACAGCTTTCGCTGCATAAAGGTGCTGGAACCCGACCCGAATAACGATAAGCTCACGCGCACAATCGAACTCCCCTTCCGGAATTTCCGCGCAGAGACTCCTGTGTCGGACGAAATCTTCAGCTACTTTCTCCGTCTGTACAAGTACGATCACTCGCCGCTCAATGCGGAAATCGAAGCTGAAGAACCAACAGCATACGGTATCCGTCAGACCATTCGCTTTGCGGCCGCCTATGGCGGAGAGCAGATGATCGCCTATCTGTATCTGCCGCCTCGAATTAAACCACCGCTGCAAACGGTTGTCTTATTCCCCGGATCGTTGGCAATTCATACATCAAGTGTTGGCGCAATGGAGTTGCGCCGGACCGATTTCATTGTCAAGAGTGGGCGCGCACTGCTGTTGCCTATCTACAAAGGAACATATCAGCGCGGCGATGACCTCAAGTCCGACTACCCGGAAGAGACGGCTTTCTATCGCGACCACGTTGTCATGTGGGGTAAGGATCTGGCGCGCTCGATTGATTATCTGGAAACGCGCGCCGACATCGATGCAGCCAAGCTCGCGTACTACGGCGTCAGCTGGGGCGGCGCTATGGGGGCGATCATGCCGGCTATCGAGAAGAGGCTCAAGGTCGTGGTACTGTATGTTGCCGGATTGACCTTTCAGCGGTCACTTCCCGAGGTCGACCAAATCAACTACGTGTCGCGCGTGACCCAGCCGACACTGATGCTCAACGGTGAACACGACTTCTTCTTTCCAATCGAGACTTCGCAGAAGCCGATGTTCGAGTTGCTCGGGACTCCGCCGGAACACAAACGTCAGATCATCTATCCATATGGACACTCGGTTCCGCGTACCGAGCACATCAAGGAAACTCTTGCCTGGCTCGACCGCTACCTTGGTCCGGTCTGACCTTGATTCCGACTGCCGACGCATCTCCCGCAAAAAACAACCCCCGCCTCTTGCGAGACGGGGGCGAAACGTGCATAACCCAAGTTGTCGTGGTAGGGTCGGTTATCTCAACTTGAATTTACTTATCTCATACGGTTGCGCAGGAAAGCCGGAATCTCCAAATCCTCCTGATCAATCTCATCTGAACCATTCGTAATAAACTCGTCGCTCTTCATTTCGCCTTCAGCGCCGACAATGTGCGGCACGGTGGCGCGTTCAAGCGTTTTCTCAAACAAGTCGACTGGTTCGACGATGCGCTCTACGCGTTCGAAACGTTCGACCATCTCACGCTTGGCGTTTCCAAATCCGGTGGCAATGACCGTCACGCGAATCTCGTCTTCAAGCGTCGGATCGATGACCGCACCAAAGATGATATTGGCATCGGAACCCGCCGCATCATAAATCACCGTCGTCGCTTCGTTGACTTCATACAGCGTCATGTCCGGCGATCCGGTGACGTTCATCAGCAAGCCCTTGGCGCCGGAAATAATCACGTCTTCGAGTAACGGTGAATTGATCGCCATCCGCGCGGCGTTGGCGGCTTTGTTCTCGCCGCAACCATAGCCGGAGCCCATCATCGCATCGCCCATCTCCATCATTACGGTGCGGACATCGGCGAAGTCGCAATTGATCAGGCCGGGAATGGTGATCAGATCAGAGATACCGCGGGTGGCACGAAGCAGAACATCGTCCGCCATCATAAACGCTTCAGTCAGTCTGGTCGACGGGTCGACAATCTGCAACAGGCGCTGATTCGGAATCACAATCAACGTATCAACGCGTGACTTCAGTTCTTCAATGCCGGCAAGTGCGCGATTGATGCGCTTGCGGCCCTCGAATTCAAATGGCTTGGTGACAATCGCTACGGTAAGTGCACCCATTTCGCGGGCAATTTCGGCAACGGTCGGAGCTGCACCGGTGCCGGTGCCTCCGCCCATTCCGGCAGTGACAAATACCAGATCGGCGCCATCAAGCAATTTCGCGAACGCTTCCCGGTCCTCTTCGATGGCCTGCTTGCCGACTTCCGGACGCGCCCCGGCGCCGAGGCCGCGGGTGATGTTCCTGCCGATCTGCATTTTGTGCTCGGCCTTGGAAAATTCCAGCGCTTGTGAGTCGGTGTTGACCGAAATGAACTCCACGCCGTTGAGCCGCTGGTCGATCATGCGATTGACGGCGTTGCCTCCTGCCCCGCCGACGCCGACTACCTTGATCTTCGCGTAGCTGGCGAATTCTGCTGCAAAATCAAACGTCATATATTCCTACCTCGTCCTTGGGTTTTCCTACCTAAAAGTTGAACAACGAATTGAACACTTTTTCCAGTCTGTTAAATGCGCGATTCCAAACCCCTGCCTCGTGACTGCCTTTGTTGGGATGATCGATGCCGTAGCGGACCAGGCCAAAAGCGGTCGAGTACATGGGATTGGTTACGATATGCGACATTCCGCCGAATCCGCGCGGTGTCCCGACGCGCACCGGCAGATCGAATACCTGTTCGGCCAAGACATCGATGCCGCGCAGCAGCGAACCACCGCCGGTAAGGACGATGCCGCCCGCAACCGACTGATAGAAATTCGTCCGCTTGAGTTCGAGCAGAACCATCTTGAAGATCTCCTCCACTCGCGGCTGGATAATGCTGGCCACCACACCCAGCGAGACATCGCGCGGCGGACGTTCGCCGACGCTGGGAATGGAAATCATCTCCTCGGTGTTTACCAGACTCATCATCGCGGCGCCAAAATCAATCTTGATCTGTTCGGCGGTGTCGATTGGCGTGCGCAGCCCAATGGCCAGGTCATTCGTGATATTGCGGCCGCCCAGCCCGATAACTGCCGTGTGGCGAATCGAAGAATCAGTGAACAGCGCAATGTCCGTCGTGCCGCCGCCCAGGTCGATGAGCACGGTCCCGAGATCCTTCTCGTCTTCGTGCAAAACACAGAGCGAAGATGCCAGCGGCTGAAGCACGAGATCGCGTACCTCGTATCCGGCGCGCTTGATTGACTTATAAATGTTCTGCGCCGAGGTGGTGGCGCCGGTAACAATGTGGACTTCCGCTTCAAGACGCACACCCGACATTCCGGTCGGATCCTTGATTCCGCCCTGGTCGTCGACAATGTATTCCTGCGGCAATACGTGAATAACCTCCCGGTCGCCCGGAATAGCGAAGGACTTGGCCGCTTCGATAACGCGGCTAACATCATATTCCGAGATCTCGTTGTCCGACCGGCTGACGGCGATTACGCCCCGTGAATTGATGCTCTTGATGTGGTCACCGGCAATTCCGGCATACACGGTCTTAATCTCGACTCCAGCCATCTCCTCGGCGGACGTAATCGCCCGCTGGATCGAACCAATCGTCTTCTCGAGATTGATGACGACACCTTTCTTTAGACCTTCGGATGGCGCCGTTCCAACTCCGATGATCTCGTCTTCCGCATCATTCGATCGCCGGCAGACAAGAGCACAGATCTTGGTAGTGCCAATGTCCAATCCACAGACAACTCTTTCAGATCCCATTGTTCACCTCTCTATCCATAGAAACTCTAGATTTCAGCACAGCGAGATCAACCATCCGTAGGTCGATATCCAGACCGGGATTCTTGTTGCTCTCCAGTATCTTCTCAATCCGTTGAATTTTCGTTTCAAATTCGCCAACGCCCAGATGCACGACAATCGATCCCGGCTCAATGATCAGCTTGAGTTCATCGTTCTCAATGACCACTTCGGACAGCGTGTCGTACGAGCGCGGATATTTGGACTTAGCAGTTTTGATTAGTGTAATCGCAGCCCGCAGCGCGGCATCGTCGATAATACTGAAACATACCGGCGTCTTGATGTTCACGCCGCGAATGATTGGCAGATGCAGTCCCTGATCGTTGAGATCAGCCGGAAGCAGCTCACAGCGATCCGTTATCCCATAGAGCCGGTTCAGATATACATAGCTTACCGGGCTCTTCTCGGTCACTGTAACTGTGATCTTTCCGTAGTAGTCGGGGCGAACGGCAGCCGTTGCAATGAAATTGTGCTTCATTACACTGTTGAGAATACCTTTCATCTCGACGTTGAGCAGGTTCTCGCCAACCGTGACGGGAATATCGGATGCACTTAGTTTGTTTGATCCCAAGACTTCAACATAACTCACTTTGATAACCGGGTACTTGGTCATCGCATATCCGGCTCCCAGCACCAACAGCGAGAAAAAGAAGAGATATGTCGCGATCCGTTTGCTCATTTGCCGATCGCCTCCAGAATCTTGGGCGCAGTCTTGTAGATGTCGCCGGCGCCAACTGTGAAAACCACATCGCCGTTTTGAGCATACTTTGCCACGATTGCCGGGATTTGCGTAACATCTTCCACATATTGCACGTTCTTGTGGCCAAATCGGGCGGAAGCATCACTGATCATCCGCGAAGTAACACCCTCAATCGGCTTTTCGCGCGCCGGATAGATCTTCGCGACGATCAGCATGTCAGACGTGAGCAGCGCCTTGGCGAATTCCTCATAGAAATCCTGCGTGCGGCTGAACAAGTGCGGCTGGAACACTACGATGATGCGATTCTTGAATGCGATCCGTGCCGCCTGCAGTGTGACATCGACTTCGGTGGGATGATGGCCATAGTCATCGTAGACCTTGATACCGTTCTTCTCACCGATGAGATCGAAGCGCCGGTTCACGCCCTTGAAGCACTCCAGCGCCTTCTTGATCGTCGCAAACGGAATGTCGTTCTCAAGCGCAACGGAAATCGCGGCGAGCGCATTCTTGACATTGAATATGCCCGGCTTTGGCAGCGCGATGTTTCCAAGGTGCTTGCCTTGGTGATAAAGATCAAACGTCGTTGTGGTGCCAACCTGATGCACGTTATCGGCGCGCGTGTCGGCCTGGCCCTTAAGGCCGAAGGTGCGAATCGGGCGAATCAGGTTCGGAATCAGACTAACTAGATTCGACTCGTCGAGGCAAAGATGAATCGTTCCGTAAAATGGCACTTTGTTTGCAAATTGGGTAAAGGCAACCTTGATCTCATCGAGGTCTTTGTAGTAATCGAGATGGTCCGCTTCCAGCGTCGTCAACACCGCGATCGAAGGGGTCAGTGTCAAGAATGAGCGATCGTATTCGTCGGCTTCGGCAATGAGCAGCTCTCCCTTACCGAGCTTGACCGTCGTCTCGAATGAAATCACTCGGCCGCCGACCATGACAGTCGGATCCATACCCGCTTCGACGAAAATGTGTCCGAGCATCGAGGTCGTGGTGGTCTTGCCGTGCGTGCCGGCGATTCCGATGCCGAATTTCAAACGCATCAATTCACCGAGCATTTCGGCGCGGCGGATGATCGGAATTTTTCGGCGGCGCGCCTCGATGAACTCCGGATTATCTTCGTGAACAGCAGAAGATATCACAACGCAGTCGGCGCTGTTGACGTTTGTTGCTGCGTGGCCTTCGTAGACCTTTATTCCGATGGCTTCAAGGTGATCGGTGACTTCCGTCTTGCTCAAATCGCTGCCGGTGACAATGTATTCTTGATTGTGTAGAACCTCAGCGAGGCCGCACATCCCGATACCGCCGATACCGACGAAATGCAGTTTCTTTATCTTACCGAACTTCATCTCCACCCCATGTATTCGAACATTCGCTGCACAATCGCTTCGGCTGCACCCTTGCGGCCAAGCGATCCCGATGCCATCCCCATCGCCAACAATTTTGAGTCATCGTTTATAAGCTGTGCAATGAAACTCACAAGATTTAAGTCGCATAATTGTGAATCTTTTATCAAAATTGCAGCGCCGGCTTCGACGAGTGTCTCAGCATTCTTGGTCTGATGATCGTCCGTCGCCTGCGGAAATGGAACGACGATGGCCGGCTTGCCGGCAGCGGTAACCTCGGCAAGTGTCAGCGCGCCGCCGCGGCACAAGATCAAATCAGCGACTGCATACGCCGCAGGCATATCCTGAATAAACTGCGTCGCGATTCCGGCATTGCCGGAGGCCTGGAACGCGGCGATTGAGTCGGGATGATTACCGCACTGCCAGAAGATCTGCAGATTGGTCAATCTGGCCAGATCCGGCAACGACTGCGCAATTTTACCATTGATTGATGCCGCGCCCTGACTCCCGCCCAGTATCAAGAGAGTCTTCTTGTTCAGATCGAGTTTGAAACTGGCGATCGCTTCATCCCGGTCAACTTCGCCAATGCGCGAATTCACAGGGTTTCCGCTAAGAATGCACTTCTCTCGAAATCCGATCCGCGCCGCAGCTTGATCGTAGGCGATGAAGATCAAATCGGCAAACCGTGCTAACTTGAGCGTGGCGACACCGGCAAAAGAGTTCTGTTCTTGAATGAACGCCGTGCGATTGGTGAGCTTGGCGCCGAGCACTGCCGGGAAGGACAGATAGCCGCCGGTGCCGACGACCAGGTCGGGATTGAATCTGATAATTTTGGCTATCGCCTGCAGGATGCCAACCGCCAGAATCGGGAAAAACATCAAATTGCCCATCAGACTGCCGCGCTTGAGGCCGCGCACATTTATCTTGCTCATGGCATATCCGCGCGAACCAATCAGTTTCATCTCCAATTCACGACCCGTGACGAAGAAGCGGACATCACATTCGCTGCCCAATCGACGCTGGAATTCTTGCGCAATTGCAAAGGCTGGAAACAAATGCCCGCCCGTACCGCCGCCTGCAAACATAATGCGTCTCAACTCACCCTCGATTTAAACAACTGCGGCGTTTCTACCGTATAGCGGCTGACATTTAACAAGATTCCGATCGCCGCACAGGTAATCAGCATCGACGAACCGCCATAGCTCAAAAACGGTAGCGGTAACCCGGTCGCGGGAATCATCGCCGTCGCCACCATCAAGTTGGTCATCGCCTGGCAGAACACAACCAGCGTGATGCCGGTCGCCAGATAGAATCCGGGAAGATCCGGCGAATGAATGGCAATGTTGATGCCGCGCCAGACTAATATTCCGATCAGAATCAGTACCAGTGTCGCCACAATGAACCCGCCCTCTTCAGCGAGCGTCGCGAAAATGAAATCAGTGTGCGGTGCGGGTAAATAGAACAGCTTGGCGCTGCCGCGGCCGAGACCCTTG